>CAYPPG010000102.1:0-9983 GCA_964412555.1 uncultured bacterium
ATGACACTTTTCATATTCTTTATCATATCTCAATTTCACTTCTTGGTTATTCATAATAAGTCTCCTGAAAAAATCTCCTGTATGATATTTTGTATGAATGGACAAAAAGAAAGAAAGTTTTAATCTTGCAAATATTGTCTTGAAATAATATTCTTTCTTCCATGAACCAATGAGAATGGAGTTTATTAATGATAAATCTAATTATGAATATTCGATTCATGAATTAAAGTTTCAAAAATCACCCACTAATCATTTTCATCGCCTCATCAATCGATTTCATCAATTCATTCAATTTATCTGTGATTTCCTTTTTCCGTTCCTCTCTTATTTTTTCAACCTTCAATTTGCCAAGAGACTTATCCAATGTATCAATTTTTCGAATAAAAGCAACTGATTTTTTCTCCTCGACATTCATTTTTGGAGATTCTTTTTTCTTCTTCTCCGCCGAAGAAAAATCTTTCTTCATTTTCTGATACGCTTTCCTCATCGTTTCTTCTTTTTTCAACTTGGCTATATTTAGAAGATTTTTTCGTGTCCATACCGCTTCTTTCCGGCATTCATCTCTTATATCATCTGGAATTTTCATCAATGTCAAAATTTCGGATACTGTATTTTGTTTTTTCCCAACAATTGCCGCCAGTTCTTGTTGTGTACATTCCCCATTTTCTTTTTCTCGCTTTTCCATTAATTTGAAAAGTCCTTCACTTTCATCAATGGGATGTAAATCTTCCCGTTGGAGATTTTCAATTAGACTGATTTCCAATGGATCATCACTGATAAAAAACACAGGGACTTGGTCCAATTGTAACCGTTTTGCCGCTTCCAACCTTCTCTGACCGGCGACAAGAACAGTTCTTTTGTCATCACTCCGCACTAAAATGGGTTGTAAAATACCATTTTTCTTGATTGAATTCATCAAATCTTTTAGCCGGTCTTCATCAATGTAGATTCTGGATTGATCCGGATTGGATTCAATTTTTTCAATGGAAATCATTTGGACGTTGTATTTGTCTTTCTTTTCTGTCATTGAATCATATCCTTTTTCATGATAGATGAGTATTGATTCATTAAAATAGAAAAGGTTTGTTTTTTCAAGGGATGTGAAGGGTATCGGAGGAGCGATATGATATAAGTCTTGAAATAACAGAGAGATATAATTGAGTGTCGTAAAAGATTTGAATTCAATACCCTGCCAAAAGATAATGTTTACTTCCATAATTGTTGAAATGATCCTTATAAACACCAATCGTATTACCTACGACAATTTCTCTGTTTCTGTAATTATTCTTGCAAGAATCCGCTTGTGTACTATAAATTTTTTGCATCATTTATCTATCTTTCATTTATACTACCACAAAGGAATGTCTAGATAAATGAGTATGAATCAACATTTGTTCATCCTGAATTCAACAAAAATCCCCCCAAAAAAACCAAGAAACCGTTGAGTCAACTCAATACTTTTCAGGTTCAAACTCCATCATGGATTATTGTTTAGATTTTTTGAACGCTTTTCAATATAATATTCCAGTGTTCCGACAAATCTGTCTTACGAATATGCTGAATCTTTCTGTAAAGAAGTGTCGCCCTGTGTTTTTTCTTTCGATAATCATTGATACTGGTTATTTCAAAGAATCGCTTTATACAATTATTATAACTAGCCACCCGCCGTTTCTTCATCAAACGAGTACGCCGGATCGGAAAACCATTTTGCCGGGCAATTTCATGGATTATTTCTATAGAAAATGAAGAATCAAGCCGTGAAATGGCTCGTTGAATGGCTTGATATCTCGGAAAAGTGGGAAAGAGCGGTGATTTACGTATAAATGGCTGGTTATTCTGCATCAAATATTGAACATAATGATCCAATTCATTCTTCACCGGTGTGATGTCAATTGTATCGATATACAAATAGGAGGGAATCGAATCTTTTATCTTTCTTTTTTTGTCTTGAACATCCTGAATCCACATAAACGGAATTTCTTGTGCCGTTACACCGCAATAAAGCATCATTTTCAATATCACTTCAAGCGCCATGTAGCGTTCCCGCTTTTTTTTTCTAGCCCTTGAACGGCATTGAGCAATGAGATTTTGAAAATCCTGAAGAGTTTTCATGAAGTCATATTCTCAATTTCCGCAGATGAATATCCCCAAAAAAGGAATTGTACTATCTCTAAAAGGGTGTATGAACTCCTTCCTAACAAACTCCTGAAACCAACTTTCAGGAGCATCCCATATGGATAAATATTACACACTTCAAGAGATCGTTGAAATAACCCGTTTCGCCAAACAGACAATATACAACAAAATCAGCTCCGTCAAACTACAGCGCGGCATTCATTATATAAAGCCGTCCCGGAAGAAAATATTATTCAAACAACAAGCGATTGAATTTTTATTGGAAGATCCAACGAATAATCCAGAATCTATCAAAAAGAATGATTCAGAAGATATTGAACACAAAAGACCGCTGCAATCTGAAAACTGTTTAATGACTCAACGGTATTCCCGTTCAAAACAAAAAAGCGCTTTCAATATTTGAATCGAAAAATACCCAAAATACACAAGTCTCTCTTCCCATTCAGCCATTTTTCAATTACTTTTTTTCAAATGGTGATATCCACGGAAGGGAGGTTTGTGCCTATGAGAGGATAAAAAATGGATATCAAAAACAAAAAACATTCAACTCGAAACAATGGAAAAAAACAAAAGAATCGTAAGAAAGGTATTAACCGAGGGAAATTTGGTTCCGTGCGTAACATCCAAGGAAAAGTTTATGTCGATTTCCGTTATTTAGGCGAACGAGTCCGGGAATCCTCCGAACTTCCTTGGACACCGGAAAACGTCGACATCGTCAGAGAACAATTGAACCGCATGCATGCATCGATCCAACTGGGAACATTCCGATTTGCGGAGGTATTTCCGAGGAGTTCAAAAAAGAAATATTTCTCTGATAAGGAAATTCGCACTTTGAAATTAGCGAAAAATCCCGACGATGTTCAATGCAAAGAATATATACCGCAGTGGTATATGGAACTTCGGGATCAAGGTGATGTTCAACCGAGCACGTTATCCTATTATAAAATGATCATTGATCGTTATCTTGAACCATTTTTTGGACCATTGACATTTGGAGAGTTGGGAAATCCGGCTTTCAAGAAATTTCATGTTTGGTGTAAGAAACAAAAATATCGCAGTAAAATTGTCAGCAACAAGTCAGTAAACAAATTCATGGTTTTATTCAAACGAATCGTGAATGACGCTTCTGATGAATACGGCTGGGGAAATACATATAATCCTTTTTTCAAGTACAAAAAACTCAAGGAAAGAAAAACGGAATATATGATCCAGCCATTCACGCTTAATGAGCAACAAAAAATCATAGAAAATCTGCCGGATTTTTGGAAACCATTTTTTCTATTCGCATTTTTAACAGGTCTTCGTCAAAGTGAACAGATAGCATTGAAACCCATCGATATAGATTGGGAACAAAATATCATTTATATTCGAAGAGCGATCTCAAGAAATGAATTTCGATATCCTGTTGAAGCCAAAACAAAGAACGATTCAAGCGAACGTATTCTTTATCTGAATCCCCAGATGATCAAGGTTTTGGAACAACAAAAAGTAACATGTGAACAATTCAAGAGTGAATATTTCTTTTGTTCGGAAATAGGGACAAGAATAGATCCGAGTAATTTGAGAAAGAACATATGGATTCCAACGCTGAGTAAGGCAGGTGTCACATACCGTGATATGCGACAAACCCGTCATTCATTCGCTACAATTGCAATGAGTTGCGGAGAAAATCCTTTGTGGATTGCTCAATTTTTGGGACATCAGAATACCGACATGGTTATCAGAGTCTATTCGAAATATGTAGGGAACATTCTAGGAAAATCTGATGGCGCACAATTCTATAAAAATTACTCGTCCATCATATAACTGGAGTTACCGATGCTTACCGGAAATTTGGGCAAAATTTGGGCAATAGCAAGGATAAAAATAAAATTTATCGAAGAAAGGAGTGGTGCTAAGATCAATGTTTTCAGGGGGTTATTTAGTCAGGCGTGGAGGGACTCGAACCCCCAACCTGCTGATTTGGAGTCAGCTGCTCTAGCCAATTGAGCTACACGCCTTTAACTGCTCTTCACGATTGCATTACATACTGATATTTTATCAGCAAAGATGTATTTTTCCTCTTTCTCTTATTTCGTCAAGGTCTATACAAAATGAGAAAAGAATGTGGATTTTTGGTTTGTTGGTCCAGAGCCGACCGAGTCTATGCTTTATTTCATCACTTCGGCGGTTCCGTTGCATTGTTCCAGCACAAAAGCACGGGAGTAGCCACGGCATTCAAAAATGCGGATAATCGTTTCTTCAACGACTTTATCCGGTGTGGAGGCACCGGAGGTCACTCCGATCGTCACCTCACCGAATTTTGGAAGCCAATCTCTTGTAACCGATTCCTCGCGTTTTGTATAAGGTTTATGATGAATTTCATCAGCGGAAACAATACATTCCGCTTCACTGATATGATAAGTCGGGGCAAACCGCATTCCAATTTCGCATAAATGAGTCGTATTGCTGCTGTTATATCCACCGACTACGATGAATACATCCGGTTTCAATTTCGCCAATTCGAGCATGGCATCTTGACGCTCTTGGGTCGCGCTGCAAATTGTGTCGAAAGAACGAAAATGATCTGCACAATTTTCGTCTCCGTATCTTTCGCGGATTGCCTCTTCGACCATTTTGGCAATATGCAGAGACTCACTACTCAACATGGTAGTTTGATTCGCCAATCCTACTTTTTGCAAATCACGGTCCGGATCGAAATCGGGACTCAGAGCGTTTTGAAATTTTTTCAAAAAGTCCTCACGATTACCACCACGCCGAATATAATCACAGACGATCTCGGCTTCCGCTTCATCGCGAATGATCACGTAGCGTCCCCCGGAAAATTGCAAAACTCGCGTGCTGGTGGCCACGGTTTCTTCGTGCGTATATTTTCCGTGGATAATCGAAGTGTATCCGTCTTTGGCGTTTTTTTCGACACGCTTCCACACATTCATGACAGAGCCGCATGTTGTGTCCACCATCGTGCAGCCGATCGCGGTCAACTTTTCCATGTCCGTAACCCCGGCTCCGAAAGCGGGAAGAATCACGATATCTTCCGGTTTGATATCTTCGTAAATGTAATTTTCTCCATCTCCCCCGCTAAGGAATCGAATCCCCATTTCCCGCAAATTACGATTGACACGGGGATTGTGGATGATCTCGGATGTAATATAGATCGTCTTGTCCGGAAACATACGCCGGGTTTCATAGGCATAATCCACGGCGCGGTCCACGCCATAACAAAACCCGAACTCTTTCGCCAGCAATATTCGCAAATCTCCGATTTGGAGGGGCGATCCGTGATCTCGCAGATGTTGAATCAAGTTGCTCTTGTATTCTGTTTGCAAGGTATCGGCAACCTCATCTTTCAGACCGAATCCTCGCCTGATTATCGGTAGTCCACGAGTTTTCGTCGGCATTAACATCTCCTGCAATAAAGTGTTCATGGTAGTGTACCGTTTTGGAAGTTCGTTTACAACTCTGTCTATTGTTTTTCTTGATCAAAACCTGTGAGAATGATTTGGTTTTTCGGCTGTACAAGGCAATACGATGAAGTTGTTCTTAAAATTTATTTTACCCTATTAGGAGAAAACGGAAGTCAAAGTGAAAAGCAACGGTCACTCTTAACCGGAATTGAATGTTTCCATACACGAATTGCTGATTAAACTGTCATCCTTCAAACATTTGTGCGAGACGATATGCTATTACCAATTCATATGATCAAATTCGCAATATCTAGATGCAATAAGAATTCCCATGCCCATGCAGTTCTTCTTTCTCTTCTTTGTTTTCATTTTCGGTTGGTGTATAGAGTGCCGGGCGGAGCGATTTCCGGTTTGGCGGTTTTGGACAGCCGCCGATGGTTTTGAAGAATCGAATTGTGCCAGTGTCAGCATCACTTCGGACGGCCGGGTATTGGTCAATCATGGTGGCGTCAGGCAAATGAGCATTCTTGACGGCTATCACATACACAAAATCCCGTCTCCCAGTCCACATGTTCGTGTGTATGAAGGACCTCAGGGGAATCTGTGGGCGTTTTCATCGGTTTTTTTAAGTAAAAAACTGTGCGGTTTCACAACATATGATCCTGCAAAAAAACAATGGATTGAATTTCTTCTCCCTGGTTTAGACAATATACTCTTTGGTCCTGGTGCATGGAGATTTGCGTCTATCCAACCCCATTACCTTCTTTTTGCAGTAGATGACCATGTGCAATCTTTTGATACACGAACCAGAAAAACGGAAAATGTCATTCCTGTATCTGAAACCAAGAACACAAAATTTACTTATGCGGTATCTCCGTCGAAAGAAGGGGGAGCGTGGGTATCCGGAGACAAAAGTGTTCTTCACGTCCAGCGTCAGGAAAGGGATATTGATCCGTTTTCTTGGACGGAATTTCCCTATCCGGTGAGCGCCACTTCGCCTTCTGCTTTTCACAACAAAGTGATCGGAACGGATGGCCGTCTTTTTACGATCGAGTATCCCCCCTCAGGTCCAAGATCACTCATTCAACTCAATAAAGGAAATTGGGAAACTGTATTCAGCCATGAGACCGTTCACTTTCATTTGGGATGGCAGGATACGGCTGGACGCTGTTGGTTGTTTGGGAATGGAATGCGGGATGATTTTCATGTCGTTGAACAAGACCGGATCATGAAAATCGACTCAAATAATTTGATTCCCATGACTATCCAGTCGTTAGCGCTTCAGGAACAGAACGTTTTTTGGTTAGCGATGCCGTCGGGATTGGCTCGTTATGCCCCTCCGCTATGGCAGGCGCCGATTGGGGCGAGTCGATACGATGAAAATCTCTTTACCAGGATTGTGGAAGATTCGCAGGGACATATTTGGTATGCCGGAGTCAGTCTATTGCTTCGTATTTCAGACGAAGGCGTCAAATCGTATCCTTATCCGAAAGGCAAATTTAGCAGCCCCTTGAATCCCAGAAATTGCGTCGTATTAGCAGATGGAAGTATTCTAATGTGCGGAGGAAACATGGAGTATTTCCGATTTCAACCAAATGAAGAAAAATTCGATCTCTACAACCATCCGAAATACTTAGCCGATTCCGTTTGCCCCTATGACATCGAAACCGTTTGGACACTAACACGGGATAAGGATAACCGCTATAAAACCTTGGAACTCTATGACGGCGAAACGTTTCAAAAAGTACTCGACGTGCATTCCATTCCGGATTTTCCACAATGGATTATCGATATCCATGAAACGAAAAATGGGGATATTTGGTTCGGCCACACTTTAGAAATGGGACCGGGACGAATCCGCAAGGGAGAATTCAACATCTTCGGGCCGGAGGATGGGTATCAGGATGTAGGAGCGCCATGCTTTTTAGAGTTGGACAATGGCAACATCTGGGTGGGAGGACGGAATAGCATCTCGGAATATGACGGAAAACAATGGAAAACGGTTCTTACCAACCTTTGCGCGGTTCCCGACATGATACAAGCGCGAGACGGCAGTATCTGGGTGGCCTCGGAGTCCGGTGTTCACCGGCACATCGACGGCTACTGGATCACGTACACACAAGAGCAAGGTCTCCCAGTCGATTTTTGCGCGAATATTCACGAAGACCGGCAAGGACGCATCTGGGTTGCAACAACAGGCGGAATCCGCTGTTTCTCTCCGGAGGCGGATCGGGATCCCCCGGAAACGTACTTTGACATTCAACAGAATCCTCAAGAAGTAGGCCCCCATGGGAAGGCAACATTCGTTTTTTCAGGGATCGATAAATGGAAATATACCCCCAAAAATCAATTGTATTATTCTCACCGCATCGATGACGGTCCGTGGAGCACCTTCGATTTGTCAACCGTTGCCGTTTATTCGAACTTGGCAGCGGGCAATCATTGGTTTGAAGTGCACGCGATGGATTGCAATCTGAATGTCGATCCCACGCCAATCCGTTTTCCGTTTCAGGTGGTTACGGTTTGGTATAAAGAACCGGTCTTTCTCATTCTGATTACGGCAGGAATCTTGATTTTATTTATATCGATTGCTATACACTTGTTCCATCATTTCAATTTGGAAAATGCGGTCAAAGAGCGCACCCGGCATCTACTGGCTCATCAGAAAAGACTGCAATCGCTTACCGCACAGTTGAGTTTGACGGAAGAACAAGAACGCCGGAAAATCGCCAGTGATCTACACGACCGCATCGGGCATGGATTAGCCGCCTGCCGAATGATCATTTCTACAATACAAAGAAAAACCGATGGGAATTCCGCTGAAAATGAGATTCAACAAGCAAAGGAAATCATCACACAAACCATTAAAGATACTCGAACACTTACCTTTGAAATCAGCCCCCCGGTGCTTTATGAATTCGGCTTGGGTGCCGCGCTGGAGTGGCTAGTTGAACAATTTCAGAATCAATACGGAATGCATATTCAATTCAATGAAGATGCAAACGAAAAGCCTTTACGGGATGATGTGCTTGGCTTCTTGTTTCGATCTGTACGGGAATTGCTTTTCAATATTGTAAAGCATGCAAAAACCGACTCGGCGGTCATCTCACTAACGAAAGAAGGGGATCATGTTCAAATCGTCGTAGAAGATCATGGCATCGGTTTCGATTACGAAAACTGCTCCAAGTCGGCAAAAGCGAACGGGGGATATGGAATCTTTCGAATCCGGGAGCGAATCGAATATTTGAATGGTACGTTCCTTTGCGAATCCCCTCCGCAGGGAGGGACGAGAATCGTCATTCAGCTCCCCCTTTCGGGAATTGAGAAATAGGGAAAGGATACGGTGGAATAGGGATTTCCCTACTATTCCAATTGACTCGTTCCTTTATACTTTGAAGATTCATTCTCATCTCGAAGAAAGAAAACAATATGAATACCACTGTGTTATTGGCGGATGATCACGCGTTAACCCGTACCGGAGTGAAGCAAACCGTTGAATCCGAAATGGGATATACTATCATTGCCGAAGCGGAAAATGGACGTGAAGCAGTCGACATGGCCCGTACACACCATCCCGATATTGTGATCCTGGATATCAGCATGCCCGAATTGAATGGCATCGATGCGGCCCATCAAATTTTGGAAGAATATCCCAGGACGAAAATCATTATTCTTTCTATGCATTCCGATAAACACTATGTACAACGGGCGCTCCATGCCGGTGTTTCCGGCTATCTTTTGAAAGAATGCGCTATCGATGAGGTTGTTTTGGCCTTGAAACATGTGAGCCGCGGCAACTTTTTTATCAGTCCTGAAATTACCGGTGTGGTGATCGATGGTTTTCGCTATCCGGATTCCAACGATACCATTTTTGCATCCCACCGCCAATTAACCCCACGTGAACGGGAGGTTTTGCAAATGGTGGCGGAAGGAAAAACCACCAAAGAGATCGCAGACGTGACTTATGTAAGTGTGAAAACTGTCGAAGCCCGCCGAAGGCAAATCATGGAGAAACTCGACCTTCATTCGATTGCCGAATTGACGAAATATGCGATCAAAGAGGGCATAACCTCTTTGGACTAATAAACCGATAGCCTTTCCCTTGCCGGATTCTAGGGTTTTCCCGTCTATCTTCGACGGAAGTATTTCCATATCATTTTGAAAACAAGAAGTTGGAGGTTACCTCATGAACAGCGGGATATGTTATCCCCTTTCTAACTCCCCCAAGAAGGACGGGAGGAACCACCCTGAAAAAGTGACAGACAATAGCCAGTGGGCAACGCCCCTGGACAACGTAAACCGACAAAAGGAAACAGCCCTGAATGGGCGAAAGACAATAGCCAGCGGGCAACGCCCCTGGACAAATTAAACCAACAACAGGAAACAGCCCTGAATGGGCGAAAGACGATAGCCAGCGGGCAACGCCCCTGGACAAATTAA
>CAYPPG010000102.1:10083-18441 GCA_964412555.1 uncultured bacterium
ACGCCCCTGGACAACTTAAACCAACAAAAGGAAATAGCCCTGAATGGGCGAAAGACGATAGCCAGCGGGCAACGCCCCTGGACAAATTAAACCAACAACAGGAAACAGCCCTGAATGGGCGAAAGACGATAGCCAGCGGGCAACGCCCCTGGACAACTTAAACCAACAAAAGGAAATAGCCCTGAATGGGCGAAAGATGATAATCAGCGGGTAACCCTTAAAAAATGTAAAGAAAGGTTAAGTAAGAAATAATGAATACAAGCAAACGATTAGGTTTTTCTTTAATTGTTGTATTACTCGTGCACACAGGATACGCACAACCCCAACCCATCGGCATATTCGACAATCACGCCGATATCGGCGCAGTTTCGGCTCCGGGCGAAGCAACGTACAACCCCGATCAGAAGGAATATGAAATAAAAGGAAGCGGAAGTGACATCTGGGGGAATTCCGATGAATTCCATTTTGTGTACAAGGAACTCTCCGGAAATTTCCGTTTGCGCGGAACGATGCTCGTGTACAATGAAGACGGTACCAGCGATTGGGCGAAAGCGGTGTTGATGATCCGAAATACATTAGACACCAATTCATCGTTCTTCGATGTCTTGGTTCGTTCTCGCGATCAGAAGGCGATGTTTCAGCATCGCGCGTTTCCTTCCAATGAGGCAATTGCTGGATTATTTGTACCCGATACACTCCACGATGCTCAATTTGAACTGATTCGCATCGGGAATACGGTTCAAGGATTTTATATTGATCCCACTACCGGTGAATCCGTTCTTTACGATACAAAAAAGATTGAATTAGAAGAGCTTGTCTATGCCGGCTTGGGCGTGACGTCCCACGATGACGGCGCTTATGCGACCGGTGTGTTTACCGATGTGGTTTTGGAAGCAATTCCTGCAGCCGGTGTACGGGAATTATCGCATGTTTTATATACTCCCTTGGAACCGATTCAAGCTTCGATTGAGTTGAGTGGAGAATCGGGCGAAATTACCGTTCAAGAAAATCCTCCCGAAGACTGGCAGATCACGGACATTTCCGATGGCGGTATATTTCAAAACGGCACAATTACATGGGAACTCCCCGATTTTATCGGTTCTCAAACGTTGACCTATATGGCAACACCTCCGGAAGGATTCAGTGAGAATGCTCAGTTTAACGGGGCGGTCAACGGGTTTGACATCATCGGGGATTCAACCTTATCGAAGCAACAGGCTCTCGGGATATTCACAGCCCATCAAGATATAGGAAATGTCATGGCCGCTGGATCGGCCGAATACCATCCCGATGACGGTACGTATATTCTGACGGGCAGCGGAGAAGGAATCTGGTCTCAGTCCGATGAATTTTATTTTGCTTACCTCGAAATGAATGAGAATTTTAAACTGCTTGCGAATATAACCCCTGAATACATTGACACCCAAAAGGCCTGGAGCATGGCCGGCCTTATGGTTCGCAACACCCTCGCGCCAAACGATCTCTATTTTGGATTCGGACTGCGTGCCAAGGAATTCATGGCGGAAGCACAATATCGGGCTACCGTGAACGGAACGGCCGGTTTCTCCAATCTATTACAATCCCATCATCATGATCACCGTTTGGAAGTGGTGCGAACCGGCAATTATATGAGCGCCTACTATTACGATGCCGGCACAGGTGAACGGATTTTGTTCAAGCAAGAGAAAATCGAATGTGAGGATCCGGTGTATACAGGATTCTATGTCACATCGTATGATGACGGACACTATGCGAAAGGTACTTTCCAGGATGTCCAATTGACGCCCTTGCCGCCTTCAGCCGAACGCATTGTTCCACAAACCTCATTTTCACCCAATGAGCCTGTTGAGGTTTCTTTGAATCTTTTCGGTACGGGAGACGCAATCAGGATAGAGGAACATCTTCCGGAAGGATGGAACACCGAAAATATTTCCCATGAGGGGAGTACCACAGATGGAACGATCACCTGGTCCTTACCGGCCGTATCGGGAGATGAAGAACTGACCTACACCGCGATTCCTCCGAGTACAGCAACAGAAGATGCGGTATTTCGAGGATTTGTCGGGGAGTTGGAAATCAACGGCGTAAAAAGCCTTCCTTTTTTGAAACAAGTCGGTGCATTTGAGAATTACGCCGATGTTGGAAAACCTTCACCCCCTGGAACGATTGAATATGATCCGGAGACCGGAGAATATGTGATGTTCGCAGGCGGGAAGGATCTATTGGCAACGGATTATTTCTTCGTTTATTCCGAAGTGGCCGGTGATTTCCGTCTGCGTGCGAAAGTTGTGGCGGAGAACCGAAACGCAAGCGCCTGGGGAGTAGCCGGAATTGGGGTATATGATGAACTTGTTCCGGCCCCGATTGCCTACGCAGCCGTCGTGCGTTCCAATGCAATGAACCGAAATGCGGGATATGCCTATCGCACCACTCCCGGCAGCATCTTTGGCGGTTCAATCGACCTTCTCAAATCAACCGTCCAAGATGGCCAACTCGAACTGATCCGCCGGGGAAATGAAATCACCATGAACTATTTCAACATACAAACCAACAAATGGACACAGGCGAACAAAAGTGTCTTGAATTTCACCGATCCCGTCTATGTCGGTTTGGTCAGCGGCTCTGGGAAACCCGGCGCGTTTTATGAAGTGCATTATACGAATGTCGAATTCGAGGTGGAGACAACGGAGGTTTCAGAATGGCAGTTGTATTGAAGACGAAGAATTGGCGAACTCATTTTTGTATCTTCCTTTTCTTATTTTTATTTATAGGGGATTCCATTTATAGCCAAGGGATTGAAAACAACGAGAATCAATCCTCAATGAATTGGTCGGAGGTAAATAAAGAATCCCTCCGAGAAGAATTGATGTTGGAACTTGTTTTGGATAAAGCAGACCAGATGGATCCGGATGAACTGGCTTCCTCTTTAACAAAATTAGCTGTAATCAAGGAAAATCTGAATCCCAATACCAATGTAACAGAAGGGTCATGGTATGCGGATGAACGAAAATTGTTGTGGAATATCTACAAAGGCATTGAAATGACCCGACACGCCTTGGTTGTTGGATCTTCCATAGCATTTACAGCAATCGGGAAACCAGAATTGGCCGGCATTGTACAAACTGCGAATAGTTCGGCGGAACGTCTAAATGAACTTTTTTTTGGTAAACCGCTAACTGCGGAAGATAGTCCTTATCTGCACACTTCCGATCCGGAAAATGATAAAAAAGAAATTGTAAGAGAACTTCATCAAGTCAGCCAAGAAAATCCCGATTTCAAACCTTATTTCGAAGAGTTTATGAATGAACTCGATGTAAAATTAGATGCGAGTCTTGAAGAGTATGCTAGTCACTTTACCGAAACAAATGAGTTGTTAACCAATCTGAAAAATGGTCAAATTGACCAATCAAGATTGTTGAATCATCTTGATGACAAAATCAATAAAATGAGGAATATGATTTCCGGATTTGAAGAAGAAATCCAAACAATAAACGGTAATATCACTTCTATTCCGAGAAACATATTGGAAGGGATTGGACCTCAACTCGAATCGACCTTACAAAAAATTGAACAAGAAAAACAAGCCAATCAAACGAAAATCAAAGGAATTCATTCTTCCATTTCCCTTCTTTCAAAACTCGGTGGCATGTTCGATCCTGATTTAGAACGCCAAATCGATATCATCGGCAACTCGACATATCAATTGACATCTTCACTGAGCCAATGGCGTCAAAACGTTGATGCTCTTAAATCACTAGATGATGTAAACGATTTTATGGCAGAGGGATTAGGGACGGCTATCCTTACCTCGAATGTCATTGGAATCATTGGCAATATCTCGACGCTCTTTCAAGGTAGACAGCCCTCTGCGGAAAGCATGATTTTTGAAAGACTTGCTGCACTGCAACAGCAAATTGTACACTTAGGGGAAATGATGAATGAACGATTCGATCGTGTCGACACCAGTCTCAGTAAAATATATGACACGATCACAGGTGAATTCGCCGAATTGGATTTTGAAATCGACGATATTCGAACACGGTTGGGTGAAATCGAATCAAATCTCATTTCCTTTCAAAAAGATGTGTGGCGCTTTGAATATGATGTTTTAACCGGTTTGCGAGATGGTTTTCGTCGTGAATTCATGGAAAACCGCACGTACATTCTGGAAGATATGATTCGCAATCCGGATAGTTCATTGATTTCTTACCAAGATTTTATCGATCTATACAAGAACGTCTATTATTATGCCACTCTCCATGCCGGGGACGCGCTGGAAACGGGAAATCCGGCACGCTTGACCGATCTTTCGCGAATGGAAGATGATGACGTATATCAGCAATTCGAAGTACTGCCGTTTCATAACAACATCGATTATTTAGCCGCAATCGCGAAACACCGATTTCAAGTGAATAACATCCCGAATCCCAACACTCTTGCGAATCCAATGATATGGGGAAAATCGGTCGAACCGTTTATCAAACTCATTTCTGTCTGGCCGGAACACATTCCGAATGTAAATGAAAAATCAAAACGAGATATCCGCAATGATATCGCAAACCTCATGCAAAAAGGACAAGATATCAAACAGTTTTGCCGCGCATTGACCTCCATTTCCGAAGCGAATAACTATACAACAAATCCACACTTTTTCCAACAATTAATTAACAATTACAAGCAACGTATACAAGAATTAGACAATGCTGTTTCGTCTTATCAACAACAATATATTTATGAAAACCTGAATGAACGTCATGAGTATACCAATTATTCATTCGATCTGTGGTATGAAGCCAGTGCAAGAAATTCGAATACTTTACCCACGGATTATGTACCACAACTTCTACCGGTTGAAGTCGCCGATCACGACATATCTTTGGCAACACTTCCTTTCCCCCTCACCGCTTCAGATATCGCTCAAACAAAGTTAATAAAATACGTCTTGGCTGAGTATTTAGGAATGGGACAATTGAAATGTGTCATTACGGATGCGAAATTTCAGTATCAAGATTATGAAAAATCAAATTTATATTCTTATGGCGGTTATGCATACCAATACACATATAAGGGAAATTTGCAGATCAATTACAAAATCGAATTTATATCGAATGAAGGCTATACTTTCCAGTTAGTATCTGATCAATTTTTATCCTCCAATAATGTTGACTATCATCATTTTGTATTGTCCAACAGTTCACTTTATCCTCATCGTGTTGAAGAAATCACAACGATAAATCCATACACATATTTGCAAGAAAACTGGGATACCGGTGTACATTTAATGGATACATTTATTTCTCATGTGACACAATCCATTGTAAATAATCTATCCTTTTACCCAACGGAAATTACCGATTTGATCGATGAAGCGACCTACACGATCCAAAATCTTCGCCCCTATCATATGCCCTCCTCATTACCAATCGATATTGCTGACCACTCGACACAACTCCAATCGATTGAATTTCCTCTTCCATTTTGGGACTTACAGGAAACCGATCTATACAATCATGTGATGGCAAGTGCTTGTGGGATGGGCCAATTTAAATGTTTGATACGAGAGATCACTTTTTCAAATGAAGAAATTAATGTTACACGAAGCCTTCTAACTTCAAACATCCATTGGATTTTTGATTATAACGGTAATTTGACGATCGGCAGCGATATTCTATTCGAGGATGTTCATGGAAACAGGTATCCTATTTTCTCCGATCAATATATTCATCCTGAACAAACGCATTTTCATCAATATTACTTCTTTCCCGAGAGAAGAACGATGAAAGAACAAGTCGTGTTGAATCACGATCCTTATGAATATACGGCAAATAACTGGAAAGAAGGCCTTCTACTGAGCGATGCCTATAAAACACATTTAGCCGGTATGTTCCTCCAAAAATGTGCGTTATTTCCAACCGATTTGCAGGATTCATTATCCTCTGAACTAACATCAATCCGGCAGCAATACAATCAAAAACTGGGACAGGATTTGCAAGCGCGTTTCCAAAATGAGGCCTATAGACTAAGCGGTGCTAAAAGATTGCTAGAATCATACATTACACTGGCACTCCCCCAGGTGATCAATTACCACGATTATCTGCGCGGCATGCTCTATGGCCAAGACCGGCTTCCTGATCATACCGATTTGGAAGCAAAATTGCGTAGCGGCTTTGCCGGACAATTTTCCACTTGGTGTGATTACCGGATTCGAGCATTGGAAAAAGTGTTAATGGACATCTTGTCACAAATCCAATACGAGATCGAACCGGAATACCCGATCATCGATTCTATCCTGCCTTATCTGGCCTATGTAGATGTATTTGTTGAAAATCAGATTCAAAGTCAGAACACCTTCAATCTTGGCGACGTAACGAAAGATACATTGATCACCCCCGCCGACGCCCAAGCCGCCTTCGAGTTATACATCCAAATCATCGCCGGCGCTCGATCCCCCAATCCCCCCTTCACCACCGGCTCCGATGAATGGCTGGCGGATTACAATCAAGACGGCATTGTAACCCCCGCCGATGCCCAGGCCATTTTCGAACAATACATACAAATTCTAAGCCAATAATCTATATAAATAATTTTATACAAGGAGTAAACAAATGAAAAAGTATTGCCTTTCCATCGCCGTATTCTGCATCCTCTTCACCGCAACCGGTTTCACCCAACAAATCACCGAGAATCTCGTTCAAAACGGTGGCGCCGAAACGGAAATGACCGAATGGACGGTCACCGCCGGAAGCTGCGTCATCCGGTCGGATTACAAATTCGCCGGGGAAAGCTGTTTCGCGCTCAAAGGAGATTTCTCCAATGCCTTCCAGCGTGTCAATGTTTCTCAGTATTCACAACAGATTGATACCGGCAATGCTGAAATTATCCTGGGCGCATGGATCTATACAAAACAGTATTGTACAGCGGGGATAAAATTGCGATTCCTTGATGCCCTCGATTTCGAATTAGGCGTTTGGGAACAACGTTCCCTCAAGAGCGAAAGCCAATGGTTGGAATTTAAATACCGCGAGATCGTTCCTCCACCAAATACTCGTTCCATTGAATTTAACATTATGGGAGATTCAAACAGTTACAGCACGAGGCCCTATTTTGACGAGCTCTCCATGCTCTTTCGAATCGATTCATCCTCCCCTGTCTCGACACCAACGCCACTTCAACCGATTCCGGTTCCGACAGTGCCCACGCAAAGTGATGCGCTCCGCGGTGATGTCAATCAAGACGGCAGCATCACTCCTGCGGACGCCCAAGCGGCCTTCGAATTGTTCATGGATGTCGTCGGCGGAACGATTTCCGCAAATCCTCCCTTCTCAACCGGCAGCGAATTATGGCTCGCCGATTTCAACCAAGATGGAAATGTAACCCCCAGCGACGCCCAAGCCATCTTTGAAGAATATATCCGCATCCTCAGCGGCAAAACCACCCGCAAATCAACGCGAGCGGTTTCCATCAATCCCAAAAGCGCCGAATCCTTAACCATGGATACCGTCAATGCAACTCCGGGATCAACCGTAACCGTCCCCGTCCACATTACAGGAGCATCCGAAATCACTTCCTTCTCTTTCGCGCTGAATTATCCCACCGATCAGTTGGAATTTGTGGAACTCGACCGCAGTGGAACGCTAACGGCAAACTATTCGACCGTCTCCCCCATCCCTGGAACCGGCAAAGTCACCGTTGCCGGATTTGCCGGTTCGGCTCCCGCAATTTCAGGAGATGGAGTACTTATCCTCGTAAAGTTCAAAGTCAAATCAACTGCAAGCGCCGGATTACAAGAAATCACCCCCAGCAATCTGATTGACGGACTCGCAGGCGCAACTACTGCAGCGGGAGGAATCCAGGTTTCCGGCAATACAACTCCAGTTCAAAACACACCCACAGCGACTCCAATCGCTGCACAAACTCCAATCCCTACACCGCCGCCGGCAAATACTCCCACAACGTTCTCATTGGTCATGGATACCGTAAGTTCGCCGGCTGGTTCGACAGTATCCGTACCGGTACGAATCTATGAGGCGCAAACCATTACATCGTTCTCATTCAACATCAGTTTCAATACTCAGGCTTTACAATTCTTGCAAGTCAAAAAAGCGGGAACATTGACGAGTGGATTCTCTACCCTTACCGGATTTCAAAATAGCGATGGCGGCATCACCGTCGCCGGATTCGCTGGTTCCGGAGCGGCGGTAACCGGAAGCGGACTGTTCGTGGAGTTGGAATTTCAAGTCCAAACCGGTGCAAATGGATTACTTCCCATTACAATCAGCAACATGATCGACGGTTTGAAAAACGCCCAAGCAACAAACGGCGGCATACAAATCGCCAGTGGGAATGTACACTTTACAA
>CAYPPG010000103.1:0-8103 GCA_964412555.1 uncultured bacterium
TTTTTACAAATTTCTGCATTTTTTTTCCTCTCGACTTTTTGCCGGTTCGTCAGTATGATGGAAAAAAGACTCAGCGTCAGAAGGATTTTGGAGGGTGTCGGTTTCGCCCGAAACAGGGTGCCGATTTCGAGTGAAATAGGGTGTCGATTTCCTCCGAAATCACCTGTCGATTTAATTCCGAAACAACATGCCGATTTCGCCGGAATACGCAATCGATGGCGGACGTTTTAAATAAAGGTCTGCGTAATAAAGATTCAGATATCTTTTCAACAACTTAAGTGCAACAGCTTCTTGGGCGTCGATGGCATTTGGAATTACTGGAGGCAGGTCTTGCTGATCTGCTTTTTCAAGAAATATAAGTTCCTGTTCATCTAGCACGGCAAGACGACTTTTAGAGATTGTTTTTCGGCGAGAACGGATATTCTCCATAAGAATCCCTTGATTAGGCCGGATTTTTGATCGAAACCAGTCGGTAAAGCCCCAAGGATTTGATGGTACGCGATAAGCGGATTCGTCATCAGGGGAATGGAAAATTTCACCGGCACGATCAAACGGAATATGCTGTCGGCGGTCGAGAATTGTCACATCCATGTGCATAAAAGGAAACTGAATCTGAACACATCGTGTACAACGTTCAAGACTAGTAGATCCTGGAAATACTTGTAGCGATTTTTCTAAAACATCTAATGCCTGAGAATCTTTCCAGTTTCTTGGGACATCAATCTCGACTATGGCATCCACATCGAAACGGTCGTCATCAGCGCCGTTGATAATCGTAGTGCTAGTCGCAATAGATCCCTGGGCATAAATTAGACTTTGCCCATCAACCAAATAGGGAGCAAGTGGGCTTTCGTCACGTTCTAAATAAGTCTTGAGCCTTCGATATCGGTTTTCTGCGATGAGCCGATCTCGTGGACTCAATTCGATTAGTGTTGCTACATCAAGCAATACTTCATCGAGTGTATCTGTGGAGTATATTTGATATGCGTTTGACATTTTTTGCTCCTGTTAAATATAAAATCTCAGGGTGCTAATGCGATGAGGATTTAAGAGAATATGCAAAATTCAGAACCACTTCAGGCAGAGAATCATGCAGATTCAACAGGCTTTGTTTGTGTGGTTGTACAATATATATGCCATATTACACCTGACTATATACAATATATTGTAATTTTTAAACTTATGCTTCTGGTAATCCAATTCTCCTATCGAATAACCGAGTCATTGTGGCTCTTTTCTTTAGCAATGCTGAATCTCTCATGCGCCAAAATGGCAGTGTGTTTAATCCTCGATTCATGTTATACAAAAATACAAACAAGAGTTCAGTATTTTTTATCCTTCGGTGGACAAGGATCATGTCCGTAACTGTCTTTATCCCGAATTTGTCCATTTGGCCGGTGAATAACCAACTCTGATTGTTGATTGATCGCCAAATCCCGGCCCGCCTGGATTGCATCCCCTTGGT
This sequence comes from uncultured bacterium, assembly GCA_964412555.1. GTDB lineage: Bacteria > Hinthialibacterota > Hinthialibacteria > Hinthialibacterales > Hinthialibacteraceae > CAYPPG01. The sequence goes on from CAYPPG010000103.1 coordinate 1,466, forward strand.
TTTGATGGATCGATGAGACTCGCTTATTACCTTCACCTCTTACAGCCCAGTCCTTTCCATGCGGTACAACGTGGATATTCTTCTTTGCCATAATGATTCGCACTCCTTTACAGAAATAATTGTTTTTCATTGCAAATCCGCTTGAAAAGCCGTCTTATGTATGCGATACTGTTTCAGTGATGAAACGGCCACAAATGGAATATACTTGCTTTTGTATCACTTGTCAAACACTTTTTCATAAAAGAAACACGGAGGCTATCATGGCAGGCATAACACTTCAGACATTGGGAAGAAAATTATCTGAAGTAAGGGGTACTCGAGGAATTCGAGAAGTATCTGAAGAAATTGGAGTTAGCCCTGCAACATTATCGAGAATTGAAAGGGGGAATCTACCTGATTTAGTTACTTTTGGGAAAATTTGTAAATGGCTCAAAATCGATCCGGGAAAAGTACTCGGTATATCTGCAGGCGATAAAGGTCGGAATCAACAAGCAAAACCATTAGTCCATTTTAGAAGAGATCGAGAAATTTGCCATGAAACCGCGAAGGCGCTAGCTGACGCAATTCTTGTTGCGCAGAATTATTTTTTCAACGATCAGATTACTTATGTGGAAGATTCCGATCATGAGTAATTCATTTGCCAGGGGATTCAAGGCTTGGTGTGAAAAAGTCTCAACAGAATATAGGCAGATTTTAGGTTTATGTGATGTTGATCCTTTAAACGCATTTGATTTGGCTGAATATTTTGGAATTCCTGTTGTAAACATTGATAAAATCCCAGGATTAAATCAGGCATCAATAAATCAACTGGTCAAAAAAGATCCTGGGAGCTGGTCTGCGATTAGTATAACCTTGGGTGATAGACGATTGATTATTCTCAATCCCACGCATTCCCATTATCGCCAACAAAGTAATTTGATGCATGAGTTGTCTCATTTCATTTTGAACCATGAACCAGCAAAATTCGCCTTGGTAGGTGATGGTATGATGATGGTCAGCGATTATGACAAAAAGCAGGAAGATGAGGCTCATTGGTTGACAGGCTGTCTTTTGTTACCCCGAAAGGCCTTATTAAAGATAAAAAGTAGCCGCATGACGGAAGATACTGTAAAAGAAAAATATTCTGTGAGCATTCAGATGTATAAATACAGGATTAATGTTACTGGAGTTAACCGTCAAACAGTAAAAGCTAAAAGTTATACTCGAAGGTGATTAATGATATTTGCGTATATTCTCATTACACAAAAAATTCATGAATACTAAAACTTCTTCTAAAAATAACACAATCGTAGTTCCAAATTTCCAACCACCACGCGTGGGCATGCTTGCCATCGTTCGCAAGCGTCGAGGCGTGGTAACCGAAGTTCGCGAGTTCCCGGGCGAAATGGGGCTGCTTCATTTGACTCGCATCGACTACAAGGATGATTACCGGCCGATCAGTGAGGAACTGATTTGGGAACTTGAGCCTTCTACTCGGCTATTAGAGCCAAATGAATTGCCACGTCCATCCGATGAGCCGATGCGGGGTGACGAATTCGATGCGTTGATCCGTGCGGCGCGGTGGAGCGCGATCAATCCATATCTCGATCCGGACGCGGAAGGGCCGCTTGATCGTCTGCCGGTTTCATCTCCCTTTCACGGCGCGATTGAGGTGGAAAATTATCAGCTCGTACCGCTTTTAAAGGCGTTACGGATGCCACGCGTGAGCTTGTTGATTGCGGATGATGTAGGTTTGGGGAAGACGATCGAAGCCGGATTGATTCTTTCGGAATTGTTGATTCGCCGCCGGGTGAACCGGATTTTGATCCTGACTCCCGCTTCTCTACGGATTCAATGGCAGCGGGATGAATTGTGGGGTAAATTCGCTTTGCCATTTGAAATTGTAGACCGTGAGACCACCTTCCAACTCAAGAAATCATTCGGGATCGACTCCAATCCTTGGCGCTGCTGTTCCCGAATCGTTTCTTCCTACCATTATTTGCGACAACCGGATGTGTTGGAGCAATTTTTAAGCGCGTCCCGCGTTGCGGAAGGCTCCCCCAATTTGCCATGGGATTTGTTGATCGTGGATGAGGTCCACAATTTAATGCCGGCGCCGATGGGAGAAGACAGTCAGCTATGTCAGATGCTGCGGCATATCATCCCGTTGTTTGAACATCGCATTTTTCTAACCGCGACTCCGCATAACGGCCACACGCGTTCTTTTTCCGGCTTGCTGGAGATGCTCGATCCGGTCCGTTTCAGCCGCACCGATGAATTGCGCCCTGCGGAGCGTGAACGGGTAAAACAAGTTGTGATTCGGCGGCTCAAACGCGAAATCAACGAGCGAACCGATCCTCCGCGTTTCTGCACGCGGAAGCCGCCGCTAGCGATTCTTCTCGATTTTGCCGCTCCTGAACTGCAATTAATCAACGCGTATGAAATGTTCCGGTCCAAAGTCCGCACAGCAATAGCCCAGGCGTCGAAAAAACGGCGTTTGGCGGGAAAATTCGCCATCGAGATTTTAGGGAAACGGTTGCTGAGTGGGCCGATTACGTTTTTTGAATCCTGGCGGCGGTGCAAATTGGGATTGAAGGAGGAGGAGACCGCCGATGACGACGCTCTGGTTGCTGCTGGGAAAACTGTGGAAGAGGATATGCCTGACGATCGTGAAGCGCAGGAGCGCGGAAAGACCGCTTCCTCTATCATTGGGGCGTGGATGAAGCCTATTTATGAGGAAATTCAAAAAGAAATACGACAAATCGATGGAGCGGCGAAAGGATTGGGCATCGATTTGGGAAATGAAACTATTTTTCAAAATCCAAAGGAAGATTCACGATTTCACGCATTGTGCGATCACATCGAAAAGTATTTGCGAAAAGATGGGAAATGGCGGGAAGATGAGCGGATGGTGGTTTTTACGGAATACAAAACCACTCTTGATTATTTGTTGCGGCGATTGCGGGATACGTATGCAGGGCAGGACGAGAGGTTTATGTTTTTGTATGGTGGAATGGATGATTTGCAGCGTGAACAAATCAAGGATGCGTTCAACGATGCGGAATCGAAGGTTCGCGTATTGATCGCGACGGATGCGGCGTCGGAAGGGTTGAATCTGCAAAGCACGGCCCGCTATCTCCTGCATTACGATTGTCCGTGGAATCCTTCGCGGTTGGAGCAGCGAAACGGGCGGTTGGACCGTCACGGGCAGGCGCGCGATGTTACTATCTTTCATTTCGCCAGCGAGGAAAACGCCGATCTGAAATTCATGTCGTATTTAATCGGCAAAGTGGACCAGATTCGCGAAGATTTGGGGACGGTCGGCGAGATTTTCGATGAAGCGACTCACCGGCGTCTCATCGAAGGTGACGATGTAAAGGAAGTGCAGGAAACACTTGATGGATTGCTCGATCAAGTCAGGGAAACCATCGATATGGATGCGGACGATTCTATCGAGATTGATCCGCAATCGGGTGAAGAGATTTTGCAGCGGAAAATCGAAGCGCTGGCTTCCGAATTGGATCTCGATCCAGTCACGCAACGGGATACATTGGAAACCGCCATGGCGATCGAGTATGGGCATCCGCAATTATCGGATCCGGATTCTCTTGACCGTTTTACTTTCATCAATCCGAATCTTGCTGGTTGGAAAGATACCATCGATGAAACCATCCGCAAGCAAACGCGGGACCGCACTCTTGGTCCGGTTCCCAAATTGGCGTTCAGCGCAAAACCATTTATTCAAATGATTAGCGGAAGACCGGTTTTCCGGCCGCGCGCCGATACGCTGATGCTGCATCAAGGCCATCCTCTGATGCAAAAAGCCGTCGGTGTGTTGACGCGCAAGCGGTATCCCGAAACCGGCGCGGTTTCCCGCTGGACGGTTCGTTATGGCGATGTGCCGGATAAGTATGAAGCTCTCATTCTTTTGCATGTCGAGGAATTGGGGGTAAATGAATTGCGGGAAACATTTCATCATTGGATTCAAACCTATCAATTACCCGTTTCGGATGGAGAACTCGGGGCTTCGTTGCCTCATACCCCTGCTGCTCAACTCGGTCGAGTCGGGCATTACCGGGACGCGGCGCAAATCGAGCAGGCGCGGCATTTGCTTGATGATTTGGAGCCGGATTTGCAGGATTTCGTTCGATCCTTGCGCTCCGATGTAACCAAGCGATTGCGTGAACAATTGATTCTTGATGGGGATGCCGCACGCAAAGAAGAAGAACGCCGGTACCAAAGTCGTCAGGGGGAAGTGTCCGCCCTGATCGCCGATAATACCTTGGCGAAATTGGAAAAAGAGATACGCCAATTAAAAATCAACCAATGGCAAGGGAGATTATTCGAATCGCAATCCTACATTGAAGATTTAGAACAATCCATCAAGATCATGGAAGAAGAACTCCAACGGAGAAAACAGCATTATGAAGAAATCCGGGATCAATTGGCGAGAGAACGGGAGCGGATTGTGAAATATCTGATGCCGAAGCGGTACACGCTGCAAGGCGAGGCGCAGGTTTTCCCTGTTGCAGTGGAAGTTCGTTTTCCTTTCAAAACGGGAGGTGACCGGTGAGCACGGAACATCTGCAATGGTGGAGTAACTTGCGGCATGGGGGTCTGTTGTTGGATATGCAACGGCTCAGCGACCTTGTTCCCGTTTTGCCGGCGCCGCTTGCCGAATCAAAGCAGGAAAAACTACGGAAGGAAATGATTGCGTTTCAGGAAGATCCTGATGACAAACGCAGCCGTTTTGTAACCTTTGTCCTTCAGGAATTGGCTGGATTTTCAACGGCGCTTGGCGGATGGTATCGTGGCAGCCGTATCGATCGTTCATGGACTCGGCGGGGATTCTTAGAGGACGCCATTCGTCCCGATCAGCTGTGGACAGGGGAACACGATTCGAATTTGCCTGTTTTTCTCGATCATCAAAAAAAGTTGGGCATTGGAAAGGGCAAACGGATTCTTGCGCAGGCACTGCAATGGCTTCGGCAAGGAAACGAGCAATTAGCTGTTGTCAGTAACGGTCGTCAATGGCGAATTGTCTTCGCGGGGTTGGATTATGAAGCTTTTTGTGAGTGGGATATCGAGCAGTGGTTTTCGGAAGGTCAAACCTCTCCTGAATTTGATGGATTTCGCGCTCTTCTTTCTCCGCCGTTGTGGATATCTGAGGAAAAGGGAAAACCATGCCGGTTTGCGGAGGCGGTTCATGCTGGGCGCAAAGGTCAAGCCGATCTTTCCCAGGAATTAGGGGAACGTGTCCGCCAGGCGGCAGAACTACTGATTCAAGGTCATGCCCCGGTTTTGAATGCGTATCACGGGCAACTCAAGCCGGATGATATTTACCGCGCGGCGGTTCATATGATCATGCGCATGGTGGTGGTGTTGTTTGCGGAAAGCCGCGAAGGACTGCTGCCGCGCGATAATCCTATCTATCACAATGCATATGGTTTGCAAGGATTGCGGGAACTCTTGGAACGAGCGGGAACGTACAAACGCGTGGGCTGTTACGCCGCCTATCCCCGCATCCTGGCGCTGTTTCGGCTGATTTATCAAGGCTCCGGTCATGAGGCCATGCCGGTTCCAGCTTATGGCGGCGAGTTATTCGCGCCTGGTAACGCGGACAGCGCGGATGGGATGAAGCGGGCTTTGCATTTGTTCGAAACCGCTTGTTTTGCGCATGATATCATGAATGATTTTCAGGTCGGGGAGATTCTGGACTTGCTGACTCGCACCCGCGTGACCATTCGGCAGGGGCGCGCGAGCCTGATTATTCCCGCGCCGGTCGATTTTTCCAGTCTGGATAGCGAGTATATCGGCATTTTGTATGAAGGGCTTCTTGATTTTGAATTGCGCTGCGCGGAAGAAACTCAGCCGATCGTGTTTCTCGCCGTCGGCAATCAACCCGCCTTGCCGCTCACGACTCTGGAAGAGATGAACGATGCTTCTATCAAGAATCTTTTTGAAAAATTGAAAGACACCTCCTCCGATGACGACATGGAAGATGTGGATATGGATGAACCCGCGGAGGAGGAAGAAGAATTACCCGACGAGGAAACGATCGAAGAAACTGATGTTGTAGAACAAACAGAATCCAAAGAAATAAGCGATGATGATCCTCACTATACCCTTCGCGCCCGGGCGGAAAATTGGGCGCGTCATGCTTGTGAAGTGGGCAAATTAGTAACCCGCCCACGCAAGAAGATGACGCTGGAAAAGAAAATGAAATATGAGGACGCTCTGGTCAAAAAAGCCCGCCAGATCGTAACCAAAGTCGTATTGCCCGGCGAGTGGTATCTCGTGCGTTGGGGCGGCACGCGCAAAGGATCGGGAACGTTTTACACCCGCCCGCAGCTGGCGATTCCAACCGTGCATCGCACTCTTCGTCCGCTCGCTTTCAATCCGCCGCTGAGCGAAAACGGCGAGCCGGATGACCGCGCTCCCGCTTCGCAATGGCTGCCGAAAAAACCGGAACATATTTTGTCGCTGAAAATCTGCGATCCCGCCTGCGGGTCCGGTTCGTTTTGCCTTTCGGCGCTGCGGTTTTTGACGAATGCGTTATTCGAATCGCTTCTCACGCACAAACGGGTGCGGGATCACGCCGGCCGGGCGGTGCTCGATCTGATTTTTGATGAAGAAGGGAAAGAATGCCTGGCCAGCGA
>CAYPPG010000103.1:8203-18412 GCA_964412555.1 uncultured bacterium
CCGGCGATGGCCTGGGAACGCGAAGGCGGGGATAAGAATCACACGAATGGCGCGCATTTTGACAAAGAGGAATGGACGAAAGCCATCAAAGACCGCAAATCGGTTGTCAAAACTGAGCTGATCCAAATTCTCGATGCGCATCAGCCGATGCTGCCGGAATTTTTGGAAAAACAGAAGACGCAAATCGTTCACGACGCCGCGGAAAAGGCGTTGCGGGAAATCCACGAACTGGGTATCACTGAAGTTCCGGAACGGCAGGAAAAATATGAGCGTTTGCGAAATGATGCGGAGTTCCGCCGCTTGCAAGAGGCGTTCGATTTGTGGTGCGCGCTTTGGTTTTGGCCGCCGGATGCGATTGAGCGCGCGCCCATGCCGAGGGAATTCATTGCCGGCGATTTTTCCGATGAAATTCGTGAAATTATTCGTACTATCGCGTCCGAGCGGCGCTTTTTTCATTGGGAACTCGAATTTCCCGACGTGTTCAACGCAACTTCGCGCGGCTTCGACGCCGTGCTGGGCAATCCGCCGTGGGATATTTCCAAACCGGTCAGCAAGGAATTTTTTTCCGCCGTCGATCCGCTGTATCGCAGCTATGGCAAGCAGGAAGCGGTTGGGAAACAGCGGGATTTCTTTCAGCGCGACGAAGAAATCGAAATTCTCTGGCTGCAATACAACGCCTATTTCCGCGCCATGTCGAATTGGGTGAAATACGCGGGTTTTCCGTTCGGCGACCAGATCACGACGGATTCCAACGGCAAAGACAAGCATGATTTCAATTTGGGAAGTGGAGGAAAACACAGTTTTTATCATTCTCAGTCGCGGCACGATCGCTGGAAAGAAAAGCGGGAGGACTCGATCGGATACGCCGACGAAAAACACGCCTTCCGCCATCAAGGCTCCGGCGATATCAATTTGTATAAGATGTTTTTGGAACAGGCTCATGCGCTGCTGAACGAAAATGGGCGCTTCGGCTTCATCGTCCCTTCCGGCCTTTACAGCGATTATGGAACCGGCGCGCTGCGCACGCTGTTCGTCGATCAATCCCGCTGGGAATGGCTGTTTGGTTTTGAAAATCGGGACAAAGTTTTCGATATTGATAGTCGATTCAAATTCAATCCCGTCATCATTCAAAAAGGCGGGCAGACCGAGGCCATCCGCACCGCTTTTATGCGGCGTAAATTGGCGGATTGGGAGCGGGCGGAGGAGCTGGCGACGGCGTATCCGCGCGAGCGCGTGTTGCAGTTCAGCCCCAACAGCCGCGCGATTTTGGAAATCCAATCCCAACGCGATTTGGAAGTGCTGGAAAAAATCTATTCCAACTCCGTGCTGCTAGGCGATCAAAGCGAGAAGGGCTGGGGAATCAAATATGCCACTGAATTTCACATGACCAACGACTCGAAACTCTTCCCACCGCGCACGAAGTGGGAGGAGTGGGGCTACCGGCCGGACGAATACAGCCGCTGGATCAAAGGCCCGTGGAAACCGCTCGATCAGCTGTGGCCCAAGCTGGGCGTTTCCCCCCTCCCCGAAGGCCAAACCCGCCTCGCCCAACCCCCCTACCACAAACTCCCCATCCCCCGCGCTGACATCCCACCTGGAATCATTCTCTCCCGCGAGGCCACACATTTTATACGCGAGGAGGAGATTCCGGTTGTGACGTTTACCGATGCGTCGGGGAAGGTGTTGAAGATTAAAACCGGTTCGGGAAAGAAAAAAGTTGAACAGGAAGTGCGTGGATCTGCCATCGCTTTACCATTATATGAAGGACGCATGATTGGCCAGTTCGATTTCAGCCAGAAAGGGTGGGTGTCGGGAACTGGGCGAGGGGCGGTTTGGAGAGATATTGGATGGGTAGAAAAAAATATTGAACCACAATATTTAATGGGAAGAAAGATATGTAGTCTTGCTGTCGACCCGGGTATGAAGTTACCAATAATGAATATAGGTAGTTCCACAAATCAGCGTACAATTATTTCTACTATAATAATTGATTCTCCATGCAACCATGCTTTAAATCCTATTCGAACTACTAAAAATACTGAGATCATTAATTCTCTTAACGCCATAATGAATTCATTTATATTTGATGCACAGGTTAGAATGAGACTTGTTGGGTTGAATATAAGTTTTTTCGTATTAGATGAATTATCTCTTAAGGAAAATATTAATCTTGTAATTTTAGATTTTCTTTCTTCTCAATTATGTTTAACTTCAAATATTTTCGCAATATATTGGCTGAAATCAATCAAGAACTCAAAGCATTCAATAATTTCTAAATTGGCTTTAACAATGCATGAGCGTTTAAGAAAAAGGTTAATGATAGATGCTATTATTGCTTCTTATTACGAAATAAATTTATGGGATTATAATTGGTTGTTAAAAGATTGTGATTACCCAGAGGAAGTAGTAATCGAAATCGCATATTCCCGCTTCGATCCCAAAGGCTTCTGGCGTGTAGACAAAGACAAACCGCCCGAACACCGCCTGACGGTGCTTTCGCTGGTGGCCTTCCACGATCTGCAACAGAAAATCGAGGAATACGGTGGGGATGTGGAAAAAGGCATTGAAGCCTTCTGCAATCAGAACGGCGGCGAAGGCTGGATGCTGCCGGAAACCTTACGCCTGGCCGATTACGGGCTGGGACACGACGAGCGCGCAAAAGAGCATCAACCGGTGCGCGAATGCTTTGGCCCGCGTTTCTATCCCTGGCAATTGGCGCAAAGCGCGGAAGAATCCTGGCGCGAGTGCCGCCTCCACGCCCGCAACCTGCTCGGCGCGGAAGGCTATCAGGCGCTGTTGGATGAATTGGAGGGGAAAAGCGTTGAAAAAAGAACAGAAAAAAAACAGGATGAGCCGCCGGATGGCTTTTTGTTCGATGTGAATGATACACCGCTGTTTGAACCGGGATAAAAACTTTGAACCTGGATAACCCGGATAAAGCCTGGATTGCCTGGATGTGGAATATTCCGGTCATCCCGGAACAATCTTGGCCATCGTGGTTCAGACAATTTTTGAACCGCGATAACCTGGATGCAGCCCGGATAACTCGGATATGAACATCCCTGCTGTCTCAGTGACATCTTGGCCATCCCCGTTCAGACAATGGGAAAGGAGAAACGATATGAAGATCGATGACCCGTTGACTCACACAATTATCGGCTGTGCGATGAATGTTCATAACGAACTGGGGTATGGATTTCAGGAACTTATATATCAACGTGCGCTTGAGATTGAATTCAGAAATGCAGGAGTGGATTATTCTCGCGAACATGAAATTCCCATTGTCTACAAAGGCCAAGAAATCGGAACGCGCAGAGTGGATTTTCTTATTGACGACAAAATCATGGTGGAGATCAAAGCGGTAGGACATTTGGAAGAATTACATGTCGTACAAGGGCTAAATTATATTGAAGCTTTCAAGATCAAAACCGGTCTGCTACTGAACTTTGGAGCGAAGAAGTTGGAGTTTAAAAGATTGCTGAACAAAAAAATATGACCGGGATCAACAACTTTGAACCGGGATGACCCGGATAAGGCCTGGATTACCCAGATTTTGTTTATCAAGGCCATCCCGGCATTGTCCTGGCTATCGTGGTTCAGAATTTGGGGGTAATTTGTTGACAAATCAGAGTTGCAAAATACAGAACACGGATATATACTCAAGGTATAGATCGGAGGTGGAGTGTGATGACTGATACGGGAAAAATATTCATGAATGGACGTTCACAAGCCGTAAGGCTGCCCATTGATTTCCGGTTTAAGACCAAGGAAGTGTATATCCGCAAGGATGAAGAAACCGGCGATGTAATTCTTTCGGAAAAGCCGGAAGACTGGGATGATTTTTTTGTATTGGTTGATGATGCAGCAGATGAGACAAAAGATTTCCTGAGAGACCGCCATGATACGGAAGCGCAAAAACGGAATATATTGGGATGAGAAAAACTGTCTATTACATGCTCGACACCAACATCGCCAGTTTCATTGTTCGCGGCGCAAATCCTTCTCTTCAAAAGCGCTTAAAGAGAATTCCAGTAAACAATTTGTGTATATCAACCATCACCCAAGCCGAACTTTTATATGGACTTGAATTGAAACCGGAGGCGACGGCTCTAAAAAAACTGGTCCATCAGTTCCTACTCCGTCCCAAAATTCTGCCGTGGGATGAGAATGCGGCAAAACAGTATAGCATCCTGCGGGCTCGTTTAGAAAAAGCCGGAACGCCGCTGGGAAACCTGGATACAATGATCGCCGCCCATGCCCTTTCCAAAAAGGCAGTGCTGGTTACCAATGATCAAGCATTTTCCCGTGTAAAGGGATTGACCATTGAAGATTGGTCAAGAATTTGAACCGGGATAGCCCGGATGATACCGGGATGACCGGGATGAAAAATATTTTGGTGATCCGAGCTTGATCCTGGCCATCGCGGTTCAGAATTTGAACCGGGATTGCCCGGATGAGACCTGGATTGCCAGGATGTTGTATATCCCGGACATCCAGGCAAAATCTCGGCCATCCTGGTCAACAAAAGGAACCCATCATGGCTCTCAACCCGATCACCTACACCGAAAAAATCGTCCGCAGTTTCCTGAAATACCAACTCACAGCCTACCCCTTTGCCGATTTGCGGCTGCACGAACAAATGCGCCGACTATTGAACCTCGATCATGTCCGGCACACACCGCTGCTGCAAGGGCCTTACATCAGCCTCTCCCGTAATTTCAAACAAGGGCCATCGGCCGCGGATTTGACGGCAGAAGGCGTTCTGCACCCGCATATGCTGCATCTCATCGGCTCCCGCATCACGCATTTTTACGGCCACCAGGAAAAAGCTCTTCGCGCCATCCACGCCCGTAAAACCACGTTGATTTCTACTGGTACCGGATCGGGAAAAACCGAGTGTTTTCTCTATCCCATTATTAGTCAATGTCTGGAATTGAAAGACGCCAACCAGCCTGCAGGAATCTCCGCCGTGATCGTTTATCCCATGAACGCTTTAGCCCAGGATCAGCTGGACCGTTTGCGTCACCTGTTGGCCGGCAGCGGCATTCCATTTGGATTGTACATCGGCAAAACGCCGGAATATGAACGCGAAGTCACCGGCCAACGCCTCAAACCCGGCAGTTCGCGTGCGGATTACGAAGCAGTAGTACAGGCCTTCCGAGATCAAGGCCGCCCCGATGCGGTTCATCCACCTGAAGAGGTCTGCTCGCGTCAAAAAATGCGCACTCCAGGCGAGCAGCCGCGAATCCTGCTGACGAATGTCAAACAACTGGAATTGTTGCTGACGCGGCAGGTCGATGTCGAATTGTTTGACAACGCGCGGCTCGACTATCTGGTGTTCGACGAAGCCCATACCTTCACCGGTATCATGGGTGCGGAGACCGCCTGCCTCATCCGCCGTCTGCGAAAATTTTGTGGATGCAGTGTGCAAGACACAGTCTGTATTGCCACATCGGCCACCATCGTCGATCAACGTGATCCCGATGCCGGCCGCCGTTTCGCCTCCCGCTTTTTCGGCATCTCCACTGAGCAAGTGGAATGTGTCCATGAAGAGTACGAAGCGGAACACTGGTCACCGGACAGACAAATGTCTTCCGAACCTGCGGCTAATCCCGCCGAACTCTTGAACCGGACTCTGATAGCTGTGGACTCGGACAATCCCGGCAACGAAATCCGTTCCATCTATCAGCAATTAACCGGTTGGCCATTGGAAGACAATTCATGGCAGGATGCGTTGCATCAAGCCCTGCTGCGCAATGAATTGGCCTATCAAATTCACATCGCATTGCGCAACCCTATCACCCTAAACATTTTCATGAGTCATTTAAAACATCAGGCAAACCGCCCGGTGACGGAAGAGGAACTGCTTACGTATCTGGCCTTGGGAGCAGCCGCATTTCGTGAAGGCCGGCCTGTTTTTCGGCCCATTGTTCATGTCTTCATGCGTGGGATCCCAGGTGCGGTCGTTACCTTTCCTGAGAGAAACGAACCTCGGCTTTGGCTGAGCAGCGAAGAGGAAATCGCCTCGCTGGACGGAAAAGATGTCATTCGCCGATTTCCTGTATATACTTGCACCACCTGCGGCCAGCATTACTTTATTACCTATTTAAAAGATTTCGAGTTCGTGAAATCCAAACCGGAAGGGGGCCAATTAGCCGAAGGTGGAGACTTCTATTGGGAATCATTGGACAAGACGCATGATGGAAAACGCGTCGTGCTCGTTGATCAAGTCATCAGCCAGGATGAGGATGAGGAATTGGGAAAAGAGCAATGGTCGTATCCCATTTATCTCTGCCGCTTTTGCGGCTCCGCCCATCCTCAAGAAACCAACCGTTGCCAAAATTGTGGAACCGTTTCCCCTCTCGTGAAATTGTTTGCTGTTCGCAGCAATCCGAAACATACCGGATATTTAAGTAGCTGTGTATCCTGCAAAGCGCAAGGAAAAAGCCTTGGCCGGCGTTATCGCGAACCTATCCGCGAGGTTCGCGCTGTCAATGTGTCCGATGTTCATGTTATCGCGCAGGATATGGTTCATCATGCCGAACGCCAACGCCTGCTGCTGTTTGCGGACAATCGCCAGGACGCCGCTTTCCAAGCCGGCTGGATGAAAGATCATGCGCGAAGATTTCGCCTGCGCCGATTGATGGCTGAAGCCATGAAGGAAAAGGCCATCTTGATAGGGGATATGGTGATCAAAATTGATGATTGGCTCGATAGGGATGACAGCCTCTCACAAGCGCTGATTCCTGAAGTATGGCGTGTCGTGCCGAAAGAAGGTTCAGGCGGCGCCCACGAAGATGAACGCCGGCATTTTCTACGGATTCAGGTATTGCGCGAAATCGCCACTGCCGCCAATCAGCAAGTCGGTTTGGAACCATGGGGACGGCTTAAAATCAGTTATCGCGGTTTGGATGCAGGTTTGCGTTTCATTCAAGAATGGTCAAAAAAAATCGGGCTTCCACCCGAAGATTTGAAAGGAGGCATTGAAACTCTCCTCGATCAACTTCGCCGCCAACGATTGTTATACGATACCCGCCGAGGGATCTTTTCCCGCTGGTGGAATGAAGGCGACCGTGAAATCGAACGTGGATATATGCCGAAACTCCCAGGACCACAGGGTATGAAGCTCCGCATTCAACACGGCGATGACAAAAAGTATGTCCGCGCATGGTTGTCAGATCACATCACGTTGGTTTATCAAATTGCGTACAAATGGGGAATTCCTAATGCTGAAATCCCCGTTTTTCTTGAAGCGTTATGGGATTTTCTAACCGGTGAATCTATAAAGATTCTTGTTCCCGTAACTCTGAAAAGTAATAAGGATAAACCTCTTGCTAACTGTAGCGGCGTTTATCAAATCAATTCCAACATTCTTCTGCTTGGAGAGAACCACGGCCATTACCGTTGTACACGATGCCGAAGGAAAATTACCCGCCGCACCCCGAAAAATCGGTGTATGGCCTGGCATTGTGACGGCGAACTGGAATATATTGCCGAAGATCCGGACAACTATGACTTGCAACTTTTGGATCAAGGCTATTCAATGCTCCGGCCGGAAGAACATACGGCCATGGTTCCGCAAGAACAACGGGATAAATTTGAAAATTGGTTCAAAGGCGCAACGGATCGTGTTAATACGCTTGTATGCACTCCAACGCTGGAATTGGGTGTAGATATCGGATCGCTGGATTCGATCTTATTGCGCAATGTGCCACCGTTACCGGCCAATTATTGGCAGCGTGTGGGGCGTGCAGGCCGCCGCCACCGCATGGCCGTGGTCGTATGCTATTGCCGGCCCGTTTCGCATGACCGCTCATATTACAACGAACCGGTAAAAATGCTCGAAGGAATCGTGGATCCTCCTGCATTCAACATGCGCAATGAAGTCCTGATCAAAAAACACATTCATGCCGCTGTCATCACTCGCTTATTCCAACTCTCGCGGCAAAACGGTGAATTTGACGATGATCGAAAAAAAGAAATCAAGGATATTCTCTCTCGCATGCTTCCCGGCAGAATATCCGCTTATCTTTTTGAACCGGATGGATCGATTCGAACCGTTCCGTTCGATGCGTCTCCGTTTGAACAATTAGTTCAAACCAATAACCACGGTCTTGCTCATTATGTTGCTGATATCTTCCAGCAAGGCTGGCCAACTTCGGATGTGGAAGTGACCACAGCAGAATTGTTATCCCTTTTTATAGATCAAACGTCTACGGAATTGAATGGAGTATTAAATCGTTTGCGAAAACGCTTGCAATGGGCGCATCATGAAATCGTTCGTCTCAATCAGATTCGTACACAATACGGCACGCTCGACAACGAAGATGATGCGCATTACAAACGGTGCGATAGGCTCATCAAAAAACTGAAAGGTGTTCAAACGCGACAGCGCCGTGATGCGGAGGGAGTGGATGATATCAACACCTACGGCGTTCTTGCCGCGGAAGGCTTTCTTCCTGGCTACGGTTTGGACACCGGCACGATTGTTGGTATGGCGGAAGTCCCCTATTGGCAACTTGGCAGCATGGATTTCGATTTACCACGCCCTATCGGGCAAGCTTTGCGGGAATATGTTCCAGGTAATTTGATTTATGCCAATGGTCACCGATTCGTAGCGAGACGGTTCCACCGGGAACCTTCGCAAGAGCGAAGCGAAATCCCCCTTTTCGAAATCAATCCCGAAAGAGGCGCCATTTCGGAAACCAATCTTCGCCAAAATGCGAGTTCGCTGGGTTCCATTACATTGCGTGCGATCTCGATCTGTGATGTGGATTTGATTCACCAATCTCAAATTTCCGATGAAGAAGAGACGCGATTTCAAATGCTCGTTTCCATCTTCGGCAAAGAACTCAACCGCCACAATGGTGGTTTCATCTATTCGTGGGGGGAAAAACAAGTCATGCTCCGCCGCGGCGTTCATTTGAGGCTCGTGAATGTCGGATCCAGCCCGTCGATAGAACAACGAAATCAATTTGGCTATCCCGTTTGCATCGTTTGCGGGTATAGTGTCTCGCCGCTTTCGTCGGATCGGCAAATGGAGAGTTTTGGAAAAAACCATTCCGAACGCTGTGGAAGAACACCCGAATACATTGGTTTTTATGCCGATGTGAATGCGGATTGCTTATCCATACCAGCTTGCCCTAATCGCATCATCGCCTACAGCGTTCTCGAAGCCATCCGCATGGCGGCCACCCGCATTTTGGACATGCATCTAGAAGATCTTCAAATTCTGGTTATCGGACACATCGATCGTGATGAGGTCGATGGTTTTTTGTGGGATCCGATGCCGGGAGGTTCGGGTTTATTGGATCAAATCAAAGATCATTTTCCCACCATCATTCCATTAGCCAAACAAATTGTCGATTCTTGTCCTTCAGCCTGTGAACATGCCTGCGTCGATTGCCTGCACACATTCCGCAATTCGTATTACCACAAATATCTGGATCGGCATGAAGCCAGTGAAATGCTGAAAGCATGGGGAGAAAATCTTCGCGAAGACCACCCCATTCCACCGGCTCAATCATCATCGAAAACGCATGATCCCAATGACATGCCTGTAAATGATGCGGAAACGAAACTGAAACATCTGCTTGAAGCAGCCGGTTTTACGTCAGGCGAATTCCAACACCATATTCGTTTCCAGCAAAGCATCACGTTGGATCATCAAATCGGCAGCACAACACCGGATGTCTTTTTCGCCGGAGATGAGGATGATGAAGACGACAAAGGCGTATTAATATACCTCGACGGTCTAAGCACATCATTGCACGGCAATCCCGAAACAGCTGAACGGGATCGTGAAATTCGCAGCTGGCTCAGAAACAACGGTTATCAGGTCATTGAAATCACCTACGTCGAGTTGGACGACCGAAACGCCATGATCCGTCACTTCAAAAAACTTGCCCGATATCTCTCAGGCAAGGAAATGTCTCAAAAAATAAGCGAAGATACCTCGTGGTTTGATCAAGCGAGTGAAAAAGATTAAATGGAATTTACTCTGTAATTTTTCTTTCCCGTCATTCGATAACTATCCAAACTAAAAATTGCGTAAAATCCCCCATCCAAGAAGGTTGACCTTCCTGGACACCCCCAAAAAACGATCTTTATCAATAAATTTATATATAAGTCCATGCATAGCATCCGGCATGGAACCCCCAACCAACCCAACTCTCACTTTTCCGAATAAGCGTGGAAAACGGCTCTCCC
>CAYPPG010000104.1:0-17979 GCA_964412555.1 uncultured bacterium
GGTCAAACCTTTTTGGGTCGCACGGCCATAGGCCGTGGTTTAATAAAAGAATTAGGAAACCGTTTGTCAAGAAGAAAATTTGGGGAAAAATAAATATTTCCCACAATCATTCAAGCGGTTGTATAGGTAAATCCGCACTATTGCCAGGAGAGACCTGGCGTTTTGCCCTGGTTACCCGTTAGAATCAAGAATCATCAAATGATAGGAGAAAAATCAAATGACGAAGAAGGCAGAGATCGATGAATTTCTTTCACAAAAAAGGTTTGCAGTGATCGGTGTTTCCCGGAAGAAAACGAAATTCGGCCGCATGGTATATAGCGATCTCAAGAAAAAGGGGTATCAACTTTTCCCGATCAATCCTCAGGCCGAAACGATTGAGGGTGATCCCTGTTATCCCAATTTGGATTCGCTTCCGCAGCCGGTGGATGGGGCCATTTTCGTTGTTCCTCCGGTGGAGACGGAAACCATGGTTCAAGAAGCGGCGAGTCACAATATTCCGCGTATTTGGATGCAGCAGGGATCGGAATCCGAGGAGGCTATACGGTTTTGTCACGAAAAGGGGATTTCGGTCATTCATGGGGAATGCATTTTGATGTTTGCCGAACCGGCGGGATTTATTCATCGACTTCATCGTCTTCTATGGAAATGGATGGGGAAATTGCCAAAATAATGTTGAGAAGGGAATTGTTTCGATTTTGTTTTTGCATTCTGAAAAACGGGAAGTTGAAGTATGCTATAAAATAGGTAAAGCATCCAGGCGCTTATCAGCAATCCGAATTCACGAAACGAACGGCATCCGATAAAGGTTATAGTGATGAAAAAAATGTTCCCATCTTCGATTGATTTGAAACGATACAAAGATATCGCGCGTTTATTGATCAAATACGGCCTTTCCGATATTGTTTTCCAATCACAGTTGCAGGAATATGTCTATGATCCGGAAGCAGACCTGCCGAAAAAGCAGAGTGGGAAAGCGGAAGAATTGCCAAGAGATTTGGAGCGGCTTGGGGGATCGTTTATCAAATTCGGGCAATTTATGTGTGCTTTTACGGACATCTTACCGGCTTCTTACATCGATGCATTAACGCGCTTGAACGATCAAGTCGAGCCATTCGAATTTTCTGAAGTTGAATCCATTGTGGAATCCGAATTGGGTGTTCGTCTCCACAAGGCGTTTTCCGATTTTGACCAAACGCCGAAATCCGCCGCTTCTCTCTCGCAAGTCCATCGCGCCTCGTTACGGGATGGGCGTGAAGTGGCTGTGAAAGTGCAGCGTCCCGGGATTCGGAAAGATATTCTCTCCGATTTGGAACTATTGGAGACCATCGCTTCCATGTTGGAAGAGCACACAAAAATCGGAAAAACCAATCAATACCATCAAATTGTGCTCGATTTTCGGAGACGCATTCTGCAAGAACTCGACTTCCGCTTGGAAGCCCAAAATCTTCGGAAAATGCAGGGATATTTGGATGAATTCCCTTCTATCATTTTGCCGGAACCGATTGAGGATTATACCTCCAACCGGGTGTTGACCATGACGTATATTCATGGGACCAGTGTCACCAAAGTCAAACCTCTACCCGCCAGCAAATTTGACCGTTCCCAATTGGCGGAAGAATTTTTCCGTGCGTATTTGAAACAGCTTCTCGTGGAAGGTTTTTTTCATGCCGATCCCCATCCCGGCAATGTGATTCTTACAAATGACGGGCATTTGGCTCTCCTGGATTTGGGCATGGTGGCGTATTTAAGTGAGGATGATCAAGAGACGCTCCTCAAAATTCTTATTGCCGTGAGTGAGGGAGACGGCCAGAAAGTGGCGCAGGAAGCGCTAAAGATCGCTGAACGGCCGGATCATTTGAAAGAATCTCAATTCGAGCGGGAAATCTGTGAATTGGTTGGTGAGAAAAAAGATCAAGAAGCGGGAAAATTTTCTGTAGGGCAATTGGTCTTGAAAGTCAGTGAAATCGCCAAACGCTATGAAATTCAAATTCCGACAATATTGACGCTTTTAGGGAAAACCTTATTGAATATGGATCAAGTCGGCCGGTGCTTGGCGCCGCATTTCAATTCAAATGAATGCATCCAGCGCGAGGCGGCATCCTTGATCCGGCATCGAGTCTGGAAAAGTCTTTCGCCCGGTAATTTTTTCAATACGATGATTGAAATCAAAGATTTGTTCTCCCGTATGCCGTATCGTATGAACCAAATCATTCGATCGTTGGCTGAAAATCAACTGGAAATCAAAGTAAGCGCAATCGATGAAGACCGCCTCATCGCCGGATTCCAAAAAATTGCCAACCGAATCGCAATGGGGCTGATTCTTGCTTCTCTCATTATCGGAGCTGCTTTGATGATGACGATCGACACTCCGTATACGATTCTCGGATTTCCGATCATCGCTCTGATTTTCTTTCTACTGGCCGCGTGTGGTGGAGTTGCAATGATCTTAAGGATACTCTTCTCGGATGAACATCCGAAAAAATGAAGACGCGATCTTGGGAAGATACAACACAAAATGAATCGATTCAGGCCGAATAATTCATTGCTGAGAATGGATGTGTGGAAAAAAACGGGAAAAAATATCCGTATTTAACCATTTTTAAAATGGAATGCTGTGGACTGTGATGACGAAATTGTTTCCTTCGGTTAAAACCTTGAATTGCCGGCCTTCTTCCCGAAGTTCGCAGCGCAGATATCCCAATCCGATGATTTTATTTAGGCCAGGCGAAAAGACTGCACTCGTTATTCTGCCGATTTCTTTTTTATCTCGACGAATGGAGAGTGGTGTTTCCGGCACTTGATCCGTGTCAAGGAGAAAGCCGGTTAATTCACGATTCAAATGCCCGCGAAAATGGAGACGGGCGACTACTTCTTGGCCAATATAACACCCCTTTGTATACGAGATTGCAGAATCCAAATGGGCTTCCTGTGGGAGTGTTTTGGGTTCAATATCTTTTCCTAGAAGGGGAATTCCACTCTCAATGCGAAGGATTTCCTGTACTTCGCTTCCGTTTTGTATCCATCCGTTATCTCGAAAACACTCGATGAGTCGTACATGCCATTTTTGGGTACAATACACGAAATACCCGGGATTCCCGAATAGTGGGATGCGGGCTACGATGCAGAACGCATTTGCGATGGAAATAGAATTATGTTCATAATTTTGAGTCGGTAGAGTTTCTTTATCAAGAAGCGATGCGAGTTTTTGGGGGGCTTCAGGTCCATGAAGCAGGATCAATGTCTGAGATTCGCTTTCATCTTCAATGAGGGCATCTTCCATAATGAGATATTTGTTCAAATCTTCGAGAAGAGTGTCATGGATAGACTTTTGCCCCCATAAAAGCAATTTCTCCTCAGAATCCAGAATCCAAAAGTCGGCAAGAATTCGACCTTGTGGAGTTAGAAAAAGGGAGAAATTCAACTGACCTGAGTGTAGGTTTTTGACTTCATTGCTAACCAAACCATGCAAAAAAGTTTTCCGGTCCGGCCCTTGAATGGAAAGTTTTGTCCATTCTGACAAATCGATTATGCCGGCAGATTCTCGGCTTCTGTAATATTCTTTCTCGATTTCAGCCATTGGTTGGATACGTTCTTTCTTGTTTTGTATTTCCTGATATTTCATAATGATAATCATTCTTATAAAAAACAAAGCGTATTCTTGCACCATCAGATCGTGCAGAAAGGATATCTGCACCGCAATGATCATAAAATTCTTGTGCATCTTCCTAGTCTATTCAAAAATTTGGAGAGGGGAAATCTATACTTTTGTGATCATCCTGTTAAACTATCCTGACTCATTATAAAATGCGGATAGAATAACTTTCTCGTAGTCATAGATACTTGCTCTGGTTGAGGGAAGATGTTTTCTGGCGATTTTACTGCCTTTGCGGGATGGTGTGGAATAATCGCTTGATATCAATGGATTTATATTTGTTATTGTTAAAACAAGTACAATATACTTTTTGTTTTTGGTTGGAAAAGAGAGAAAGACTGCATACGAATGCGCATGAATCTACGAGTAAGTTATTCTATATCAATTCATTAATTCAGTATAACTAAAAAAGGGAAAAAAGTGGGGCACACAAAAAGCGTGATTTTTTTTCTGTTCTCTAACTCACTTTGATTGGGTAGGTTAGAGTTTTCTTTGGGGCGTATCGGTAGAAAAAAGTGAGTTGAGGCATTGCCAAGAGGGAAAATCAGTGTAAGAATATTCCCGTGATTCGCAAAGGTAAGATAAAAAAAATCAACCTGTTAGTAAATTGTGGATGAGCTGTGGATAACCGATTCTTTTTTAAATTAGTAAGAAGAATGGAAAAGAATATGTTCTCTCTCATTTCGCCCGAGGGTAGCATTTCCAAAACAGGATTTTTTGCGGTACTTTCATAATCAAGTAACGTTTGCTAATGAGATTATACTTGTAACTCTCCATCCAATTCGTGTTCGTTGGGTCAGCGGATAAGTAGGATTTATTCGTATGATGTGGACGTATTGTCATTATTTTTGATGGAAGCCAGTAGGAATGTATTGGACAGACAAATCGATTATAGAAATGCCTATTCGGTAATTTGTGTTTATTCACGGGACAGTTTCTTGGGTAATGAAACATCAGCGCGGAGGATGAAAACAATGACCACAATGCCTTATTCTCTTGAAAAGGCAGATACCAAAGCATTATGGATTCAGGCAGAAAATGCACTTCTGCAATGTATTACACTAGAAGAAATTGAAACTTGGTTCGAAAATGTGTGTATCCTGGATTGCGAGGACGATCTCGTGGTTTTAGGAGTTCCCAGCGGATACCGGAGAGAATATATCGAAAACAATTACCGTGGGGTGTTGTCAGCGATTTTTGCGACCTTGCTGAAAAAATCCATACGAATTGAAGTGTGTTTAACGAATCCAATGATCGAAGAAACCGAAATCGAAGAAATTCATAACCCATCGAGTGGAGATTCCAATGGAAAATTCCATACGTTTGAGCCATTGAATTATGAGCCGTTGAATGAAAGTTATACCTTCGAGAACTTCGTGATTGGAGGATGCAACAAAATGGCCCATGCCGCTGCGGAAGCGGTGGCGAGCGCGCCGGCTCGTTCGTACAATCCGTTGTTCATTTACGGGGGGGTGGGATTGGGGAAGACTCACCTTCTTCAGGCTATTGGAAACTCGATCAAGCAACAATATCATCCAAATAAGCAGGTGGCCTATCTTTCCGCGGAACAATTCGTGAACCGATTTATCGATGCGATCAAGCGGAACGAACGGTTGCTGTTTCAAGCGGTTTTCCGGAATGTCGATGTCTTGTTGATTGACGACATTCAATTTTTGGCCGGGAAGGAATCGACACAAGAAGAATTTTTTCATACGTTCAATGCTTTGCATAATAAACAAAAGCAGATCGTGATTTCCAGTGACCGTCCACCGAAGGATATTCCGACGATTGAAGACCGGTTGCGTTCCCGCTTCGAATGGGGATTGATCGTGGATATCGCCCCGCCGGATTTTGAGTTGCGCATGGCTATTTTACGGCAAAAATGTGAATATATGAAACCGGAAATCCCGGATGAAGTGTTGGAATTCATTGCCAGTAAAATCCGGAGTTCGGTCCGGGAATTGGAAGGGGCTTTGGCCAAAATCACTGCCCACGCCCAATTTTCACAGGAATATTTGGATATCGAAACTGCCGGAAAAGTCTTGGGAGAAATCTATGACCGGCGGGGGAAAGAAATTTCCATCGAAAAAATCCAGCGAAAAGTTGCGGAACATTTCAACATCAAACCGGCGGATATCATTGGGAAAAATCGCTCCCGTTCCATTGCTCGGCCTCGCCAGATTGCCATGTTTCTGAGCCGGCGGCTGACACGACATTCTTTTCCGGAGATTGGGACCTTTTTCGGAAATAAAGATCATACTACGGTACTTTTCGCTTGTAATAAAATTGAAAAAGAAATGGAAGGGGATCCGAAATTGCGCTCCCTGATCAACAATTTGATTGATTCTTTTTCTTCAACATACTAGCGGTTTACGGGGTATAAGGCCCAGGGTACCGCACCCACCGGCGTGTGGGTGCGGTTTTTTTTCTTTCCCTATTTTCAAAATGAGCGATCGCGTTATAGTACATCGAAGATTGGATTCTTATTGGGTGAATGAAATGCTGTGCAAAACGAATACTTTTCAAAGGTAGCAGGAGCATTTTGTTTTGATGTCTATGCAAAAGGGAGACTTGTCGATCCAGTTTCTACAATCCGTCTATCCCGAATTTTACACCAAGGTGAAGCGAAGCGCTGAATCTCGCATCGATGATTCCATTTGTTTTTCCGCGGGAGATACGGCGTGGGATTCCTTACCGAGCCAACCGTCTACAGTCGAGGAGCAGCGGCTCGTCATCTCTTCCTTGCCACGAAAGCATGTATCCCGCAATACGGACAAACCGGTGGTGGTCATTCTGGCGGGTGGTAAAGGCTCCCGCATGGTGTGCGATGAAGGACAAAAAGTACTCTGTCCCATCAGCGGGATTCCAGCGATCTTGCGGGCGGTCCGAATGTTTCAGCGATTCGGAATTACGGAATTCGTGATCGTCGTCGGCGTGGGATATCGAAAAGTCATCTCCTGTTTGCGGAACGAAAAAATTAATGTCTCCTATTTGTTTCAAGAACAACAAATGGGTACTGGTCATGCAGGACGATTGGCCGCCCGGTATTTACGGTATTGCAACTATGACGGGGATGTACTTGTTGTGATGGGGGACAAATTCATCAGCCGCCGTGCCCTGGAAAAGATATTTGCTGACCATGCAGATTCCGGCGCCGATTTGACGATCTCCGCTGCCTCCAAATCCGCATGGCCGGATGCGGGGCGCATTATTCTCAATGAATCGGGATGTGTTTTAGCCATCATCGAGAAACCCGACATCGTACTCATGCAATTGTTATATGATTTTCAGCAATGGGAGGTAGATCCGGTTCCTGCCGATCTTTTTAAGGAACGGGCTTTGCAGTATTGGAACCGGCCTGAAAAATGGGCAAAAATGTTGGGGGAGGAATTTTGGTCTTTGTTGCATCGCCAAAAATCGATACCCAAGAACGTTTCTTGTTTACCGGTGTTGACACCGGATTTTCGGTTTCAAATTTCGGATTCCTACCATTTGCTCGGAAGGGAAGTGGAAGCACGGTGCCGGTTGGTCAACCTTTCCGTGTATCTATTCAAGGCCAAGGCGCTCTATGAATCCACGGAAAATCTGCGGGCGGACAATGCGCAAGGAGAACTCTATTTGACAGATGCAGCACATTTTCTCACATTGCATTCCAATGACCGGTTGTATACAATCTTTGCGTCCGCCATGCCGGATGATAACGATGTGATGGGATTCAATACTCTCGAAGAATTGGAACGAATCGAGCTGTATGCCCGGGAAAAGAATTTGCTCGAAGAGGATTGAAAACCCACTGTGTCCAGAGGATTCCCCCCATGCCGTTGATCATGTTTCTCAATTTGAAGGGTGGTGTAGCAAAAACGACAAATGCCGTCGCTGTGGCTGAATGTTTCGCTTCCCGAGGGAAGAAAGTCTTGTTGGTGGATGCCGATCACCAAGCCATGGCGGGTGAATTGCTTTTGGGATCGGAACGGTTGGCGTATACCGAAAAGAACCGTCAGACATTACATGATTTGTTATCGTTTATGCTCAACGATGAATTCCAACCGGATACCATCCACGAATATATTGCCAAAGAGGCTTCGAATATCGTTGAAATTCGCGAACGGCTCGATAGCATTCCGTGTTCTCACCGGATCGATGAATTCACGACCAATATGGCCAAAGCAAAAAGAGGATACCAAAGTAACGAGGAATTTCTCCGCCGTTTGAATCGGCTGCGTAACAATTTCGCACAGTGGTGTAACCGTCATTACGATTATACCCTTATCGATTGTCCGCCCACCTTTGTCATCCAAATTCTTTTTTTTCTCGGTTGTGCGGATTACTTCATTATTCCTTCGATCCCGGATCGTCTCTCTGTACGTGGATCGCTTTATCTTCTCGAACGGCTTCGTCTGCGCGGCTATAAGCGCATCCAATGTTTGGGAACCTTATGGGCGATGGTGCGCCGGCAAGTCGCCACCCATCTGAAAATTATCGAACATGAAGAAAAACGAACCGGTGAATACGCCGGCATGCCCAAACCGTTTTTGACCTACATTCCCAATATGTCTGCCATCGCCGATGCGATGGACGACTGGCGGGAGTATCCATCGTTTCATGCCAAATACCAACGCAAACCATCCCGCTTTTACCATCAACTGTGTGAAGAAATCGAGGAACGAATACAGGCAATGAAACGAACATAAACATTCCATAAAAAACAAGGAAAACGATATGATTGAAATAGCAAATCACAATCCCGATCGAATCGAGGAAATCGCGGGTGGCTATAAAGATTGCCAAGTTTTGTTGACCGCCAATCGCTTGGGTTTCTTTGCTGCTCTCGGAAATCAATCACTGAATGTTGATCAAATAGCGGGAAAACTGGAAACCGACCTGCGTGCCACCCGAATCCTTTGTGACGCATTGGCGGCTCTTTCTTTGCTGGAAAAAGAAAAGGACCTTTATCGAAATTCTTCGCTCGTGAAAGAATCACTCCTTCCTGATTCACCGAATCCGAAAATGGGAATCTTATGGCATTCTGCGAAATTGTATGAACGATGGGGAAAACTTTTCGATGTCGTCAAAAGCGGGCAGCCGGTTCCGGATGAGGTGTTGGATCCCAATTTGATCGGAGATGAAAAAATGTTCGCGAGCGCTATGGCCGATGTGGGTCGTATCAGCGCACGCCAGTTGGCGGAAACCTTGGATTTACATGGCGCCAAATCCATGTTGGATGTCGGGGGTGGGCCAGGTCTTTATGCGATTGAATTCGTCCGCCGATTTCCGGAACTTCGGGCGGTCGTTTTTGATAACGAAAAAACAGTTGCTATTGCTGGAGAAAATGCGAAACAAGCAGGTTTGGAGGATCGTGTTTCTGTCAAAGGGGGCGACATTTTCGAAGATTCTTTTGGCGAGGGATACGATTTTATTCTTCTCTCCAATGTTGTCCATATATACTCAGGGGAAGAAAATGCGAAATTGGTGAAAAAATGTGTGGATTCACTTGCACCCGACGGAAGAGTATGTATCAAGGATTTCTTATTGGATCCCGATCGGACAAGTCCCACATGGGGAGCGCTCTTTGCCGTCAATATGCTTGTAAACACGGAGAAAGGGAATTGCTATACACTTGAAGAAGTACACGAATGGATCGAACGTGCAGGATTGCAGAGTGAAGCGGATCTCAATGTTGCCCATCATTCACGCCTTGTTATCGGAGTCAAAAAGTGACACTGCATGAGAGGCGATTCAGCGTGCCAGAAACAATCGAAACACACGGGTGAAAAGGCTCTTTAGCATCACCGGACGGACCATGATCCGCATGATCTTTGCCAACACACGAGGACGCAGGTAAAAGCGTAGTGTCGCACGCCGGACCGCTTGCAGTAATTCATCCGCAGAGATCGCTGGAGGATGATAAGGAATTTTACCAAAATAAGTTGTATACGTATTCCAATCGATGGTCTCCATATCGAGTTCACCACTTTTCAAAAGCCGATGGAAATCTTCACTTCCCGGTAAAGGGATGAAATTGCCAAAATATGCCCGATCCAATTCCGAACGGATAGCAAAATCAATTGTCTTCTCGAGATCCTCTTTCGTTTCGCATGGGAACCCGAGTATAAAAAAACCGAAAACCGTCATTTTGTACTTTTTTAATAATTTGATTTTCTCGTTCACATTCTGCAAATCCCAGTTTTTTTTGATGGCTTTCAAGGTTTTCGGAGAGGCGGATTCGATCCCCATTCCGACGAGATAAGTGCCCATTCGCTTCAATGCCTGAACGATGTCTTCATCCAGTCGATCAATTCGTACACCATTCGGAAACGAGAAATAGCAATGAATATTTCTCCGTTCGATTTCTTTGGCAAAATCCAGCACGTGTTCCCTATAAAAAGTAAAATTTTCATCTTCCACGATGAATTCTTCAAAACCATACCGTTGCTGTAAATATTCGATCTCATCGATGATGTCTTGAATATCCCTCCGGCGGACCGGTTTGCCGGTCACACAATGCCCCGCACAATACGTGCATGGATAAGGGCAGCCTCGCGAGGTTAAAATGGGAACTACCCGCTCGCTCTTGTGAAATGTGCCATGTTGGATCGGTGGGTATTTTTCCGGCTCCAGTAAGTCCCATGCCGGCATTCCATATTGGTGTACATCGATCAATTGTGTTTCATTGGTAACAATTCGATTTCCCCTCCGATACACCAAATTCGGTATATAAGGAACCTGCTCTTCCAGTGTGTGATTCAAGGCACTTCGAACAAACAGCCGGATTGCCTCCTCTCCTTCTCCCTTGATCGCATAATCCAAATCCGGATTATCGAGAAGCGTATACTCTGGGATTCCGGATACATGAGGGCCGCCAGCAAGAATCAGACATTTCGGGCATTGTTCGCGAATCCGCGGTACGATTTGCTTGAACGTTCCATAATCGACTGAGAAAACTTGAAAGCCGACGATCAAAGGGTTTAATTGCCGAATTGTTTCGAGTAACTCATGCTCATCGATTTTGTCCCGATGACAGTCGAGAAATACCGGCTGAATTCCTTCTTCCTGGTCGAGCACTTTTAACAAGTAACCAATCCCGATAGGAGGGGTGACGACATTGTTATTGCTGCGGAGACGAATAATTACGACAGAATTCATAATCTGATAATATGTCGAGTTCGCATGAATTGAAATTGCTTATACGAAACCATTTATAAGTTTTTTTCGATCGGTAAGAAAAGGCATTTTCCACAAAATGACTTTTGATCCGTACTATTTTACCATAGGAATTTAAACCGAACAGCGATTGGGATGACATCGGTT
Source organism: uncultured bacterium (assembly GCA_964412555.1). Taxonomy (GTDB): domain Bacteria; phylum Hinthialibacterota; class Hinthialibacteria; order Hinthialibacterales; family Hinthialibacteraceae; genus CAYPPG01. The sequence continues at coordinate 10,961 of CAYPPG010000104.1, forward strand.
TCATGAACGATAACGTGCTTGCAAGGATATTTCTATCCCTAACTAAATTCTAATGATGTAGATAATTTATTTTCAGCTGAATAAATAGATAAATTTATTTGCATTTAATTTGATATGAGAGGAAAATCACCTTACAACACACTGGAAGGAGAAAACGATCATGCCTTTGTCGCCCCTCAACTATGTAAACCTTGGTCCTCACGGTACATTTCAGCGAAGTGGGAATTATCACACCACTCCGCAAGATGTCGATGCAATATTCAACCATATGACGTCGCAAAACGTTTCGAAATTAACGCTCTATTTTCACGGTGGATTGGTCAATGAAAACGGGGGAATGCTCAGTGCCGAGCGCATGGCGGATTTCGGCCGATGGGTATGGGATGGAATGAAAGCGACGGCACAAAAAATGTGGGCATCCAATCACGATTTATCCGGAGAAGCCCTGCACGGCGGCCGGTATTTTCTCGAAAAACTTTCAGAGTATCGGCAAAAACATGAAGTGTTGGTCGATCTGGTTGGCCATTCCGCTGGTGCTATTGTTATTGGAAATTGTCTGAAAACCATTGCGGATAACAATCTATCTCTTCCCATTCGAAATATCATTTTTCTGGCTCCCGCCTGCACTATCGACTTGCTGCATGACGAGATTATCGCAAAACCGGAACGTTACCAGCATTTTCGGATGTTCACAATGATGGACCGCTACGAAATGGAAGATCGGCTTGTTCCCTATGTGTACACGCGATCCCTTCTTTATTTCATCTCCGGGGTTTTGGAGGATGAAGCCGATAAACCGATCGCCGGGCTGGATCACCACACGCAATCCAATGCTCCCTTCGCCGGACGATGGATCAATGATATTTCAACATTCCTGCGGAACGATCACCACTTGGTTCTCTCTGTAACCGGCCCCAATTCACAGCAGGGACTTCAAAGTGCTTCGAAATCTCATCCTGATTTCGACAACGATCCCGAAACATTGGAAAGCCTCAAAGCGATTACGAAACAACCATAAACGAGGTATGAATCATGGCTGCTCAAGACAAAGATTACGCTCTAGTGGTTGGGATCAATGACTACCCCAATTTTCAGAATCTGAATGGAGCTGTGCTCAATGCACAAAAATTTCACCAATGGCTTATCGATCCTCAAGGCGGTGGGCTTCCGAGCCGGAATGCATCTCTTGTTCTATCCACTTTGAATCCCTTGCATCCCGTTTATGATGACATCGAAGATGCACTGATCCAAATTAAAGAACGAGTACGAAATGAGCCTAACAGGCGATTCTATTTTTACTTCAGCGGACACGGGATGGGGGTGTCTCATGACAGCGCAGCCCTCTGTTTGGCGAAATGGTCGAAATACAACTATCGAAATTACGCCTTACGGTCACGAGAATATTTGGAATTACTCGTAAAGTGGGGCTTCTTTTCTGAAGTGATTTTCTTTCTGGATTGTTGTCGTATTCGATTAGTGGAAGCACATGGGATTGGACCATCGATCAACGGGGTCAATGTCTCGGATGATCCAGCCGGAACACGAACGTATATCGCTTACGCTACGGAATATCTAAATTCTGCCTATGAATCGAGTGTTGCGGAAGACAGACCACTCGACGAAGATACCTTGTCCAGCCAAGGATTTTTCACCCGGGCGCTGTTAGACGGATTACGCGGAGGTGCTGCTTCGGAAGAAGGCCCCATAACCGCTGCCAGTTTGAAGACGTATCTGGAACTGAATACGATTCGTCTGGCACAGCAAGAAGGACGCCATCAAAATGCACAAATTATCAATGGATTGCTTTCCAATCCGGAACCGTTTTTTGGTTCAAAAACAATTTCCATTACGGATGAACAAGCAGAGGAAAGTGAACGGAAATGCAAATTCTTCATTGTTTTTGTTCATTCGAGGAATACAGGAAGGATCGCCGGCCAATGAAGGGATCGGACAAAATTTTCGATTACTCGATGCCAATACGCGGCAAGTGATTTGCACTTTCGATAATAATGAAATTCAAAAAGATGACCATTTCGGTTGGTTCGCCTTTTCGTGTGCAATTTCACCGGGATTTTTCCTTCTCAAATATGGTGGAAAACCGGAACGGGAAATACCACTTCATTGTTTTCCGGAAATCCAAACACAGTTGTTTTTAATGCATCATTACCAACCACAGTTTCCAAGCATGCGCATTTATATGAATCGGCACGGTTGGGGCTTTGATCCCACGGATCCTCTGTTTCACGCTTATGAGCGGGCACTTACTGCATTGCAAAATGGAGTTGGCTATATTCCTTCCAATATGTTGAATGAACTTTTATGGGGAAAATGGGAAAATCCGACAGTCGGAATTGCTGGTGCTCACATTCTACTTCAAATGGAACAAGTCAATCGTTTAAAAAAGGTGAACCAGAGCAAAGAAAATCTTCTTGAAACGGTGATGAATAATTTGGAGGAGCGAATTATACGCGATTCACCGGATGTGTCTGCTCTTTACGCTATGATAGAACAGCAGTTCGGCTGGAACTGGGCATACCGCGATGAATCCTTGACCATGGCACCTATGTTTCGGCAGGGATTGGAATCGTCCTGGCTGATTTCGATCGAACGGCCGGGATTCATTCAGGAGAACAGTCTTGTAGAACAATCCGCCCTTCATGTCTTTAAAGATGTTCCCTTTACCAGTTGGGAGCCGTTTCTTCCAGTACATACCCCGAGTTGGTCGTTCCGTAGTGAAGATAATGTTGAAAAAACGATGGAATTAGGTGAGTCTATGCCAGAGTTGTTTGATTTTGAGGAGACCGGTGAAGAAACGCCGGAAAGAGAAAAACCGAAGAAGTATGGTTGGTTGGCCTTTGCACTTCAAGATGAAATACAGCGGAAAAACAAGCGTAAACTTCCTTTAGACCTTAGTGAATTCGCAAAAAGCCAAAAATTACCGTTGCGAGTCGTAGAAAATGCATATGCATCATTGCAAGAAAACAGCGATCTATGAGATGCGTTTATGCCGGGGATTCTGCATTTTGTGTTTTCTTGTTCTCCGATTTTTGCTTCTTATGGGCACCGATTTCACCGGATTGTTGTAACGCGATTTTCATCGTAATGGGACCAATGATTTGATTCAAGGCAATCACCGCGACAATGATTGTCCTCATATCTTCTCCCCAACTGATTCCCTCCCGTTGGATGATCGTAACCAGCCCCAAACTGACTCCGGCCTGCGGCAAGAAAGCCATCCAAAACGTATGAGGAGATGGAAATGATTCTCCCGAAATCCATGAGCCGAACAAAGTGGTTCCATATAAAAAGAACATTCTCAATACCACAAGAGATAAGGTCAATACTAAAGCATTCGAAAGCGCGTCCAGATTGAGAGAAGCTCCTGTGAGACAGAAAAAGATCACGTAGATAATCAGCGAGCTTTCTTCGATCATCTCGATCAATTCTTTTCCGCGTTTCGAAGCGTTGGTGACCCAAAATCCGGCAACGATGCAAACAATCAACGTATCTAGGTGGAACGTTTTTGATCCTTCGGATACGAAAAAGCAAAATGCCAGTACAAATAAAACGGGATTGACTTGAATGTACTTCAAATAAAAGGAAATGATCCAACCAGCCAGAATCCCCGCTGCGAAGGAAATAACGATTTCTCCGCCCAAATTCAGGAGAAATGCCCATTCAAATCCGCTTCCCAGCTCGATCGATTTCACGACAGAAATCAAGATGGTAAACATGACGATAACCAGCACGTCTTTAATGACGGCTACCCCCAGCATGGTTTCCGTTGAAACACCGGCAGATCGTGTTTCTGTGATGACCGCGATGGTCGTCGCGGGAGACTGGGCAACCGAAATCACTCCGAACACCATCGACGCGGCCAGACGGCTATCCACGGAAAGGTCATTTAAGAAGGGAATGAAGCGTGAGATTAACAGAAATGCGCACGTTGCCAATAGGAAAATCCCTATAGACTGGGAAAGGGTAATCGTTACGATTCCGCGCAAACGTTTTTGGATGGAAGTAATGTGCAATTCCCCCCCGGCGGAAAGTGCGATAAGCGCTAATGCAATTTGATCGATCAATCGAAAGTCACGCACGGTTTCATGAGATAAAAGGCCTGTACAATAGGGGCCTAAAATCATGCCCATGAACAAATATCCGGAAATGCGGGGCAGTTTCAAAGGAACAAGAATTTCGCCGAAAAGATATCCCCCAAGAATAACCAATCCCAGCGCAATCGCCATCGCTCCTGCATGTGTAGAATCGATACGCCATGGATATTGGTGAACGATCCATACAAGGATGAACATCATTACGAAAGCCGACAGCCGGGTAAACATGCAATTTCCTTTCGATCAAGTGTTTTTTTGAGCCGAAACGACTTGTGTTCCGTCAATTTCTCCCGATTGGCGCAATACTGTCGTTAATAAGGCAGGACCGAATAGTTGATTCAACACCACGGATAGAATGACCACTCCCAAAACCATATCCGCGTGAGGGCTTGGATAAATCAAGATATAATCGACTACCAAAGCGATAGCCACGCCGCCTTGCGGAATCATGGCAAGTCCGAGCCGCTGCATGTTTTTTTTCTCACTTTTCAAAAAAAGTGAATTGGCTAGTTTCATTCCAACATACAATCCCATGATACGGAATAGACAATACAGTAACGATATCATGATCACGACAGGTATGATAACCGGCCACATGGCGCCGACGAGAATCATAAACACAACAAAAAAGGGCTTTTCTTGTTCCGTCATGAGATTGGAGACACGTCCCCGGGAAAAGTTGGGTAGATTGGTCAAGGTCAATCCCATCACAAAATTGACGAACAAAGGTGACAAATGCAAATAAGTAGCCAAACCAGCGGAAAAAATAACCGCCCCGGAAAAAACCAGAAGCATCTCATTGTTTTGCATCCGTTTGCTTGTCAAATAATGAAGAATCCATCCTAAAAGAATTCCTAAGAGAATGGTCAGAGTGAGCCACATAAAACCATTCATAATCGGGGGAATGAACGATTGTTCGGGAATCTCCATTTCAGACCAGAGCAACTCCGTTTTTGTTGTTGATTGTGGTAACTCGCTCGTTATGGCTTTGGAAGTGGGAACTCGACGTATATTCGCGACATTCGAAACATGAAACAGGCAATACCAAAATCCCATTCCGAGTAACGCGAAAGGAGTGCGAATATCGGTCAACAACTGAAGCATTTTGGTTGCTTCTCCTCTGGCGTCTGCGGAACGTTTGAGCAAAGCCAGAGAAGAATACGTTGAAGAAGTAGCAGCCCATCCCAAAATAAAGCAGAAACTGACTTTTGCCAACTGTGGATACACAAAAAGTGCATTATCCTCATTCAAAGGGCCGGGGATGGAAAACAAAAAGAAATATCGGATAAGATAGAGGGAAATACCTACGAACAAAAAGGTGATGAGTGAAATTGTAATCCCAATTTTCCATATATGTGGAGAAATTCTCTGTATAATCTGACGATCGAACTGCAAACCGATCAATAAACCGATCCACCCAAGCCCGAGACTGAGAATCGGTGTCAATTGATTGAGGGCTTCTTGTGTAAGAACATCGGTTCCGTGCGGTCCTAAAATCAATCCGATAAACAAATACTCGGTACCCGCAAACATAATATAGCGGAATCCGAGTGAAAATTCACTTCGGAACAAGGTAAGCCGCGAACTGATGAAGCCGATCAGCAAAACGATCACAAAACCGAAAATAAAATTCATAAACGGATTTCTCTCCGAGATTCTCCGATACTTATACTATTGCCAGTAGAATTCCGGCGGTACACTCGTTTCTGAAAAACGGATAGCAAGGGTAAGCAAAGTCTACCCTTGCCGGATAATGTTTCACTGCCAGGGCAGACCTGACGAGGCAAGGGGGTAGACGCATTGATCTACCTTCTACATAGTGTAGGGACGGTTCGCGAACCGCTCCTACCATATCTACTTCCTACGTAGTGTTGGGGCAATTTTTTGTGATTGCCTGATAATGTTGTGTCTTTACCATGAGCATGGATTCCGAGGCGGTCGTTGACGGCTTGCCCTGATTATCTGTGTTATGGTAAAACAAGCGTATCACTTGCCCCATTGATGCATGCGGGAAAGTATCTTTACCTACACTGTGAAGTTGGGCGAGGCTTTGCCTCGCCCAACTTCGATAGAAAATAATCAACAATATACTCTCAGGCCATTTCCAGAACTTTTTGTACTAACTTTTCGATTCCTTCCGCGACTTTGGAAATTGTCGGTCCCAACATATAAGCGGGGGTCGACACGATTTTGTTTTTGGCATCCACCGCGATTTCGTTGACAGCTGCCGGTTGATTGGTTGCCCCCATTTCCCGTAAGGCGCCTGCTGTCGCTGCATCGGAACCAATGGTCAACGTTGGCGTAACAGTCGAATCTCCTTTAAATGCACGAGCAATCAAAGCCGGAGCGATACAGAGCGCTCCGATGACTTTTCCCTTTGCATGAGCATCCTGAATTATACGTTCTACATCCGGTCCGATCTGGCAATTTGGACCTTCTGTTGCCAGCGTGCATAGGTTCTTTGCCGCTCCGAATCCACCTGGAAAAACAATTGCATCGAATTGATCCATATTCAATTCAGTCAATGGCGCAATCTCTCCACGAGCAATACGTGCCGATTCGGTCAAAACATTTCGTGTTTCTCCCTCGACCGGTTGTTGTGCTCGATGATCGATCACATGCATTTGTGGCCGGTCCGGCGCAAAACAGCGGATTTCCGCTCCTGCTTTGTCAAGATACAGCAGTGTCAACACCGCTTCGTGTATTTCGGATCCGTCAAAGACTCCACATCCTGAAAGGACTACTGCAACACGTTTCATGTTTCCGGTTCTCCTTTCTTGATTGTACCCATAATTTCAAAATCACTATTACTCTCACTATCCAAAATGTCAACATATGAATTTTGTGGTGCGGACCTCTGGTCTGCATAAAACACGTGCAGACCAGAGGTCCGCACCACAATCATTT
>CAYPPG010000105.1:0-17783 GCA_964412555.1 uncultured bacterium
ACGGGTCACACCTAACCGACTCCAGGGGGGTCAAAGGTACCCGGCTATTGACACTTATTTTGCCGAATCTTATCTGCTATTGTTATGTGTGAACGGATACAAATTATTTGAGAGGAAAAAAAGATTGGAAAGAGTACAGCGTATTGCTAAAATTACAGATTTTACATGGGAAATCGAACTTGGGAAAGTCACCTGGCCAGATACCGGATACGATCTGTTACAATACGTTAAATCGGGAAAAATTAATTATGAGAAAATAAAATCAGACATTCATCATCCTGATGATTTGGAAAAAATTACCCGTTGGCTTTATGATAGTATCTCATCTGAAGAGAATGAACTTCCCCCTCTTGAATACAGATTGATTCGGAAGGACGGTACTACCATATATGTACGAACAATAGGAAGAATTGAACGTAAAGAGGGGAAAGCAGTCAAGATATTTGGGATTTCTCAGGATATCACGGACCATAAGAGGACAGAGGAAGTACACACCAAATTGGAAGAGCAATATCGGCAATCGCAAAAATTGGAATCCATAGGACGGTTAGCGGGCGGGATTGCTCATGATTTCAGTAATATGATATCAGTTATTCTTGGGCTGACAGAGATCGTGATGAACAATGTGGATTCTTCACAAACGATTTATCAAGACTTACAGGAAATCAAAAAAGCGGCAGAACGATTAGGCAACTTGACTAGACAATTACTTGCCTTCGCCCAGAAACAAGTCGTTTCACCCAAGGTTATTGATTTGAACAATACCGTTCAAGAATTACTCAAGATGTTGCGCCAGCTTATCAATGAAGACGTCGAGCTGGACTGGATACCTGGAAATGATCTTTGGCCTGTCAAAATGGATCTCAGCCAGATTGACCAGTTGTTAGCCAATTTATGTGTGAATGCCCGTGATGCAATAACCTGTAGGGGAAAAATCACGATCAAGACAGAAAACTACCATTTGGATGAATCAGTTAGTCCTCAGTATCCAGACTCCTTTCCCGGTGATTACGTTCGGCTCGTTGTGAGTGACAATGGCTGCGGAATGGAAAAAGATATTATTTCTCAAATCTTCGATCCGTTCTTCACAACAAAAACCAATGGTGAAGGAACAGGGATTGGATTATCTACTGTATATGGAATCGTCAAACAGAACAACGGATTCATCAACGTGTCTAGTGAACCAGGTGAAGGCTCTACTTTTGAAATTTATCTACCCCGGTATTGCGGTAAAACCGGTCAAGGCCTGACGGAAGAATGTATAAATATACAAGGTAGTCAGGGGCATGAAACGATATTACTGCTTGATGATGAGCCTTCCCTTGTGAAAATATGTTCAAAATTTTTACAAGAAACTAGTTATCAGATACTATTTGCAGAATCGCCGGATCAGGCTGTCGAGTTGGCTGAAAAACATGATGGAGAGATTCATCTCCTCATTACTGATGTAGTGATGCCAAACATGAATGGATTTGATTTATCCAACCAGTTACAATCGCGGTATCCGGCCATCAAGATTTTATTCATGTCAGGATACCCACAAAATACAATTGACCATTATGGTGTTTTGGAAGAAGGTGTGCACTTTATCCAGAAACCGTTTACACCGAAAGCGCTATTGGACAAGATTCAGGAAGTGTTGGATTCGTAATAGGAATTGATGGCATTGACATAATCCGAAAAACAAGTATAATTAATCAAGGAGGAAATGTGCAAAAAAGATTTAAATGAATGTATTTGACCTGGGCAGCAATTTTGAAATTACAGTTATATTTTTTGAATAAAATACATGGATAATAATTTAAACCCATTTTATCCCATCGTGGTTGTCGATGATGAACCTCTGGTGTTGTATAGTATCAAACGAACCTTGGAAACCGGTGGTTTTAATAACGTTATTACATGTTCAAAAAGCCGAGAAGTATTCACCATTTGTTCCCATGAGAAGATATCCCTGATTTTGCTCGATTTAAAGATGCCGGAACTGTCAGGGGAGGAGATTCTGGAACGATTGAGCATAGAATATCCGGCCACTCCCGTTATTATCCTCACGGCCCATCGTGACATTGAAGCCGTCGTGCGATGCATCAAGCAAGGCGCTCTCGATTTTATTACCAAACCCATCAATAAGGAACGGTTGCTTTCTGTTATCCGCCTAACGACTCATTATTTATCGGTGGAAGAAGAGAACGTTCGACTTCGAAATTGTCTACTTTCCAAAACATTGGAGCATATTGAGGCATTCAATGATATTGTGACGAATAATGAAACTTTGTTCGCGATATTCCAATATGTGGAAGCCGTAGCGAAAACGAATCAGCCGATCCTGATTACCGGTGAGTCAGGAGTGGGGAAAGAGCTGATTGCTCGTGCAATCCATAGAGTTTCAGGAAAAAGCGGCGAATTTGTTGCCGTCAATATCGCCGGTTTGGATGATTTCTTATTTACGGATACCTTATTTGGTCATGAAAAAGGATCTTATACCAGCGCCGATTCAACGCGGAAAGGTCTGATTGAGCGTGCAGCGGGCGGCACGTTGTTTCTGGATGAAATTGGTGATTTATCCCCTGTATCTCAAGTGAAAATCCTTCGCTTGATTCAAGAAAGGGAATACTTTCCCTTGGGATCGGATATACCCCGAAAAACCGATACAAAATTGGTTTTATCCACTCATAAAAATTTAAAACAACTCTGTACAACCAATGCATTCCGGAATGATCTGTATTATAGGCTATGCACTCATCATGTTCATATACCCCCATTGCGGGAAAGGCGTGAAGATATCCCTTTATTATTAGATTATTTTCTTGACAAAGCCGCTACATCATTGGAGATATCCAATCCGACTCCGCCTCCGGAACTATACACACTTCTACTTTCTTATCATTTTCCCGGAAATGTTCGTGAATTGGAAGCGATGGTTTTTGACGCGGTCAGCCAGCACAAATCCCATAAACTATCCATGAATTCATTTCAAGCCAAGATTTGTGTTTCTGCCTCAGAAAGTCAACCGGATCAATTCATTCATTCAAACAAGGATTCTATATTCAACTCTTTGCAACCTCTTCCACACATGGATGAAGTCAAACTCATATTGATTCAGGCAGCGTTGAAACGTTGTGATGGCAATTACACCCTGGCAGCAAAAATGATTGGAATCACCCGTCAATCCATCAGTAAATATGATAAACATGATTCAATATGAGTGTTACATTATACGATGAATCGCTGTTTGCTTGCTTTCTTTACCTATACGGCTGTTAGCAAGTCTATATTACTTAAATTTAAAATATAAATATATTATCCCTATCTTTTTTCACTGCAGAGAAATCCCGTAAATAAATTAACACCTGGAATTATTTTAACACTCCCCATTTTTATCCGCATTATCATTAAAACACATACTCATAATGACTTCAGGTTAAGCAGGCTATTTTCCTACAGTTGCGAACGATGTTCGAACGAAAATCGCATGAATGTCCGAACGTGAAATGAACATGAAAATCAACCAATCGCAATGAAGGCACGTTAAATTTATTCCACCCTTTTCTTGTCAGCATGATTCTATGTATTGATGGGCAAATCGAATCTAATCAATGTGTTATTACACAATAAATAAAATGGAACACTTGTTGCGCACTAGTGATGCAAGTAGTGGACGATGAAGCAATGCAAAAATTCATAATAATTTCGATGGAATTGACAAGAGTCGAGTTTTTTCTTGGCAACGACAATGCAGATACTAAAGTACAATCAGTGGATTTTTGAAAAATAATTCAATTACAGTAACGTCTATCCCCAGAAACAAAGGAGACAAGAAATGGCTCTACGGCAAATACCAACCACCGAATATGAAACACAGGATGAAAGCAAGATTGATGGTAACGGTTCCAAAAATCAGTTTGGAAATGCCATAAAACGTGGAGTACTCGACGCCGATGAAAAACGGCGAAAGACCCGCACTTTGGCGAAACAGCAACAAGCGGCGGAACGGATATCCGCCAGTTCAACGCAGTTGGCCAGCGGCATCACCCAAGCATTCGCGAGTGTGGAAGAATTGAAATCCGCGATGGAACAGATTGCCAGCGCGTCGAAACAATCCGCCGGCGCTTCTCATGAAAGTCTGGGCGCGGTGAATGAAATCCTCACCCGCATCAAGAAACAAGTCGAAAATTCCGAAAGATCTCGTGAAAAAACGAAAGCACTTCAGCTTCTACTGGATAAAGTGGGTGATGAGATCAATGCGCTTGTCGAGAATGTTGGCAACGCTTCCGAAAGGCAAAGTGTTTCCGTTGACCGTATGGCGGAAATGGAAAGACAGGCGGCCAATATCAATGAATCGGTCAAAGCCGTGATCCGGATTGCCGATCAAACAAACCTATTGGCATTGAATGCGGCCATCGAAGCGGCTCGCGCGGGTAAGCATGGTAAAGGATTTGCCGTGGTGGCGGACGTCGTTCGCACCCTGGCGGAAACAGCGGAAAAAAACGCAGGGAATATTGAAGAATTAATCTCTAAAATCCAAAATTTCGCGCGCAATATCGCCGGAAACGTTCAAAACTCCGCTCAAGCAGCACGTACCGAGGTAGAAAAAGGGCAGCTGGTCACCGAACAACTTAAACAAGTCAGAAATGAAATGAGTAATATTTATGAAGGGGCAGAATACATTTTATCAGGAGCCGATGAAATGAGCACTGCAGCGAATCAGGCATTAAAGGTCTCCGAAGATATCGCTGCCACTTCCGAAGAACAATCCGCTGCCTGTGAAGAATCTTTGAAATCGTTGGAACAACAAGTTCAGGCGTATTCTGGGGGTGAAAAAGCGTCAAAAGAGTTGGAAGAACTTGCGGATGAATTGAAAAATAGCTCCGACATATCCAAAAGCGCAGAGGAAGTTGCGGCCTCGGCGGAAGAATTATCTGCATCAATGGAAGAAGTCAATCGTGCTTCTGGTGAAATCATGACCGCGATTAATCAAATCAGCAAAGGGGCGCAGCAGCAAGCATCTGCGGTGGAGGAAGCCGTTGCCGGAATGGCACAGATCGAACGGCGCGTCAAGGGAAGTGAAGAGCGAGCAACCAAAGCGGTTGAAAACGGTAATGCCATGTCCGAACTGGTTGCTAAAAACAAAGTGAATGTTGATGAAATGATTCGTGGGATTAATGAAGCCACGGAAGCCGGAAAAAAGAATCTCGATGAAATATTGGAACTGGAAACAATCAGCCGCCAAATCGATAAAATCGTCGACGCGATAGGTAACGTATCCATCCAAACCAGTATGCTGGCTGTAAATGGCGCTGTGGAAGCGGCGCGTGCAGGTGAATATGGGAAGGGATTCGCGGTTGTATCCACGGATATTCAGAACCTGGCCAATGACGCAGCAAACAATGCAGAACAAATTAAAGACTTGGTGAAAGGGATTCAAGACCAAATCGCCGCTGTACTTGTGGATTTGAAAGAAATCGCAGAATCGACCACTCGTGAAGCCCAGAAAGCAAAATCATCCACGAGCAATCTCGAAGTGATCGAAGAAGATATGCGAGATGTAATTGAAGGCAATCAAAATATTAAGGTCGTTTCAAGCGAAATCGCTACGACTGTCAACGAGATCAAGAAGGGGATGGAACAAATCGCGGCCGGAGCGGAACAAGCCAGTAAAGCCGCCGGTGAATCGGTGACTGCCGCCAAACAGCAATCTCAGGGAGCCGAAGACCTTGCTGCTGCTATCGAGGAAATTGCTTCCGTGGCTGACGATCTTCAAAGTGGTTCCTGAACCACATTCGGATGGTCTGATGCACTGCTTATGGTAATGAATGAAGAGTATGAAACAAATAGGAGGCTTTTTCGATGGCCACGATAACAAATCCTACCGAAAACTCGTTTGATCCGCATCATCAGGGTGGCACTGCTGTGATTGATGAAAATGAAGGTGGCGACACCGTTCAGCAATATGTAACTTTCTTCATCAATGATGAGGCATTCGCTTTTCCCATGGAATCTGTGAATGAAATTATTCGTTCTCCCTCGACCGTGAAAGTTCCGTTAACTCATAGAACTTTGTTAGGACTGGCCAATCTAAGAGGTACAGTTCTTCCCGTATTGGATTTAAGGCGAATCCTTCAAATGGAAGAGAAGGAAGAAACGGATGCAACCCGCGTAATTGTTACGAACAAAGGTACCAATGTTGGATTGTTGGTCGATAGTGTCGCTCGCGTCATGAATGTTGAGAGCGATAAAATTGAATCCGCAGATTCCGTACAGACCACAGTCAATTCTGAGTTCCTCAACGGAGTGATAAAAAATACGGATGGATTTAATTTGATCCAATTACTAGAAATCAAAAAAATCGTTGAGGTGAATATACAAAGCAAAAAAACGAATCTATTCGAAAAGGAATCATCCTCGATCACAGATACACTTGTCGGGCAATCATCAAATGATCAGGAAGAAACCGAAGATGATACAATTCAATTGGTGAATTTCATTGTGGAAGGCGAAGAATACGCATTTGAAATTACTCAAGTAGAAGAAATCGTTCGGATTCCTGACGATATTTGCAAAATCCCTCGATCAGAACCGCATATTCTGGGTATGATCAATCTGCGAAACAGGTTGCTCCCGTTGGTCAGTCTTCGAAAAATGTTTTTATTACCCGATTTGCCGTTAGAAGAGCACAATCGAATTGTCGTGATTCGGCTCCAAACGCAAGATGGGAATCACGACTTTGTCGGTGTCGTTGTGGATCAAGTTCGTGAAGTTCTTCGAGTTCCATCGAGCACACAAGATAACTTACCACCGCTATTAGCGCGAAAGAATGATTGCAATGAAATAACCGGAGTATGCAGATTGGAAGAAGGAAAGCGTTTGGTGTCATTGCTTTCTGCAAATGCGCTCTTTCACCGGAAAGACATTCAACGAGCGCTTGAAGCGCGCAAGACCATGGCAGAGGATGCTTATATTGATGCTGAAGGAGCCGGTATGCAGGAAAGCGATGATGAGGATATGCAGCTGGTAGTCTTCCATTTGGCTGACGAAGAATATGGAGTGCCAATCGAAACCGTCCAGGAAATCATTCGGGTTCCCAACCAAATGAACAAAGTGCCGAAAACCGCTCAATTTATTGAAGGGATGGTCAATCTTCGCGGGACTGTTTTGCCCGTATTGGATATGCGAAAGCGTTTTGATTTGAACAAAATTGACCGGAATGAACGTCAACGGATTATTGTATTAAATTTGAATGGTGTTCGCACGGGATTTATTGTCGATGCCCTGTCAGAAGTTCTGAGAATATCAGCTTCCAGTATTGAAGATTCTCCAAAACTTTCGAGCGAACAATCTCTTATGATGGGCAAAGTCGCAAATTTAAATAATGGAAACCGTATGATCCTTATCCTTGAAGCCGGTGAACTGCTGAATGCGGCTGAGATGCAAACCATCGTAGAAGGTTCGGATTCTATGGAGCGGTTCGATTCGGGAAAGGATATCACCGAGTCTTAACAACCGGCTGATGAAAAAAAACTTAAATCCACTTTGCTTGAAGGAAACATCCAAGATGCGCCAACCGGGATTTTGGATGGAGAGAAAAAAGTTAAAAAAACTTCCACATGAAAAACGCATGCCTTTCAAATATAAATAAGGAATAATGACAAAATGAGTATTACGGTTCTTGTTGTTGATGATTCGGCGCTGATGCGAAAGTATATCCGGAAAATTCTGGAAAAAGGTGGAATGCATGTCGTTACAGCACGGAATGGAAAGGAAGCCTTAACTCAAATTCCTTCTCTCCAACCGGACGTTGTGACGCTTGATATCAATATGCCGGAAATGGATGGATTAACATGCTTAAGCCATATCATGACGGAATGCCCATGTTCCGTGCTGATGGTTTCATCCCTTACATCGGAAGGAGCATTAGCCACTTTCGAAGCTTTGGAATTGGGAGCCGTGGATTTTATCCCCAAACCGGATGGGACCGTATCCCGAAACATCAAACAAATTTCAGAAGAATTAATCGCCAAAGTGAGAGCAGTGGCTCGTACTAGGAGCCGTTCACTCAGAAGAAAGAATCAAGCAACTCCATCAAAACATCAGTATACTCAAAAACGCAGGGAGGATTCTTCTTTTTTGAAGTGGAGTTCAGATCAACGCATGAAATTAGTATTGATCGGCTCATCCACCGGGGGACCAAGAGCGTTAGAAACGGTTTTATCTGGTCTTCCGGTAGATTTTCCTTATCCTATTATGGTCGCCCAACATATGCCCGGTAAATTTACACAAGTGTTTTCTCAGAGATTGGCGGGAATCTGTTCTCTAAACGTACAAGAAGTGACCAGTTCGGTCGCTCTTACACCCGGATATATATTCATTGGCCGTGGAGACGCCGATTTGATTGTTTCGCGCCGTGGAGGCCGCCGAGTTGCTTTATGCGTTCCCGAAGATTCGGATTATTTATGGCATCCGAGCGTACAAAAAATGGTTCTTTCTGCATTGAACTTTTTTTCTCCAACGGACTTAATTGGTGTTCTTCTAACTGGGATGGGATATGACGGTGCACATGGCATGGCTGAGATCTATCGTCAAGGTGGATTAACCATTGCCGAATCGGCCGATTCGGCTGTTGTTTTTGGTATGCCACAAGAGCTGATCAAATTAAATGGCGCAAAAAAAATTCTCAATATCGAAAATGTAACGGAACAATTGATCGAATGGTCTTTTTCTTCCATTGGTGCGATTCGGCAATAAAAGAAAATCTCAATATTTAGGATCATAAAAAAACATGGCATTCGTGACCAGGAAACAGAATCAGACATTACATTTGAACGAATATGATGAATTGCATTCAACGGAATGTGAATACTTGTTGGTTCAGATATATGATCCCGATCCACGAGTACGGCGTTTGGCAATACGTGATCTGGCAATGCATTCATCATCAGTTCCTGTTCTCTGTGATTTCATTCAACAAGAAGAAGAATTATCCGTCCAAGAAGCGATTTTTAGTACGTTACTCGAAATCGGAAATGAGGAAGTGGTGACAAACCTTATTCCACTTCTCAAATCGGACGACGCATCCATTCGAAATTCAGTTGTCGAGTTGATGCAGCAATTACCGATGATTGTAATCCCATTTATCGAAGATCTATTGAACGATTCGGATTCGGATATTCGGATTCTCACATTAAATATTTTACGGGATTTAATACATCCCAAAACACATGTTTGGTTATTAAAGGTCATTCAAAAAGAAGAAAATGTGAATGTTGTCGGAACCGCGGTGGATTGTCTCGCAGAGATTGGCAAACCGAACATGATACCGGAACTGCAAGCATTGAAAAATCGCTTCGAAGACGAGCCTTATATTACATTCGCTGTGGATACGGCGATACATCGAATCAAGGAAAATGAATGACTCAAATTATCAACATATCAGATGGGGAATATGAAAAATTCCGTGATTATTTTTACCACAAAACTGGATTGTTTTTCAATGATTCAAAGCGCTATTTTGTGGATAAACGGATCATCGAACGAATTCTAGAAACGGGTTACGGTAGTTTCAAAAGTTATTTTGCATTTTTACGGTTTCAAGAAAGTGAAGAGGAATTTCATCAGCTTATCAGTTTGATGACGGTTCATGAGACCTATTTCTTTAGAGAAGAATACCAATTGCAATGCATGGTGAATCACGTGTTGGATGAAATTAGTGATCACAAAAAAGAAAATAATCTCATAAGGATTTGGTCAATTCCTTGCTCAACAGGCGAAGAACCGTATTCCATTGCAATATATCTTTTGGAACGTTGGCCCAAAATCAATCACATTGATGTTGAATTGGTCGCTTCGGATATAGATCTGGAAGTGTTGGAATGGGGTAAAGGTGGCCTGTATTCCAATCGTTCGGTTCAATATCTGCCAGCGGATATTTTGTCAAAATATTTTGAAAGACAACGAGAAAATCAATATCAACTTTCCACGAATATTCGTAGTGCTGTTCAATTTACTCAAGTGAACATCAATAATCTGAGACAAACACGGTCGTACATCAATTTCGATATAATATTTTGTAGAAATTTATTGATCTACTTTGATGATGTTTCCAGGAAAAAAACAGTGAATACCTTATATGATTTGTTGAATCCGGGTGGTTTTGTTTTTCTGGGACATTCCGAATCGATGAGCCGTACGACTTCTCTATTCAATGTAAGACGTTATTCAGAAGGAATTGTGTATCAGAAACCGATTGAGTTAAAAAGAGGAAGATCATGAAGCGAGTGTTAATTGTTGATGATGCAGTCACAATCCGGTTGTTTCACCGGCAATTGGTAGAAAAAGTGGGTTGTGAAGTGGACGAAGCAGAAAATGGTGTAGAAGCGTTGGAAAAAATCTCTGCAAAAACATACGATTTATTTCTTGTCGATGTCAATATGCCGAAGATGGATGGATACCGATTGATTCAGGAAATACGGAACATTCCGGATGTACAACATATTCCTGTAATCATGATCAGTACGGAAATCATGCAAAAAGATAAAGAAATAGGATACAGGGCCGGATGTAATTTGTACGTGAAAAAGCCAGTCAATCCAGGTATTTTTTGTACCCAATTGACCTTACTATTAGATGGATGCCTATCATGAACCATTTATTTGACATTTTTCTTTCCGACACAAAAGAAAATTTGAGAGAATCAATAGATTGTTTGTTGGTCTTGGAAAAAAAACCGGAGGATCATGATTCTTTAAACCAGTTGTTTCGAATGATGCATACGATAAAAGGTGGCAGTAACATGTTCGAACTCGATCCTTTTTCAGAAGTTGTTCATACTGCTGAAGATATTCTTGATCGGGCACGAGCTGGAAAATGCAGCATAACATCAGAAATGGTGGACATTTTTTTTGAAAGTGTAGATTTACTCTCCTATTGGCTAGGTTGTCTTGAAACAAATCATGCGTTGCCGAAAGATGCATCGTCTCAAAGCTCCATACAGAAGAATAAAATACGGTTAATGACTGACGAACCAGCTAAAGAAACGGAATCCATTGAATCGGAATCAATCAATGAAAGCGAAAATATTCATGAATCCCAAATATCACAATTTGTATGCAAAATACCTGAATCAATTCGAATGGATTTGATTCGAAAAATGGGGGATACAAACGCGACTCTTTTTGGGATTACTTTCGAACCCTCGGCAGATTGTTTTTTTCATGGAATTGATCCCCTAAATTTGTTTAAGACAATTCCACATGTTATATGGACATCCGTCGAACCGCGTGACCAGTGTCCGGAGTTGCAAGATTATGATCCCTATCAATGTATTCTTCGTTTTTTTGTTCTTTGCCAAGATGATATCGAGCATCTATCGAATTGTTTTCCCGTGGATTCAATTCTTATAGATATTTTACAATTTGATTATAAAGAACTCGTTATCCCAATGGGATTGTCAACTTCGAAAAGTTTGAATGATGAATGGATACAACAAGCCGAAACACTGATTGCAAAAGATGATTGGATAAATTTATATGCCCATTGCGATACATTGTTATTGAAAGAAAACAGTGAATCGTTATCCTTTTCAACTCTTCAATGGCTTTTGATCGTAATGCAAGAACCATTACCGGATAAAAAGATTCTTTGCCGATTAATTGAATCTATTAAGAAAAGCAGTATATCTAAAGAACAATCATTGCCAAATACGGATGATACTAAATGTTCAAACGAAACAAAAGAATCAAAAGGATTTGATGTAACAACATTTGATGCCGTAGAAGCAATTCTCCATGCACAGATGGATTACCTACAGATCAAAATTAACGATTCGGATGATATTCAAAAACGAATTCCTTCTGTTGTTACAATATTGAATCGTCTTTACAACCTTGATATATTAAAATCTTACAAGGAAAATATATCCGAAATTTCAAAAAAATCGTTGGATGAGAAAAATGCCCAATATTTATATGATTTGGTAGCAGAATCATGGGTAGATTGGAAATTTCATGAAGTAGAATTAGGTACAACAAAACGTTCAATCCCCATTTTAAATGAGACCGGTACGAACGATTCTGAATTATTCAAGCAAAATGACGTGCGAGCGGAATCACCATTGAAAATTGAAAATGACTGGAAAGTAAGAAAAGATGATATTGGAAGTAAAAATGATACTATACGCATTTTGAAAGTCGATCAATCTCGAATTGATGTACTCATTGATTTGGTCGGAGAATTGGTCGTTGCCAAAAATAGTCTTCCGTTTCTTGCAAAACAAGCCGAAGAATGCAACGGGAACATGACGAAGATTTCACGGGAAATCAAAAATCAATATACCGTCATCAATCGAATATCGAATGAACTCCAAAGCGCGGTGTTTCAAGTTCGCATGGTTCCGTTATCTCATGTCTTTCAACGTTTTAATCGTTTGGTTCGAGATCTTTCGCGAAAAATGATAAAGAAAATTCGTTTGTCAATAGAGGGGGAGGAAACGGAAATCGATAAAAACATTGCCGAAAACTTAGCGGATCCATTAATGCATATTATAAGGAATAGTGTTGACCATGGTATTGAATCTCCGGAAGTGCGGGAAAAAATCGGCAAGAATATTGAAGGAGAAATACGTTTGTCCGCTTTTTGTTCAGATGGATTTGTGGTTATTAACATTGAAGATGATGGGAAGGGATTGGATGTAGTCAAAATTAAAGAAAAAGCATACCAAAAGGGTATTATTGATGAGGAAACTGTAGAACGTTTGAATGATGAAGAAGCATATCGATTGATTTTTGAACCCGGCTTTTCAACTTCCCAAGAAATTAGCGATGTTTCAGGACGGGGAGTTGGAATGGATGTTGTCCGTACAATGGTCAATCATCACGGTGGTTCCGTATCTCTGAAAAGTACCATTAATGAAGGAACATCGATTAGACTTTCTCTACCACAAACAATGACGATATCGCATGTAATGATGATTGAATCCCGAGGGATAAAATTCGGTGTGCCGATTGAAAGTATTCAAGAATCTGTTCGAATAGCACCGGATGAAGTGCATCGAATCAAAAAACAAGAAACCATCGTACTACGGGATCGAATAATCCCTCTATTTCATCTTGAAAGATTTCTTGAATTGGAACAATCAAACAATGGAAACGATAAGCACGATAAATCCATTTTAGTGGTTACTGTAGGTGAAAATGAACTAGGATTGGTCGTGGATCGTTTTTTGGAAGGTGTCGATATCATCGCGAAACCGTTGGAAGGAATTTTAAAACATTGCCCATGGTACACCGGAACAGCACTGCTCGGAGATGGGAGTGTATTGCTGATACTGAATTTGGAGGCATTCTTACGATGTCAATAATATACAATGGAACACAAGCCGTTTTTAAAAATAATTGCGGTCAAAATAATGTTGAGTCGTTTTTGGATTGGTTGGAAAGCAATCCAGAAGGCGAAATTGATTTCACTAATTGCACAGATCTTCATACGGCTCTTTTTCAAATTATTGTTTTGTTCAAACCGAAGATCACTGCTTATCCGACTGAGGAATATCTGCAAAAATGGTTTCATACAAATTAAACAAAAAAATATTGTTATATTATATATTTTTTATAGAGAATAATTATGAAATATCAAAAGTGTACAATCAATGCAAATGATAATAAGAGTGAAGTGGAATTTGAACAGAAATATAATAGCTTATTGACGGAAAATAAATTTCAAGATGATTATATCACACAAATTGAAAAATATATTTATGATTATATATCATCAGTGAAGCAAAAAGACTTTCAATGCAACGCTCCTATCGAATTTCAAGAAATGTATTGTATTGTAAACCGAATCGTAAGCTCATTGTGTGTTGATTTGCAAAGTTCACTGTCAAGTGTATCCAATGCCGCAAAATGTATTCAAATGTGTTCAAATCATGACTCTGATCTTATTACATGTACGACAATCTTGCAAGACGATGTGAAGCATATGAATTTACTGTTATCTCATATGTTTAATGCATTTCATCATACGTTTCCACTTAGGCAACTAATCTCAATTTCACATTCTATCCGGGATGTGGCATCTTCAATAGAGAACTCAAAACGTGCTTCTATTTGTTATCCAATGGAAAATGAACAAATAGTGATTGTCGGTGATTTGGAACAAACAGAATTCATATTGAAAAATGTTTTCCTTTTCCTGCATGAAATAATAGATGACGAAGGTGAAATCATCGTACAAACAGAACAAGAAAACATTCATTCCCAAAAAGGTTCAACGATCGTCCGTTTTCATTTTTTTTCTCCTTTTTTGGATCTATTACAAAAAGATCAATATGTACATCAATCCACAATGGAAAAATTTTATAGCACAAATATAACTTTTCAGTTATTATTATTTTTAACTCATTGCAATGATTGCTTGTTGACAGTGAATAAAGGAGAACATTCATGGAATCTAGATCTTAAATTTCCAACAGATTGTCAAGATGTTCCTTCTTGTGATAATGGATCAGATGCTTCCAAGTAATGTAGGTGACAACATGAAGAAAGAAAAGATATATATTTTAGATAAAAATCAAAATTTTTGCCGTTCCCTTCAACTCCTCTTAAGGCAACATGGATATAATACTGCATATTCGACAACATGTGAGGAATTGATGAATCATAAATCAGATTCCTTTTATCACTTTATCTTGATTGACATACGTATATTACTATCAAATATGGAGAATCTACTTGAAGCAATCAATCAATTACATGTCAATTCAATAATTTACATTACCTCCACGTATTCTCTATTAGAACATGTGATTCCAATCCAGAGTAAAGAATATTATCATTATGTGCTCAAGCCCGTCAATATTGAAGAATTACTTCTAACATTTCAAGAATCAACCAATCGTAAAAAATTGATCAATGAAAGGAAAAAAATCGATCAAAAGTTAAAACAGAATGAACGGTTTTTGACTAATTTACTACATAATTTACCTGGCATGGTTTATCAATTACAATTGGATCCGGAACAAACATTGACTTTTGCCAGCGAGGGATGCCAAGAATTAATCGGATTAAACGCTGATCAATTGCTGAAAAACGATCCCGTTTCATTGAATGATTTGATACATCCGGATGATAAAGAATACCGGAATGAGGTTCTGCACAAAGCATTACAAAATAAAACAGATTTCGAAATACAATACAGAATCAGAAACATCCAAACTGAAATTAAATGGGTATTTGAACGAGGTCGATTTACGTTTAACCATGATATAAATAATTATCATATCGATGGATTTATCACGGATATCACAAAACAAAAAAACCTAGAACTTCAATTACTACAATCTCAAAAAATGGAGGCTTTTGGTCAATTTGCCGGTGGAATAGCACATGATTTTAACAACATATTAACTGCTCTTATTGGAAATACCAATCTTGCACAAGTTCAAACAAAAAATCAAAAACAAGTACAACAATATTTGGAAAAAATATTAAGCTCTGCTAATTCTGCGGCAAATCTTGTTCAAAAATTATTAACATTTGGTAGTAAGCATGTATTGAATCCACAAATAGTAAATTTAAATATAGTGATTGACGAAACGCTAAAAATGATTTATCGAATCATTGGGGAAGATATTGTAATCAATACAATATATGACAAAAATTTGTTCAATATAAAAAGTGATAGTTTCCAGTTGGAACAAATTTTAATCAACCTTTCTGTCAATGCTCGAGAAGCCATGCACCAAGGAGGTACGATTACGATCGAAACAAGAAACTATTCTAAAAACTCAATTTGTGCATTCGATCAAAAACATTTAGCGGAGGAAAATTATGTACAATTGATTTTTAAGGATACAGGAAATGGAATACCAACCGAGATACAAGATAAGATTTTTGAACCTTTTTTCACTACAAAAGAAGTTGGTACTGGTTTAGGTCTTTCTATAGTATACGGAATTGTTAATCAGTCAAATGGCTTTATCATTGTTGATAGTAAAGAAAACAAAGGAACGGTATTTCAACTTTATTTTCCTATTACAAAAGAAAAGATAAATGAAACTCGTACTGTGGATGAAACCCATTCAACAGTAAAAGGAAATGAATCGATACTTATTGTTGAGGATGATTCACAAATTAGAGAAATAATAAAAAAAACATTGATAAACTATGGTTATCAAGTAATTGAAGCGAAAGATGGAGACGAAGGAATCATACAATTTAATAAAAATAGAAATGATATTGAATGTATTATTTGTGATGTTATTATGCCCCATAAAAATGGTATTCAACTCATCAAAGAAATTCAAAATACATCTTCTGATATTCCCGTTTTATTCATTTCTGGATACACAAAAGACACGATTGAAAGATATGGATTTGATTTTAAAAATATTCAACTGATGCAAAAACCGTTTAATCCCAATGAACTACTCAAGAAAATAAGGTATATAATAGATAGATCATAAATATAAATATTCAATGCGGTCGAAACAAAATACCAACCGTGTGTAACCCGCCTCTCGCTAAGGAACTGCGCATAAATAAGTTAAGCAAGTAATATATCAATGTCATTAAGTTAACGAGTCTGTTTATACCCATAAGAATAAGTTTGTCGATTGCGAATCTATCGTTTCCGAGAGTAGTGGCGATCGGGTTGAATGGGTTCGGGTTTTTGACGGAAGAGATCCATCAAGTCGTTGATGAGTGTTGATACCGATGATCGCACGAAGAGAAGAACCAGCGTATCTTTGATATAGGATAGAGCCTTGGTGAAATTGACTTGATATGAGTAGGAGCGATTTGTACTTTCGTGAGTCATCTCGTCTTGGACGTTATGAATCAATACGACCGTCAAATTGAGAGAAAAGATCCGGGCATGGAAATCCTGGTAGACTGATTCTACCGATTTTCCCGTAAAATTTTACATTTTTAAACGATGTATCAAAGTGTTAAAATTTTCCTCAATGCCCCATCGCTCATGATAAAGGGCTCTGAAAAATTCGGATGGAAACTGAGTCGAATCGAGAAGAGATGTCATGAGAATATCCATGTCTCCGTTTTCTAATAATACTGACCGGCATATCTACAATGAAATCATAAAAAAAGTTCGGTTCTTTTGAAAAATCAGTGGGTAAATCCAAGGAGAAATTATTAACTGTTTAAAGAAGAAAAGATAGTGTGGGGATAGAAAAAATGCCCCCAGTTTCCCAGAATTAATGGTGGAAAAAACAATAGGCCATTAAAGAAAGGAAACATGGATGCAGTTAAAGACTATCCTCAATCGAGTTCATAAAATCAAGAAGTTTGTATACGGAGAGATTCGATTCGGTGAATGGAATGGAGATCCATCACTGGAAATCAAAGTCATACCAAGAAGAGGGAATCGCGGGACATGTTCGGGCTGTGGAAAAAAAAGAGCGGGGTATGACAAACTAGGCCAAAGACGATTTGAAATGATCCCATTCTGGGGGATTCGCGTGTTTTTGCTGTATACGATGCGTCGAGTGTATTGTTCGGACTGTGGAGTGAAAGTCGAGAAGGTTCCCTGGGCCGAAGGAAAGAATGAAATCACAACAACCTATCAATGGTATTTGGCCAAGTGGGCCAAGCGATTGAGCTGGCAGGAGGTAGCCGAAGCGTTTCACACGAGTTGGTATTATGTCCATAACGCAGTGGAGATGGCGGTAGAATGGGGCCGCCGTCATATGAACCTGGAAGGAGTGACAGTCCTCGGAATCTGGGGGATCGGCCATACCTACGTAACCGTGGTCTATCAAATCAACGAAGGCTGCA
>CAYPPG010000106.1:0-16710 GCA_964412555.1 uncultured bacterium
GCCAGCGGGCATCGCCCCTGGAAAATACTATCATTAAAAACAGCCCTGAAAGGGCGTAAGAACTCTATCAATTGCTTTTCATATGGAGGTATACAATGATAAAAGCCAGATCAATAAGCCTAGTCTTATTTTCATTTTTACTCCTGACGATTGCCCCCAACAGCCATGCAGCACAAAACAACGAACTATCCGTTATATCAAACTGGTTCCGCTGGGAAAACGCTTCCTCCTTCCTCCGGCAGCGCCTGAACCAACAAGCCTTCTCGCATCTACAACGTCGCCAAGAAACCATCGCACAGCTGCGAACTGAAAACGACTGGCTGTTCAGGCAACAACAAGTCAAGCAGATACTGCATCAAATCATCGGTCCTTTTCCCGAACGAACACCACTTTCCCCCCATATCTCCGGCATCATTCAAAAAGACGGTTATCGGGTGGAAAAAGTGCATTTCCAATCCATGCCCGATTTTTATGTCACCGGCTGCCTCTTCATTCCGGATGATTTAAAAGGAAAAACACCGGCCATTTTGAATCCCATCGGCCATACCGGCATTGCTTTTCGCTCCCCCTATTACCAACAAGTCATTCTCAACCTCGTAAACAAAGGATTCATAGTCTTCGCCTTCGATCCTCTCGGCCAAGGTGAACGGCTTCAATATTATGATGCGGATGAGGGTAAATCCACTGTCGGCGGCTCCACAGCGGAACATTCGTATTTCGGAAATCAATGCTTCCTGAACGGCATCTCTTCCGCCCGATATTTTATCTGGGACGGGATGCGCGCTATCGATTATTTGTTGACTCGCGAGGAAGTCGATCCCGACCGTATCGCCGTAACCGGTTTGTCCGGCGGCGGCACTCAAACTGCTTATATTTCCGCTTTCGATGAGCGTGTCGCGGTTGCTGCTCCCGCTTGCTACATCACCAGTTTCCGGCGTTTATTGGAATCCATCGGCCCCCAGGACGCCGAACAAAACTTCTACCGCGAAATAGCCATGGGCTTGGATCATGCCGATTTCATCGAAGTTCGCGCCCCCAAACCGACTCTCATCCTGGCGACCACCCGCGACTTTTTCAGCATCCAAGGCGTAAAAGAAACATACAATGAAGCAAAACGGGCATACACAGCATTTGGAAAAAGCGCTAATTTACAAATGGCCGTAGACGACCATGTACATGGCTATACCGAAGAAACGCGCGAAGCACTGTACGCCTTCATGCAGAAGCATCTCGATCTACCGGGCGATCCGGCCGACGAAGAAATCGAACCTCTCTCGGAAGAAGAATTGACAGTCACGGAAACCGGGCAAGTTATAACCGCCCTTTCCAGCAAGCGTGTTTTCGATATTAATAAAAAACATACGGAAGACAATCAAACCTTATTATCGGAAAAACGAAGCCATCCCAAACAACACTTAAAAAGAGTGCATCGGGAAGCGGCTGCAATTTCCGGATTTCAAAAACCGCCGCACCGAATTCAATCCGTATTGACAGGCGGAGTTCAAGAAGATTTTTATCGAATCGAGAAATACGTTCTCCACGGTGAAGGTCCCTGCATCATTCCTTTGTTGCTCTGTATTCCGGAAAGCAACGCACCTCATCATTCCGTCATTTATCTTCATCCCGAAGGAAAATTACAGGCATATACACAAAACAATCTAGTCGAAGAACTCCTGAGGCTTAACTTCCTAGTCGCCATTCCCGATCTCTCCGGCATCGGAGAAACCGGCGAATCACTTTCCGGTATCAAAGCGCCTTTTACCGGTTTATTGATCGGCCGCAGTCTTCCCGGTTTTCACGCCGGTGAAATTTCCCGTATCGTCAATTTCCTTCACTCTCTGGATATCGCCGATGAAGAAAAAACCGTCGCCGTCGCCCACTCAACCCTCTGCCCTGCCCTGCTGCATGCCGCCGCCTTCACATCGTCGATCTCTCAAATTGCCTTGATCGATCCGGTCGTTTCATATCAATCGATCGCGATGAACTTGCATTATAAAATTCCCAGTTGGTGCCATGTTCCCGGAGCGCTACCCTATTACGACCTCGCCGACCTTGCTGCCTGCATCGCTCCCCGCCCGCTGCTGTTGCTTTCTCCGATCGGTCCTGATATGCAACCGGTTGAAGAGCAGGCAGTAAATAAGGAGTATGAAATTACTTTCACTGCATATGAGTTGAAGGAAGCGCAGGAAAATCTCATGATTTATAGCGGGAAAGAAGATAATTCGGAGAAGCAGGTTCGACTAGTGGAATGGTTGCGTAAATATTAAATATATTGTATCGGTTGTTTGACCAGGGCAGACTACGCTTGCCCTTGGTACCCAGTTAACTTCACCCCTCCCTAACCCTACCCGTAAACGGGGAGGGAATAAATTTTCTCCCGTTTACAGGGGGATTTAATGGGGGTTACAGTGGATCAGGTATTTGGTAAGGTTTCCTCATAGGCCTTGATAGATAGGCATTGGCTTCCTCGTTATTCACAAAACGCTCATCGTCGGGATTCCACACCAGTTTACGCCCTGTCCAGCGGGCAATATTGCCTAAATGACAAACAGCGGATGACCGATGCCCGATCTCCACATCCGCCACTGGTTTTTCACGCGAACGAATACAATCAAACCAATTTTGAATATGTTGCGTCACCATGTTCGGACGATCCTCAACTTCTTTCAACGCATCCGCCAAAATCTCCGGTGGGTCGGAACTCACTTTTCCCCAGCCGACTATGACCTTGCCTTGATCCCCGATAAAAATCCGGTCGTTCACGTCTTCCAACTTTAATGTCACTCCGTTTGCATACCGGAACCGGACACGGTGTCCTTGGCTGCAAAACCGGTTCCCCCGCTCACGGTCTTCCGGCTCGGTATACACAACCGGTTCGAGTTTCCCGCCTTCACTCCAAATTTCCACTGGCCCGGTCAAATCCGTTCCAAGCCCCCATTGGATCAAGTCGAGTCCATGCGCCCCCGTTCCGGTCATTTCCCCGCCGGAATAAGGACGAAAAGAGATCCATCCGGGATTGGCCCGCTGAATGAAGATGTCTTCATGATAAGGAACCGGCTCCGTCTGTCCGCACCAAACATCCCAATCGAGACCTTTTGGTATGGGCTGACCTTTTAAATCATTTTCCCACGGGCTGGGATAATTCGACTCCATCGCCGTGTGTACTTTCCCGATTGCGCCGTTCCGCACCAATTCACAAGCGATTTGATGGTCAACGGAAGAGCGCCGTTGCATCCCGACTTGAACGACACGTTTATACTTTCGCGCCGCTTCTACCATCTTCCGCTCTTCATCGATCGTCAATCCGAGCGGCTTCTCACAATACACATCCTTGCCCGCCTGGCAGGCATGAATCGTGGGCAGGGCGTGCCAATGATCGGGTGTCGTCACGAACACCGCATCGATGTCGTCCGCCTCCAACAATTTTTGATACTCTTGATGCGAACGGCACTTGCATTTCTCTGCCGTTGTTTCGGCACGATCCCGGTCTACATCGCAAACAGCGACGATCCGGCCATCCGGAGGCAATCCCATCAATTGATTTCCTCTACGGCCGACTCCGATATACGCCACCCCGATCCGGTCATTCGCGCCAAGATTATTCTGCGACGCCAATACACTGGATGGAATTATAAACGGCGCACACAAAGAACCGCTGATGCTTTTGATAAAACGCCTTCTCGAGCATGCATTCGAACGTGACATTATGAGTTCTCCTTATACAGCGATTTCCGGAACGACAAACGGTTCCCGATACTGCCCGCGCAACAATTGATTCGCCCAAAATGTGAGATAAGAATCCCCTACAAAACGCTCTTGTTCCAAATCCATCTCCAGCCACGGTCCGAGCACTGCTTCCGACTTCGACCAATCGACACCGTTGGCGGCAAGATGCCCCAAAAAGCGATCCACCGTTTCCTCGGCCACGCTGCCCTGATCTTTGACTCTTTCTTTCAATTCATCGGGAGTCGATTGCGTACCGAGACGATAAGAGATATTCGCCAGATGCACGAGTGAGGTAGACCAGAAGCCTTCAATCACAGGAGCGCGTTGATCGGAAACGTTCCGGCTGCGTACGGCGGATATAAAATTGTACAAGTGGCCTTGATGACCGGAAAAACCGCCCGTATCTCCATCCTGACCGGACCCCCGCGGATAGGATGATTTTCCTTTTTCACCATAGACGCGCTTCGATCCCAATTCAGGACCGTTTTTGGCGGGCAAATTGCGCAATTCAAAGATCACCATCGGACCTGGATCGTAATCATAAATCGCGACTTGTGTATTCGGGGTTTCCCCGTCGTCATTGAACAGATAGCGTCCTCCGAGGCTCATCACGCGTTTCGGCAATGTCTTCAATCCTAGTGAAAGCCGGCAGGCATCCAATGGATAAATTCCGTTATTGCCGATCTCCCCCGTTCCCGTCGGCCATACCCAATGCCAGTCGTAATGGAATCGTTCCCGGCGCAGCGGTTCCAACGGTGCCGGGCCGGTCCACAAGTTATAATCGACGGAATCCGGCACCGGCTGTGGGCCTTTGACTTTGCCGATGCTTTCTCGTCCCCGATGCAAGCAGGTGTAGGCTGCGAGAATTTTGCCGGCTCCCTCTTTCTCCAATTGGAGTTCTCCCGTCGGATGTCCGTGGTTTTGATTCCCGAATTGCACAATGCGATTATATCGTTTCGCCGCATTGACCATCTGCCGCCCTTCCCAAATATTGTGGCAAAGCGGTTTTTCACAATACACATCTTTCCCCGCCTGGCAGGCCCAAACGGTCACCAATGCATGCCAATGATCGGGAGTGGCCGTCGATATGGCGTCGATGTTCTTATCTTCCAATAACTTTCGAACATCGACATAGCCGTTGACTTTCTCGTTGTTATTCTTGGCGCGGTTCATCTCCCGTTCCAACACATTCCGGTCTGCGTCACATAAACCGGCAATACGCACACCGGGCAATCCCCGCAGCCATTTGATATGATTGCTTCCTTGACTGCGAAACCCGACAGTTGCCACACGAATATCATCGTTCGCACCGAGAACACGGGCATGCGGAGCGATCCCCACCGCCGCTCCCATCCACAACGAACGTTTCAAAAAAGATCGGCGAGTTCTTGTATCCATCATGATCTCCTTTTATATTTACAGTTTTCCGTCTGAATCAAACGAGTTGAGCTTCCTCTACACTATTTCTTGTCATCTACCATGATATAGTATGATTTATGTTACTGAAACCGATATCGAGGATTACTATGAAGAAGATATTTCTGACATCCATATTCTTGTCTTTCATTTCCATATTTGCCAATGCAAAAGATTTCCATGTGGGCGCATCGAGAGACAACAAAACTCTGAAAGAAGCCGTAAATCGGCTCCAGCCGGGAGACCGCGTGCTCATCGATCCGGGCATTTACCGTGAAGTGATGAAAATCACGGCAAACGGTAAAAGAGACAAGCCAATCATTATTCGAGGAATAGGAGATACAAGACCGGTTTTCGATGCGGAAGGATTGAACGTCTCCGGCCGGGGCGCCAATCCGCGCGCGATCTTTCAAATTGAAGGAGCCAATATCATTATCGAACACCTCGAGTTCCGCAACGCACGGAACGGCAACAACGGAGCCGGCATCCGCCCTCTCCAAACCAAGAATCTTATCATCCGTGACTGTTCTATCCACCACTGCGACATGGGAATTCAAGGTGGAGACCGCGAAACCGTCACTATCGAGTACTGCGACATCGGCTTCAACAGCACAGAAAAACACAATGGGTATTCGCACAATTTCTACATGTTGGGCAATCGCGTTGTCGTTCGTAATTGTTACATCCATGACAGCCTTTACGGCCAAAATTACAAAAGCCGCGCTCATTACAACGAATTGTGGTACAACTGGATCATCGACTCCAACGAAGGCGAAGTCGGTCCGGTTGATGGCAAAGGACAAACCAACTTGCCCAACAGCCATGTGCTCATGGTCGGCAACGTGATCGTCAGTAAACCAAACCGCACCGGAAACAATGCCAAATACATCCTCGTCGGTTCAGAACTAGGCGGTTCCCATGACGGCACTTTATTCATGTTCTTCAACGTACTGATCGCCGGCACTCCCCGGATTAAATTCATTCAACTCGACGATCCGAAAACAAACGCTGTTGTCAAATACAACATCTTCTATGGCAGCAACCAAATTATCACCCGCCGGTATCCGGAAAACCAAGTGGTAGGTAGCGACAATTGGCTGCCTAACAGCGCTGATCTTCCAGATAAATTTGATAATTCCATCACCGGTCGGCGTCCGGGCTTTTTCGACCTCTTAAACCGGGATTTTCGCCTGAAACCGGAATCCCCATTTTGGAAGTATGATGGACAAACAATCGAATACATCGACGGAGACGGGAATAAGCACTCTATGAAGATCGATCTCACCCAACTTCAAGAACGGTGGGATGCTCCGCCGACCATGACGTCAGAGTCTGTAGGGACAAATGAAAATTGGAAGAATTATTGAGGATGATTAACAAAAATAAATTCACCCCACAACAGTATTGAATGTGAAAGCATGAATGAAGAAATGATAAAAAATACCCCAAAGGGGTTAAAGATGAAAGCCAGTGGGCATCGCCCCTGGAAAATGTATATAAAAAATAATCTCACCCCAACGGGGTGACAGAATGTTTTCTTCCACCCCTTTAGGGTGATATGCAATAATTACTGGCTATCTTCAGGCACCCCTTTGGGGTGGAATAGCATTAAAGGAGGTAAATGATGGAAACAGGTCGCCGTGAATTTTTGCAAACTATCGGAATGGGTGTTACGTTTTTCGCCCATCCATTCGCTTCAGCTGCAGCGAGTAATGACACATCAAAACCGAACATCGTTTTATGTATGGCAGATGATCAGGGATGGGGAGACATGGCCTATAACGGCCATCCCGTCTTGAAAACTCCTCATTTTGACGCCATGGCTGCCGAAGCCTTACGCTTCGACCGCTTCTATGCAGCTGCTCCCGTCTGTTCTCCTACACGCGGGAGCGTGATGACAGGACGGACACCGAACCGGTATGGATGCTTCAAATGGGGACGCACGCTCCGTCCGCAGGAAGTCACTATCGCAGAAGCCTTGAAGACAGCGGGATACGTCACCGGTCATTTCGGCAAATGGCACCTCGGTTCGGTGCAAAACGGTAGCCCGGTCAATCCCGGAGCCAGCGGTTTCGACGAATGGTTCTCCGCCCCCAATTTCTTCGACAACGATCCGATCCTCAGCCGCGAAGGCAACGCTGTACCGTTGAAAGGCGAAAGTTCCATGCTGACTGTCGATGCGGCAATCGAGTTCATCCGAAAGCACACGGAAAACTCCCAGCCGTTCTTGGCCGTCGTCTGGTTCGGTTCCCCCCACAATCCCCATCGCGCCTTGGATAAGGATCGCAAACTGTACAGCAATCAGAATGAAAATTTCCAGCACTTTTATGGGGAAATCACCGCGATGGATTGCGCATTCGGCAAATTACGGCAGGAACTGCGCAATTTGAATATCCATGAAAACACCATTTTATGGTACTGCAGCGACAACGGCGGACTTCCAAAAGTAGGTTCGACCGGTGGCCGTGGCCATAAAGGGCAAGTTTATGAAGGGGGTCTGCGCGTTCCCGCAATCCTGGAATGGCCTGCCCGCATTCAAAATCATTCTGTCACCAACCTGCCCACCTGCACATCCGATATCTATCCGACACTACTCGAAATCACGGGAGTGCAGATCGAGAATCAGCCACCGTTAGACGGTGTAAGCCTGGTTCCTCTCCTCGAAGAAAACATGGACACTCGACCGAAGCCGATCGGATTTTGGGATCACACGATCGGCGGTATATCTACTCCGAGCGCCAAGTGGATGGCCGAACTGCTGGACGCCCAAAAATCCGGCAGCCAAATCAGCGACATCTCCCGCCTGCGGTTGGACGCGCCGGATACAACCAAACAATATCCGGAAGATTCCTTCCCCGGCCATTCTGCCTGGCTCGACTGGCCCTGGAAACTGCATCGCATTCAAGGAAAAAAGAACAACGTCAAATTCGAATTGTATAATCTCAAAAACGATCCTGAAGAGAAAAGGGATTTAGTAGAAGAGAATTCAGGGAAGTTCAAATCGCTGAAAGTCGATCTGGAAAAGTGGCTGGCTTCTGTTGCACGAAGTTTGAATGGGAAAGACTATAAATGAGGAGAAATGATTATGCCCATGAAAAATCCAGTGCATCCAGGTCGTATTGTTAGACAAGACTGCCTTGAACCTCTAGGATTGTCGGTTACAAAAGCGGCAAAAGTGTTGGGAGTTTCGCGGCAAACTCTAAACAATGTCGTCAACGAAAAAGCAGGAATAAGCCCGGAGATGGCAATTCGTATATCCAAAGCGTTTGGCGGCACAGCGGAAACATGGCTACAGATGCAAATAAAGTATGACCTTGCAGAAGTTCGGAAGTATGAAAGCGAAATCTGTGTTCAACGTTTTCAATCAGAAGAAATCTATGCATGACTCCCTCATATAATTAAAAACAATCATTGTAATTGTTTATCTAGCCATTTAACTCTCACTATCTTTCCCACAATGCTCCCACCACGCTTGATAAAGTTCTTCCAATTCCTTCACTTTTTCCGGATGTTTTTCCGCCAGATTATTCGTTTCCGTCTTATCGGTTCTCGTATCATACAATTCCGTACTCTTGTTCCAGGAAACGAACTTCCAATCTTGCGTGAGCACCGCTCTCCCTCGCGACCATTGCCAGAACAACGGTTTCCGCCGCGGCGCTTCGTTTCCCTGCAATACCGGCAAGAGACTTTCCCCCTCATAAGGAACAATCGTTTGCCCGTTGAATTTGGTAGGATACTCGGCACCGCTGACATCCATCAGCGTCGGCATGATATCGATAAAATGACAGACACGTTCACTGACACTCCCTTTATTCTTGAGACCGTTCGGCCAGTAAGCGATCAATGGAGTGCAAATGCCGCCTTCATGGCTGTAATTT
Source organism: uncultured bacterium (assembly GCA_964412555.1). Lineage (GTDB taxonomy): Bacteria > Hinthialibacterota > Hinthialibacteria > Hinthialibacterales > Hinthialibacteraceae > CAYPPG01. The sequence goes on from CAYPPG010000106.1 coordinate 9,021, forward strand.
TTATAATAACGAAACGGCACATTGCTGACATTCGCCCAATCACCGCCCAGCGAAGTCCATCGCGTCATGCTGCCGATCGGCCCGCTTCCCGGAACATTGACACCGCTTCGAACCACTTCCGCCGAACAACCATTATCAGAAGCAAAGAGAATAAGGGTATTGTCCTCTTCCCCCATTGCTCTGACTTTTTCCAATACTTTCCCGATGTTCTGATCCATCCTGTCGATCATCGCCGCATAAACCGCCATCTTCCGGGCTTCTTCTTCCTTCTGTTTTGTTGAAAGGGAATCCCAAGGCGGATGCTCCGGTTCGGAAACCGGATAGGAATTGTTAATCAATCCCATCTCCTTTTGCCGTTCATAACGGGCTTTGCGAATGGCCTCATAACCGGCTTTGTAAGTGTCCTCATATTTCGCGATATCCTCCGGCCAGGCCATCAACGGATCATGCGGAGCTGTATAGGCGAGATACAGGAAAAACGGTTTGTTCTCATCTTTGTATTCGTCGAGATACTGCAAAGCGTATTTTGTAAAATAATCAGTCGTATAAAAATCTTTTTCTTCCGGTGTATAGGGTTCGTAGGTTTTGTCATCGATACACCACGCCCGCGCATCCCGTTTCTTCGCCGGTTTTCCTTCGCCGGGACGCTGCTTTCCCGGATTGAAATAATTGCAGCATCCATCGCGCAAGCCGAAATAGCGGTCGAATCCTCGCTCGTATGGATTCTCCGTTCCGTGATGTTTGCCGGCCATGAGCGTCCGATATCCGGCAGAACGCAACACCTCCGCGAGAGTCACAGCGTTGGTGATTTCACCCGGTCTGCGATCCATGCCACATTGCTGTGCATAGAGACCGGTCAACAAACAGGCGCGTGAAGGAAAACACTTGGCGGTGTTATGCATTTGCGTAAACCGGATTCCGTCACGTGCCAGCAAATCCAAGTTAGGAGTGGAAATTTCACCGCCATAACATCCCAAATCCGACCACCCCATATCATCGGCTAAAATCAGAATAATATTGGGGCGCTTTCGCTTTTCGGCAAACGCAAAGTTATTCGTAGCGGCAAGGGAACCAAGTCCCAATAACCGCAAAGTATCTCTTCGATTCAGCATGTTCACTCTCCTATGCAATCCAGGGGCGTTCACGATTTGCATACTTCGCAATCATGTTTTTCGCGACAATGACATCCTCTCGGATCTGAAAATCATACATCCCCACACAGAGAAAATCGGCGCCGTTTTTGAACGCATAATCAAATCCTTCGTTGGGAAGCAAAGCGCCGGCCGCCAACACTTTATAGCCAATCCACGGCTTTTTGACAGTTTTCATAAATTCGATGGTTTTCTCCGGATATTTGTCCCAATAGTTATCGACGTTGTAATTATCGATAACATCTTTCGTCTGTTCCGGGCGGCGTGTCGACCAATAGTTCGTATTATGAATGGTTTTCATATAGAAATCGGAATCGACTCCGGCCTTTTCACACTCCATGGGAACATGAATGTTATGTCCCGCCACTCCGGCAATCAATCCATTGCTCTTGATATAAGAAATAACTTTGCCAATCAAATCCACCTTGCCACTTCGCACCCATTCATCGGCAACGTTCCCCAAAATAAACGCGCCGATCGCGCCATTATCAATCGCCTGTTGCACATTGGAGGTCAAGTCATCCTCCTGGGGATTGACTTGCGCAAGCCATTGAATCTTGCCGCCCCATTCATCCCAATATTTCGTGAGAATCTGATAAGTGTCGATGTGCCGCGAAGGTCCCGTATAGAGGACCACCGTGTTGACCCCATTTTCTTCGCAGAGTTGAAACGTTTCCAAAACCTTTTCTTCGGTATAATAAGCCTTCAACAATTCGGAAACATACACCAAATCCCGGCTGTGCGCATACCCGCCAATAAGATTTCCCCCGCAAATCACACGGCTGATCGTGACATTGCCGATTTTCCCACTCGGAAGACCTTTCACCGTATCTGTAGGAAGCGTCGTGCTTCTTTGATTCGCCGCCAACAGTGTTTTCTCTTCCAAACTCAAGGCGGATGCAATCGCCGCCGTTCCCGCAATCGATGAGTTCCGCAAAAAACGCCGCCGGTTTATAACATACCTACACATATTCAACCTCTCTTGTATATTAAAGTGATCCTCTTCATTGTATACATGTTCAATAGAACAGGATAGTCAATCGAATCCCCGTCACTCATGTAGTCTGAATCGGGATATCCAGGATGTAAGGATGAACAGGATTTTTCTATTGATAAATATTCAAAATTTGACAAGCATTCAGCGGCCAATGAATGCCTTTTCGAATCGTAATGAAATATTTTCATGTTCATTATCCTGGAAATCCTATCATCCTGGCCAATCCGGATTCAGACGAATCACAGGTACCAGCGTCAAGCGCAGACTGCCCCATCGGGCTTACCTACGGGTACCAGGGGCAAGCGCAGTCTGCCCCTGTGGGATCACCTACGGGTACCAGGGGCAAGCAACGTCTGCCCCGGCGGGATTTCCTACGGGTACCAGGGGCAAGCAACGTCTGCCCCGGCGGGATTTCCTACGGGTACCAGGGGCAAGCGCAGTCTGCCCCGGCGGGATTTCCTACGGGTACCAGGGGCAAGCGTAGTCTGCCCCGGCGGGATTACCTATAATCAGTTGCTCCCCGCCCCCCCAAATGCTCCTCCAAAAAATCAAACGTCCCCACTCCATGAATCGAATGCGGCCCGGTAAAAAACTCGATTTCCGTGCGATCCCCGATCCCAAGCAGATCATATTTTCTGCGCGTTTTGGCATATTCATACGCCACCCATTCATCCGGCGCAACCCCGTCAAAATGGCCGCGTTCCACCATGAACGGTCTCGGCAGGATCAACCAGCTCAGTTCCGCATAATTGAAAGTGTTCCCCAAATTGAATTCCGGCATCTCATACTCGCCCGTGAGTAAATAACTATACCGATGCCGCGCAGACACATTCTTCCATATCCATTCATTGTAATCCGCCGAACAGATCGACAAGCAATATCCTTCCAACAACGGCGGCACCCGCATCGCCGTCTTCCCCCCATAACTCAAGCCATAAAACGCAATCCGTTCCGCATCCACAAATGGTAAACTCGACAACCATTCCAACGTCTGTTCATGCTGCCGAACAATAAATGAAAACAACGATAATTTCTGTGGTTGCGCTTTCCGCTGCAATACCCGAAAACGGTCCTGCCCGATATAAGGATTCTGTGGCGCATAGGTAATGAATCCCCGTTCCGCCAGCTGGCAAGCGTATTGACTATAAGCCTTATGCATCACATTCGGATCCGCCACATGCTGCGGACGCCCCTCCAATCCATGCTGACAAACCACCACCGGCCGCCGTTCTCCTTCTTTGATATCCTTCGGAACCAAGAGTATCCCATAGGCGAACACGTTCGGATACACATCGAGAACCGTTTCATATCCCCTGTACTTCGGTTCATCATAAACCAATCGTGTCCGAGGATTAGCGGGAAGGCTGATTTCCGAAAGCCTGCCAATGATCTCATCCCAGAAATAGTTTTTATACCACTCACAACTCTCAACCCACGCATCCAGACTCGAATTATCCGCTTTCTTCCAAAATTCATTTCGAACAAATTCACTCTCACGCATCAAATATTGTGTATCATCCAGCAACTGATCGAATTGCCTCTTCAACCGGTTTTCAACCTGAAAATCATGGTAATACTCCGGCACAGTTTCACCGGTTTGAAATTCCTCATTATTTCCCAAACATATCAAGAAATCTTCCAATATCGTTTTACTTCCAGACACACCATCACGATTATCAACAAGTCTGAATACAGGAGATGGGGACAACTTATCTACAAACGAAACAGCACGCTCAAATTCCCGCTGCACTTCTTCATACTCCGGAGTCTCAATTGTACCCGGCGCAGCCCCACTCCGATTGGGTGTATTCGGCGAACCGGATATTTCCGGAAACGGACAGGCTTCGACAATCAACGACCGCGGCGCAATCAAACTAGCAATCTCCGCATCCCCAAATTCTTTGAGCAGCGACCATACATTTCGATAAATCGGCTCCTGCCATAATTGTTCCCGTGGCTGAAAATATCCGCTAACACAGGCAACATCGATTCGCATATCAACGGCGGCAGAATAGAAGGCAAGCAGTCCCCCTTCTCCGTATCCAATAGCTCCAATAGGAAGTTCTTCTTCAAAAGAACGAAACCAATCCACCGCAGCAAGTACCTTTTGCACTTCATACCCAATGATATGCCTACCCATTTCATACGCCGCACGATACAAAAACTCCCGATGCGGCTGATTGGTCATCCGATACTGAGGAATCCCGGAATAGGTGTCTTCCCGATTGATCAAAAAAGGAACCAACACGCGGCAGCGATTCTCCACCAATCGCCGGGCAAACTGCGCATCTTGATCGATTCCCTCCACCAAACCGGCCAGCATTTCCGGCGTCCAATCACAATCCGGCAAGGCAATGACATTGGCAACAACTTCCCCGTTCGGTTCCAGCAACAACCCTTCTCCCTCGATTCCCCGGAAAACATTCCAACGGACAGCATAGATTTTATAATTCTTCCCTTCACCCACCATCCCCGCTTGCCATTCGCGATTCGTATTTTTCGTTTTCAACTGATCAGGCGACAATATCGGAGCAATACACTCGAATTCCACCGGATCACGCCGATCCACAACTCCGATAATAGTTTTCAACCTCTCCCGGTTCTCAGCAACCGATTGCGCATACCGCTCATGAGAAGAATAATCCCTCTCCCAAAAACGTGTACGCAGTGACACAGTTTCTTCCATTTTTGCCATAAGATAGTCATTGATCCCCTCCACCATCGCCGCCGCCAAATCTCCCTTCTGGACCAACCTCTCTGTGTCCGGCAACAATTCAACCCCCGCGTGAACATTCCCAATCACAAAACCAAAAATCAACATGTATAAAATTCTCTTCGGCATAAGAAACCTCCCAATAAATAGTTGAAAAATACTTTGAAAAGCAGACCCGTGTTTCCGCCCGTTTCCTTACCAACCAAAATACCTCAACGGGATTAAAGAGAATAGCCAACCGATGTCCCTGAGTGACTGACTACCAGCCAAAATACTCCAACAGGATAAAAGATATTAGCTGGCAAGCCTCGCTCTTGAAATAACAACAAGGATTAAATCCCTACCCTGAAGATAGGGATGGCAGAAAAGACAACCTTCTTTCACCCCGTTAGGGCTGGATACAAAAATTGTTGTTAAATGAATGACATGAGGGGCAATCCTGTGTGATCGACAGAAATTATGGTACCCTCAACTATCATTAGGAGTTGTGAGACGGTCTTTTCCGTCTCCCCCTTTCTATCCGTTTAATTCAATATGATATTTTTTTATATGAAAGGAAACAACGATGACTCAATACTCACGACGGATGTTTTTGAAACAAGCCACATACAGCAGCGGAGCCATTGCCCTTGGAGCTTCTACTGAAACAGCAGCCGGTGAAACGGAAAATCCATGCTTGAAAGTCGCCCTTCTGCAAATGCATCCGGATAGAAATAACCAAATCGCGAATTTGAAAAAAGGAGATCGCTTTTGCCGGCAAGCAGCGGCTATGGGAGCGGATATCGCGTTGATGCCGGAAATATGGAGTATCGGATACACCCGTTTTCAAGGAACCGACGAGGCAGTCATCAAAGAGTGGCAAGCGCAGGCGGTTCCGCGAAACGGTGAGTTTGTAGCACATTTCGCTCAACTGGCCAAAACCTTGAATATGGCGATTGCCGTGACCTATTTGGAAGCATGGGACGGACCGCCACGCAATTCTGTCTCTCTTATCGACCGCTTCGGGAATATGAGATTTACTTATGCGAAAGTGCATACCAGTGACTTTAAACCGATGGAAACATCCTGCACACCGGGTGATGGTTTCTATGTAGAGGAGTTGGACACCGCCAAGGGGATAGTACACGTCGGAGCGATGATTTGTTTTGACCGGGAAGCACCGGAAAGCGCACGGATTCTAATGCTGAAAGGAGCCGAATTGATCCTCACCCCCAATGCCTGCGGATTGGACAGTATGCGGATTGATCAATTCAAAACCCGCGCGTTCGAAAATGCCTTGGCGGTTGCCATGACCAATTATCCGGAGCCGAATCAGAACGGACATTCGGTCGCTTTCGATGCAAAAGGAAAACTGGCCGTCGAAGCCGGAGAGAAAGAAGGCATCTATTTCGCCCATTTCGATCTCGACGAAATCCGGAAACACCGCCAAAAAACGATTTGGGGAAACGCCTACCGGCGGCCGCACCGGTATCATGCCCTCATCGAAACAGAGAAAGAAGAAATTTTCCAAAGGAAGAATGGCTACGGAAAAGAATTTATCCCTGAAAAACGCTGAATCTTTTTGACACTGTAATTTATTTTACAGCTTGCGCATGAGTGATCTTGACCACCACCGGATTCGGCCATTGTGAATTGTTGTATATTCGTTGTGCCCGCATGACGGAAATATGCAACCCGCTTTCATCCTGTTCCCAACGCGCTTTCGGATCAACCTTGGGTTGATATTCAAGAACCCGTCCGCTTTGTCCCAGAATCTCAATCTCACTCTGGCCGGCAATGCTTCCGGACGCCTTCTGCTGATATCCAGACCTTGTCGATGCAGCATCCAAAAATCATCCGGAGAAAAATAAAATCCGATGGCGATCCCCTGTTCGCGAAACGCATCGACGATTTGCCGGGTGATATCACGGCCATACGGTGTATTCATACAATTGAAATCTGTCGTTTTCGTTTCGAACATGCAAAAACCGCTGTGGTGTTTCGTGGTAAAAACAACATATTTCATACCGGCCAATTTCGCCAAACGCGCCCAATCCTCCGGATTGAATTGATTCGGATAAAACTGAGCCGGTAACTCGTGGATAAAGCGTTGTAAATACTCCTCCGACGCTCCCACCATCGAATGACTGATAACGGAACCCAATTGGGAATCGACACTCCAATGAATGAACATTCCCAGCCCCAAATCCTGAAACCACTCACTCCGTTCCGAAACATTGCCAATGCCTGATTCCTCCGGTTCGCCGGAAAATGTGGGAACAACCGTTACCAGTCCGGAAAGAATAACAACGGATAGAAAAAAAAGAATACCATTCGATTTCATCGAATCCTCCATAAAATTTAGAAATACCGGCTCAAGAAAAACTCGAACTTTCCTGACCGACTTTATTGCAGTATAGATGATGCTACAAATTTGTGGTGCGGACATCCTGTCTGCACATCATAAAGATGCAAAATGGAGCCTATCACCACAATATACGCTAGATTCATAACGAATATCATACTTCTTACTACCGCGTTATAGATGCCTTCTTTTTCCGTCTTTCTGTTCAAAGAACCACCCATTATAGTACCATACAGCGCAGTTTCTTTCTACAACAAGTAGAGTAAATATTCCCCCCATCTTCTCAAGGATGTAATAATAAAAAAAGGATTTTCAATAACTCTTAGTGGTTAAGATCCGAAAATGCAAAAAGGGTACCAAGGGCAAGTTCCATCTGCCCTTGCGTCAAAGTCCCCTTGAGAGTATCAAACCCCCTTCAGCCTTCCACCTTCAGCCTTCAGCCTTCCGCCTTCAGCCTTCAGCCTTCCACCTTCCACCTTCCACCT
>CAYPPG010000107.1:0-1733 GCA_964412555.1 uncultured bacterium
AGGCTCATTCAATGTCCGAGCTATTTCAGCAGGAGATGTGAACAGAAGACCTTCGAACTCGTGAAGTGTTAAAAAGCAGAAAAAACGAGGATGATCAATATCTGACTGAAAACGATTCTCGATGTGTTCCACTTTTTGATATGGATTTCCCCATGCTTCTAATCGGCCAGGAAAATCTTCTGGCAATGCGTAAAAATCGAACATGGTCGTGATTATTTTGGCATTGCGATCCTTCAGTAACAACAAAATTTCCTTTCTTACTTTTGAATAGGATACAATACCACCCTTGAATTTTTTACCGATTTTTGTTCTTTTTGTAGTAATAATGGTTGGTTGTATTGAAACATCAAAATTGTGTAGATGAGGAGCCAAAAGGTCTTTTATAAACCGTTCTTCTGTTTGTCCTTCAACGAGCACCAAGATTCTTTTCATCGCTTACGGACGTCCCCCAAAGACATTTTTTTCCCAAAGATCTCCCAGACCATAATCGTCCAGCCAATCACTCATATCTTCTTGGTCTAGTCTGCGAAAAACACTTTGACTATCTTCCCGATCCATGGCAATGATGTGGTCGGGATTAAATTGATTGACAAGGGTGACCGATTGAGTCGCGACAATGACTTGGGATCTCTGTGCTGCGGATTCGAGCAGATCGGCGAGAACGGAAATAGCGTAGGGATGCAATCCCAATTCCGGTTCATCAAGTAATACTATAGATGGAATATTGGGTTGAAGCAGAAGTGTCGCTAAACAGATGAATCGCAACGTTCCATCAGAGAGTGATGAAGCATTGAAATAATCATCGCTACCGATTTCCTTCCATTCCAGACGGATTTTCTCTTCGTTCAATCGAGAGGGGTGTAGGTTAAAACATTCAAAAAACGGGGCCACCATCTTTACCGTATCTTGTATGTTTTGGAAATAATCCGGCCGTTTATTTTCCAAATAGTAAAGAAAGGCAGCCAGATTTCGAGCGTCAGGGTGAAGCATTCGATTATCTTCAAGGTCACACAATCTTTTTACCGGTGCATTGTCACTTGTGTCGTGAAAGTGATAAAGTTTCCAACTTTTTAAAAAATGATATACATATCCTTTTATAGTTTCAGGATTGTGTTTTGTCAGTTCTGGAAGCTTTGATTCATGATGCCCGGTTCCTATTGTTTCATAGTAAGGTTTTGAATATTGCCGAGCATGAAACCAAACTTCTTCACTTTCAAAGTAAAAAGAATCTTCAACGGTGGGTAATAATCTACAACTATACCCATTGGTACCCTCATTGAATGAAAGAGTAAATGTTAGGTCATCAGAATTTTTGCGGCCAAAATATAAAATATTATCTGCCCCTCCTTTAGAAGCCGTGTAATTTTGAAGACGTGATTCAATGATCTGGTTTAAGAATTCAAATATTTCAATGAAATTGGATTTCCCTACTCCGTTAGCTCCTATTAACACATTGAGCGGTCTCAACGGGAGATCAAGTTCACGAATGGACTTAAAATTTCTAACGGAAATTGTGTCTAATCTTTCCATTTCATTTTTTTCTCGAATTTTATTTATTCTTTATGTTTGGGTAGCAGGGGCAAGTTGTATCTGCCCCTGCGGGAATGTTGCAAACTGCCAAAATTGCTGTGGGGAAAAGCCAGGGCAGACTTCGCTTGCCCTGTGTACCCAGGGTTTCAAGCCAGGGCAGACTTCGCTTGCCCTGTGTACCCAGGGTTTCAAGCCAGGGCAGA
>CAYPPG010000107.1:1833-16113 GCA_964412555.1 uncultured bacterium
AAGCCAGGGCAGACTTCGCTTGCCCTGTGTACCCAGGGTTTCAAGCCAGGGCAGACTTCGCTTGCCCTGGGCACCCAGGGGTTTAAGACAGGGCAAACTTTGCTTGCACTGGGTACCCAGCGGGGATTCGGTTTCACACCAACGCCGCTTTCTCACTATACTCCTCAATCTCATCAAAATTCATATACCGGTAAATTTCACTCTCCACCGGTTTGATATTATCCACAACCGCATTTAGATACTCTTGCTTGTTCGGCAGGCGGCCGAGCATGGCAGTAACCGCGGCGAGTTCGGCGGAGCCGAGGTAGACTTGCGCATCCTTGCCCATGCGGTTGTTGAAGTTTCGTGTGGAAGTGGAAAAGACCGTGGTTCCGTCCGCGACTCGCGCTTGGTTACCCATGCAGAGGGAGCAGCCGGGGATTTCCGTACGCGCGCCGGATTTGCCAAAGGTGGCGTACAGTCCTTCTTCCCGCAGTTGTTGCTCATCCATGCGGGTTGGCGGGCAAATCCAGAGGCGAACAGGGACTTGCGGATTGCCGTCAAGGATGCGGGCGGCGGCGCGGAAATGGCCGATGTTGGTCATACAGGAACCGATGAATACTTCCTGCACGCTGTCGTTCGCGACTTCGGAAAGCAGTTTGACGTCGTCGGGATCGTTGGGGCAGGCTAGGATAGGTTCGGTAATAGCACTGAGATCGATGTCGAGTTCCGCTGCGTATTCGGCATTTGCGTCCCGTTCGATCAAAGTGGGATTCGCCAGCCATGCTTCCATCGCTTGGATGCGTCTTTTGAGGGTATCCGCGCTTTGGTATCCATCGGCGATCATGGTTTTCAGTAAGGTAATGTTACTGCGGAGAAATTCCGCGATGGGTTCTTTGTGGAGTTTTATGACACTCGCGGCGGCGCTGCGCTCGGCGGAAGCATCGGTCAGTTCAAATGCTTGTTCGACTTTCAAATCAGGCAAGCCTTCGAATTCGATGATTCGGCCATTGAAGATGTTTTTCTTCCCCTGCTTTTCCACAGTGAGCAATCCCTTTTGGATCGCAAAGTAAGGAACAGCGTTGACGACGTCCCGCAGAGTGATTCCCGGTTGTAGAGAACCTGAAAAACGCACGAGAACGGATTCGGGCATTTCGAGCGGCATGATTCCGAGTGTGGCGGCAAACGCCACCAATCCGGAACCGGCAGGGAAAGAGATACCGATGGGAAAACGGGTGTGTGAATCGCCGCCGGTTCCGACGGTGTCCGGTAAAATCATCCGGTTCAGCCAGCTGTGGATGACACCGTCTCCCGGTTTGAGTGAGATGCCTCCTCGCTCGGAGATGAATTGAGGAAGTGAATGATGGGTCTTGATATCCGCCGGTTTGGGATAGGCGGCAGTGTGGCAAAAAGATTGCATCACGAGGTCGGCGTTGAAATTCAGACAAGCGAGTTCTTTCATCTCATCGGCAGTCATTGGCCCTGTGGTATCTTGGGAACCGACGGAGGCCATGGCCGGGGTGCAGGAAGTGCCTGGATGAACGCCTTCCCAGCCGCAGGCTTGGCCGACAATTTTTTGGGCTTGTGAAAAACCCACTCCCTCTTTTTTGACAAAGACTGGTTGAACGAAGACATTCGCTTCGGATAGATTCAGCGTTTTACGTGCCTTGTCGGTCAAATCGCGGCCGATGATCAGATTGACTCGGCCTCCGGCGCGATATTCATCCGCCAAGGTATTTGGTTTCAATTGGAAGGTGGATAACACGTTTCCGTCTTGATCGGTGATTTTTCCTTCTTTCGGATAAATGTCGATCAACATGCCGGTCGAGAGTTTCGAAACATCGCAGGACAGCGGCAGTGCTCCCGAATCTTCAGCGGTGTTGAAGAAAATCGGAGCGATCGCGCCGCCGAGAATCACTCCGCCCCGGCGTTTATTCGGAACGTAGGGAATATCCTCGCCGATGTGCCAGATGAGAGAGTTACAGGCGGATTTCCGGGAGGAGCCGGTTCCGACTACATCACCGACAAAGGCCACCTTATATCCCTGTTGGCGAAAATCGGCGATGGTTTGGATTCCATCCGGGAATAGGGATTCCCCCATAGCGAGGGCGTGAAGAGGGATATCGGGGCGTGTGGCGGCATGGGTTGCGGGGGAGAAATCATCGGTGTTGATTTCTCCGTCGACTTTATACACCTTCACTGTAATTTTTTTCGGGACTTCGGGTTTCTCCAGGAACCATTTGGCATGTGCCCAGGAATCGATCACTCGATTGGCGTGGAAATTATTTTTTGAATGTTCTGCCACTTCGTCAAACCGATCGTAAATGAGCAACGTGCGTGAAAGGGCACGCACGGCCGTTTCCGCCAATTCGTCGTCACTGAGACACGCAATGAGAGGTGTGATGTTGTAGCCTCCCAGCATGGTGCCGAGCAGTTCCACCGCGCGGATTTTATCAATCAAAGGAGATTTGACTTCACCACGGGCAATGGCAGCCAGGAATTCCGATTTCACTTCCGCGGCAGGATCCACTCCAGGCGATACCCGTTCACTCAATAAGTGGAGCAGGTAGTCTTCTTGGCCGGAAGGTGGATTTTTGAGTAGTTCACAGACTTCCTGTGTTTGCTCAGCCGACAAGGGTAAAGGAGGGATTCCCAATTGTTTTCGTTCTTCCACATGTTGTTCGTATCCATTCAACATCGCCGGTTCTCCTTTGATATTGCAAAAATGTATGAAATCAAAAATTGATTTGATTCATCGTCTACTTTTAGGATAATACATACAAGGGGATTTTTGGAGGAGCTTGGTGAGTGATGATACGTGGGATTTTTCTATCGTTCTATAGAGTGCACCTTTTTTCCAACTTGCGTTGCGGGAAAAAGTGAGCCATGAGGGATGGAAACTTGCTTCTTGCACAAGACTATTCTCACTTTTTCGATTGAGTGTATAATTTAGAAGTACAGGAAGGATTCATACAGTAAAAAACGAATGTTATATAATCATATCTATACTTTTTCATATCGTGATTGAATTTGACTTCTTTATATTAAAATAATTTCCAATAAATAAGTTGTGTTTTTATAAAATTTTGCTCTCTCTGATTTCGAATCCACAAAATAACCTTGCATTTATAGAGAATTATTATCATTATGAGTAAAGAGAAAATGAGTGTAACGAGGGGAGATAAACAACCGATGGAAAAATCCCCAACCGGGATTACCGGATTTGATGAAGTCACGAAAGGCGGGTTGGCGAAAGGCCGCACGGCTTTGATTTGCGGAAGGCCGGGATGCGGGAAAACGTTGTTTGGGATCCAGTTTTTGGTCAATGGTGTGCGCACTTTTAGTGAAAACGGGGTGTTCTTCTCTTTTGATGAAAGTAGGATAGAACTTGCGGAGAATCTGTCTTCATTTGGATTCGGTTTTGATGAGTTGGTCCATAAACAAAGCATATGGATAGATCAAATCGTTCTGGAACGAGGCGAAATCGAGGAAACGGGAAAATATGATTTGGGAGGATTGTTTGTCCGCATCGAAAACGCGATTCAAGCCGCGAATGCAAAGCGTATCGTGCTGGATGGTATCGATAATTTCATCACGGGATTCGATGATGATGTTACAATGCGCTCGGAGATGCGTAGGCTATGCAAGTGGTTGAAAGAAAAAGGATTGACGTCGGTGATCACGGCGGAACAGGGAGAGCAATCAATCACCCGCAACGGTATCATGGAGTATATTTCCGATTGCGTAGTCTATCTCGATCATCGAGTGAAAAATCAAATTTCAACGCGCCGTTTGCGTGTCATCAAATATCGAGGTTCTGAGCATTACGCCGATGAATATCCATTTTTGATTACCTCCAATGGCATATCCGTTTTCCCGATCACTTCTCTCCAATTGGATCAAGAATCATGCGAAGAATTTATCTCGACTGGGATTCCCCGATTGAACACAATGCTGGATGGTAAGGGGTATTATCGAGGAAGCAGTATTCTTGTTTCCGGAACGGCTGGTACGGGAAAATCGAGTGTGGCAACCGCTTTGGTGAACGAATCGTGCAAAAACGGCTTGCGTTGCTTTTACTTCGCCTTCGAGGAATCTCCCAACTATATTATTCGTAATATGCGTTCGATCGGGATGGATCTTCAACCTTGGCTGGATAACCAACTGCTTGTTTTTCATGCTGCGCGTCCTACGCATTGCGGACTCGAGATGCATCTCTTGAAGATTCTGCAACACGTTGAGGAATATCAACCTGATGTTGTTGTGATCGACCCGATTTCAAATTTAATTACAATTGCTTCCTCCTTGGAAGTTAAATCGACAATGACTCGATTGATCGATTTCTTGAAAAAGAAACAAATTACGGCATTGATGACGAATCTATCGATTGGCGCGGAAGAAGAGGAAACGAATTCCTTCATTTCTTCCCTCATGGACACTTGGCTTCTTTTGCGTTTTATAGAAACGAATGGGGAGGGAAATCGTCTTCTCTATGTGAAAAAATCCAGAGGGATGGCTCATTCCAACCAAACGCGTGAATTTCACTTGACCGATGAAGGGATTCAACTGACTGACGTGTATATCGGGCCACAAGGTGTGCTGACAGGCACGGCGCGCATGGCACAGGAAGCACAAGAAAAGTTGGATCATTTGCGGCAGGAATTTGACATCGAGAATCGGCAAAAAACCGCCGAGCGCAAACGCCGTATGATTCAATCCCAGATCGAGGATTTGCAAGAACAATTGAAACTGGAAGAGGAGGAACTTCGGCAACTTTTGGCAGAACACAAACAACGTCTTAAAGTGCAAACTCAGGCGAATCAATTGATGGCAGAGGCCCGTTGGGCGGATTCCAATTTTCGGGACGATTCTCCGGATGAATCATGAGGAAAATAATAAAGTGATGGAACGATATCGATTTGAACTGTATGTCATGGATAATACTCCAACATCCGAAGCCGCCTTGCGGCGTTTACGGGTACTTTGTGATCAATATTTGAGGGAAGATTACGAATTGGAGATTGTTGATGTATCGAAAAATCAGCAGCGGGTGGTTGACAATAACATTCTCGCCATTCCTACGTTGATCAAACTTTCACCGTTGCCTGTTCGCCGCTTGATCGGGGATCTTTCGGATACAAATAAGGTGCTTTCGATATTAGGTTTGGAAGCGATTGAACAAATGTAAACCGTCTGTTATTCTTTCATCTCTTTGCCGTTTATTCGGTGCATTGATTATGTATAAAGAAACTATCGAATTGGTTTTGATCAGTAATCGTCCGGATCGTATTAGAAATGTTGGGGAATTGTTACGGAAATCTTTAGAGATTCCTTACGATCTAATTACTTTTGAAACGGCCGCGGAACTTGATGAATACTTATTGCAATACGATAGCCGGTTGATCTTGTTGGATGGAAAAGGGAGAGGGCAAGAATCGGGAATATTCATACTGCAAAGCCTTCGAAAATTTTGGGCGCCGATTCTGATTTTGCAGGGGGTGGATCAGGTGGAACTCAAGGTCGAAATATGGACCGGCTCTCAAGAGATTCATGAACTGCGGGGTGAAAATAAAGGTGCGATTTTAGCCAATTCGATTTTTTACGCATTGGGTTGCTTGCAAAGTCTTCGAACATCAAAATCCATCGATGAAAGCCTGCAAACCATTGTTGATAACGATGTGGATGGCATTGTTATCGTCGACCGCCACGGTTACATTCAATTCGTCAATCCCGCCGCCGAAGCACTATTCGGCCGTTCTGCTTTCGAACTGGTGAATCAACCTTTTGGATTTCCGATTACTTCCGAAAAACCGAGTCGAATTCATATTCTTCGTTCCGATGGCCGTTATGCGATCGCTGAGATGCGCGCCGTTGAGACGGAATGGAAGGGGAAAAGTGTTCATCTCGCCTCGCTGCAGGATATGACGGAAACATTTGAGGCGGAACAGGCATTACAAGAAAGTGAAGAAAAATTCCGTTTGATGGCAGAACACATCGAGGCGGTTTTTTGGATGAGCAAACCGGGGGCGACTGAATTGGTGTATGTTAGTCCTTCTTATGAAAAGATTTGGGGCCGACCTCTGCAATCAGTCTATGATAATCCTCATTCGTTGGTTGAAGTTGTGCACCCGAATGATCGGGAACAACTCCTCCTGAAAGCGAAAGATCATGTGCAAGGACATTATGAAGCGGAATATCGTTTGTTGAGAGATGATGGTTCGATTCGTTGGATATATGATAAAGGTTCTCCTGTCTATGATGAGCAGGATAATCTCATTTTGATGACAGGGATTGCGACTGATATTACCGAGCGGAAGGAGATGGAAGAGAAACAAAAGAAACTAGAGGAACAACTTTTTCAATCCCAGAAAATGGAGGCCATCGGGCAACTGGCGGGAGGTGTCGCGCACGATTTCAATAATATTTTATTAGTAATCAGAGGATACAGTCATTTTTTATTGAATGGGCTTGCAGAGGACAATGCTCTACGGGAGGACGTGACCGAAATCGACAAAGCGGTCGATCGTGCCTCGGCGCTGACTCGACAGCTGTTGGCATTCAGCCGGCGGCAGATTCTGCAGCCGGAAATCCTGAATTTGAATGATATCATTGCGAATTTAGAAAAGATGCTGCGGCGCTTGATCGGTGAGGATATCGAATTCAAAACGACTTTGGAATCAGAACTTGGATCTGTGAATGTCGATCCCGGTCAAATCGAGCAAGTGATTATGAATTTAACGGTCAATGCCAGAGATGCTATGCCGCACGGGGGAATATTATTCATGGAAACAGCCAATGTGGCATTGGACGAAGTGAAAGTCGAAGAACATTATATTATCCCGGCAGGCAATTATGCCATGATCGCCATCTCTGATACCGGTATCGGGATGGATAACGAGATGAAGCGGAAAATCTTTGAACCCTTTTTTACAACAAAAGAAGAAGGGAAGGGAACCGGATTGGGATTATCGACTGTTTACGGAATCGTCAAGCAAAGTGAAGGGTATATCAATGTATATAGTGAACCCGGCCAAGGAACGACATTTCGAATCTATTTTCCACGAATCGAGCAAGAGAAAAAGAGAAAAACAACAATGGAAATTCCGGCTGTTGGGGGGAACGAAACGATTCTTGTCGTGGAAGACGATGAGTTGGTTCGAAAAATGGTCTGCCGCTATCTGGGGAAAGCCGGTTATCAAATCATCGAAGCAGAAAGCGGTGAGGAGGCCATTTCAATGTTCGAAGATCGAAAAGAAAAAATCGATCTGATCCTATCCGATGTCATCATGCCACAAATGAGCGGCCGTCAATTGGCCGATCAAGCGGTTACGATCAAACCCGAGATGAAAATCCTGTATATGTCAGGTTACACGGATGACGCAATCGTGCATCATGGTGTGCTGGAGCCGGATGTTCATTTCCTTCAGAAACCGTTTACACAAGAATCGTTATTGCGAAAGGTTCGGGAGGCGTTGGATCAATAAATCTGGTAACGAGAAAGAGGGAAAAAGTAATCCTCAATTCATGAATTCAAAAATATGTAACTGGAAGATGTACTATCCACCAGTATTGGTTTCTACGATTTCCAAGGTTGTTTCAAAACAGAGTGATAAAGGATTTTGGTGGAGACTCTCCATCCAAATCCGGCCATCCAGGATGTCAATATAATCTTGAAGAAGAGAGAGTCGTATTTCATCATCGGGATACATATACGCCATTCCTCCTGAAAGATCGTTTCGTTGGATGGTTTCGAATTCGGATACCTTGAATTGCAATTTGATGTTTTGATTCGACATTTCTTTTTTCATGACCTGCATGGTTATGTGGCCGCTTTGAAACAATTTCAGAGCATCCTCTAATAGTGTTATGAGAATGTATTCAAGGGCGTCGGAGTGTGCGATAGATATAGTCGGAATGGAGGGATCAACAGTCGAGGAAAGCCGAATATTTCTTCTGGCTGCTTTTGGGGTTACTTGTTGCACTACTTTCTCTAAAAACGCCTTCAAGTGGAGTGGCTCTTTCTCGATTTCCAGAGAGCCTGATTCAATACGGGATATATCATCCACTCCTTTGATGATGGATTGCAATGAATGTCCACAATCTTTCACGAGATCGACTAAAGGCTGTTGTTCTGCATTCAAGTCAGTCTCGGATAGGAGTGCAGTAATACTGACGATACTATCCAATGGAGTCCGGATTTCCTGAGTAATCCGAGAGAGAAAATCGCTTTTCAATTGACTTTTTTCTTCCGCCTGTTCCCGTGCGGAAACCAATTTGCTGATATCGATGATATTGACGATGATTCCGTAAAACCAACTCTCATGATAGACGGGCTGGAATCGTAATAAGATTTTGAATTCTGCAATTCTGCTTTCGACGGTTTTTCTCCCACGATAAACCTGATTTTGAAAATCACTTATTATTTCCCTACAATTCAATCCGAAGAGTTCATTAACCACATCACTTAATTTTCGGGATATCATGAATTCGGGGGGGATTTTTGCCAAATCGGCCATCCAAGAATTTACTGCCGTGATTTCACCTGTTTGGTTGGTGAGTATGACTCCTTCTTCCATGCCTTCGATCACAGATTGTAGTTTCGCGGATTTGGATTCCGCTCTTTCTTTGGCTTCTTTGATTTCTCTTTGAATCCGTTTTCTCTCTGTAATATCTCTTGCCAATAACGTAATGAATTCCCCTGTATCCAGACACACATACGAGAAGGACACTTCAACTGGGAATGTACTGCCGCTCTTGTCGCAAAATTCTTTTTCGCTTAATGGAGTATTTTCGGGAGAATATCGATTCTTGATTTCCTTCCATTCACTTTTTTGAAAATCCGTGTCCAGATTGCTGATGTTGAGAGTGAGCATTTCTGGACGGGAGTATCCCAATTTTCGATAAGCGGCCATATTACAATCCACGATCTGACCCGTGCGTAACTCAAGAATAAATATCATGTCATAACTCAATTCCAACACCGCTTGAAATTGCTTATTGGAGGCGTCAAGATCATGAAACGCTTGTTCCCGCTCCTGTTGAGCGATGCGAGCACGCAGGAGATTTTCATGATAATTGGCGGCATCGATGAGTAATCGCTTGATATCTTTGCCGCTTATCCGGTCTTTTTGGATATAATCGAAGACGCCTTCTTTCATGGCCTTGACTGCGTGATCGACTTCAGCGAAACCGGTCAAAATCAAGATGGCTGGTGCTTCTTCGTAGTCCAGGATTTTTTTCGCCAACTCGATACCGGAAGGGCCGGGCATTTTGACATCGATGACAAATATTTGATGATTGCGTGTTTGCATGATATCCAATGCTGTATCGCCATCGGATGCCTGATCGACCTCCCACCCTAACTGTACTGCGATTCGTTCAATTATGTTCCGGATGGATTCTTCGTCATCGGCTATCAATAGAGTGTAAGAAGACATAGTTTTCCTCTATGATTCTTTGATCAATTATTTCCAGTCGTTTCAATCGGTTTTGAGAATGTTCGTTGCTTTCTCCCAGTTTCCTTGTTCGGTATAAATCAAAGCCAATTCTTGCCGAATGGCCGTATTTTCGGGATGGATGTCAAGGTGATTTCTCAATAATGACTCGGCCTGATCATAGTGTTTTTCCTTCCGTAATTCCTTTGCCAACTCAACTACAGTGTCGGCTTTCTTTTTATCCATTTTCAGTGCATCTTCATACATACGGATGGCTTCTGCAGATTTTCCCAATGCCGCTTTCACTTGGCCGATGGAAAACAATAAAGAAGCCGTTGGCTGATGCAACTCGATCGCTTTTGTATAGCTTTTTTCTGCTAGTTCCCATTCACCGCAATCCTGATAGGTCGCTCCCAGAAGTACCCAGAAAGAAACAGATTCCGGTTGCTCCTTCAGCAGATTTTGCAAAAGGGATATGGTTTCGTCATACATTTCTAACTTGCGGTACCCTATGGACAAAGTACGAACCGTTTCTATATCCTGCGGAGTCTGTTCGACGACTCGCCGTAAAAAGGGGATGGCATTTTTCCAATGTTGAGAGTATGCCCAAGAAAGACCAACCCATTTGACGCATTCAAAATCATCGGGAAAACGGGAAAGGTATTCGGTGACGATTTCTTGACAGCGAAGGTATTTTCCTGTTTTGAACAAGGTTTTTCCAAGATCACGCCTGACCGCATCGTCGTTTGGAGTGTGCAAGAGAATCTCATCGTATTCGGCAATGGCTTGATCTTTTTTACCCATCCGATACCACATATTCGCGATTCTTTTGCGTAAGAGAAGATCATCCGGCTGCAACCGAAGGACTTCCCGCAGGGCTGCGAATGCTCTTTTGGTATCTTGTTGGCGGGTAAAAACAGTTGCCAATAAGCGGTAGGAATCCGGATTGTTTTTTTGAAGTTGCAGAACATAATACAACTCCGCTTCGGCTTTTTTATAAAGGCCTTGTTTCAAGTAATCCCGTGCCTTTTTTCTGGCTAAAATATGAATTTTGGCTCCAACGGCCGGATTCGTTTTTGCTAATTTTTCGGTGACGGCCTTGTAGAGAGAGATTCTTCTCTCGATCGTGGCTTCCCGGAATTTTGCATGAAATTCTGTCATGAATTGTCGCCGTTTTTTTTCATCCAAAGCGCTGAGGCAGGAAAAGAAAAACGTTCTTATCTCTTCTTCTTGTTCGATATCCTCTTGGATTTGTTTTTCAATTTTTTCATAACCTTGCAGCATTTCTTCCATCAATCGCTGAATATCACTTCTCACCGATTGGGCGAGCGTCATTAATTTGGCATGTTTGATCGATTGAGAATCTTTTTTGGGAGAAGGAGAATCCATTTCCGCTGAAAAGGAAAAACGGTAGGTATCTAAAGTATATTCAAGCCGTTCCAAAATACTTTTCTTTTCAGTGAATACATTTGCCTTATCGAAAAACAGTTTGGCATCTCGTTCAACCGGATTCGAAAGTTGCCCCTTCTTTTTCAGGGATTGCAATTCTTTTTTTAAGCGGGTTGTGACATTTTTGATGTCAGAGGCCGTTCCACTTCGAATCAATCGAACATTTTCTGCACGGGTGGCTTCCCGTTCTTGGGAAGGGAGATGAGATTTTTGGACCGATTGCCGTAATGTATCAAGGAGAGTCGATCGCTTTTGGTGGGAAAGAAGAGCTTCTTTTTCCGCTAATTTTAAATCTTCTTGAAATTCGCGGAACTCTTCGAGAGTAGCAACGGAATCATCTTTCAATTGATGGGTAATGGAAGCCGATGATTTTTCTTTCATAATGTTATAATGATGAATCATCCAATTCTTTGTAAGGTAATACCGTCAATTGGTCTCCTTGTTTGACAATCGTGGCTGGTCCTGTCGGTTCGTTTATTGTCAATTCCACGTTTTGTATTTCAATTTCTGTACCCGGCATGATATTTTTCTGTGCCCGAACGGAGCGCAGTGTTTCCATACTTTCTTCATATTGTACGCGGAGACCGTCCAGTTCAAACTGAAGCTTGTTGAATTGTTCTTTCGCTTTCTGAGACATATCCCTTGCGCGATCCAAGGATTTGCTCATTTCTTCAGAAGGAGTTGGAGATTCGGCAATTTGACTTTTCAATACCTCGATAATACTTGCGCATTTATCCACGATTTCTTCCTGCTGAGCGATTTTTCCCTCTGTTTCCTGCATCATTGTGGATAATTCTTCGATCCGTCCCCCCAAGCGAATTACAGTTTTGACACCCAAATCCGAACCGATTGTTCCTGCGGATACCATTGCATCGGCATCGATTTCTCCTCCTACGATCTCACCTGCCGGACTAGAAAGAATCACTTGACGTCCCGCCCATATTTTGCTGTTGATGATTTCTTTTTCTGCAATCACATTCGTCAGACTGGAAACTGTAGCATGGGAAATGAATTTTGCGCTGATATCCCCATTGGCCTCTAGGTCAGCTTTGTCTTTTCCGAGAATCCCTCCTTTCACAACGATTCCGTTTTTCGCTTCAATTTTTGCTCCTTCCACCGTGCCTTCGACAAACACATCTTCCTCGGATTGAACATGAAAACCAGTGAGTACATCTTTTTCGATAATGACCGAGACTTTCGAATCGATATTCCCCGTTTCATAAGAAACATTTCCCAAAATTTTCAAGGTGGGCTGCAGAATGAGACATCCGTTTTGACGAGTCAAGCATCCATCGATTGCCGCAATCAAGGTATTTCCATCTTCTGAGATTTTCGTGTTAAGAAAAGATGTCAATTCCGCTTCCTGTGGGGGTAGCGGAGGAAGCGTGCGGCCGGTTACCGTATATCCCGCTTTGCCGGGAGTTGGGGGAATTTTCTTGGCAATGACGTCTCCGCTGCTTACATACGCGTATAAATGGATATCTTTGAATGAAACTTGACCGCTTTCGAGTTCTTTGGGAGCGTAGCTCAAATCTTCGACATTCACCTCATATTGAATCCGGCCGTCTTTTCCTTGTTTTGCTCTTTCACCTGTAGCAATAAAGATTTCTTGATCGAATTGTGAATGGGTAAAAATGTCCTGTACTTTCTTCACATTAATCCCTTGAACAATCCCATTCTGTTGTAAGCACTGGACCACAATATCGGTTGTGAGAAATGCCGCGTCACGGGAATCGATCGACATCCATGCTTTCATTTCACTTTTGCTAATACGGATTGACGGTCCAATGTATCGGAAGGCGTGGAAAAGGAAATCCGGTAAGCCGCAAGCCGAATCTACTTGAATGGCTGAGAGTTCATTCCGGTTCTCCGGAGGAATTTTTTCGAAAAGTTGCCGAAGCGAATGAACTGAGTTTTTCAATGTTTCCCGCAACCGTTCTTCATCCATTGTGTCTTGGATCAACGTAAGAGTTTTGAGAAACGATCGGATACTTTCCAATTCCGTGATAAAGTGTCTCAATTGGGGATCGGTCAGTTTTTTTAATTCTTGAAAGAGTGTATCACACCCTTCACTCAAAACGTGTAAACCTTGGGAAAGAGTATCATTGCTTAATGGGGATATCATTTTTTATCAATTAATAATACATTATTATATATGAAAATGTCTTATCTTATTTTGCCTGTCTTTGGTATTCATCTCAAGCCGCTGAATAACATTTTCTTTAGTGAGGCGAAGAAGAATCTCTTTGCTCAGGATAAGCCATATGGCTTTTGCTTCTATTTCCCGTATCTTCCAATTGTTTAGTAGAAATATTGTTCTCCTGGACTTCTCGTGTGACAAATTGCCGCCAGGCTTGATCGAACGATTCGACAAAACAGACAAACTGATCGAAGAGAGGAACCAAATATTCACGATCCACTTTATTGAATAATCCATCCTGGTTTTCCAACTCTTCGTCCGAATAGGATTCCAAGGTTTGAAAAAGGGGACGGCCATTCTGGATCATCGTTTGGATTTCTTGAAGGATTTTTACTAACTCTTGCGATTTTTTCCCCTCACGGTCATGATAGATGATTTCCTCCAATTGTTGAGATAAGATTTCCTGTCCTTGGTCGAGTAAATCAAATTCAAATTGATAGATTTGCTGTTTGGTGCGCAAAAATGCCAAGCGGTTTTCCTGCGATTTTTTGATATAGGGTTCAATCCGTTTTTGTTTGGCCAAGTATTCTTCCATATGACGGTCGCGAAACGATTGGCAGACATCCACATCTTCAAGAGAGTTTTTTTCCAAGGCGCTCATCATATCGTGTGTTGCCTTTTCCATTTCGCTTAAAATCGGATCTTCTTTACGTTTCCGTTGGATGGCGGTTTCCAACAAACGGATTTCTTTGGCCAAACTGAGAGAACGGTTTCGAACGATATCCAAATCACGTACTTTTCGAACAAAGTCCGGTGTTTCTTCGGGGATGACTTTGCGGATGATATCCAACAATGTGTTACATAGTTCGACTCGGCGAGTGATTTCCGAGGAGAGATTGTTCTCGCCGCGAATGCTTCTTTGTACATATTTTTTATTGCTGATTTTGCGCTTTTTCGCCAGTGTGGCGTTCAATTCCTCTTTCGTGATCCAGATGACATGTCCACCACGGACAGTTTTCACCATGTTTTCCGGATCGATGCCGTGATTGGCCGCCTTGTGCTCCGAGATCAGATCGTCAATATCGTTGAGCATGTTTTGGATTTCTTCAAATGAGTACTCTTCGCGTATTTTGACCGAATTCAATTCAGGTGTGGTGTTTTCTTTGCTTGGTTGTGGTTCTTCTTGCTGATTATCCAAATTCGGATCATCCATGAAATCACTTCCTTATCCAAATTTTCTGATTATCTCACAACATCATTATAACAATGAGTAAAAGT
>CAYPPG010000108.1:0-15840 GCA_964412555.1 uncultured bacterium
TTCTTAAGTTACATCTTTTGAACTAGTTACATTAAAATATTTTGAAGTTACACACGAATCAAAAAGTGATGGTGCCGTTATTCGGCATTCCCGAAGATAAACGAGCACTGAAAACGTGGAGAAATGTCATGCCGGGGTATGAGGTAAAGGGATTTGTTTCAAAGGAATGGTTGAATGACGATGCCCTGCATTGCCGTACTTTAGCTGTTTTCGATCCGAAGATGATCTCCATCTCCCATCCTCGCAAACCGGAAATGGTTCGGTTTAAAAAAGATGGATTCCCGGTCATTGTAACGATCGAAAATCGGAGTGAATCGGAACTAAGCGAATCGGAAACAGTTTTATTCCATCGTTCCAGTGGTTCAAGGGAATGGAAGAAAAGTCCGTTGGTATCCACAGATGTGAATGATCAATATACTGCTCTTATACCAAGTTATTTACCGGGTACCAATGTTGAGTATTATATCCAAGCAACCAATGAGAACGGCCACTCGGAATGCCTTCCCCCTCCTGCGCCGAAGACAGTGTATCGATTTACGGTCCAACAAAAAGAAGCACCCAAAATCTAACTCGAATTTTTCAAAGCCCTCTCAAACGCCGCAGCCATTTCGTTTTGAGGTTTCTTTTTCGGCTTGGAAGTTTTTGTTCGTGGTTGCCGTGGTACACCTTCTTTCGGTTTTTCCGGATCGGAAATCGAGTCATCCAGGCGCATGGACAGGCCGATTCGTTTTCTTGATACATCGACAGACATGACTTTTACTTTCACGACATCTCCCGCTTTTACCACATCTCTCGGATCTTTGACGAAGGTGTTGGCCATTGCGGAAATGTGGACAAGACCGTCTTGATGCACGCCGATATCGACGAAGGCGCCGAAGTTGGTTACATTGGTCACGACACCTTCGAGAATCATTCCCGCTTCCAAATCCGTCATTTCTTCTACGCCTTCTTTAAAGGTGGCAGTCTTGAATTCCGGGCGCGGGTCACGTCCCGGTTTCTCCAACTCAGCCAATATGTCGGTTACCGTCGGTAATCCAAAACGGTCGTCGACAAAATCGGCGGGAACCAATTTGCTCAAAAACGCGCCATCCCCGATGATGGAACGAATATCCTGACCGCTGGTTTTGAGAATCCGTTCGACAACCGGATACGATTCCGGATGCACAGCGGAGGAGTCGAGGGGATTGTCGCCGTTCATGATCCGAAGGAAGCCTGCCGCTTGCTCGAAGGTTTTTTCACCGAAGCGGGAGACTTTTTTCAGATCGAGGCGATTGTGAAACGCCCCGTGTTCATCGCGGAATTTTACGATATTTTTAGCATGTGTGCTATTGAGTCCCGATACGCGCGCCAGCAATGGAATGGAAGCCGTGTTCACATCCACACCAACGGCGTTTACGCAATCTTCGACAACTGCGTCCAGTGTTCGCGCCAACTGGGGTTGGCTGACGTCATGCTGGTACTGGCCGACACCGATGGATTTGGGATCGATTTTCACTAACTCGGCCAGCGGATCCTGCAAACGCCTGGCAATCGAAACTGCGCCCCGTAGCGATACATCCACTTCCGGAAATTCCTGTGCCGCCAATTCGGAAGCCGAGTAGACCGATGCACCTGCTTCCGAAACCACCAACTTTTCCAACTCCAATGCGGGATGTTTTTTCATCAATTCGATCACAAGCCGGTCGGTTTCCCGTGAAGCGGTTCCGTTGCCGATGCTGATCAATTCGGCATGATGTTTTTCGGCAAGTTCGGCCAGAGTTTGAATTGACTTATCCCATTGATTTTGAGGTTCGTGGGGGTAGATTGTCGCGGTTTGCAGCAATTTACCGGTGGCGTCTACAACCGCCACTTTTACACCGGTTCGCAGGCCAGGATCGAGGCCAATCGTTGCCTTTGGGCCGGCCGGTGCGGCCAATAGCAGGTCGCGAAGATTTTTTGCGAATACTTGGATCGCCTCCTCTTCCGCCGCTTTCCACAATCTCATTTTTAAATCAACGTCAATATGCGTAAAAATACGGACTTTCCATGCCCATCGCACCGTTTCTTGCAGCCAGGCGTCGGCGGAGCGTCCATTATCTTGTATGTGAAAGTGTTTGGCAATCATGCGCTCGTATTCGCCAAGTTCTTTCTTCAAACCTTCGCTCTCTTCGGATTCAGTGAGTAATGTTAGCTGCAACACTCCTTCATTGCGTCCGCGGAACATCGCCAGCGCACGATGGGAGGGAATATCCTTGACCGGTTCCTTATAATCGAAATAATCCGAGAATTTTGCGCCTTGTTCCTTTTTTTCTTCGACCACTTTTGCATGGATAATGCCTTTTGCCCACACCGTTTCGCGCAGTTGACCGATCAGTTCCGCATTTTCTGAGAATTCTTCGATCAATATTTGACGTGCGCCGTCTAAGGCTGCTTTGGTATCCGGAACATTCTTTTCTTCGTCGATATATTTTTCCGCCTCGGTTTCCGGAACAAGCACCGGATTTTGAAGCAAATCATGAGCGAGTGGTTCCAAACCTGCTTCGCGTGCGATCTGTGCCTTGGTTCTGCGCTTCGGTTTATAGGGTAGATAGAGGTCTTCGAGACGCTGCTTCGTTTCCGCTTCTTGAATCTGCTTTTCCAAGTCGGGAGTGAGTTTTCCCTGTTCCTCGATGCTCTTTACAATCACTTCCCGGCGTTCGTCCATTTCGCGCAAATAGCGCAAACGTTCTTCCAAAGTGCGCAGCTGGGTATCATCCAAACCACCGGTCACTTCTTTTCGGTAGCGTGCGACAAAGGGAACCGTTGCACCGCCGTCCAGTAACTCTACAGCCGCTTGGACTTGTTTTTCTTGTACGGAAATTTCTTTCGCAATTCGTTCTTGTATTGTTTGCATCGTATTATAAATTCCATTCTTTCGATCTATGCATTGGTGATATGATTTGAAGGATCAGACAACACTCCTGATCTTGAAAGGATATCCATTATAATTCGATTTTCGGAGAATCAAGCGCGGGAAAATCAAAATGGAAAAGAATCATGAAGAGACTTTCATCGAAAGTGTGTGGCACGCTTCACGGATTGAGGGGTATAATGCACGATACACTTCGTAATAATCATTGTATTCTTTCATACGCGCCATATTCGGTTCGGTGCGTTCTACCACGGAAATGATGGCATCGCAGGCTTCCGGAATAGATGCATACACACCGGTTCCGACACCGGCCATGATGGCCGCGCCAAAGGCGGGTCCTTGATCGGAACTGATGGTGGCGATTTCGCATCCGTAAATATCCGCTTGCATCTGTTTCCAAAATGTGCTTTTGGCTCCACCGCCGGTTGCACGAATTTCCTGTATATCAACCCCTAGTGAACGAATAATTTCCAGCGAATCACGCATGGCGAATGTAATGCCTTCAAGCACCGCGCGGATTAGGTGGCTGCGTTGATGGCGGATCGTCAAGCCAATGAAGCCACCACGGGCATAGGGATCTTTATGCGGTGTTCGCTCGCCAGTTAGATAGGGTAGGAAAATCAGCCCTTCACTACCGACCGGCGCTTGATCAGCCAGCAACGTCAATATATCGTACGGATCGCGTCCGGATTGATCCCCTTCCGCGCGTTCCGAATCGGCCACGACATCCCGGTACCACCGTAGGGACATGCCGGCAGATAATACTACGCCCATTAAATACCAACGGTTGGGAACGGAATGGCAGAATGTGTGTACGCGGCCTTCTGGGTCGGTCTGGCAGGTTTGTGAAGGAGCTAGAACAACTCCGCTTGTTCCAAGAGAAGACAAAACACGGCCTTCGACAACGACGCCGGTGCCTGTTGCACCGCAGGCGTTATCCGCGCCACCACCGACAACCGGTGTTCCCGGTTTCAAACCCGTCAGGTCGGCCACTTCGGAAGTGATCGTGCCGCAGACATCCGTCGATTCATTCATCGGCGGCATCCATTCGGGTGGAATTCCAAGTTCATCGAGAATCTCGTTGCACCAATTCCGTTGTGCGACGTTAAATAAAAGCGTTCCCGCTCCGTCGGAGACTTCCATGGCGATTTCACCCGTCAAGCGAAAACGAACATAATCTTTCGGCAACACCAATTTTTTCGTTCGCTGGAAATTTTCCGGTTCCTTGTTTTTCAACCAAACGGCTTTGGGAGCGGTAAAGCCGGTCAATGCCGGGTTCGAAGCCAGTTCAAGTAGGCGCTTTTCCCCGATTTTCTCCGTAATTTCCGAGCAAGCGTCGGCGGTACGGCTATCGTTCCACAAAATCGCCGGTCGCACAACCTGGTTCATGTCATCCAAAAAAACAGAACCGTGCATCTGTCCGGACAGGCCGATGCCTTTGATGTCTCCCGGTGATACACTGCTTTTCGAAAGTACACCCTTGATTGAATTGACCGTTGCTTGCCACCAGTCTTCCGGTTCTTGTTCCGTCCAGCCCGGATGGGGAGTATGAAGAGGATATTCCTCCGTAACGCTGGCAATCGCCTTCCCTTCTTCATCGAACAAAACCGTTTTGGTTCCGGATGTTCCGACATCGATACCGATTAAATAAGCCATAATTTTCCCTCAGTTGTATTCTTATGAAAATGTTTTGATCTTCATGATCTCCAAAGCAGTTTTCTCGTCATCCAATTTCCCTAACAAATCACAGATTTGTACATATCTCTCTCCGAAATCCTGTGCATAAATGTATTTGAACAGTAAGAGAATAGCCTGCGATAGGATGGCTCCTTTGATTTCTTCATCCGAATAGCCATTATAAACAAAGTGCCATCGGATTTTCAAGAATTCCTTTCAACGTTTCCAAAAAGTGTGCGCCTTCCGCTCCATCGAAAACGCGGTGATCGCATGAAAGAGTCAACGCCAACCGCTTGCCAGGAACAACCTCACCATTTTTCACAACCGGTTCGTCACGAATGGTTCCAACTGCTAGAATAGCCGCTTGCGGTGGATTGATGACCGCTTTGAAACGGGTGATTCCCATCATTCCTAAATTGCTGATCGTGAATGTGCCACCGGACATTTCATCGACTGTCAATCGCCCATTTTGTCCTTTTTGGACAAGGTCGGCGCGCTCCAAAGCAATTTGCCCGATCGACTTGCATTGGCAGGCGCGTATTACAGGAACCAGCAGTATCCCGTCTCCAGCAACGGCGATCCCGATGTTGGCATCGAGAAAGCGGCGGATAAAATTTCCGTTCAATTGACTGTTGACTTCCGGATGTCGGCGCAGTGTGATGGCAGCAGCTTTCGCCAGAATATCGGTTATTGTGATTTTTTGCTGTGAATCCGCATGCGCTTGGAGCTGCGCTTTCATTTCCAGCAGCCCTTCGGCATCGACTTCGATTTCAAGATAGAAATGAGGAATGGGGCCTAAACTATCCGACAAGCGTCTTCCCATCGCAGCACGCATGGATGTAAGAGGAATATCTTCATATCGCATCCCTTCCCCAATGGCTACCGGAACATTCGCCACCGGAGCAGGGGTGCGCTGAAGCGCCGCCTCGATATCGCGTTTGACGATCCTTCCGCCCGGTCCGCTCCCCTGCACTGTAAGCAAATCAATGTTGTGTTCCGCTGCCATGCGCAGAGCAACCGGTGAGGCTTTTAACTTCCCGCGCTCCTCATGAGACGATTCGGATGACACTTCAGCCATTTCGGATTGAGACGCTTTCACCTCCGGTGTTGCCGATTTTTTGACGGTTTCTGCGCCTTCATATATTTGGATGAGCATCGGTTCCACATTTTCATCCGCTTTTCCGATAATCGCGATCGGTGCACCGATTTGGATCGATTCATTGGGTTGAGCGACAATTTTCAATAAAGTGCCGTTTTCAAAGCACTCCAGTTCCATGGTCGCTTTATCGGTTTCCACTTCGGCGATGCCATCGCCGGATTCGATACGATCCCCTTCGTGTTTCATCCACGAGATCACTTTTCCAGTCGTCATGGTATCGCTTAACTTCGGCATTTCGATCAAGGTCGCCACGATTGATATCCTCTCTACGATTCATGCAATAATATACTTGGCCAATAAGCAACGGATCGGGAAAAATCGCCAGCCGGGCCGCGCCTATTTTGCTTGACACTCTGCGTTGATTCATTATGATAGCCCCATGCATACTTTTATGAAACGCATGGAGTCAATCCACTCATTCCCTCTCATGCGAAGTGATACGGTTGAGGTTATTGTATATGTCAGAATCCCGTTACGTCCACCTCCATGTCCATTCCGAATATAGTTTGCTCGACGGCGCATGCCGGATCAAAGAGCTGGTCAAAAAAGCGAAAGAACTTGGGATGAGCCATCTCGCATTGACCGACCACGGGGTCATGCACGGTGCGCTGGAGTTTTATCAAAAAGCTGAAGCCGAGGGCATTCATCCGATCATCGGGGTGGAAGCTTATGTAGCCCCAGGTTCCCGTTTCGACAAAAAGGGAGGCGGGGATTACGGAATCGATGATCTGAATGACCGAACCAATTTTCACCTCATTTTGCTGGCGAAGAATATGGAGGGGTATCAAAATTTGATGCACCTTTGTTCGCTGGCGCAATTGGAAGGATTTTATTATAAACCACGTATTGACCGTGAAATCTTACGGGAATACTCCACCGGATTAATCGGTATGAGCGCCTGCCTCAAAGGCGAAGTACCGTTTTACTTGTTGGAAGACAAGTATGAACGGGCAAAGGAATTAGCCTTGGAATATGCGCAAATTTTTGGGGAAGGAAATTTTTACCTCGAAGTACAAAGTAACGGTTTGACAGAGCAAGATAAAGTCAACCATGCGTTGCGAGAACTGTCAAAAGACACTTCGATCCCCTTGGTTGCGAGTACCGACGTTCACTATTTGCTTCCGGAACATGCCTCTACGCAAGACTGTCTGATTTGTATCGGTACCAAGAAAACATTGACCGATACCAAACGGTTGAAAATCAACACGAAAGAATTGTATTTGAAATCGGGCGCCACGATGGAGAAGCAAATGCCCGATTTTCGCGACGCGATCGAAAATTCGTGGAATGTGGCGGAACAATGCCAACTTGAATTGACCTTCGATTCTACGAAACTCAGAATGCCGCAGTACGATATTCCCGAAGAGGAAGCCTCGCACGTCGATTATCTGCGAAAATTAGTGTATGAAGGAGCAAAAGAACGTTATGGCGAAGTGACCCAGGAAATTGAAGAACGGATCGAAAAGGAACTGGAAGTCATTATCGGTTCCGATTTTACCGGTTACTTTCTTATTGTTTGGGATTACATGAAATTTGCGCGCCAGGCGAAGATATCCATCGGCCCTGGCCGAGGTTCGGCCGCCGGTTCGGTGGTGGCGTATTGTCTCCACATCACAGATATCGATCCGTTGCAGCACGGTCTTTTGTTTGAACGATTCTTGAATCCCGACCGTATTTCCCCACCGGATATCGATACTGATTTTTCCGACAAGAGACGCGATGAGGTCATTCGCTATTGCCAGGATAAATATGGATCCGATAAAGTTGCCCAAATTGCGACGTTCGGAACAATCAAAGCCAAAAATGCCATCCGCGACATCGCCAGAGTGATGGGTTTGCCGGCAGTAGAAGGAGACCGGATTGCAAAACTGATTCCCGAAGGGCTTGGCGTAACGTTAGAGGGAGCATTGGACGATGTGCCGGAATTGAAGCGGATTCGGGATCAAGACGCCACCCATCAGGAATTATTCCGTCATGCCTTGGCAGTGGAAGGGATGGTTCGGCAAAGTTCCACTCACGCGGCCGGGATTATCATCGCTCCGGACACGCTTTGGAAATTCACACCGCTGATGCGGGGTGCGAATAAAGAGGAAGATGTATCCACTCAGTATTCGATGAAGTATCTCGAGTCCATCGGATTGTTGAAGATGGATTTTTTGGGGCTGAAAAATTTATCCATCATCGATGGTGCCCTTGAGATTATTCACAAACGCTACGATCCCGGCCTCGATATTACCCAAGTACCCCTCGATGATGAAAAAACCTATCAATTACTCGGTCAAGGAAGAACCAACGGCGTTTTTCAGTTGGAGTCCACAGGCATGAAAGAAATTCTCCGCAAAATGCAGCCCTCGGTTTTCAGCGATATTATCGCACTGCTTGCCCTGTACCGGCCAGGACCGCTAGGCAGCGGAATGGTCGACGATTTCATCAAACGAAAACGGGGCGAAGCGGAAATTACCTATGATCACCCATTGCTGGAACCTATTTTAAAAGAAACCTACGGCATCATTCTCTATCAGGAACAAGTCATGAAAATCGCCAACGTGATCGGCGGATTCTCACTCGGTCAGGCGGATATCATGCGGCGCGCGATGGGGAAAAAGAAGGAAGATTTGCTGATCAAGATGCAGGAGGATTTTTATAACGGTGCCCAAGAAAAAGGCGTAGACCGGAAAATCGCCGAACGGTTGTGGAGTCTGATTTTTAAATTCGCCGGTTATGGTTTCAACAAATCCCATAGCGCCGCCTATGCTGTAATCACCTACCGCACCGCTTATCTAAAGGCACACTATCCCGACGCATTTCTCGCTTCTCTTCTGACAACAGACATGAACGATACGAATAAACTCGTAAAATATATCGACGAGTCGGAAGATTATGGAATCCAAGTCCTGCCGCCGGATCTCAATCAATCCGATGAGGTGTTCACCGTGACGGATGAAGGCATCCGTTTCGGCCTGGCCGCCATCAAAAGCGTCGGGACGAACGCAGTAAGATGCCTGATCAAAGAACGGGAGAAAAAGGGAAATTACAAATCCTTGTTCGATTTATGCGAACGGTCCGAGACGAAATTGTTAAACAAATCCTTGATCGAAGGATTGATCCGCTCGGGAGCACTTGATTCGTTCGGCCATCATCGTTCTACCTTGCTGGCGGCCTATCCCTCCGCCATCGAACGGGCGCAGGGAATATTGAAAGACCGCGCGATCGGACAAGCCTCTTTATTCGGTGATTTGGAAGAAGATGACGAGGACGCACAGGAAGAACGGTTGGAAGAACTGGAAGAACTCGACCAGGCAGAAATTTTACAATTCGAAAAAAAGTTGTTGGGCATCTACATCACAGGACACCCACTCTCGGAGATGCAAACCGAACTCCGCATCTTCGCCCGTGATCAGGCCGGCGAATTGGTAGAACGCGAAGAACTCGGCCGTGTGCGGCTGGCTGGAATTGTTACGGAAGTGAAAAAGAAAAAGATCAAAAGCGGTGACCGGATGGCTACCTTCATGTTGGAAGATATGAGCGGAACCATCGAAGTGGCCGTCATGCCCAATCTATTGGAACAAAAGGAAGATTTGCTGAAAGAAGAATCGATTCTCATTGTCGACGGCCAAGCCAGCCAACGCGGAGATACTGTTTCCGTGCGGGCCGACAGTCTCATGACACTGGAGGAAGGGTGGAGTCAATTTGTTCGCGAAGTGCATATCAGTTTTCCCTCTCCCTCACTCAACGATGATCGCCTTTATCAATTCAAAGGCCGTCTCCTGGAATCCCCCGGTCAAATCCCAGTCATCCTGCATGTTCAAATGCCGGATGTAGGAATTATCGATTATCAACTCGATCCCAACTACAAAATCCAACCCAGCAAAGAATTGAAACTCGCACTAGAGGACATCTTTTCCGAAGGGACGGTTTTCTTCAAAAGTGTAAATGGGAAGAACGGGGACAAGTATGCGAAAATCCGATAAGAAACTGCTGAAGACTTGACAGCGCATGACCTTTTCGACGCCGATGCCGGTTACACGTTGGCGATAGGATTCATGAATTTGTAAACATCAAGACGTATTTTCGCGAACTCATCGATGGCTGCCTTGATCGAATCCATGGACATCTCACTTTCTTAATCGAAAATGAAATCTACATCGCTTCATGCCATTGTTTATCAGAAAGTCATGCAAAAAAAACTTTCGAATTTTGAACTAGTTAAAACCGCCCCACCGCCTTCCGCACCGCGTCTTCCGGTGTGTTGTAAAAATTGATCTGGAATTTCGAGAATAACTCCGGGGGAACGGTGTTGATGTCTCCTGCGTTGCTCATGGGGAGCAGGACTCGTTTTGCGCCTGCGTCGAGGCAGACTTGGAGAGTATCCGCCAGGTTATTGACTTTGATGATGGTTCCCCCTATCGACATGGAGCCTAGAATGACCAACGATTCTTGCACCGGCAGGCTCAATGCTCCGGAACATAAAGTGACGAATGCGATTAGAGTCAATCCTGTGCTTGATCCTACCCCCTGAAGGTCTTGGACGTTCAAATGATAGTCCCGTTCCTTGGTGCTGATTTGGCTGCTTACATTTTTGGCGTTGGCTCGGAAATAATTGAAGGCAATCTCGATGGATTCTTTCGCTTTGCTGCTGGAACCCAATCCCGATTTCTCGTATTTCCCGGAACCTTTGATCACTTGCAGTTCAAACTTGAAGATTCCGATCCGCCCGTTGTCGCCTTCGAATGCTCCATATAAATGACCGGGTTTCCCTTCGCCTTCGGGGATCAACTTATCGCCGGTCATTTCCGGAACGGTCACATAAAATTCCTCTTGTGTTTCGCTGTCGACATACGAGAAATTCACATCAAAGAATTCCATGCCTTGGATTTTCTTCAATTGTTCTTTAACGCGCCGCCTGCCCACCAATGCATATTCCAGCAATTCTTGCGCATCCTCTTTGCTGCATTCTCCATGGGGATAAATCAGTTTCATCAATCCGGAAAAAGTTTTATTGACGCCGATAATGTCCCGTTGATTGAGGTCTTTTCCAAACAGGAAATAGTTGCGCATGGTATCGGAAAAATTCCGTTTCCTCATTTCCCGAAAATATTCCGCCATATAATCCACGATAAGACCATAAGAATCCGTGATGAATTCCGGACGCATCTTCGGCACTTCCCAACCAGGCAGATAAAGATGCATCCGGTCAAAGAATGCGCTGTCGTTGTTCATCGCTTCCGGAAACGGCGCGAAGAGGTGGGATGTCGCCAGCAGTGATTCCAGCGGTTGATTGATATTCCCAATAAAGACCATCGCCGCTTTGGCGTTCTTTTCTTCCTTGCCCCTAGCAAACGAACCGGACGCCATATAATCCTTCATGATTTGAATGCCGTCTCTGTCCTTGAAAGTGATCCCCGCCACTTCGTCAAACGCAACCACATCCCACAATCCCACAAGGCCGATTCTTCGATTCGCCATATTGTAGAATAAATTGGCGACGGTGGTTTGTCCCCCTGATATGAGGATGGAGTTCGGGGACAGTTCTTTGTAGACGTGCGATTTCCCCGTTCCTCTTGGTCCCAATTCACAGATGTTGTAATTGTTTTCCACAAGCGGAATCAAGCGGGCGAGCAAATGCCATTTGACATCCGCTTCCAGCCTGGCCGGTTCCATTCCCGTGGAACGAATCAACACATCGATCCATTCCTCTTTGGTAAACGCCTTTCGCCCTTCAAGGATTTCTTTGATATCCATATTGGGCATCTGAATCGGTTTCAAACTCTGGATCAAAAAAGGGCTGGCATATTTGTCTTCCTCATCCACAAAATATTCCATTTGCAGGATACACCAAATCCCGCCACCCAAGAGTTTCTCGAAACGCCGGATATAATCCGATGGAACCGCGACACCCGTGATCCCCAAATTGGAAAAAGTGGCTTCATAGATATCCCGCTTTTCATTCAAGCGCACGGAAACATGATCGATGATGGAATAGCGCCCGGATTCCTTGATTTTCGATTTGACTTTTTCCGCTTCATCCGGACGGATATAGTTGTCGGATAGGATCGATTTCACTTTCGCCAATCCGTCTTGGATGTTTGCCTCGTCATCGGTGGCGCAGTACATTCCCAACAGATATTCCAACACATAGACAGGAACATTGTTGTAATCCTTCAGCAATTTCGTGAGGTCCTTGCGAACCACCCGTCCTGCAAAATGTTGGTTGAGTTTTTGATCAAGCGCATCCATAGCTGTTCCTTAAAAATCATCAAAATCGATGGATATCCCGACATTTACCTCGAATGGAATCGAATCGTATTCCATCTGGGTTTCATCATCGATCAATCGTAACGCATATTTCCCGTTTTGTATGCCGCTCAAGAGTTTCAAGCGGATTGAAAATGTCCTGTCTTCCGGACGATCCGATTCACGGTCCGCATGGATGATTTCCTCGGTCGAGACTTTTTTGCCTTCCTCATCCCACAACGATACACGCAATTTTCGAGGAAGCATTTTGGGAGAAATCTTTTCCGTCTGGAAGAATTGTAACGTGAAAATATTGTTCGTGATCTTCTTCGTGGTGTTGGTCAGTTTCACTTCGGCTTTTTGAGTCTCTTTCGCTTTGCGTGATTCTTTGCGGGCGTGTGTGTAATGCAGGACCGGGATCATGATTTCCTGCAACGAAGCGCCGCCATGCACATAATGAATCCCGCCCGAATGCTTGAATCGGATATTCCCCCTTGGAACATAGGCAACGAAATTTGACTCATTCCCGAAGATCGGCTTCAGCGAAATTTGTAGCGAACCATCAACCGAATCCCCTTTTTCCGCAAGCAGAAAACGCCGGTTGTTGATGATCCCTTGAATCCCCGCTTTCTCGATTTTATCGCTTTCGTGGATTTGGCTTTTTTGGAAAAGGAAACCATGATCCGTGGTGATAATGACATTGGTGGTGCCTAACGAATTGACGATTTTCTTGACGCCCTCGGTGATTTCCCGTATAGCGCCGGAAACAGCATCGAACAGTTTCATTTCCGTTTCGGGTTTCTCACCGGTTGCATCGATGGTGTTGTGATAGAGATACACTACCCGGCAATCCCGAATCATCTCACGTGCTTTCTCTTTCGTGGCGGAAACCAGTTCCAGTAGTTTCAGCGCCGCCGATCCTTCATAGGCCGATTGTAAGATCGTCTCCCGATGGGGTGTGGTTGCTGTATCGATCCCTTGCACACAAATACGGTTTTTCTCATTGATTCGAATTTCTTTGTTCGGCAGGAGTGACGCCATCCCCAAGCCGGTGAAAGACGGAACACATCCTTGCATATATTCAAGTGTGGTTTCACCCCGCAATTCCTTCTGTAATTCGTTTTCCAATTCCTTGGCGATTTCATACCGCATCGCATCGGAAATGATGACAAAGATTTTATCCCGCTCGTTCTTTTGCAGCACATTGTTTTTTATGTAATAGCGGTAGAAATCGGTTTGGGGGCGGACTCCGTCGATCCACCAGCGTTGGGTGAGATGGTCTTCCACGACGTCGGACCAGGTGTGAGATAAATTCTCCAAAAACCAATTGCAATACAGATCATCGATTTTCGGCGCAAGACTTTTGAGAGTATCGTTCGTGACTTTGTCGTAATACTGATAAAACTGACGGTAGAGTTGATCGGCGCGGTAATAATCCTGCGCATATTTTTCCATCATTTCAGCAGGAGCCAGTTTCGGGAACGATCCGGTAAAACGGTGCCGAAAGCGGAAAAGTTCAATCGCCGCCTCCAGTGCCCGATACATATCTTCATAAGAACTGTACCAATGAGTTGATTTGCGGTTTGTGATCCATGACAGCCATGTTTCATAGTCCTCTTGGTCATCGAGCATTTTGTTGACGATCCCAAGAATGATAATTTTATCGAAGAAAGAGAATGTGTCCGCTTCCAGGCATTCTTCGGGCTGCCAGTCTTGAATCTGTTTTTGGATCTCCAATTCATGAAACGTTTTCTCGGCCAGCTGTTCGAAAAGTCCCGAATGTTCTTTGTGATAAATCCAGTGATCCACCAGCACTTGGGCATTGTTGCGCTTCGGAAGCATAAAGTGCCCCCACCCGCTGGGACTCTGCCGTTTGAGTTGGGAAGCGGTGATGGTCAACACCAAATTATGAAAAAGTTTTTTGAGCGTCGGCGATTCGGATTCATATCCCAGATATTCCTTCACGAACCGCCAAAAAGCATCCGTCCCCGGATATTTGGAAATTTGTTGGAACCGTTCGTTGTCCTCTTCCTCGATTTTGTCCAAGAAGATATTGAAAAGGATAGATTCGAGATCAACCGCTTTGCAGCGGCACACCACCGTCATCATCGCCAGTTGGATGTCCCGTTCCGAGCGCAGCGGCACATCCAAATCCTTCAATCCTTGAAAGCGGTTTTTGTTGTCAAAGAACTGAATGTTCCGCCGGATCACTTCTTTCAGCCCCAAGTTTTCGATCCCCAGTTCATCCATAATGATGGACGCCCGGTCGGCGCTGAATTCTTCCGAGTAAAGCAAGATATCCAGCAGCCAATTTTGCCGGTAATCGGGTTTCGCTTCTGGGGAATAGACGACGTAATCCGATTCGGTATCCGCCACTTCCAAAGTATGCTTGATTTCAAAATAATTTTTATGGATAACCAGCAATTTCGCAGAACCGAAATCGATATGATCCAAATACGGATAAAACTCCGCCTCCTCATCATACCAAAACAGAATCCGCCGCTTGTAAGGATGCGGCAGGTGCGCCTGAAAGCGCTTCGCAATGGCTTCGTTGACTTTGTCCAGGTTCATAATTTTAGTGGGTAGTGGGTAGTGGGTAGTGGGTAGTGGGTAGTGGGTAGTGGATAGTGGATAGTGTGTAGTGGATAGTGTGTAGTGGATAGTGGGTAGTGGATAGTTATAGATGCTTTTACTAACCACTCTCCACTAATCACTTGTTTTTCCCTATCCACTCTCCACTAATCACTTGTTTTTCCCTATCCACTCGCCACTAATCACTTGTTTTTCAAGCTGTTTGCCAATCCTCGAAGAAGCCGGGTGATTTCTTCGAGCAAGTTTATCAAAGAATCCGTTGTTTCTTGATTGATATATTTTAAACGTTCTGCAATTAAAAGTTGAGTTTCCACTTCCGCTCTTGAGCCTTGGGCAATGGAGAGAAAGTACAGGAATTCTTTCGTGGATTGTCTGGCTTGTCCTTCGGCGATATTGGAAGGAATGGATACAGCTGCTCTACGAATCTGATTGGTAAGACCATATAATTCCTCTTTTGGAAATTTTTTCGTAACCTGGTAGATCGATTCAACTAAATCCATCGCTTTCTGCCACACAATTAACTCCCGATAACTCATCACTTTCATCATGAAAACCCCATTTTGTATATAGTGTGTAGTGGTTAGTGTGTAGTGGTTAGTTTTAAAATGCCTTTACTACCCACTAACCACTACCCACTAACCACTAGCTTTTCAAATTTAGAATAATTCACCTTCACCCCATCATCGAGGTCAATCTCAATCTGCCTATCCGCGTAATGCCGCAGGAGTTCATCATATTTGCGCATTTCGTCCTGTTGTTTCTTCAGGCGGGTGATTTCTTTCTGGGCGGCGCTTTTCTCGCGGGCGCTGCCTTGGTCCAGGGTGTTCTCCAGGCGGGAGATGCGGATGTCGACTTTGCCTTGTAGTTCGTGCAGGTAATCGGTCCGCATGCGGGAGAGAGTGCTTTTGTCGTAGCGGTGCATATACACCAGCGCATTGAACGCCTTCAGCTTCCCTGATGTAAACAGCCAGTA
The DNA here is from genome assembly GCA_964412555.1 of uncultured bacterium. Lineage (GTDB taxonomy): Bacteria > Hinthialibacterota > Hinthialibacteria > Hinthialibacterales > Hinthialibacteraceae > CAYPPG01. The sequence continues at coordinate 15,526 of CAYPPG010000108.1, forward strand.
AATCGGGCGTTTTTTGTAGATTTGCACATGGTCTTTATAAAATTGATTGAGAAAATACCTCCGGATGCACTCCACCGGTGTCTCATTACTCTTCTGCCCCAAAGCCGAAGCGACAAACTGCAAATTCTCCTGCAGACATTCCTCCCCAAAAGCCACCTTCAAAAACTCCACAAATTTGCCAACAATATCGTCTTCAAAGTAATCCGTATCCAGCACAGGAATAATATTATCTTCATCAAAGAGTGAGTAGTGTATAGTGGATGACGCCCCGGTAAAAAGTCCCATTTTGTATTTCATTGGAAATACTGTAACAGC
>CAYPPG010000109.1:0-15640 GCA_964412555.1 uncultured bacterium
AGACGGGTCAAACTGGGTGACTCCGGGTGGGTCAGATTAGCGCGGCGGGTGACAGAACTCGGGTTCGTTTTTTCGAGAAATTTTGATTTCAAAAGGAAATAAAAAATAGATCCATTTATTAGACGTGGGTGGGTCCTTACGATATTCTCTTACAGAAAAGAAAGAAAAGAGAGTTGTGAGCGGGTATTGATCTTGATCGAGCGAAGTGTAATTTATTCAAGGAGTTCAATATCGAAATTCCTTTCAATATATTGTGGATAATTTGTTGATAATCACCATATATTGTAATCAAACACCTCTTTCTCTTTTCTCTTCATTTGAATTGAGATGTTGGCAGTCAATGGATTCTCGTTTTGTTTTGTATGGAAGTCGTTGCACGGGAACCTTTTGAGTAACTATTTCGACTAATTTCATGAATGAACAAAGAACAATTCACGAGAAAAAAGATTCTTCGCAAGAGAACCGGCTAATACGGTTATGCCAAGATGGCGATGTTGCGGCTTTGGGACGTTTATATCGTCGATATTCCAAAGATGTTTACAATATGGCAATGCGGATGGTAGGATCAGTAGATATTGCGGAAGAAATAACACAAGATGTTTTTATTTCTGTATTTAAGGATATATGGCGCTTTCAATTTCAATCGTCGTTTACGACATGGTTATACCGAATTGTATTGAGGCGCTCTGCGGATTTTTTTCGGAAGAATAAGAGTTATGGAATCCGTAAAGTTGAATTGGATAATACAAATCAGGGCAAGCCTGTTCTTGAATTGAATGATCCGGGGCCAAGTCCATTAGACGAGGCATTTGAAAGCGAAAAGGAGCGCTTGATTGAAAAAGCGATTTTGTCAGTAAGTCCCAAACAACGCTCTATTTTAATCTTGCGATATGTACAAAACTTATCCTATGAAGAGATTGCGGAGATATTGAAGTGTAGAATCGGAACCGTAAAATCACGACTGAACAGGGCACATAAATCTCTGGAAACGAAGCTGGAGGAATATAATCTGCTATAATAAAGTATGTAGGTCAATTCTCAGGGGAATTGTTGTATGGGATAAGCGATTTTTAGCGAGTGATAGCAAAAGGATTACAATACAATGAATCGTTTGTTACGAAGTCTCAGAAAAGAGAACTCTAAATCTTATTCAAAAGATTTATTGAGACGCTACATCGAAAATGATCTTTCGTTTGAAGAACGAACTTATGTTCAATCTCAATTGCGAACTTCAAAAGAATGGAAACATGAATTGAGGAAGACGGAGCGGTATCTCTCTGTTCTTCATAACCTGTCTTATTCGCTTCCTTCCGACCGGGTATGGAAGAATATTGAGAAAGAAGTGTCAACCATTCAACCGCGAGCACCTCGTTTCTTGTGGTTTTATACCCACCCTCGTTTTGTCAAATATGCGGGATATTGTTTTGCGTTGTTTTTTATCGTGGTATTGGGATTGAACTATCCGTCTATCGAACCATCCTATACCGTTGTTACGATTCAGGATCTCAATCGATATAGAACAGAAGCTGAAACATTTTATACCCATCATGAACTCGCAGGTGAATCTTTGCTGACTCGGGAGAGTCTGATAGCATACTATACATACAATAATTCACATGAATGACAGCCTCGTGCGATATTTGCGTTTTATGTTAGTATTTGCATTTTATTGGATCATTTTCCTTACCGGAATTACAAATTTTGTTCTCGGTGAAGAAGAGATCTCCTCCTTATTTCAACGTTCACTCACTTCCTCCACGAAACGTTCCTTTTCCGGCGTTGTGTTGTACCAGCGATTTCAGGACAATAAGGAATGGAAAGTTGAATTCAAAGTGGACCATAGCGCGCCCTCCGGTCTTCGCATCGAGTTCGTTACCCCCGAACGATTACAAGGATTAGCGATTTACCGCAGTGCAGAAGCGCTTTGGATGAAACGAATCGAAAAAAACGAACTGGAGCGGTTTTACAGAGAAACGAAAATGACTCCATTACGCCGCTTCTTTCGACAGGGAGAATGGCCTGAACTCGTTTATCTCGATCTTCTTTTTCAAAATTACGGATTTGAAAAAAAATCACCTGAAATTGTCGCAGACCGAAAAACAAACCATATTATTGTCGAAACGAAAGTAACTCATTATCCACGTCCGCACGCTCATTTCTGGATCGATCAACAATACAACATGCTCATGAAATATAAGAGAGTGGAGTGGAACGGGAAGCTGAGCGAGTTCTTTACTTTCAAAACAATCGATTTGGATGCGGAATTCCCTGATGATAATTTTTCCATTGAAGGATTTGAACGGATTGCCACTTTCGGAGACGATGAAAAAGAAGATATAACCTTGGATTTTAAACCGCTCTACCCGAATTGGCTCCCTACGGGATTCAAAAGACAGTATGAAAAGAGTTGGAATGGCCGCCATGGTCCCACTTTCAACTTGGTTTTTACCGATGGTTTGGCCAAACTTTCTATTTTTCAGTACAAAATGGACGAGAAAGAAATCCAAGAAAGTATAGAAGAACAGAAAAAACATAAATCCCGTCTGCCATTGGTGAAAAAGCTCGAATTTCATGGGGGGGATATATTTATTCGTGACATCGATGAAGTTCGGGTTTGGGCAATGGGTGACCTTCCACCTGAACCCATTATGAAAATACTTGCCGATCTCTGTTGTAGTCGACGATAACTCTCTTCATTTTTTTCCACAGCGACTGTTATCCCAAAAATAAAAAAATGGTGAAAAGGCTCAAATTTAGTTGACATAGTCAACTAATGTGCTAAAATGTTGACATGGTCAAGTATTTTGAGTGAATCATTATCGTAAATAGAGTCAAATTGGACAATAGTATCTGATAATTCCTCATGTTTAAGGAAGGAGAACTCAATGACAACGGCAACTGAAACGATTCAAGAATTGGCGCTGCATGAATACAAATACGGATTTGTGACCGATATAGAATCCGAGAGTGTACCAAAAGGGCTGAATGAAGATGTCATTCGATTGATTTCTGCCAAAAAGAATGAACCGGAATTTATGTTGGAGTGGCGACTGAGAGCCTATCGTCATTGGAAAACAATGAAGGAGCCAAATTGGGCGCATGTTCATTATCCGCCTGTTGATTTTCAAGATATTGTTTACTATTCGGCACCGAAGGCAAAGAGTGATCGGCCGAAAAGTTTGGACGAAGTGGATCCCGAGTTGTTGGCGACTTATGAAAAGCTGGGGATTCCGTTGAAAGAACAAGAAATGTTGGCTGGAGTAGCCGTGGACGCCGTTTTTGATAGTGTTTCTGTTGCCACTACGTTTAAAAATAAATTGTCAGAGTTGGGTATCATTTTCTGTTCTTTTTCCGAAGCGGTCGAAAATCACTCGGAACTCATCCAAAAATATTTAGGCTCAGTGGTTCCCTATACGGATAACTTTTATGCTTCTTTGAATTCGGCTGTATTGAGCGACGGATCCTTTGTCTTTGTACCGAAAGGGGTACGTTGTCCGATGGAGTTATCCACATATTTCCGAATCAATGCGGCAAATACCGGACAGTTTGAACGGACGTTGATTGTTGCTGAAGAAGACGCCTATGTGAGTTATTTAGAAGGCTGTACCGCACCGATGCGGGATGAAAACCAGCTACACGCTGCCGTCGTGGAACTTGTGGCTCTCGATAATGCCCAAATCAAATATTCGACGGTTCAGAATTGGTATCCTGGCGATAAAGAAGGCCGTGGCGGAATCTATAACTTCGTGACCAAACGAGGGAAATGCCAGGGTGCCAACTCGAAAATTTCTTGGACGCAAGTCGAAACCGGTTCTGCTATCACCTGGAAATATCCGAGTTGTATTCTGTTGGGTGACAATTCCGTGGGTGAATTTTATTCCGTGGCCATGACAAACAATCGCCAACAGGCCGATACGGGAACCAAAATGGTTCATATCGGCAAGAACACCAAAAGCACCATTGTATCAAAGGGAATATCCGCAGGGCAGAGTGAAAACACCTACCGGGGTTTGGTGAAAATACAAAAAGGAGCGAGTAACGCTCGAAACTATACCCAATGTGATTCCATGTTGATTGGCGATAAATGCGGTGCGCATACTTTCCCGTACATTGAAGGGAAAAACAAAACATCGCAGGTAGAACATGAAGCTTCGACTTCCAAAATCGGGGAAGATCAGATTTTTTATTGCCGCCAGCGGGGGATTTCCACGGAAGATGCCGTATCGATGATCGTAAACGGTTTCTGTAAAGAAGTATTCAAGGAGCTCCCGATGGAATTTGCCGTCGAAGCGCAGAAATTGCTAGGGATCAGTCTTGAAGGAAGTGTTGGATAAATCAACCATTCAAAAATAAAACAGGAGTTTATAAAACATGTTGGAAATTAAAAACTTGCATGTAAGCATCGAAGGAAAAGAAATCTTAAAAGGGATTGACCTGAAGATTCAGGCCGGTGAAACCCATGCCATCATGGGTCCCAACGGATCGGGAAAAAGTACGTTGGCTCAGGTTCTTGCCGGGCATGAAGCCTATGAAGTGACGGAGGGTGAAATCCTGTTTGAAGGAAAGAGCATTTTTGACATGGAACCGGAGGAACGTGCCTGTGCCGGTATGTTCTTGGCGTTTCAATATCCGGTGGAAATTCCAGGAGTTTCAAATTCCTACTTTTTGAAAACCGCCTTGAATGCGATTCGAAAAGAGAGAGGGGAAGAGCCGCTTGATGCAGTAGATTTTCTCGCATTGGTAAAAGAGAAAATGAAACTGGTCAAATTGGATGAAAAATTGTTGAATCGCCCCGTCAATGAAGGATTCTCGGGTGGCGAAAAGAAACGCAATGAAATTTTCCATATGGCCGTTCTCGATCCGAAATTAGCGATATTGGATGAAACCGACTCCGGATTGGATGTCGATGCTCTGAGAATCGTGGCGGAAGGCGTCAATATTTTACGGGACGAAAAGCGAGCCGTAATGGTGATCACACACTATCAAAGGTTGTTAAATCATTTAGTGCCTGATTTCGTTCATATTCTCGCCAAGGGGCGTATTGTCAAATCAGGTGGAAGAGAACTGGCGCTTGAAGTAGAAGAAAAAGGATATGCGTGGCTTGAAGAAAAAGCGGAAGAGTTAGAAGCGGTTGCATGCTAACAAATAAGAGTTGGAGTGTGATTTCAATGACAGAAACAATAAAGCATAAAGAAAAAATTGATTCATATCTTGAGGATTATCAAAAGGTTGAGAAATCACTCGGGGAACAGGAACCGAAGTGGCTGCGTCAAATTCGCAAAGAGGCCATCTCTCGCTTTCGCTCGCTCGGTTTTCCGACAACCAAGGATGAAGAGTGGCGTCAAACGAATGTTGCACCTATCATCAATCAATCTTATTCTCTAGCGGAGAAAGTGGAATACATCTCGATTCCGGAGAAACTGCGGCATGTTAGTTTTCCCGGTGCAGAATTCATTCAGATCGTGTTTGTGAATGGATTTTTCTCCACTCAATTGTCCGATGTGAGTTCTTTGCCGGAAGGAGTTTTCGTTGATAATTTGTCTTCGGTTTTAAAGAAGGATTCCGGGGAAGTTGAACCCTATCTTTCCCGTTTGGGAAGCTATGAGGATCATCCATTCGCTGCACTGAATACCGCGTTGTTTCAAGATGGCGCCTATGTGCACATCAGAAACGACGTAGTTGTCGACAAGCCGATCCATTTTTTATTTCTCTCTACTGCGGATAAGGATGCGATAATTTCATATCCAAGAACGCTTGTTGTGGTGGGCAAAAATAGTCGAGTGACATTGGTCGAAAGCTATGCGGGAAGCGAGGGTGAAGTATATTTTACCAATTCCGTCACGGAAATCATCGCGAACGAGAATACAAATATCGATCATTACAAGTTGCAGCGGGAGAGTACAGAGGCGTTTCACATTGCCAACCTGCTTTTTTATCTGGATCGCAGCAGCAATTTTTCTTCGCACTCGCTTTCTTTTGGGGGGGGACTCGCACGGAATAATGTAAATGCGATCCTGGGTGATGAAGGAATCGAGTGTACTGTGAACGGACTCGTCATGGGGCGCGGGAAGCAGCACATCGACAATCATACCTATATCGATCATGCCAAACCCCATTGCAATAGTTACGAATTGTACAAGCATGTGTTGGATGAAAAATCCCGTGGTGTGTTCAAAGGTAAAATTCTCGTTCGGCAAGATTCACAAAAAACCGATGCGTTACAAACGAACAAAACGCTGTTGCTGTCGGAAGAAGCCTCGATCGACACCATGCCGCAACTGGAAATTTATGCAGATGATGTAAAATGTACTCATGGAGCCACGACGGGACAATTGGATAAAGAATCTTTGTTTTATTTACAATCTCGTGGAATTTCGAAGGAATCCGCAAAAAATTTGCTGACCTACGCATTTGCGAATGACCTTGTCGAGCGGATCAAAGTCGATTCCATTCGAAACCAACTGGAAAAAGAGTTGCATGAGCGTTTACCGTTTGAAAACTAAACCATATGGAGGAAAATTATGGTTGCCTCCGCAAATGTCCTGTTCGAACCAATTACGAGAGGAACGGATTTGTTGGATGTCTACAAAATAAGAGATGATTTTCCTATCTTGAAGCAGGAGATGGAAGGAAAGCCATTGGTGTATCTGGACAATGCGGCCAGTTCGCAGAAGCCCCAGAGTGTCATCGATGCGATCTCTCAAGCCTATACGGGCTACTATTCCAATATTCATCGCGGCGTTCACTGGTTGAGTCAAAAATCAACAGACGCGTATGAAGGTGCCCGCAAAACGGTTCAACATTTCCTGAATGCCGCCGACTCGCGGGAAATCGTCTTCACCCGTGGAACGACGGAATCGATCAACCTTGTGGCGCATAGTTTTGGGCGGAAATATGTCGGGGAAGGCGATGAGATTCTTATTTCCACAATGGAACATCATTCCAATATTGTTCCTTGGCAGCTTCTCTGCGAAGAAACCGGAGCGGTTCTTCGAGTTGTGTCCATCAACGATGAGGGAGAGTTTTTGTTCGATGAATTTGAAAAGATGATCGGCCCGCGCACCAAACTGGTTTCTGTTGTTCATGTATCCAATGCTCTCGGAACGATCAATCCGGTAAAGCGGATTGTTGATACCGCCCATGCGCATAACATTCCTGTTTTGATTGACGGGGCGCAGGCGGTGCCGCATCTCGAAGTGGATGTGCAAGAATTGGATTGTGATTTTTACGTCTTTTCCGGTCATAAAATATACGGTCCGAGCGGAATCGGTGTTCTTTATGGGAAAAGCGAATATTTGGATGCCATGCCTCCCTATCAAGGTGGGGGGGATATGATCTTGTCCGTTAGTTTCGAGAAAACGACGTTCAACACCCTTCCACACAAATTCGAAGCCGGAACACCGAATATTGTTGGAGCGATTGGATTGGGTGCGGCGATTGATTACATCCATGACATTGGATTGGATGTTATTGCAGATTATGAGCATGGACTGCTGGAATACGCGACCGAGTTATTGGAAGAAGTTCCTGCGCTTCATCTTGTCGGTACGGCACAGGAAAAAGCGAGTGTTTTATCTTTTGTGATCGAGGATATCCATCCTCACGATATCGGTACGATACTCGATTACGAAGGTATCGCGATACGAACGGGTCATCACTGCGCACAACCTGTGATGGAACGTTTTAATATTCCGGCGACAGCACGCGCCTCGCTTGCTTTTTACAACACGAGGGAAGAGATAGACAAATTGATCCTTGGGATTCACAAGGTCATGGATATATTTCAATAAATCAGCTTGTTTGAAACGTACAAAGGAAAGTTCAATGTCTGAAGTTCGGGAACTCTACCAGGAAATCATCTTAGATCACAATAAAAAACCGCGCAATTTTCATATTCTCGAGGATGCCAATCATTATGCCGATGGTCACAATCCTCTCTGTGGTGACCGAGTTACCATCTATTTGAAACTCGGTAATGACAAAATCGAAGATGTTTCTTTCCAAGGAAACGGGTGTGCGATTTCGACTGCTTCAGCCTCTTTGATGACCGAATCATTAAAAGGAAAAACCATTGAAGAAGCGAAACAATTGTTTGACAAATTTCATGATTTGCTGACGAAGGATACGGATTTGATTTCCGAGATTTCAGAGATGGGAAAGTTGGCTGCCCTTGCTGGTGTGCGTGATTTTCCAATGCGGGTTAAATGCGCAACCTTGGCTTGGCATACATTGAATGCTGCTATCCAAGAAAAAGAAGAACCAGTCACGACGGAATAGGTTTAAAAATGGAAGATATTATTATGAATACAGAAAGCGATAATAAGGCCGAAATCGAGCAAAAGATCATCGATGCGTTGAAAACGTGTTATGATCCGGAAATTCCGGTCGATATTTACGAACTTGGACTGATTTATAATATCGATATCAATCCTTCGGCGGATGTCTTGGTTACCATGACGTTGACATCCCCCGCTTGTCCGGTCGCGGGTACGTTACCGATAGAGGTAGAAACCGCTGTCAATAATGTCCCGGAAGTGGCTTCTTCGAGGGTTGAACTTGTGTGGGAGCCTCCCTGGAATCCGGATATGATGAGCGAAGCGGCGAAATTGGAATTGGGATTTTGTTAGTTTATTCTCCGCCTCCGATGAGAATTTCCTTTAGTTGAAATTCGTGCCAGAATGTCTCGATCACTTGTGCTTTTTCATTTGGCCTGTGATTTGGGAAAAGCGAGCTATAGGCAAACAAGGCCTCCCCCTTATAATTTCTTTCGTAAATATGTTGCAATTGCCGGCGGATTTCTTGTGATGCATTGAAATCTACATTTAAGCCGGCGACAAGATGTTGATTCCATTCTTTGCCGAGAAACTCTTCGAATGAATCCAGCAAATCACGGATTTCAGGTGTACTTTGTTTGTATACCATGGGGATCAGTGTGTCGACGAGATCGTTTTCCACCCAAATTCTGACATCTTGTCCGGTTTCTCCAGTTGCGTGATCGATATCCGCAACACATGTCGATGATAATTGCATGGTTGGAGATGCGTCTCTAATGGACGTGCGAATTGCTCGGATTGTTTCGGCGACTTGCTCGCATTTGAATTGCTGCCACTCTTTCAAGTCCGGATTGGGATATTTCTTGAATTTTTTGCGAAAAGCATCCACCGTTGGTTTATCGTAAGAAAAATCACGGTTTCTCCCCACTTCGTTTCGCGCCGGGTAGCGAATGTAATCCAAGTGGATGCCATCCACATTCGGATAATTGACCGCGACTTCTTTGAAAACGTTTGCTAAGTGTTCGCGAACTTCGGGAATCCCGGGGGAAAGAAAAGAATAGAATGTGCTTGTCGGTTTCAACAATCGGCCGCGTTGATCGAGGATAAACCATGATCGGTTGGTACGCCAAAGATGATTGGATTTCCACGGGGGCGAATCGGTTCCTCGCCAGGCCGGGAAAGCGTTCATCCACGCTTGGATAGATAAGCCCCACCGGCCGGCTTCCTGAATAGCTGTGGCTAACGGATCCCATCCCGGATCTTTTGGAGGATCACTGGGATTTAAATCAGAAAGTTCCCAGGCCCACGGTTCATGTTTGGAAGGGTAGAAAACCGTAGCATTTCCCCGCACTTGGAAGAAAACTGTTGTAGCGCCAAGATCTTTTGCATTCTCCATGATTCGAACGACATCGTTGGCGCTTTTAAAATCCCACCGCGTGACCCACAGTGCTTGTTCACGCGCAAGTGTCATTGTATTACTCAACCCTGTAACAACGTAGAAAAACAAGAAAAAAGAAAATATTTTTTTAGCCATTGAATCTCCTGAATGAAAAGTGTATTCCGCTGGATTGGTGAATTCGGCAAGGTTAAATTACCCTTGCCAAACAGTGAAATTATATTGAAAATCTTGCACATAGGATATTATTATTTGAAATAATGATTTTGACCAAGAGTCAGGGATGAATTTTTCAGCTCGAATAAGCATAAAAAGAGTAAAAAAGAATATGGTGAGGGGATCATCATAACAAGATGACAGAGCTGCATTGTAATATATTCCATTTCGCGTTACATTTAATTCCTTAACAGAAAAGAAAGGAGGGAAATGATCATTGAAGGGATAGCACTTGTGAGTCGAGTCGAGTCAGATGTAGCGATTCTTACATTCAAGGGTGTTTTTGTGTTGAGCGACCAGGTTTTATTGCGGGAAACGATTCAAAATTATTTGGAATCAGGCATCCAATCATTCGTATTTGATTTTCAGGAAACCAAGTCGATACAAAGCTTTATTATTGGTGAGATTCTTGATGTGTTGCAAAAAGTGGATCAGGAAAAAGGTGGAGTCTGTCTGGTGAATTTATCCGAACGGATGAAATATACCTTGGAAATCACCCGCGTTCCGGAAATCATCCCTACCTATTTTTCCCTTGAGGAAGCATTGGAATATTTTCAAGAGAAGAAGAAATCGTCATGAGAGGGGAATTGGAGGCGGCGGCCGGATTCGAACCGGCGAATGAAGGATTTGCAGTCCTCTGCCTTACCACTTGGCTACGCCGCCCTATCTGATCGAAATCTGCATAAAAGTATACTCTCTGTTCCGAACTTCGTGAAGACTTTTGATGCCGCTTAGCACAGTCAACCGTTTTTATCGCGTGTTCGTTCTATTATTTCGGGGTACGAGCGACATTGAGACCGATTTCGATGTTACCTTCACTCTTATTGTCGATTTGTATTTTCCCGTTGAAATGATTCCCCATGATGACTCCGCTCTGCACGTTTGGGCCAAGATAAATAGCCGGTTTTGGCTGAGTGAACCGGGAAGAATCGATATGGACTTCACCACCTTCGATTCTCAAGGCATGAGCCGAGGAATCGTCTTTTCCCCAATGGACAAAATTGCATTGCTGAAAGGAGACATAACCTTCTCCTTGGATCAACGCATTCCGATGAGCCGGACCCCAAAAGGAGCAATTGCTGAGCTGGACAACTCCTTGAAAATCTTCTGTTGTAACGACTTCCGTTGGTTTTTCTCCTGCAAACGTAACAAATTCACCATTTGTGATCAATAAACCGGGAGGTTGAGTTGCTTCAACCCATAATGCATAGCGCCCCCCGTCTGCACCGATGCCTAAAAAATTGCCATTACAGGCGCCCTGTTCGGTTTTGATGAATTTGTAACATTTATCGAATCCAAAGGCGAAAGTATTGAGTACATATTCCCAATCTGTTCGGCCGAAAATAAACACTTCCGTGTGCGTGTTCAAATAATCGATCAAATCTCTTCCATTTTCTATACGTTGCTTTTCAGGTAACTTGGCGCGAAACCAAAAATGAGGATTGAAATGCACATTTTCAATCCGTCCGATATCGGTGCAGTGGTTGATATACACTCCACGCCGTAAAACCGTACCGAAAACATTCCGAATGTAATGCAACTCGTTGTGATGCGAGCCGAAGTCGATACCTTGATACGCATTGACAAGCGTAACATCGATCACACTCCCATGCATACCTTTTCCTTGAATTGCCCAGGGGTAGGATTGAATATCGGGGAAAATTTGTTCCGGGTAATAAATAGTCAAACCGCGAACTGCGGAACTGGGAGAAAGTTGGATCAAAGCGGGGCCATCTTCTTGCCCTCGATATCCCATCGCGTGGATGACAGTTCCCCATTCTGCGTCTTCATGATGCGGTGCTTGCCAGATGCCACGAAGAGTGACGCCGGCGGGGATAGTCAGATGATCATCGATGCGATATGTACCGGCAGGTAATAACACTTCTCCACCTCCGGCTTGCGCAGCGGCGTTCAATGCTTTTTGGATAGCCGGTCCGTCGTCTGATACTCCTTCGCCTGTCGTGCCGAATTTCTTGGCGCTCCATTCGGCTGTATAGCCGGTGAGAGGCAATGCGGAAAAAAACAAACCGAATAGAATAGCAATATTCGTGAATGAGTGAAAATAGGGTTTTGTTTTCATCGTGTACCTTTCTGTTTTTGGAATGAAATTGTCGTTAATGGTGTTCGAAACAATATTACACGAGTTTTCCTGACGTGTCTGCCTTTCCGGTATGAGTCAGATTGGGATGAACAACCACTCACATATCCTGTCGAAGCAATTACAATATGAATAAGAATACAGCACATGGGTTATCGTGATGAACAATCCTTCTTGGAAAGTGCTCAACATCGGTTGTCTCAGTAAAAACCATTACTGGGATGAGGATAATGATTGTCGGGATCAGGCCTGTACTTCAACGTTCATTGAAGCGGGTACTCGGCGGATTGTTGTGGATCCGGGGATGAATTCCGAGGGGATTTTTAAAACTGTACTTGATCAGAGAACCGGGTATAAACCGGAAGATATTGATACGGTTTTTTTGACTCACTTTCATCGGAATCATAGGAGAAGTTTGGCGCTTTTCCGAAAATCGGTTTGGCTGATGTCTCATACAGAAATTCGCTGGTGGCAACGAAGTCATGGTACTACGGAAGAAGAACAAGATATACTGGCCCGTATCGTGCCGATCGAGGACCATCCTTTACCGGGGATTGAAATTCTTCCTTCCCCAGGCCACACACATGGTTTGACTTCATTGACATTCGAAACAAGGGAAGGGATTATCGTCGCGGCAGGTGATGCAGTTCTTACGTTCGATCATTTCGAAGACCGGGAACCATCGGAACATGCGGAAGATTTCAAGATTGCAAGACGTTCGATTGACCGCATCGCGAAAGTCGCGGATTTGGTTATTCCCGGGCATGATAATTACTTCGTGATTTAATTCCCGATGATTTCGATTCCTTGGAATTCCGCTGCGGTTTTCCAAGTACACAATCCGAAACGGCCCCGAATTTCATCGGGCGCCTGATAACGCATCACTTCATTTTCATTCACGAAGCCGGTGATTTGTTGTCCTTCGATTACCAACTTCACTTCATGCCATTGATTATGCTCAAGAGTGAAATCGGGTACGGCTTGCACCAAGATGTGAGCGGAATCGTGATATACTCCCATCCATTTTTGGATTTCAAGCCTGGAATTGTTCCAACCACCAATATTCCACGAGTAATATTCATTTGGCGAGGAATAACCGAAGATCAAGCGAACGCCTTCCTGTCCATCCGTAACCTTGGTTTCGAGTGTTATTTCACCCTGCCTGACAAATGGTTCGAAAATTGTCATTGCTAGGCGAAAATCAGTATTGTCCTGCCGGAAAGCACCGTATTCGATATCCCATTTGCCTCGTAAAGGTAAGATTTGGTCGAAGTGATAGATTCTTTCCTTTCCCCGCATATAATCGTCGGACCAACTGATCAACGTTCGTTCGAAACTGAATTCAAACGGTTTTCGTTCTTTCGGCCGTGCTACGGTAACAGTTACGTGGGAAATCGTGTCGGAACGAAGACGCTCCAATGCATTCCGGAGATTTTCCAAATCGGTTCCGTCTTGGTTGAAAGGGGTGTGGCTGACGGCATAGATGAAATCTCCAACCTGCAAGCCCGCATTTTCCGCCGGTGAATTCGGGGTGAAGCCGGTAATATAAAATCCTTGATCATTTGCTTCATCCCATCGCATTTTTACACCGATGCCGTAAAAACTGCGTGCTCCTGTTGCAGAAACCGCCTTTTGTCCCTCTTCCGTTAATGCAGTATCAATAGTGCTTCGAAACAGGTCTTCCCATTCCTCACCACTTTGATACATTTCACAGTTGTAACCTAGATTGATGACATTTCCGTTCTTTAATACATTTTTGACACGGAGAAGGGGAACATAGTTGCCGAACTTCTCGATTTGATCGAATTTTTCCTGTCTCCTTTCCGGATTCGCGGTGCTGAAAAGATACTCAAAGGGTTCACCAGTAACCGGATTGTTCAATAAAGATTCATCTTCGATATAGTCAGGTATTAAATCTGTGAGTTTGTTTGGTATTTCGTCTTTCTCTTCTTTGTATTTTGCCAATGCTGAAGCAAGTGCTCGAAGGTCTTTACGTACTTTCGCATCGTCGGATTCAAGATTGTTTCCTGCTTCGGGTGGATTTGCCCATGAATTGCCGCTGAAATAGATTTCACCGCCATAGGTTAGATTGAGCACCTGCTCGAAGCCGTAATATCGCACGACCGGAACGCTGTCGCCATAATCCATTAATTGAATAGTTTTCCATTCGCGATACTCTCGCGCTCCGACTTTGGCCGGAACGAATTGATAAACGAAGCTGGATTTCATCTTCGGATCGGCTAATTCTTTATAGTTGCTGTGGGGATTCGGATCGTTGGGGCATAGGAGTATGGATTCATCCTGCAAATATTCTGGGTAAAGATCGGACAGCCAGTTGGGTAGTTCCCCGTCATGATCGCGCCGGTAATCGGTTAGTGCGTGGCTGATCTTACGTAGATTTTCTTTGCAGGCTTCCACTTTTTGGCGTTCCTGCGGTTCGCCCAGTAACGCTTCTGTATCTTTCATAGACGCGCTAGTTGTTGATGTGCTTGGATCATATCCCCTCATCGGTTGAAACGGTTCCTGTTTTTCTTGCGGAGGTTTTGGTGTAGGGACTTCTTCAGGGGAGACTCCCAAAATATCGGTAAGTTGGTTGTGCGCATCTTCTCCTTGCAAATTGATCGCGAGTACTTTTCCATTTTCGTCGATCAGGATATTGGCTGGAAACGCTGTTACTCCCAATTGAGTCGACGGTTTACCGTTGCCGGTATCGTTGTCCAAAATCTGTAACCAAGGGATCTGCCATTTGTTTGCGATTTCATCCGCTTCATTTTCCGATACACCAGCCACGATACAAACAGCATTTAAACCGTGATCGTGAAAACGTTTGAATATTGTGATTGTTTCTTTGATTCTCTCTTCGGATTGGAAAGACGCTTTATCCCAGAAAACAATCAGGAGCACTTTTCCTGCCGGCGGGCGAAAGGAAACCGGTAAGCCTTCCAGACTGTCCGCTTCGATGTCGGGTATTACATCCCCGATGGATAGGGATGTATTCTCTTGAGCACAAAGAATTCCAGATAATAGAATCCATAAAGATATTCCTAGATATACAAATCCCCGGTACATTATGATCTGCCTTCCTTTCCGGGTATTTTCATTTCAATGGAAGGGGGCAAGTATATTACCTGCCCCCCATGAATTTGTATTATGGACCGACTCGGATGATATCCCCTTTGCTGTCGATTCCGTTGGACGGATGAAATTTGTATTCATCCAATTTATCAGAACTGAATCCTTTTTGTGGATCGTATATTTTTAAATCCAATTCGGGCATTCCGTTCGGGCCGTTCGAGGCGAGAATCCAAAAATTATTCCCATCACTAATGTACCGATAACTTGATTCATTGCCGAAAGGATCGATGGGTAAAGACCGAATGTAACGAACAGGTTCTGTGATGCTGATTTTGCGGTCTCCGACTGATAGGTATGCTTTATCGAGCGTGTTACCGTCGTGCGGAACCGGATAAGAGTTGTTGTCGATAAAAAACATTTCCAACGCAGTGCCTATTGAACGTAAGTCCGCTTCGGCGCGAGCGATTTTTGTCGGGAAGGCTTTCATTTTGATTTCATGGATTTTTTCTTTTATCCCAATCCGAACTGTGTAGCCAGGTTGTTCGATATAGTCGAGATTCAAGGGTGGAAGTGTATCGTCTA
>CAYPPG010000110.1:0-15436 GCA_964412555.1 uncultured bacterium
TAAATCGCTC
This sequence comes from uncultured bacterium, assembly GCA_964412555.1. Classification (GTDB taxonomy): domain Bacteria; phylum Hinthialibacterota; class Hinthialibacteria; order Hinthialibacterales; family Hinthialibacteraceae; genus CAYPPG01. The sequence goes on from CAYPPG010000110.1 coordinate 11, forward strand.
CGCGTAAATTCATCAAACGCACGGGAGAATGTGGACTCATGCGGGGGTGACTGGCAGCTGATCGCCACCATTCCATCAGGACTGGCGACTGTACCGTGCATTTCTCCCGATGGTACGAATACCACATCTCCCGGCCCAATCGGTGTGAGTTTCTCGCCTTCCTTGAACCAGCCCGAACCTTCTGTAATTATAAATACATCTTCTGACTCATCGTGAACATGCTGAGGGAATTCCGCACCAGGTTCGTACCGGATATAGTTGAATGTCAAATGTTGAGAACCGCTTTCCGGTGAAACCAACACTTTCGCTTCTGTATTACCCATATGAATGGTTTACCGTCGGATTGAATATTGAGAATTTGCGCCATGGATGCTACTCCTTATTTTTATGAAGAGATTTAAGAAATATTTTCTTTCACATGCTCGATGATCCAATCGGCGATTTTTTCATAATCGCTTTGAATCTCTTGATGCCATTGTTCTCCTGAATAAACGCCTTTAAATCCGGAATCTTCGTAGATGCGAAAACACTTGTCAAAATCAAAATCGATATGGTTCCAATTGCCGTCAAAGCGAGTGACTTTGGCACAAACGATATGGTTTGTGTACGGCAAAAGTTTCTTTAATCCGGGATAGCGGATATTTTCAGCAAAGTTGCCAAAGTCGGGATTTGCATAAATCTTGGGTCCGGGAGTTTCCTGGATAACTTTGATTAAATTGTCGGGATCATCGGATAATCCACCATGATTCTCGACCAATAATGATACCCCCTTTTCTCCCGCGTAACGGTTGAGTTCCTTAAAGGATCGTAGTAGCGACTTCATGGACATGCTTCTCCCAGTATTGATGCGTATGGATTTCGCGCCCAATATGGCGGACGAATCAATCCAGGATTTACATACTTCTACCGCCTTTTGACGTTTCTTTTCATCTTCAGTAGCAATATCCTCAGTCGGACCTTGAATATTTAGCAGGGTACATTTGTGTTTTTCGATACTTTTCCGCAACTCTTTCAGGTATTTGGGATCCCTGTTTTTCAACTGCCCGCTGTGATATTCAATATTATGAATACCAAACCGATCGGTGACATATTCCGGATAGTTCATCACATCTAATAGCGGTTTACCGATGCTGATTCCCGATTCGGTCGATCCCGCAAATTGATAGCGGAATATAGCAGAGGTTAGCCCGATGCGTTTTTTGGGATTGTTGTTTGTACGGCTGAATACGGCAGGAGCCATCGATGCGCAGAGAGCATTGGTTACTGCTAGTTGGGTAAATGTTCTTCGTTTCATTTTGAATTCTCCAAAATCATTCTTGATTTTTATGGATATACTTACATGGATTCTGATTCCAAAATCAAAACCCAATCATAGTCTTCTCCCGGATTTCCCGGAGAATCAAAGGATTGTTTATTGACAGTGCTATAGGAAGATAAATAGTCAATTGCTCCATTGCGGGGATGAAACCAATAAGCGGCGATTTCTGGTTTTGTGAACTTGCTCAAATCAATCGTCACTTCATGGCCTTTGGTGCAATAAATATATGCCCATTTTCGATTCACATCCCGAAGACAGATTCGCAAATCTTGAGAAGATTCATCAGAGCCTTTTTCAGAGAGTATCCATGTTTGATCGTAACGTGCATGATAATTGGGATGGCGTTCCATGAGGGCACGTAAATGCTTCATGTCCTGGCGGCCTTCACTCATCAAATGATCTTCGTTTAATGTTCCGTCAAGAACATCGCCGCCCATCGAAGACAATTTCCCCGTGTTGAAATTGAAGATATACCGATGCCCATACCCATATCCCATTCCGCCACTGAAAACCGACCAATAAGCCTGTAGCCGTGTTTCCCAGCCCGCTACCATTTGTCCTTTCCACTACTCACAGGCAAAATCACGCCCTTCGTATTGGTTTTCTCCAAGCATGGTCGCTCGTTTATCCCGCCAATCATCACGCGTTTGATCGGAGCGATAATCGTTGTCATACAGATAATGGAAAGAATGCTATGTAAGTTCATATTAGATTCTTTTAATCTATGAGTTGTGGTCCCTTGTCTGTATATTTTTATTACTGGGAATCGATGGTTTTCAATTGTTGATTGACAATTGATCGGTCGTATCCCGCATATAGGGGTAGAACGAGGCCCTTGCGATGGGAGCGCTTGGGTGTCGATTCTCTCAATAACTCGCGTGTTCGATCCTGCCGCGTCTCCTGAACCACAACTTGAATCGGCCGAACTTCGTCGCTGTGAAGCGCGGCTTCATACCAGATGGCCGAAACATGGGAGTCTCGGTTGACGATGGCCGGTTCCAATTCGGAAGGGTCTTCGTTGCGGCTGCCGGTCCAGACGATGCCCCCGAGTACTTCCGTAAGCCCATCGTGAATCGTTGTGAATTTAGTGGGCGAATTTTCTGTTTTGAAACCGAAAACCCAAAGCAAGCCGCTGTCATTGAGTACATGATGTCCTCCATCGGGATTGAGTTGACGCGCCCACGCTTGTACGCCCCGAAACTCAAAGGCATAAGGATCCCCCAGCGCGTTTCGTGGTTTTCCTTTTACATTTTCAATAAATACTTTTCCTCCCGGTTTCATACTGAGATACCCTCGGCCCCGGTGAATATGCAAGTCGCGCATAACCACCGTTCGCGTAGTGGCTTGCCCCACAAAAGGAAAGTTGTTTTTGTAGCCATCCCGATGATGCACATGCGCCTTTTCAATCACCACAGTAGAAGAGTCGCCGTCTACAATCTTAAAAAGCGGTTTGTCGACTTGATCCAATTTTCCGGTAATCTTAAAACGAGCCCACATAAAATTGGCCCGGCGAACCTTGCCGCCGACAGTGATGGTATCGCTGATCAAATATTTCTTTTCGGTTTGTGCATAAACCGTCGTTGCACCGGAATCCATGGCCTTTTGTATGGCTTGGGTGTCGTCAACCTCATCGTCGCCCTGTGCGCCAAAGTCATCGATACAGACCCATTCCTCCGGTGGATCCCAACGGACTTCCGGAGTTTCTTCAATGGGCAAGTGGAGGGAATTTTGTTTCTCTCCGAACAATGACTGAACACCATGAGAAACATACTCATCGATATCGGACGCCGTATTCCGGTTGCCGCGGTCGAGTATCGATGCTTCATAACCTGAGGTGCTAATGTTTCTGACGAATAGGTAAGAATCCTTATCATCAGAAGACTGTTGATTCATGATGGCCGCTTCTGTGGCCGCTCCACCAGTTAATTCTGAATCCAATAACACGAGAAGACCTTCTCCCCTATTGCGTACGGCGGGCACGGAATTGACGCTTCTGAGTTGGCGCACCGATGTGGGGGAGCGGTCATTGAGCAAACCAATTTTATTTTGTTTGATGAGGTCGATATGCTCCAAAACCCAGTTGGATTCGTCGGAATCCGCCTGGACGCCAATGTCAAAACCCTCCACCCAAATGTGGGTGACCAATGCGGGACCATGCTTGATTAAATGTAGTCCAATCGCCCCTTGGCTATCTTCCGAGCGTATTGTTACATTACTCACTCTTGCCGTGTTGGACCCGTTAAAAGCCAGCCCAACCGCTCCCGGATTTCCATTTCCGGTGTCAATCGTAAGGTTGCAAACCTCGTTGTTAAAACCGATATTGGACCACCGTCCTTTGTGAATCGTAGCTAAAACCGCTTTGCTTTTTCCTGGATTGTAAGCGGCCAGCCGGTCTTTCAGGCGAATAATCGTTTTCTCTCGATGTTGTCCGTGATAGCGAATGAAGCCGTTCCGTTCGGCCCCCTGGCCAGAGTCAACCTTATCTTGATAAAGGATTGTATCATGCACCAGATAAGTTCCCTTAGGAAAGTAACAGATTCGGTTGTTTTCTTTTGCGAAAGTCACTGCCGCTATCAAGGCTTCTGTATCATCGGTCACACCATCGCCTTTGGCGTGAAAAGGGGCCTGAGTCACATCCACCGTGTTGGCCCCTTGTGGATAAACAATGTTTTTGGAAGAATATTTGTCTGCAAAACTTTGCAGTCCACTTTCCTCATTCGCGTTGAGAACAAATACCCAATCCTTCTCCTCATTCGATGGACGGTTCGGCAATGAATATGTGCCATTTGTTGATGAAACGTTTAAGGCAATCGGCTGAGACTCACCTTCACGGGGATTGAACCAATGTGCGTGATAAGAAATTTGATCATCCATATTGATGATTTCTATGGTCTTTTCGGCATTGTTTTCAGGAATGTAGGTAATATACACAGAACGGTCTTTCGCCCGCGCCATGTTCACGAAATCATCAAGCGCCTTTTTGTTGCCAAAATCATTGCTTTCAGGGCGCGATAAGGGATCCCCATCAACACGCAAATCTTTTAACGCCGGTTCTAATTTCCAAAAATCGACCTCTCGAAGCAAGGCAGTCACGTGTTTCATCTGCTTGGCGCCGGGCGAAAGCAAATTCTTCACGGCTTTTTCTTGATCATTATTTCGGTTTTTATCCATATAAACCAAATAATGCCTGTAGGTATGGATGGCGGCGCCGCTTAAATACGCTTGCCAAGCTTCCCAACGAACGCCATACTCTCCCAATCGGTGATCACCCCAATCTTCGGTTTGATCTCCTTCCCGTATCCCTTCCGAGAAAAATACAGGGCGAATCTTCTGGCGGGAATAATCTCGATAGACCCTTTGGGGAACCAGCTGCACCGCTTTGTAGGTTTGAATCCAATCATGACCCAACCAGCCGTCCTCGGCAAAATAATCTTTGCTCGAACGATTTCCATCCACGGCGTTCACATTCGGGTGTACGCTGATCGGCTCGCCATAATCCAAAAAGCGGGCGGCGGCTTTGCCCAAAGCCCGCCAAGGGCGTAAGTCTGATTGCTCTGTAAATTCATCGCAATTTTCATCCGCCCAAACACCTTTAGTAAACCAATCGCAATGATCCTCACGAAAGGCTTTATCAAACTCGCCTGAAAGCGACCACATGATGTTGTACGCGCCATAACGAGCAATGAGATAGCGGGTTAAATCTTCCATCTCTTCATTGCTGATTTTCGTATCCGAGACCCAGAGTGGATGCCCGGCCACGACGAATCCATGCTTCCAGCATTTGACAAATCGCCGATCCAGGGCCTGAAAATAAGCCGGGTTCATTTGGCGAAAATCCCCATTGCCGCCGCGTAGATATTCTTTTTTTCCATCTTTGATTTCAAAACCTGGATTGTTGGGGAAAGCAAAGCCGCCCTCGTTTTGTCCCCAATTGTATGCTTGAAATGAACTATGATATCGATTGAGATAACGAATTTGGACAATGTTAAAACCGCGTTCTTTTCGATTCTGTAAATAGCGATCGACTTCGCTGGATTCTTGGCTCGGTTTGTCGACATGAATCCATCGGCTGTTGTTGAAATCCCAAAACTGTTCCGCCAAACCCAAAAAAGGCGTTCCGTCGGCATACTCAAAAAAACGATGGGCTCCATCACCCTTGGTTCGCACACGGATTTGTCCGCGATAATTCGCGTTTTGTTTGATTTCAGCAGGCGTTGGCGCGACACAATCAAATTGCCCTTCTTCGCCATTAGAAGCTTTCCATGTCCATTGGCCTGTCTGGGTCGGAGAGAATCGAAATTTCCAGGTGTTCCCGCCATCCCAATAGGTATCAATGGTAATCGCTTCTGATTGTTCATTCTCGAAGGTAACCGTTATCGGTTCGGTTCGCCAATCGCCTCCTGTCTCTGTTACCGTTTGTGTATAAGGTGCCCAACATTTTACGGAATCAAGCGCATGAACCACAAATGATGGAAAAGAACATAAGGCAACGAGTATTAGAATTTTTTGAAGGATACGCATTTGAATAGAAAACTTCATATTCACCTCTTTGGTTATCTGGTGTGCAAACTGTTTCGGCAAATTCGCACCTATGTAGCATCAAATATTGGCCTTTACATGTTCGATGATCCAATCGGCGACTTGTTCGTAATCCATATCTTTTTCGTTCGGATCGTATTGCTCGCCCGAATAGACGCCATTAAATCCGGCTTCTTCGCAAACGCGAACACACCGATCGAAATCATAAGGGGTATGGTTCCAATTTTCGTCAAAGCGCATCACCTTGGCGCACACCTGGTGGTTCACATACGGAAAGACTTTTCGGATATCTTGGAAAAGAGAATCGCTATCGAAATGCCCGAAATCCGGATTGATAAAGATATTCTTTGGGTCAATTTTTGTCATTTGAATGAGAAAATCCAAATCATCGGAGACACCGCCATGCTTTTCCACGAGAATCATCGTGCCACGCTCTTTCGCATAGCGATTCAACTCCTGAAACGATGCCAAACATCTCGGTTTGGAATTTCCCTCGTATCCTGTGTTAATGCGAATGGATTGCGCTCCCAATATAACGGCGGCGTCAATATGCGCCCTGGCTCTCGCGAGAGACTCTTGCCGCTTTTCTTCATCTTCCGAGGCGAGATGGGCGGTTTGGCTGGCGCTGGATTGAACGTTGGTCACAACCGATCGACATTTTTCGATCTGCTTTCGTACGTCCTTAAGATAGGAAGGCCGCAACGTGCTGACATGGGCGATGTGATATTCCAGATTATGCAGACCAAAACGATCCGCCATGTATTCGGGGTAATATTTCATCGATAAAATGGGTTTCCCGACACTCAGGTCGGGATATTCTTCCACCATCTCATGTCGGGGATTGGTGAATTGATAGCGAAAAACGGCGGATGTCATCCCAATGCGTTTTAGTGGATCTTCGGAAGCCGCTTTGACAATAATTGTTGGTGAGATAAAAGCAGAAGTTGTTGCAAGAAAACCAGTCGTTTTAAGTAAAGTTCTACGTTTCATGTTAATCCTCTTTCATAAAATCAAATAATTGGGATGATGGAATCATTTTAATCACGATTTCGCGGCGATTGCGCACGGTCCATTCTTAGGGCGAAGTGTTCGAATATATCCTGACGCCAGGACATTACGCTGCTGCGCGGATTCTCTTTATCCGCCCAATAGTTAGGACGATTGACGGGATCAGGTTGTTGAAACTCTCCCGACCAACTCGGGCTGCCAGGATCATCCATATTGCCGTGCAACAAATGGTAAACCGATGCCGAATCCCCCGCCTTGAAGCCGTCGTAGTTGAGAAAGACCTCCGGCCCCGTTGGAGCCATGATCATATCCCCCAAGGCACCATGCCCTTTGATGTGAATATTGCACCAACTGCGATGGGGAGGTCCACTAGTTACAGGAGCGCCCTTATCGCCGTCTTCATCCTGATAGGGGCCGCGATGGGTGTACGTGTCTTTGATAAACCACAAATCTTTGTGCTGATTTTCAACGTATTTCGTGGCGTTCAGGTCCTGCCCACGGTTCCAAGAAGCGATAAAGTAAACGCGAAGCGAACTTTTTATCGATGGATCGTCATGAAGCGCTTGTGCGACATCTGTGATAGCGCCCCAAACCAACACCCATAGCGGATCATCGGGTGTTGCCTTTTTCGCTTCTTCAATGATTAATCTCGAACCATCCGATGGCTTGGAATAACCTGCTTTCGGCTGTTTTCCTATATTTCCCTGGATAATAATCGACCGAAGATATTCAGGAGTAGGATAATCTTTCGAATAGGTTATTAGGTTGGGATAGTCTTTTTCATAAGCATCAACAACATAACTTATCTTTTGATCACGCTTTCTACGTGGCTCCGATTCAATAAGCCCGCGAATGTCAAGCACATCCGCATAGATAAATAAGTGACCTAGGGATTGTATATCATCATAATCAGCTGTGCCGTGGTCCGTTGTTACGATCACGCGGGGTTTTCGCGTTCCACCGCTGACCGGTCCGAGAAAACGCTGTTTGTGAAGCCTTCGTTCGAGCATGGCCCGATACAAGTTTGCGGGTTGCACATTTTCGGGAGAGATGGCTTCATACCAGCGGCCATTTTTTTCGAGAATAGATGAACCTTTGGGTTGTACGGCAATGACATTAATATCATCAATACCTAAGCGACTGGGCCAACCAGTGTTTTTATCCGCGCGAATATTCCAGAATGTCTCACCCGCTGCAGTATGATGGCCTCGCATGCCTCCTCCACTGGATGAGTAAAACCTATTCCCCTTACCCGCATCAATATCCGTAAAAAGGTTTTCGTAAGGAGCCCAACGGTGGTGATCCATATTTAAATCCACTGCGTGGCCTTTTTCGAATCCACTGCCAATTGCGCTTTGCACGGTAAGATCGTGTATAAACTTCGTCTCGAAAACAAAATTGGTGCAGAGGCAATCGTTGCTATGCAGGAACGTAACGCCATGATGACCGGCATGCCCTCGTTCGGATACGCGGGCTTCGTCAGCGGTAAACCGTATCCCATCGATGGTACAAAAGAATCCGCGAATGTAGGGGCCGCTATCGGCATTGTGAACGTGAATATCCCGCAGCCAGCAATGAGCGGCGGACGAACCGATTTGCACGGGATTGTAACCGATTTCCTTAAAATGACCTTGATATTGTTCTGCGGGGAAATCGAATGTGATTCCTTCGATCCCAACATCGGTGACTGCTGGGGTAAACAATTGAACTGACGGTTTCCATTTCTTGTGTACATCAAAACGAAGGCCGCGATCCAAAGTAATTTTGTTACCATTAACATTGGTAACGCGAAACACTTGCTGACATTTCCAATTTCGAAGCCCGGATACATCCCCTGAATTCCCTCGATAGAGATAATGAACCAGCGATTGTTCTTTATCGTCATGCAATGTCAGTACAAACTCATCGCCAACCTGAAAACCATGTGACTGTATTTGAATTTTTTTATCGCCACGTTTGGCCTCATCCGTGACTGGAATTCCATCCCCATCTTGCGAATCGCGTTCGCCGATTGTGATCAAACCACCGCCCCAAGACCAGCTGCTTGTTGGTTGTCCACCATCGGTCATTGCCGAGGTGGGGCTGATTTCCTCGAGAGGCCTTGTAAACTCAAATATTGTTTGTCCCGATCCTGCGCCTCGCAATACGATATTTGGGTTTTGAATCTCAAGCCTGTCGTCCAATAAATATCGCCCAGCAGGAACCTGGATTACTTTTCCTTCACCTGCTTTGATGGCTTGTTTGAACGCGTTTGTATCGTCTTCCTGATCGTTGCCCTTGGCACCGAACGATTCGATCGAGATGCTATCCTCCGGAATCCGAAATGACTCTTCGCCGCGCCGATAGCCTGCAAATGAGAAATCAGGGAGTCGGCTATCGGGCGTCCATAATTCTCCCTTTAATCCCCACAGTTTTGAAACTTGTGTGTGTGAAGTTTCCCGTTGCTGTTCTTGTGCGTTGATAGTTAGGGGTAAACAAATAAGAAGACTCAATGCAAATAAGTTAAAAGATTTTTTTTTCTTCATTTTTAAATTCTTCTAGCGAGAATAATTAGATATTCGCCATTACATGTTCTATGATCCAATCAGCGACTTTTTCGTAATCCATGTCGTCCCGATCGAAAGCGTGCTGTTCACCAGAGTAAACACCTTTAAAACCAGTTTCTTCACACAGGCGGACACACTTGTCAAAATCGAAAGGAACATGGTTCCAGTTTTCGTCAAAATACTCGACCTTGGCGCAGACCTGATGCCGCAGATAAGGGGCTAACATCTTTACGCCTACCATGCGATCGACTTCCCAGGTACTGCCAAAATCGGTATTGGCCACAACGTTATTTAGGGGATCGGCTTTGATGACTGCAATCAAATTTTTGGGATCACTGGATAACCCGCCATGGTTTTCAAGCGCGATCATCACGCCTTTTTCATGGGCATAGCGGCTTAATTCATTGTATGACTTTATCGCGGCTTGTACGGATTTACCGGTTCCAGGTTCTATCCGAACAGACATTGCGCCTAATTGCGCCGCGACATCGATGTACTTGCTTTTGAAATCCTCGACATCTTTATTTCGTGCATCTTCATCCGTAGAGGCTAGGTTGCTAAACCATCCTCCGCATTGTAAATTGGTTAATGTGCATTTTGCTTTATCAATTTTTTTTCGGACTTCGTTAAGGTATGCAGGCTCTTTAGAATCAAGCTGCCCTTCATGAATTTCTAAATTTGGCAACTTAAATCGGTCTCGGATGTATTCGGGGTAATACGTCATGTCCAGAATAGGTTTCCCGATGCTGATCCCCGGTTTGGTATTTTTGGTGAACTGATGTCGAAATACTGATGAAGTGAGTCCTATACGTTGTAATGGATCAGGTTTCGCCGCGTGACAAATAACGGTTGGCGCTACCGAAGAATAAAGCAGAGCGCTTGTTGAACAAGTCAGAAAAGACCGTCTTTTCATGAGTTTCTCTCCCTTGATGTCAATTCAGCTAATAACAGTTACGCGATAGGCGCTCTCCAAGGCCGTTCGCGTTTCAGGTCGGAATTCAGGATGTTAATCGCCAGATTGGCGTTTTCCACGACTTGAAAGTCATACATCCCAACACAGATAAGATCAGCTCCATTCTCGAACGCATGACGGAATCCATATTCCGGTTTGACCGCCCCAGCAGCGAGCGTCTTGAATGCGATCCATGGTTTTTCCATGGTTTTCATGAACTCAATAGTCGCTTCACGATCTTCACAGTACCGGTTGTCGTTACGTTCTTTTTCCGCTAGGTAGGACCAGTAATCGGTAGGATGAAATGTCTTCATTACAAAATCAAACTCAATGCCCTTATCGACGCATTGTTTAATATATTTGACTTCATGGTCTCCGATTCCCGCAACAAGGCCGTTGTCTCGTATGATATCAAGGACTTCCACAACTTCATCAAAACGATCCTCTTTAACCAAATTGCTTACTTGTTGAATGTAAGCGCCTTTCGCTCCCACATCGATTGCTAAGTGCACGCGATCCCTTAAATTATCTGCAGCGGCGCATTGAGCAATAAACGTTGTATTCCCTATATTCCGTTTTTGATATTCCAACGCAAACCGATGACCCACTTGCAAATTGAATATCATGGTGTCCATGCCGCATTTTTCCGCCAACCATAACATTTCAAGTACTTTTTCGGTCGTATGGTACGCTTTGACCAAGTTATTGACATAAATCAAATCACGAGCATGAGCGTATCCATTGACTAGATTTCCACCCAGGATGACGCGACTTACGTCCAGATCCTTGATCTTGCTGTGGGGTACCATGCCCTTTGAATCTTTTAATGTGGAAGGATTGAATCCCTTGGAGGTCGCGCTGGTAATTCCGTTATAGCGGTCTTGCAATATTTTTTCTTCATAACTTTCCCATTCCGCTTTCCGATGAATCGCGTAAGCAAAAGCTCCTAAAACGGGTGTCGTCGCCATCCCTTTTAACCATTCTCTACGAGCGACTTTTCCTTTTGGGACGGGAGCGCCGTTGCAGTCTTCCGCTTGGGCATGAGCCATTTCAGTCGTTTTATTACTTGAAAACCATTGCATGATTTGGCCTGGACCCATTACGTGATCCAATCCCAAAAAGCGGCTTGTCGGAATGATCGCCAGTACCAATAATGCAATGATCTCGACTAGATTTTTATCGACGACTAAATAGCTTCCTTCGGTGGGAACACCTAAACTTGAGCCTAGTAACGGTGGATTGGAGAGATAATACAGTGAAAGAAGCAAAATACCGGCAATGCTGGCGGCGCGTGCGAATAATCCAACCATTAGCCCTAATCCGATGAGAATCAGCCCCCAGATATTGAGGAAATTCACAACAGTGAGGATCGTGGGGTCAGATGCAAGCCAATGGAAGAATCCCGCCAGAAAGCCTTTGGATAACACCAAATAACTCTCCGCCGACCAATTGGGTATAAACAATTTCGATATTCCCTCATACAGGAAATGCCAGCCAATAGCCACGCGCAATATGACGAGACCCAATAACGCTGTGTTGGTCAATGATTGTTTGTCGATAATTGGATTGAATCTGTCAGAACTCATGGATAATCCTCCCCATGTTACATGTTTTTAAAGTTCAAAATGGACGCCATTCTTTTGCAGGCGGTCATATTTCTTTTTGTCAAATCGATATAATCGTGCAGCCCGATGCGAAACATCGGCCTCGATTTCTTCCAATTCCTCCAAAATCCCCATGCTCAAAATCTTCTTGCGGAAATTGCACTTATCCAACGGTCGGTCCAATATCTCTTCGTACAGATGATGAAGCATTCTTAAAGGGAATTTGGGTGGGAGAAGTTCAAAACCTATGGGTTGATGGCGGACTTTATACCGCAATTGATTTAATGCGTCATTTAGAATTTGATTGTGATCGAAGGCAAGAGCGGGAACATCGACGATGGAAAACCATCCCGCGCTACGGGCATCGGTAGCGGCTTGTACTCGATGATCGGATAATTTTACAAGCGCATAATAAGACACACTGACCACGCGCTCGATAGGAAACCGATCTAAAGAACCATAGGTGTGAAATTGTTCGAGATAAACATCCTGAACGCCGGTTTCCTCACACAATTCCCGTTTTGCTGCCTCATCCAGCGATTCATCGGCATGCACATACCCGCCCGGAAGCGCCCACAGGCCTCGCTCCGGTTCTAAATCACGCTGAATGAGTAGGACTTTTAATTCTGCCTCATTCAGACCGAATACCGCGCAATCGACCATCACAGCGTATCGATGATGTTCAGGTAATGTCGCATTCATTCCATTCTCCCATTTACAATGCCAAGGTTATGGTATATTTTACTATAAGTCAACTGTTTTTTTCACTTCTCTCAAAGAAAATTCAAAAACATTAAATCGCTTTATCTGCGGGGAATTGAGTTGGATAATTCGAAAACAAAGCAATATCACAAATATTTTTCATTATTTATCCTTTTGCTTCTCACATTTGGCTGTAGTTCAGAATCTGTATTTCTTTCAGGGCAAACCATGGGAACAATCTGGAATGCGACTGTGGTAGATCGTTTATCGATTCCAGAAGAGGTTCTTAAACAAACTATTCAATTCCGATTGGATGACATCAATGAAAAGATGTCAACATATTTACCTGACTCAGAACTGTCGCTATTTAACCAGTATGATAGTGTGGATTTTTACCCATTTTCTGAAGATACTTTTCGTGTAATCCAAACCGCGTATCAAGTTAGTCAACATACGGATGGGGCATTTGATATTACCATCGGCCCACTGGTGAATCTTTATGGATTTGGTTCGGAAACAGCGAAAAGTGTTGCACCTACGGAAGAAGAAATTCAAAAAATCAAACAGCATGTTGGATTCGAATTATTGGAACTCAACGAGGAACAATTCGCAGTAAGAAAAAAGCACCCAAAAGTACGTTGTGACCTATCTGCCATTGCAAAGGGATACGCAGTGGATGAGATCGCAAGACTGTTCGATCAAAATAGAATCAACAACTATATGATCGAAATCGGCGGTGAAATTCGAGTAAAAGGGAATAATCCAGATGGAGAGAAATGGGCGATTGCCATTCAAAATTCTTCATCGCAAGGTGATTACATAGAAGAAGTGATCCACTTTACCGATCAAGCCATCGCGACCTCCGGTGAATACAAACAACACAGATACATCAATGGTGAAAAGATTTCACACACCATCAATCCGAGAACGGGAAAACCCGTGAACCATGATTTAGCCTCGGTAACCATATTGCATGATGAATGCATTTGGGCGGATGCTTACGCGACGGCCATCAATGTAAAGGGAGTAGAAAAGGGATTGGAATTTGCCAATGATAATAGTATAAAAACATTGATATTTATCCATTCTGCCGACGGCAATGTTTATCAAAAATCCTCATCGCCGTACGATAGACTTATTGAATAACGATTAGGAAGGGGAAATGGCGATGACACTCACCAGACGGTTTATTGATAGCATGTTGCTTAACACATTGGTTCCCAATACGATCTATTTTTTGCGAGGGATAAATCCATTACCTATCCAAAACTCGCAAATAGACAATTCCTATCCGATTTAGTCGTTGTTATTCGGATCGGATACGGTATTCCGGCGTAGCCATTCATCCAGAAATTCAAAACGAAAGGAACCGGTTTTATATAGGTGAGATAAAAATTCCCAAAGGGAATCAGCATCGGCGGTTATTTTCACGCCGTTGATAGCCAGAAAGGTATACGTTGCAGCAAAAGCTGTTCGCTTGTTGCCATCAACGAAGGGATGATTTTGTGACAGACTTTCCCAGAGTGCAGCGGCTTCAGAAATCAAATCCGGATAGTATCCAGTTTGTGGTCGGAATAAGGCGGCTTCCAGTTGACCCGGATCGCGTAGCCCATCAGCACCGCCATAACGCTCAATCTGGTCTTTATGCATAGCCAGAACATCTGCAATCGTCAGATAATCTGTCATTATTTGGCAAGTTTTTCATACAGAGAAGAAAACCGACCATGACTGGCCTGATAGGCCGCCATTACATGTGGCCTGGCTTTACTTTGACGGCGCTCTTCCAACAGTTTTTCAAAAGCTTCCTCGACCAAAACCTGAAGTTGTCGTCCTTCTTCCTGTGCAAGTGCGCGAAGGGCGGTCAGAATTTTAGTATCAACTTGAGTTGCAAATTTTTCACGCATACGTGTCTATGTCCCTTTCATCTCTTTTTCTGAATATTGTATCTTCTTGTTTCATGAAATGTCAAGAAATTCTCCTCCGGTCACTCTACTGAAGCAGTCCATCAGATTATGGGTTAATGCCATATTCCAATATCAGATTCAGATTACTAGTGAGAAATGGGTTAGGACTTCAGCTAGTTGGGCTAAGGGCCATGTCAAATTCTCATGAATATTCTCGTGAATAACGCTTCTAAATCAAGAATGTTGAGCGATTGAGTTATGAATCCTTTTGAGAATCCTTCGGTTTCCTTTAAGGGCTACAAAGTCAGCTATGTTTCGGATTCTTGCTCTTCAGAAGGGTCTGAAAGTACGTCATTTAGCTCGATATTCCTCCATATTCCACCAACGGGAGACTTTATTCCCAAGCTGAGGATCGCGGGTTCGAACCTCGTCTGCCGTTTGCTATTTTTAATTATATTTGCGACTTTTTCTCTTATCTTCCAATCAGAAATCTCCGTTACGCTATACAATACAACCTGCCGATAGGATATCGGACGGTTGCGCATTCCCCATTCAAGTAAAGAACTCAATTCTTAACCTGATATCCAGTCAGGTATTTCAACTTTACCGGAACAGAAAATTCTTATCGCTAACCACCTGATTCCTAATCAGGTGAGAAAACAAACTCCCAAAAACCTTGATTAAGAATGCCCATCAAGAGAATATTCAACTCTTCTTTAAAATGGTACATCACCATGTCATCGCATCTTTGATATCATATTTTCTATGGCTTTCATTTCAATCTCTCTTTCAAGTACGAATACCGTTTTTGCATTTTATTGTTTTTCACCGCGATTCCCAGTGCTTTTCTTGT
>CAYPPG010000111.1:0-15380 GCA_964412555.1 uncultured bacterium
TGCGGGCAAGATGCCCGCGCTCCGACCCACTGGGAGCGCGGCCATCCTTGGCCGCTTCTTTCCCCGCACCAAGTTTCTCTCTCGCACCTTCCATGCGGGCAAGATGCCCGCGCTCCGACCGAATGGAATACTGGACACACGAAACCCATTGTTGTTGTTCGGGTTGTTCCTGTTGCGATTGGCAGACCGGATTGTCAAGGCAGACACGTAGGTCTGCCCCTACATTTGCGCATTGTTGTTATCTGTTGGGGCAAACCTATGTGTTTGCCCCCTCCTCTATGCTTACCTTCATTTTAAAATTCTCGCGAGCTGCGCCTTACGGCGCAGCAAGAGAGAAAAGGGTATAGAGTTTAAAGTGCACAGGGTAATAGGGATACACTGCATAGGGCTACGGAGTCCTGGTCACACGAAAACCAAAGTTGTTGCTCGTGTCGTTCGGGTAGTACCAGCCGCGATAGGCAGACCGGCAGCTCCAGGCGCCGTTGTCCCAGTAGCCACCACGAAGAACCCTATATTGATTCGATTGAATATTCACAGGATTCTGTGCCGGTGATCTAGAATAATAATCGTCATCATACCAATCCGTACACCACTCCCACACATTCCCGCTCATATCATACAACCCAAAATCATTTGGCAACTTCAATCCTACTTCCTTTGTCCCGCTGGAACTATTACCCCAATACCAAGCATAATCATCGATCTCCGTATAATTTAGATCATCTCCCCAATAAAATCGCGACGTTGTCCCCGCACGGCATGCATACTCCCACTCCGCCTCCGTCGGCAAACGATACCCATTCGCATTTTCATTCATATCCCAATTATTCTCGTTGTACACGATTTGCAATCCTTCTTTTTGACTCAGGTAATTACAAAACAGCACAGCACCATACCACGATACTTCAACCATCGGTTGATCCCAGGATTTTCCATAAGTATTGTTCCGCAAATTATAATTTCCGCCACTTCTCGTTAGAGGACAATCACTATCCGACCAATCCACACCGGATTCACTCCCCGTTGCTTCCAAAAAAGCGGCATACTGGCTTACTGTCACCTCATACTTCCCCATATAAAAATCCCGCGTCAACGTCACTTGATGCTGCGGCCCTTCATCCGAACCCCGGTCTTTCTCATTACTCGGCGATCCCATCGTGAACGTGCCATGCGGGATGCGCACCAGTTCCAGCGGCTTTGCGCCGGAGGGCAAATCGGGTAAATTGACAGTGATCGTTTCAAGGGGTTCGACAGGAAAATTGTTCGTGCTCCCGAGAATGCTTTCCCATTCCTCTTGCCCTGTGCTGTCCAGGTCAAAGAACGCATATTTCTGACCGTAAAGATTTCTATCACCTTCGAGCAAGCTCTTCGCCGATTCAATTGCCGGTTCCAGTTCATCACGTCCGGGATACGCAAGATCGCCGTACGCATCGCATGAATCGGTAACACCATAGGTTTGCAGGATAGGAACCACCATGCAGTCCGATGAGAGGTTTGAATCAAGAACTTGCCCGAGTTTGACACCCACATAATCCGGAATAGGGGTGTGGTCGTCTCCGCAATCGCACAACGGATAGGGGCCTGCGTATGGATTGCAGGGGAAATGATAGATCATCGGCATCAGCATATTTGCCGCAAAACTTAGCCCGTGATAATCCTGGCCGTTGTAATATTTGGCGTCATTAGCGCTGTTGAAGGTGATGACACACGCGCCCAGCCGTTTTCCGCGCACATCCCATACTTCATGAAGCACCTCACCGGTGAATGACGTGATATTTTCCCATTTGTTCGAGTCTTCACTGCTTCCGCTTTCATTCTCGTATCGCAGATTGTCAACAATGACGCCATCCACCCCCAAATCGGCGAGGTAAGCGGCGGTGTTCTTGAGGAACAGGGTATGGATAGGATCCAGTTCCCAGCCGTTACTCTCCCGGCCAAGGCCGACAGGACCGCCCTGGATTGCCGCGAAACAATGCATCCAGGCGTACACCTTCGTTCCCCGCTTGTGAGCTTCTGTCAAGATATTACCAAGATGGAAACTGTCCTCCGATTCTGCGAGGGAAAGATTTGCGGGCAGCGCCGGGAGATCATTGTCTGTAAGAAACAGTTTCCCCTGTCCCAAATCGTCAGGCCACATCAATTCGAGCGCAATTCCGCCGATGGCTTTGTCACCGAGATAATCGAAGGGGTCTTTGTTTGACATATAATATGGGGCGAACATGATGACGCTGTTTTCTTCCAGCAGCCCTTTTTGGGGGATGTTTGCTTGTGTTGGAGTGGGAGAGGGGGTGGGAGTACTGGATAGGGTTGGTTCCGGGGTAGAAGGAAGTTCAATCGTATCTGATAACAATACTTTTTCCCATAAAGGATACGACATTTCTAACGGAGGGATTGATTCATCGATGATCTCCAGATCGAGAAGATCAATCCCGATGATTCCATCCACTCCTGTTTTTAATTCCCAAGAATAAGAGGGGTGAAGTGTTACTTTTCCGGATAATTGCGCATATGGTTTCAGAGCCAGCATCGGTCCCGCCACACCATAAAATTTGATAGCTAGTTGAGGCCGAAGATAACACATGGCTTCAACATCGGCATGGGAGTCGGACCAATCCGGCGGATAAGGATTGAAGGTGTTGGTCAGGCTCAGGATGGGATTCCAGGATTGATGAATCCATTCGGCGCCCAAACCGGCAACGACGTTCGTATGAAAACCGGTTTGGACTTCTACTGTCGAACCAATGTTCACATCGATACCACCAAGAATGCTGAAGGTAATCTGCATGATAACTGGTACGTGTCCGAGTTGTAAATTTTTTATATGATGAGATTCAAAAATAGTAATCGACTTTTCAAGATCAACTTGATCTCCAACGGCAAGGCGAAATGTATAGTCCAGTTCCAAATCTCCGATTACTTCGATTTTGAAAAAATTGGTTTTTTGATCTTTGATTTCGAGTTCGAGGAGTAAATCCGGATCAAACTCGATCATGCCTTCCGTTATTTCGATCCAGATGTTGTCATCTTTGAACAGTGTGGTGTTGGATAAATCTTGGGAGAGAGTACTTACCACCATTTGAGGGACAACGCCCTTGCGCTGAAGTGTTGACTGGGGAATCGTCCAATCGATATCGGTTAAGTTGACACTCAATGATCCTTGTTCGACGGCTTCGGCCAAGCTGGCTTTTTCCGTTTCCACATGCATCTGTTGTCCATCGAGAGTTACATTGACAACTTTCCGCAGGTAACCGCCGTTTTCAGTGCCGACAAGAATGTCACCTGACTGAAGATTCGGTTGCCCGCTGCCGGTATACGTGAATACATATTCATTCCCATCGACTTCGCCCAAAATTATATCCGGATTATCATCGATCACACGGACATGATCTGCAATGATGGGTACCAAAGTTGGTGTTGGTGTCGGAGTGGAAGGCACAATCCGTTCGATTTTGAAATTATCAACCCGATGAAGTTCCCATCCCGCCCCAGTCGTACCGACAATCGCAAAGAGACAATTCTGTGATACGACATCATGGACCGAAGCCGTCAAAATTCTTTGGTGATTCATTCCGTAGGATTCGTTGGTCAGATACACCTCCAATGATCCCGAAGAGATTACGATATCGATCCGAAACTGTCCGCCTCTTTTGAAATTGGGAATATCACTAGTATAAGCCACCGGCTTACTTAAATCGCCATTCAAATTGACTGCGATATGGTTTGCGTCTTGGTCTCCATATGGATGATTATAAGGTTGATTGTTGAATGTATCGATCTCCACCATAAAACCGCTTTTTTGTGGCATTCCAAATGTTCCACCGGAAGTAGTGATGAGACGAGTGTCTCTTTGAATGTTTTCGGATTCAAAACACAACACCGCCATCCCATCTGCACCATTGCCTAATCCTCCCGGACGCTGAACTTGGAAATCAAAACTGATACGGATATCATCCGGCTGGATCAGATGATTCAAGACCAAGGCTCCCAATTGCGAATCCTGGGATTTTGTTAGAATCAAATCAGCGCTGTTTTGATCCACATATGCGTCACCGACAAGCGTAAAATCGTTGAGAGAAGGATTGGAAAAATCCTCCTTAAATAAAAGAGTCTCGTCTGTAGAAACGATGGTAGGAGTAGGAGTCACTGTGTCTTGGGGAACAGGAGTCGGAGTACTTGTTGGCGTATTTGTAAACGCCAAAGTTGGAGAATTAGTTGGTGTTGGAGTAAATGTCGCCGTCGGAGTCGGTAAGTATTCTTTGATTTCATCATAATGGAACGATTGAATAGCAGGATCATTTTCAGTGCCGTTCAAGAAATCCGTATTATAAAAGCGCCCGGATTCAAGAAGAAAAATTTCCAAATTATCCAAATAAACCGTTAGCGGTTCTGTTTCGCTCGTATTGAGTACCTGAATGATCGGTTGAAAACCTGTGGAAGGTGGAAGAAAGAAATCAGATAGTCTTCGATACCGGTTCAGAAAATATGCCCCGTTGTTCGGTGTTAATGTTGAGACAAAGGTATTCTCTCCTTGATCAATAGAAGCCAGATAGACAGAGGCATGAGCGGCGTTTGTTCGGACACTGCAGCGGATGAAAGCCATTCGTTCTGATTCAACGATAGATGGATTGATCATCACGCCCTCACCCGGATCAGCGACGATCATGGCTCCGTATCCATCCGTCGCGCCTTTGAAGGCATTATCTATTGGAATTTGCCCGAACGATACATCTGCTTCCGGATAACTATCAAAACCCGCGCCAAGAATCATCAATCCGTTTTCTTCAGCTGATGTGTCGGAAAACTCATATATAATTGACTCTTCTTGCGCCCAAAGAGGAGCACAGACCACTACCATCCCTATCAATACCCCAATTCTTTTGAACAAACGTGAACTCATTTTTTTACCTCATTTCAGTTATTGAATCAATATGATTTACGCAAAAATTGTACCTGAATTGTAAAATTGTAAGTGAATAAATATCAGATAGTTGCACATCCCTCTCTTTACCCCACCATGCAAAAATATTTGACAAACCACCCACTCCTTTCAATAACACTTTGATTTCAATAAAGATAAATCATGTCAAAAAATTTTGACAGAGCAAAAATGATTGACATTTCTTATTGTACAGACAGGATGTCCGCACCACAATTTTTGACTTTTCACTCATTGACCAAAAATCGCCAAAGAAAATTCCCGGAAGTACATTTTTTCGGCGGGGGGCGTTTGATGATGAGTTCGTAATACTCATCCCAAAATGCCAAGAATCCGGGTAAGCCTGCGATGAGTAGTCCAAGGATCATCTTGTCCAATTCAAATCCCTGAGACGAACCACCTCCCCGGAAAAAGCGCAAAAATAATCCCGAAAAGTTTTTCAACGACGATGGATTTTGCAGCACTTCAAAAAAAGGAAGAAAGAGACAAGCGAAGAATGGCCGGAAGAAATGACGCAGCATTGAGCGGCGAATGGTGATTTTCATAAAATAGAGGAGGATGAATTTGTACAGGGAATGGATCAGCCGAATTACTCCGGCGGTCAAAAACATCCAAACCGGGATTAAAGCCAGTCCATAATTGAGATAACAATAGCAGATACAACCCCCCTGTGGACATCCATGCCGGTGGCTTTCCGGATCGACCCTATATTTTTCCGACTGGAAATAAAACCAGCCACAAAAAACGCCGATGACCAACAGTGCGATCAAAGTTTTCTTGATGAAAGTAAAAGGTGAATCTGTTGCGTTTATCATGGCTGGTTTCTTATCCTTTCCTGAAATTGTATTCTACTGCATTTGATAATGAGATCGGAATCTTTTCTAGAATAGTGAACCGTCTTCGAGTGTGACGGTCACCGATTGATCGAGTTCCACAAATTTTCCGGCGAACACTCCGCGTCCGTCCGCGCTGGATTTGAACCACAACATACTGTTGGGAGCAAACACTTTCGCTTGGATAAAGGCGAATGCGCCGATCACGGCGGATTTGGGAGCGCTGTTTCCATTGCCTTGTTTGGCGTTGGTTCCCATGACGAAGACGGTGATGTCGCCCGCCGTCACATTCGTTTCCGGTGCGGAACCGAAATAGGCGTCATTGTGCATCAGCAGGTCTTCGTCAATCCGAATCTCGCACGCGCCAAGGCATTCAATCCGGGCATGGTTGCCGATTTCTATTTTTTGCAGATTGTACACACCGCCGGCCAGCTGCAGGACCGCCGGATCGTTCTTTGGTCCGCTTTTGAGTTTAATAGAACCGTAATCACCGGCCTCCAATACTTTCGTGACTCCTTTCTGCACGGTGACATTGTCGGTGCCGGCTTCAAAAGCAGGAAGCGGAGGCGTGGGATCACAGAGTGTTGCCGGCAGGGGAGATATCAGTTCCCCATTCACGACTGCCTTGTTATGCATATTGATTTCGTTATAGAGCACATCCCCCTCGACGGTCGCTCTGTTCTTGAGGCACACGGACGATCCGAAAACGCTGCCGGTGACATGGCAGTTCGGCTCGACAATTGATTCTCCCGCCGCTCCGCAATCGCCCATCACTTCCGCTTTGGGTTGTGTACTGAAATCTTCTGAAGCGTAAATCGCCATTGAATTCAACGTGAGTTGGAGAGGCCGGGTTTCTCCGCATTGTAAACCGGGAACCTGGGCGCCGAAGAAGAGATCGTTCGGATCGAGGACGTTGTTTTCATTGCTGTCCACTCCGGTAATGACGACATAATTTCCGGGGAGCATCCCCATTTCCGCATGGCCGTTCTCATCGAGGATCACTGTCGAGACGGAGGGGCAACTGAAATAAATTTCATGGAAGAATGCGGAAAGCACACCGTTTCCGGGCATTCCGTCCGCCAGGTCCGCGCAACTGGTTATGGATGCGTCGAACGCCCGCACTTCCATTCCGGATACCGGTTCACTGACACCGCTGATCATGAAGGCGGCGGTGATATCCAACTTGGTTTGCGAATGGACTGTCACCGTAAACGAACCGGCCGCCGGATTTTCAGCCGCATCGGTTGCCGAGATAATAACCGTGCTGGTTCCAATCGGGAACAATTCAACGGACAAAGGCAAACTCTCGCGAACTTCCTGCCGGCCGTCCGCATAATGAAACTCTGTCACGATGGTGGGGAACAAGTCGCGGTTATCGGTAACAGCAATGTCCGGCATATCGATTTCAGTCAATTCTGAACAATCCGATGCCTGATCGCGTACGATATCTTCCAAGCCGGAAATGACAGGGGGTATTTCATCGCGATTGGAGACAATTCCTAGTGATAATTGATACAGGCCGGTTTGATTTTCTTGCCAGTTATCCGCACGAACGAGATACACCCCGGTTTTGTTCACTTCAAAATCGGCCAACGATACGGTTTTGACTTTTTTCCGTGATTTCGCGACGGTAACGAGTTCGCCATCCGGATCGTACAATTCGAAGCGGGGATTGAAATACCAGCGATTGCTCGACGCCTGAGTCATCTCCATTGTGAGCGTAATTTTGTCTCCCTCGAATGCTTCGAAGGAATATAGGTTCATATCACCGATATAGGCGATTTCCTGGTTTTCCAAAACTTGACCATCGGTGATGGGGTCGACTTCTTCGCGTTCCCAAATCCAGAGTGAGATTCTGTATTGCCCGCCATAGTTTTCCCGCCAATTGCTGGCCCGGATAATGTATTGTCCGTCCGCCGGGAGAACAAAATCCTGCAAATGGACGTAATAAACTTTCTTTCTCGACTGTGCCACTGTCACCAGGCTTCCATCCGGACCGTAGATTTCAAAACGAGGATTGAAATGATAGATGTTCTGGGCTTGGGTCATTCTCATTTTGATGAAAATACGATCCCCGGCGGAAGCATTGAATGAATATAGGTTTTTGTCTATTGGATAATTGATAACCTGTTCTTCAAGACACTGGTCATGATCGATAGCTACAACCGGATCGCGTTCCCATATCCATAAAGAAATTCGGTATTTCCCGCTAAATTGGGAGCTCCAATTATCCAATCGAACCAAATATTCGCCTGTTTGTTCCAACACAAAATCCTGAATTTGAACGTGATAACATTTTTTCGAAGATTTCGCGACAGTTACCAATTGACCATCCGGAGCATAAACCTCGAAACGGGGACAGAAGTAATAGATATTCGCGGCCTCTGTCATCATGACTCTTAACGTAATCCGCTCCCCTGCATTGCCATTGAATTTGTATAGATCGTGATCGATGGGGTAATGAAGTTCTTGATCTTCTAAACATTGGTCATGATCGATGGCCACAACCGGATCGCGTTCCCATATCCAGAGTGAAAGTATGTATGTGCCTACTTGAAACGGACGCCAATTGCTGGCGAGAACTTTGTATTCACCGGATTTCGGCAACACAAAATCCCGAACGGTAACAACCGTATGTTTGTATTCGGATTTCGCCACATAAACGCTTTCTCCGTCCGGATCAAGAATATCGAATCGGGGATTAAAATGATATATATTCTCTTCCGCCCAGGTCATCTTCATTCGCATGGTAATTCGTTCTCCCTGATTCCCATGAAATGTATACACATCGACTTCATCCGGTTGATCAAAACGGCCCTCCAAATACTGATCATGATCGATTTGTATGGCTTGTTCATCCGTGGATTGCGTTACTTCCACGTTGTCATACAAACTTTTCCGTCCCCCGACCATGACAGCAGTCTGCCCATCATAGGCATCCGAAACGGGATGCAGGCTGGTATAGACCAGTTGTTGATCAATGTAAAATTCCACGAAACCCGTGTCCAAGATTTTGATGGTGGCTCGGTGCCAACCGTCCCCGCTGGGAATCGGAATGTAATCGCTCTGCTCGATTTGTTCCACGCCATCTTCTTCATAAAAGAGATGGCAGTAGGCCGTGTTGGGATAATTGGGATTCGTGCCGGCGATGGTGGATAGCCGGATTAAGCCATGATCGTAGTTGTAATGATTCACCTTTGAAACATACAACGAAGCATACCGTTGATCGGAAAACGCCGCGTTGCCCTGCTTGATGTCCGCGGATACTTCCGTCACGGCATTTGTATACGTGAATGTTTGTTTGGACACGGCATAGCAGCCGTTATTCAACCGGTCATCGAGCAGCAAAGACGGAGCCGGATTCCCATCGTTGCCGGTGATTTCAAACGTATAGGGTGTCGTACTGGAATGCCAGATGTTCCACGCCGTCAGATCGCCGGAAAAATCTTCGAAAAACAATTGGCCGGCCAGACCGGTTTGAACACCCAATCCCAAAACGAGAACAAAAACTCCCCAAAAAGACATTTTCTCCATCACCCTCAAACTGATTCGAATAAAATGTTTCATGACTGTGACTCCTTCCTCATTGAATTTTGGCAATCATTTCTTACTTCAGAGAGTAAGTATGTGAGGCAAAAAAAATGAACCTGTAATGAAGGAAAACATAAGCTTTGCCTTTGATCCATTGCTTTTTTATATGCAGGTTTTATGCCAATTAACGTTACGTTCTGTAACTCATTTGAATAGTTTAACTTACAATGGTAAGGTTGAGTGTTGTTGATTTCATGGAAGAGCAAGGTATTTTGACATGAATGAGCCGAAAATCGATAACCCTATAAATTTGAGATACTTATTGCATGTCAAAATTTTTTGACAGAGCAAAATTTTTTGTCAATTTTACGGATTGGTATGGAAGCGATTAAAAGAAACAAGGAATGAAAGGTTGATACTGATTTCAGTCAAACGAAGAATAGAAACGAAAAAATGAATGATATCTCTTTTCCACGATTCAAAGCACAACATAAATATGATATCCTCACTATTATTTCGCTATGAAAAAGCAGGCTTTGTTGTCATTTACTATGCATACATCGAGACAGATTCAATTCATTGGTTATTTGTTGATTCTATTTTGGATCCGGCAAGGGATTCCCGCCAATTCTCAAATCTATCCTTTCAAAACATATTCAGTCAATGACGGATTGTTGCAATCCAGAGTGAATACGCTGATGCAAGACAGTCAGGGGTATCTCTGGATCGGCACCGATTCCGGGGTATGCA
This sequence comes from uncultured bacterium, assembly GCA_964412555.1. GTDB lineage: Bacteria > Hinthialibacterota > Hinthialibacteria > Hinthialibacterales > Hinthialibacteraceae > CAYPPG01. The sequence goes on from CAYPPG010000111.1 coordinate 10,051, forward strand.
AATTCGACGGCAGCCGCTTTTATTATTACGACGCTAACGGCCCGCTGATCAACGGACATATTACCGACATACTGGAGGACTCCAGCACCCATATCTGGATTGCCACTCAACAGGGAGTGCACCACTACAATCGTTCGCAATGGTACTATTTTAACCGGGAAAACGGTTTAATCGACAATCATATCCTTACACTCTATGAAGACCGGCAGGGAAAAATCTGGATTGGAACTGAGAAAGGTGTACAAGTATGGAACGGGGAAACATGGAACCATTTTTTGCCTAAGGAAGATAAACTACAGCAAGAAATTTATGCTATTTATGAGGACCATCTAGGAACTTTTTGGTTTGGCGCTTTTGATGGAGTTTACCAATTCAATACCGTCAAATCCGCTTTCCAGAAAATCGAACGGTTTAAAGATTTATGCACAAATATCATATATGAAGATTCAAAGGGAAATCTTTGGATAGGCAATTCAGATGGACTTTTTCGATACAAAGATCGCGAATGGACTCATTATTACTACAAGGTAAGCCCCATTGGGAATTATGTCCAAACGATCGTAGAAGAGCAAAATGGCTCTCTATGGATCGGATACTCGAAGGGACTAGCTCATTTTGACGGAAACCAACGAACCATATATACAACAAAAAATGGATTACCAGACAATAATGTGTATGACCTGTGTAAGGATCACGAAAACAATCTATGGATCGGCACGTGGAGAGGATTGGTCAAACTACAGCATGTGGCATTTTCCTATTTTACGACTCAACATGGTTTAACCAATAATGCGGTTTCCTCCATTTTGGAAACAGAAGATGGAAGCATATGGTTTGGCACCTTCGGGGATGGTATCAATTACTTTGAAGGGGAAACATGGTCAAGTTTTTTGACAGATAAAAGGATTAATTCAAAAATTGTTCTATCCATCCTTCAACACAGGCAAGAAATATGGGTTGGAACACAGGGAGGCATTTATGTATATGATGGATCAGATTGGCGGCAGGAACGAATCCACAAGAATAATTATAGCCGTTGTATTTATACCGGCATGCAAACCGATTCCGGAGAGATTTGGTATGGAACGCGTGGCGGCGTTTGTCATTATGACGGACAGCAGTGGTCGGTTTATACTACGCAAGACGGCTTGAATCATTCAAGTGTGTACTCCCTCTTAAAAGATTCCCAAGGCTTCCTATGGGCTGGAACCCACAATGGATTGAGCCGTTTGGATGACGAATCATGGTCGACTTACTTGACTCAAGACGGACTTCCCGGAAATACCATCAACACGTTGTATGAAGATGAGAACGGCAAAATCTGGATCGGTACGCAAAACAACGGGATATCCTGCTTCGACGGAAAGGAATTCACCAATTTTTCAATCCAAAACGGTTTGCCTGACAAAACGATCTACTTCATCTTTCAGCATAAAGATCATATGTATTTCGGGACGAATCAAGGACTTTGCCGGTATGATGGGAACCGCTTCAACACTTACGCAGCAGAAGACGGTCTCCCCTCCAATGAAATGAACCGGGGCGCCTGGTGCCGGGATTCTCACGGCAACTTTTGGCTGGGAACCATGAATGGCGCTGTGTATTTTGAACCGGACCGTCTTCCGGACCAACAGTTTCTACCCATCATTCATCTTACCAATGCCACTTCGATCCATTCCAACCGGCACCTTTCCGATGGCTGTCACTTAGCGTATCATGAAAATTCGATTCGCTTTGACTTTGTGGGAATTTATTTTTCCTCGGCTCACCGATTACTCTATGAATACCGGCTGAAAGGATTGAATGAAAACTGGAATACTACCCGTGACCGTTTTGTCTTGTTTCATCACTTGGAACCGGGGGAGTACCAATTTGCAGTACGCGCGAAAACGCAAAATGGCTCGGTCTCCCACCCCCCCACCGCCTTTCATCTTGTTATCGAGTCTCCCTTTTGGGCACAATGGTGGTTTTATGTTTGTATTGTTCTTATCTTCGCCGGGAGCGTTTATCTGGTCACCCATGAAATCGATAAACGAAAAACTTATTCAATTATCCGCGCCAACGAACAGAAATATCGATTATTGACGGAAAATGCAGCTGATATCATTTGGTCGATGAACTCCGATTTTCAATACACCTATGTCAGTCCGGCGGTCAAACGAATTCGGGGCTTTACGGTCGACGAAGCGATGCATCATTCCCCGGAGCAAGATATGACGGAAGAATCCTGCGCGCTTTTTCGCAAAACCATCCAAGAAAAAATAGATCTTTGTAATAATGCTAAGGACCAGCAAACACCTTTTCATTTGGAACTTCACTATTATTGCAAAGACGGATCGGTGATTCCGGCCGACACCATTGTCACAGTGATTTGCGATCCAATGAATCATTGTCATACCGTACAAGGGATTACCAGAGATATCTCCGAACGCAAACGAACGGAACAAATGCTCGAAGAACAACGCCAACAACTCATCATGGCGGATAAGATGGCGGCGCTGGGAGTCCTCGTTTCCGGTGTCGCCCATGAAATCAACAATCCCACGAGTTTCATCATGGTTAACACTCCTATCATCAAAAAAGCCTGGAAGGATGCGGAACCTATCATGGAACAATATTATCGCGAGAACGGTGAATTTACGATCAGCAGAATGCCGTACACCTTCCTGCGGGACACGATGCCCAAACTGTTCCAAGGGATCATTGACGGAACCACACGCATCAAAAGAATTGTGGATGATTTGCGAACATTCACCCGATATGAACAGTCTGACAATTTTGAAGAAATCGATGTCAATCAGGTTGTGAAAAGTGCTATTGGTTTGCTGAATCATTTGATTAAAAATTCAACCAAAAAATTCCACGCGGAATATGCGCATCAACTCCCGAAAATCAAAGGAAATTTCCAACGGCTGGAGCAAGTTGTGATCAATTTGGTACAAAATGCCTGCCAAGCGCTGACATCCAAGGATCAAGCGATCATGATCAAGACACAACATGATCCTAATACGGAGTCTGTCTTTATAATGGTGCAAGATGAAGGTATGGGGATTGAAGAAAGTGACATGCCGAAAATCATGGATCCTTTTTTTACCACAAAACGAGAGAGCGGGGGAACCGGTCTTGGTCTCTCGGTCTCAGCCGGAATCATCAAAGAACATCGAGGATCCCTGCGTTTCGAATCCGTCGCCGGAGAGGGAACAAAAGCGATCATTCAACTCCCTTGTAATTAAAATCTACCCCTGGTGGTTTGGCCTTGAGCCTGCTTGAAATTTCATGAAAATGTATATCGATACGGCGATTTCTTCCAGGGATAACAAGGTCTCATAGACAATGCCTTATATTCGCCGGAATTAATATGTGATGAATATACTGAAATGTTTTGGGAGCTGACGTATGAGCACACAAGTAAATCCTATCCATCCCATTCTGATTGTGGACGACGAAGAACATATTCTGAACAGTTTCGAGATCGCGTTGCGGGCGGGAGGTATCAATAACATCCTCACGTTAAAAAATAGCGGTGAGGTTCCTGCGATTCTCAATCATCGCAATATTAGCGTCTTGCTCCTTGACCTGCTTATGCCCTCTCCCTCGGGGGAGGAAATCCTCGAACTCGTTAATACGAATTATCCCCATATTCCGGTTCTGGTTATCACTGGTGTCAACAGCATCGAAAAAGCGGTTCACTGCATCAAACAAGGCGCGTATGATTATTTCGTCAAGCCCATCGAACCCCAACATCTTGTTTCCTGCGTAAAACACATTCTCGAATTGCAACAACTGCGCCAGGAAAATATTCAATTGAAGCAAAAAGTATTTTCCGGCTCTCTCGAACAGGAAGAAGCCTTTTCGGATATCGTGACTCGAAATGGCACGATGTACACCCTTTTCCAGTACATCGAGACAATCGCCCAAAATCCGCATCCGGTTCTGATCACCGGCGAAACCGGCGTAGGGAAGGAATTGATCGCGCGGGCTGTGCATAAGGCCGGAAACCGGACCGGTGATTTCGTTTCCGTGAATATTGCCGGTTTGGATGATCATGCTTTTTCCGATACCTTGTTTGGGCATCTTGCCGGCGCTTTCACCGATGCGAAAAGCCGCCGGGCCGGTATGGTGGAAACGGCGGCGGATGGAACGTTGTTCTTGGATGAAATCGGCGATCTCAACATGGATTCCCAACTCAAGCTTCTCCGCCTGATCCAGGAAAACGAATACTATCCCCTAGGCTCCGATATGCCCAAATACTCGACCTGCCGTTTCGTGTTCTCCACATGGCAAGATTTGGAAAAAAAGATGGCGAAAAAGGAATTTCGGAAAGACCTGTATTACCGGATTTGCACTCACCATCTTCATATCCCTCCATTACGTGACCGAACCGAAGATTTACCGTTATTGGCCAATCGTTTTTTGGAAGAGGCGGCTGAAGTCTTTCATATCGAACTTCCCTCTCTTCCTTCGAATTTATATACCCTTTTTTCCAACTATCCGTTCCCCGGCAATGTGCGGGAATTGCGAACCATGATTTTCGATGCGGTTATCGAATATAAGTCCTCATATTCATCCGAAGCCCAACATGACCGCCCATCAAAAATGCCATTGGATTTGTTTAAATCATACATTTTACCGAAACTAACCCCGGACCAATATCAAACCTTGATCAGCTCCCTCCCCGAAAACGAGTTCCGCATCACCTTCCCCAAACGCCTTCCCACGCTGAAACAAGCCGAACAAATGCTAATCGAAGAAGCCCTGCGGCGAGTAAACGGCAATCAAGCCAAAGCGGCAAGAATGCTCGGTCTCAGCCGGCAGGCGTTGAACTACCGGCTGAGGCAGGAATAATTTTGTCAAATAGATTTGCGCTGTCAAAATTTTGAGCAGGGGACTTAAGTTCTTGATTACTTTCTAGTTATTGCTTTTCCTGGAATTCCGTGTCAAAATTTTTTGCTCTTCAGTCGAATATCCCAATTTTGTAACATACTGTATTTTTTTGATTTAAGTTATAGCGAAATTGGGAATGTTTTTTGCGTATAAATACTTATACTCAATTGGGTTTGATGCTAGCAATGAACACACAACAAAATGAATATTTTCCTTGGATTCTTCAACTTTGCTCGAATGATTTGTTAATTCATTCGATAATCCAACGCAACAAATATATGTATTCATTTATCTGGGGATTATCTATTATGGGAGGAATCTTTATTCCGTTCGCTCTTGCATTGTTCGAAGGAGTTGCTTTCGATACGCAGGAAAATTGGAAATCATTCACAGACGAACCGGCAAAAAGTCGAGAGGAAAAAAAATGCAGAAATTTGTAAAAACAA
>CAYPPG010000112.1:0-15001 GCA_964412555.1 uncultured bacterium
ATTACACCTCGTTTCGGGAAGAATTCGAAGGCACCTCGTACATCGTAACCTTGGCGGTTGCGCGTAATTTGCTTTTCATCGGTGCGGCTGCGGAGATTATGATTTTTTATAAAAAGGCGGTTGCGAAGATTAAGAGGGAGATGTTTGTGTAGAACAAACATCCATCTACGTATTCTGGTAAAAATATCAAAAATAAAAAACTCACTACTTGATGGCTTTAATCGGTTTCAATCCCGTTCATCGGTCTGTTCCGTTTGAATCCTCGCTCAAAATCTTGAACCCATCCTTTATGTCCTGGGCGCTTGCACGCTTGTTGCGGTATATTTTTGTAGAGCCGCCAGGATTGATGATCTCGTTTCCTTGCTCATCCTTGGCTATCTTCGTAGATTCGTAGTACCTGAACTGAACAGTCGGTTTTATCTTTTTTGCCACAAGTTCGTCCGCTTTTTTCAACTCCGGCAGTTCGCTCAGGTTTACCTTGCTTATCCTGATATTGTGCCATACTGGCTCCTTGCCTTCCTCTTCGTGGAGTATCGCAAGGTCAAGGTATTTGTACTTGCCTTCGTCCCTGTTTTCTATGGCTTTTGGGTCGGTAGAAATCGACACGAGTTTTCCAGTTGCCGTGAACCTTGGCTTTACCTGGTCAAAGTCCGATCCTTTCACATACACCATTCATATCACCTCATTAAGGTTCATTGACCGGTGCGAATCTCTGAACCTATATGCCGGTAATTCGGCAGTTATTTATTGCACTCATACGCATATATTGTTTTCAATAATGGAGAAGAGATATTCAATTTGTGACAGGTTCTGCTGGTGTATTTTCATATTTTCCCTTTTCTTCTTCTATTTCATTTATAACGTTTTCGAAATGATCAATTCTGTTGATATTCTCTGAAATCCGAAATAATCCCATGAAAATCTTAAAGATTGTTTGAAAATTGAACAATAACTTCATTGGAAAGGACGCTCATATGAGTGTATATGAAAATCAAGAAATAATGCCAAACCAACCATTATTTCCACATGTTTCGACAGTAGTGCAGGCCGTCGAAGTTGTCTCTATGGAGATGCAGCAGAAAAAGCCAAGCAATTGGCCGATTCCAACAGGCATGAAATTAAATCCGTATAGCGTGATGCCGGTAACACTGGCTGAAGATGGAAAAAAGACCGAAATTGCAAAAGGTTTTAGATGATGTGTACTAACATTCTATTGTGTAGGTTCTCTATTCGCTTTTGTGCTTGGCCAAGTTAACCGCTGAAACATTTCTGATTGCCGACCGTCTGGAAAAACATAATATAGAACTTATGAGTTTAATGGAGAAAATCGACACGACAAGCACTATAGGTAAAATGTTGTTTCGTGTCCTGGATGTCATAGCGGAATTTGAACGGGAAGTGATCGCCGAACGTATTATGGCCGTTCTTAACCATAAAAGCGATCTTCAAGAAATATAAAATAATACGTCTTTGGGATTTGATAGGGTTGGTAAAAAAGATAAAGAAACCGAATTGATCAAAAAAATTCTCCGCCTCCAGAAGGGGGCTTTTCATGCAAAAAATCGCCGACCGTCTTACATAAAGAGGGAAAAAAGGCAGTAAGTTTTGTGCGGTTACCATTCAGAAGATTTTGAGGAATCTGAAATGTAAAGGTGGTTACCCCTTCACCGCAGCCGATATCGAGTATCTTTAATCGCTCTTTGTATCTCAACGAATCTTGTATCTTTTCTGCTGCCAATACTCCTAATGAATCGTTCAGTAGTTTTGGCGCATCGGCAATATCGGCCATTTGACTTGCTTGAGAGATGATTTCAATATCATCCGGATTTCTCTCGATTGTCCATTCATCCTCATAGGCTTTCCGACTTTTCGCTAACAATATCCGATACTCATTTTCGCCATGGTACTGAACTCCCCACTTTTCCCATGAAAACCATGGAGTTTTTAAAACACTACCGAGTTTGACGGGAAAATTGTTATCATTGAAACGTGGAATATTCATATTTTTACCTTTCAATCGCATGACCGTGTATATAATAAACCACAAATCGCATAATTGTAAAGAAAAAAAAATCTTCTTTTTTTACCTAACCACATGATCAATATAAGGCTTCAAGAATAATCACGATTTTGATATTGTATTATATGACCACCGTCAATCGCATTATCGAGATTTCAAACATACGAAAATCAATAAGGAAATAGGAAGATGAGCGATCTAAAGTGCATTCTTGAGACCTGTAAACCTCGTCATGATGTTGAGACTGGCACTACGAAAGATGAGCAATTTGCTGCGGATTTGGCTCAAGTTGTGAATCAAACTGCCCCAGAAGAATATAGAGAGCCAATCCCTTTTTTCCGGCATACTTACCCAACGAGAGGTTTGAAAAATCTCCTCAAAGCAGTTTGTAAGAGGATTTCAGGAAAAGGCGGTGAGGTTGCATCGATTATCCGGCTTCATACACAGTACGGTGGTGGAAAAACTCATGGTTTGATTGCCTTGGTTCATGCGGTTCGTGGTATGGAAGGTGTTCCGAATGTGGATGAATTCATCGATCCAGAACTGATACCTTCCGGAAAATTACGTGTAGCGGCTTTAGACGGCGAGAATAGTGATCCCTCCAATGGTTTAACATTGGAAGGAAATCTTCGTGCCTATAGCATGTGGGGAGAACTTGCCTACCGTCTAGCTGGTGTAAAAGGATATGAACGGGTGAAGGAATCGGATCGAAAGCACATTGCACCTGGAGCGGAAACGATTCGTGAACTTTTCGGGGGGGAGCCAACCTTGATTATGCTGGATGAAATTTCCGTTTACCTTCGAAAAGTAGAGCGGGAACATCCGGGAGCGAGTGAACAATTCACGGCATTTTTACATGCTTTATTCAAAGCAGTTGAATCATCCCCGCAAGCTGCATTAGTTCTTACCTTAGCAGTCGGAAAAGAAGCGGGTTCAGCAGATGCGTATAAAGAAGAACACGAACGAGCCATGATGGCTTTTGAAGAAGCAGAAAAAATCATTGCAAGGAAAGCACTTGATTTGAATCCTACTGAAGAGGATGAAACATCATGCGTTCTTCAACGCCGCCTTTTTGATTCGATAGATCATAGCGCAGCCGATGCCGTCATCGATGCATACACGAAAACTTGGAATACCCACCGAAATTCTTTAGTAGATGCAGCATTCTCTCCGGAAATAAAAGAGCAGTTTAAGCGGGGGTATCCTTTGCATCCTGAAACAATGACAGTGTTAACAGAAAAAATGTCTTCTTTAAGCACATTTCAACGTACACGTGGAATGCTGAGACTTTTGGCGAGAACCGTCCATTTGATTTGGAAAGAAAAACCAGCAGATGCATATGCCATCCACCCTCATCATATCGATCCATCATTTGGTCATATTCGTGATGAAATCACGGTTCGATTAGGGCAGGGGGATTATACTCCTGCGTTGAAAGCCGATGTGGCAGCGGTTTCCGGTGATGATCCAGCCATTGCGCAAGCACTCGATCAAAAATTCTATCCCGGTCAATTGCCTTTCACATCATACATTGCAAGAACAATTTTGCTCAACACTCTCGCTTATGGTGAATCGGCGAAGGGGATCAATCAAGATCGACTCAATTTTTCAATCTGTTCGCCAAAGGTCGAACCCAGTTTTATTGAGCAGGCACGAATTCGATTCATCCAAGAAGCGCTCTATTTGGACGATAAACCGGGTGCCCCAATGCGCTTTATGGTTGAGCCAAACCTCAATCAACTGATCCGAAAGCATATGGAAGATGTTGATTCCGGAGAATTGCGAGATGAACTCAAAGTACGGATTCAAAATTTATTCAGCGGCTCCCATGGTCCTTTCAGCTTGATTTCTTTCCCAGGTGGCCCTTATGAAGTCCCTGATGAAGTGGGTGACGGTCGTCCTCTATTAATCATCTTTTGGTACGAGGCTCTCAAGATAAGCGCTGAACCCAAAAGCCTTCCTGCGGAAATATGCGATATCTATCGATATAAGGGATCAAGCCGTGATTTTCGGGATTTAAGAAATAACCTGGTTTTCGTGGTTGCCAATGAACGGCGAGTCGAGAATATGAAAGACAAAGTCCGGAGATACCTGGCCTTATGTGAACTCCGAAAACCCGACAACATACGCCAACTTGCCGATCATCAACAGCGAAAAGTGAATGAAGAACACAGTCAATCGAGTTTTCAAATTGCAGAAGCCATACTTCATTGTTATCGTCATCTTTTTTATCCTTCTCATATACCCATGAATGGAAGTGATGAGTTAATTGCTCACAGCGTAATCGAAGTGACAAAAGCCAGCGATAGTCCAGGCGACGGACAAAGACATGTGCAACGAATCTTGCACGAACAAAAGAAACTGCTTGATGAAAACGATCAACCCGATGCTCCAACATATGTCCGTGACCAAACACCATTGAAAACCAAAGGGGAAATAACGACAATTGATTTAAGAAACGAATTTCGCCGTGCGCCGAAACTATCCATCCTTCTTTCCGACACCCCATTGAAGAATTGTATCCGCCAAGGTATCGATTTGGATGTATTGATTTATCGTGAAGGAAATCAAGTCTGGGGAAAGGGCGATCCTTCTCCATCCATCAAGATCGCAGATGATGCATTCATCCATACAATGGCAGATGCGAAGAAGAAGCATCTCTGGCCGAGAGTTGAGCCGCTGCAAGTCCAAATCACGGCATCGCCAGAACAGATCAAGCCGGGTGAAAAATCTCTTTTAACGTTGAATGTTTCAGGAGGGACCGGGCCATATTCATACTCAAGTAATGAATCCTCTCTTTGCTTATCCAACACTTCCCAGACTGTCGTAAAAGTCGAAGTTTCCCCGGATGAGTCCACAACTTATCTTGTCGAAGTAGTGGATCACCGCCATCAAAAAGAAGAAGCAACAATCGACGTATTGGTTGCCGACAAAGGGGAAAAACCGAAACCTCCAAAGCCACCTGAGCCTCCGAAACAGCCAAAACAACCGGAATATACAGAATTTTCTGCGGAAGGTCCTTTATCGCAAGCATTGACGGAATTGTGGGAAAAGGTGCGGAAAGCAAAAGTACAAAAAATCCAAAAATTGATGATCCGATTTTTCGAGTCCATGCCCGCATGGAAAGTGTATCAAGCCATAGTCACACGGCGGGATGCTGAGGTAACGTGCCGGTTCGAAATGTCGATTGAAGGAGAAGGAATCAATTTATTTCAAGTAGAATTCGATGGGCAAGTGTCAAAAGCAAACTCGATAAAATCATTTATCGATAATCAAATTCGAGCCTCGAAAGATCATAGTTTTGAAGGGGAATATACCTTAACTTTTACAGAGGGTTTATCCCTTGAAGCCGATATTCCCGAACAATTGCAGAAAGACTTGACAAAGTACGGCAGCGGGGAAGCCTATGTCGAAGCCCATGCGGCTCCTTGAAACGAGAGGAACACTGTTTGTGAAAAAGATGAAGAGAATGGATAATAATCATTCTTCCAATGATCCACTGTATCAGCTTCGCCTGCGGGTAAAAAAGATGAATGATTGGCAACTCGAAATATGGCAATTGCCTTCTCCTGCCACTCCCCGGTTAAAGTCGCCGGAACATGTGGCAACGCTGAAGGGGACACCACTGCAAATACTGGAGAATCGAGTGATCAAGAAATTATCCCGCGCCAATATCAAATTTGGTTCTTTAAAATCCGAAAAGAAAAAAGAATGGCCGCTAGACGAGGAAATGGCATTAACGTTCGGTTTGTTGTTTCGAACTTTAGCGCCGATGAGAAATCTGGAACGGATTCGGGAAGTAGCCGATGGCGTGGAAGAAATGAGTCGGGAAGAAGCCGGATATTGGCTGGGAATGGCGATGCATCGGAAAAAGCCTCGGCGGGTTTTGGCGGCGCTGCGTATGTTGCTCACCACATCGTAAAGAATAGGTTATAATTAAAAAAGGATGTTTGTAAAAAACACAATGCTTTCTTTGAACATGTAAAGGAAGGCCTGGACGAGGGGATTCGTTTTGCAAAAGGAGAAATTCAATTGAAAACCACGGTAATTGAGATTCCGATTCACTCAACAAATAGAAAGTGCCTAAAGAAATGAAAACTCTTCAACTGGAAATACCAGACGATCTATTGGACTCATTGCGGGTGCCGCCGGAAGAACAGGAGTCCAGGTTATTGCGGGAATTGGCCGTGAGACTGTATCAAAAAGGGTTGTTGTCTTTCGGAAAAGCGCGTGAACTGTGCCGGATGACGAAATGGGAGTTTCACGAATTGTTGGGTAAAGAAGGAATCGCCCGGCATTACGATGTTGACGATCTGAAAACTGATTTGGCTACGTTGGAGACAATGGATTGAAGGCAATTTCCAATTCCTCCATCTTGATTGCATTGAGCGCAATTGAACAAGAATCCCTATTAATCCGTCGATTTCCGGACGGAATTCTTGTACCGCGTATGGTTTGGCAGGAAGTCGTGGAACAAGGAAAAGGGCGGATTGGTGTAGAACGAATCGCTGCATTATCTTGGATTACGGTTCTTGAAGTTCAAGATAAAGGATTGATAACATTGCTTCGTAACCAGCTTGACTTTGGTGAGGCGGAAGCCATTGCACTGTATCGGGAACAAAAGTCCGATGTAGTTTTATTGGATGAAAGAGAAGCTCGAAAAATCGCCCAACGAATGAACATCCCAATATTGGGAACCGTTGGCATTTTGATATGGGGAAAACGAACCGGTTTGATCAATGAATTAAAATACAAATTGGATATTTTACAAAGTGAACATGACTTCCGTATTGGTCCGCAAGTGTATCAAGAAGCCTTACACGCGGTTGGGGAAGCGTAGAAACAGTAATTGTTGGATTATTCAGAGAAAACCTAATTTGAGGAGTTATACATGGATTCTACTCCCTCCACTTTCCGCCCTCGTTTGCTCATCGAAGAATGGTTGCCTATCGCTGAAATTGGAGAGGAAAGCATTCGGGAACGTCGCTCAATGACATCTCTACCCCCAACGTATTACCTTCACGTTTGGTGGGCGCGAAGGCCTTTGGTTGCCAGCCGAGCAGCTGTATTGGCTAGTCTGCTTCCTGACGATGCAGATCGGGAGATGTTTATGCATATTTTAGGGATTCATGGGGATCCTGTTTTATCACGCAAAAAAATCGATGAGGCAAAAAGAAGTGGTGAACGGTTTGAAGGAGATGCATATTCATACCAAAGAGCATTCAAATATTCTCCATTGAGTACGGATATAAATTGGATATTAGATCAGTTGAATTATATATGGAATGAAGATAAAAAAATTTTACTTGATCCCACGTCTGGTGGAGGGAGCATACCTTTCGAATCTGTTAGATTAGGTTTACATACAATTGCAAATGAATTAAATCCAACTGCATGTTTAATTCTAAAAGCTACAATCGAATATCCCATAAAGTATGGAACTAAACTGTTAGATCGTTTCAGAGATTTGTCAAAAATATTCATTGCTCGAAGAGATGCTTTACTTGAAAGTTTTTTTCCGAAAGAATTAGAATAGTGAAGCAACAAATTGGATTTGGGCACGCACAATCAAATGCCCGTATTGTAATGGCTTGGTGCCATTATCACCGAACTGGAAATTGAATAACAAAGGCACTGGCGTTAAATTAAATCCTCACACGGATAATCCGGATCACCGTCACTGCATGTTTGAAATTGTCGAAAAAACAATCGATCATAATGAAGGGACCGTAAAAGGGGGGGATGGATTGTGTCCATTTCCTGATTGTCAGCGTGTTATCGATGGCGATGAGATCAAATCACAGGCCCAAGCCGGGAAGATGGGGCAGCAACTTTATGCCATTGTTTATAAAAAAGAAGAAATTGTCGGATATACAAAAACTGGGAAGCCAAAAATCAAAAAAGTCCGTGGATTCCGTGCCCCCATTCCAGAAGACGATGTCGAAGAAAAAGTTCGACAAGCCTTAAACGAGAAAATGCCTGAATGGCAGGCAAGGAATATTATTCCGGATGAAGAGTTTCCAGAAATCAACAACGATGACCGGCCAAGACAATACGGTATGCCTTTATGGCGCGATATGTTCGCCCCACGCCAACTCTATGGTCATTGCGTATCCGTTGAGGTGTTTCATGACATGGTGGAAGAATTACGGGATGAGAATAATGGTGAGTTATCGGAAATTGATCGGGCAGCGATGTGTTATATTTCTTTAGCTCTAGATAAAATTCTCGACTATAACTCAATGCTTTGTGTATGGCATTCAAATAGAGAAACAGTAGCCCATACATTCCAACGACATGACTTTGCATTTAAGTGGAGTTTTTGTGAAATGGCATCTCCTATAAAAGATGTAGGATATGATTGGGGATTAAAATATGTTGCAAAGGCATTGGAAGAATTGATCGAGTTAACTAATTCTAACACCGCTTCTTTTGCACTTCTTGATGAAGTAGAACAAATAAATGGTCACATCGACATCCGTTGCGGATCAGCCGATGCTCTTGATCTTGAAGACGGCAGCGTAGACTGCATCGTCATGGACCCACCTTACTATGACAATGTCATGTATGCCGAGTTGTCGGATTTCTTCTATGTCTGGTTAAAACGGACTGCGGGTTTGCTCTATCCGGAAGCCTTTATGGATTACTTGACGGATAAAGATCGCGAAGCGGTGGCGAATCCTGCAAAATTTAAAGGTAAAAGAGGAGCCAAAAAACTAGCCGGGAAGGATTATCAGGAGCGGATGGCCGCCATTTTTAAAGAATGCCGCCGAGTTTTAAATCCAAACGGTGTAATGACGCTCATGTTCACTCATAAAGCCAGTGGAGCATGGGACGCTTTGGCTACAGGGCTAGTCGAAGCCGGTTTTATCATCACTGCATCCTGGCCGGTGAATACGGAAGCGGAAGGCAGTTTGCATATCAAAGAAAAATCCGCCGCGAAAAGCACGATCTTCCTCGTTTGCCGTGTGAGAGAAGAATACAACGAAGAATCCGAAGTGATTTATTGGGAAGATATTGAACCAAAAGTCGCGGAAGCAGTTCGAAAAAGGGTAGCGGAATTCCAACAAGCGGGAATTTCCGGAGTTGATTTGTACCTTGCTTCGTTCGGTCCGGCGCTGCAAGTATTCAGTGAATCCTGGCCATTGCAGCGGGGCAGAGCTGCACAGCGACCGCCTGATGTGGATGAGGATGAATGGAATCCCTATGCGGTTCGCCCGGAAGACGCCCTCGATGCCGCTCGGCGGGAAGTGAAACAGTGGCGGATGGATCATCTCGCTTCGGTGAAGCGCCAACATCATCTTGATCCACTGACGGAATGGTTTGTTCTGGCGTGGGATACTTTTCATGCTCCCCGTTTTCCATCCGATGAAGCATTAAAATTAGCCCGTGTCGTAGGTCTCGATTTCGATCACGAAGTGAAAAACCGGATTTGCGAAGTGAAGAGTAATGACGTAATTCTATGGGATAGCAAAACCCGGAAAAATAAAGGAAGATTAGGCGCTGTCAGCCGGATCAAACGAAAAACGAACAAACAACAAGAGGCTCTTTTCGATGCAGAAATCACAGAACAATCGACTACGCCGTTATGTATGATCGATGTTCTCCATCAAGCTGCAATCTTAGGGATCGAACAAAATACAGGCACTGCAAAAGTATTTATCGAAGATGCTGGATTGATTGACGATCCAACATTTTTAACGGCAATGGAAGCCTTATTAAATGTTTTACCTCCATCCGGATTGAGTTCAAAAGCCAAAGAAAAAACCTTGAGCGGCGCGTCCAATGATTTCGAAGCGTTAGAAAAATTGCGCCGCCTGGCTTTCGCGGAACAGGTTCCTGAGCCAAAACAGGAATATCTATTTCCGGATATCGTGGGAGAAGACTCATGAGTGTGGACAATTCATCAGCGATTCTATCATCCTCTACGCTTATCGAACGAGAATGGAGAACCAGTTATCGTCACGAAGACGGCGATCTTGTGGCGCTGTTTTACATCCCCGCTTTATCCTGCGCGGTTCAATACGATCGTACTACCGGATACTTCAACGCCAGCGCATTAGCTCTTGCCGCCAGAGGGATTGAACAGCTGATTCAAAATAAAGGCAACATGCGTTTGATCGTTGGATGTACACTCGCTGAAGATGAAATCAAAGCCATCGAGGAAGGATATGATTTGAGGGAAAAAATCGAGGAAAAACTTGCATCAACCTCCCTCGATCCACCCGATACAAAAGCGCGAAACGGTCTTGCAGCTCTCGCCTGGATGATTGGACATCACTGCTTGGATGTCAAAGTGGCTGTTCCTGTGAATCCCTATGGCAAACCAATTGTATCGCAGGGAATCTATCACGAAAAAGTTGGTATTATTACAGACAAGGATGGACATCAAATCAGTTTCAGCGGAAGTATCAATGAAACAAAGGCCGGTTGGATTGATAACCGCGAGAGTTTTCATGTTCACTGTTCATGGGAAGGCGAACGGGAATCTCGACATGTCGAAGATGAAGTCAAAGCTTTTTCGAAATTATGGTCAGATAAGGCATCGAGTATCAAAATTTTTACTTTCCCTGAAGCGGCAAAACAGAAACTACTCGAATTTATGCCTTCATCTGACAAATTCATCACCCCACAAAAGAAAATAGTTACATCAGAAGAAGATCATCAAAGTTACAAACTGCTCGATGAAGAAATACGCCGGGCTGTATGGACTTATATCCACTTTGCCCCACAAATGCGGAATGGAATTCAAGTTGGACCAGTCACTTCAACCGTGAAACCGTGGCCGCACCAATTGCAAACGTTTGTCCGGATGTTTAATCATTGGCCTATTCGTCTCTTACTTGCCGATGAAGTGGGGCTGGGAAAAACCATTACAGCGGGTTTGCTGATCCGCCAAGCCTGGCTGGCCGAAAAAGCCCAACGAATTCTGATTATGGTTCCCAAAGCCGTATTACCCCAATGGCAAAATGAATTGTATGAAAAATTCAACCTGAATGTTCCTATCTATGACGGGCAAAAATTAATATGGCGGAAAACACACGGATGGATGGGTACCCATGAGAAGAAAATTGGCAGATATGAATGGCATCAAGAACCCTTTGTTTTATGTTCCAGTCATCTTATGAGACGCCGAGATCGCTCCCAGGACTTGCTTGATGCGGAACAATGGGATTTGATCGTCCTGGATGAGGCGCATCACGCGAGACGGAAAGCACCAGGGAGTCCAATGGAAGGCGGCCCGAATTCATTATTACGATTAATGCTAAATTTGCGTTATCGATGCAAATCTCTTTTATTGTTAACTGCAACCCCAATGCAAGTTCATCAGGTAGAAATATGGGATTTGCTGAATTTACTCGGTTTGCCGCCGCAATGGGCTGCCAGTGAAAATAATTTTCTTCGTTATTTCCAAATCGCCAGTGAAAATCCAAGCCACGAGGAAATGAAATTTCTGGTTGAACTCTTTCAAGATACGGAATCTGAATTTGGACTTATTGAAGAAAGCAAAATATTCAAAGCTATTCCTCAATTGAGTATGATTAAACGCAGGAAAATATTGAAAGCTCTTCGGGAAAAAAGTGATATTCCTATCAAACATCTCGACGCAGAATCTCGAAAAGCCACGCTTGAAATATTGCGTCGATTCAGTCCCATCCGCTTTTTAATGGCGAGGCACACAAGAGAACTTTTGCGTCTCTATCATAAACAGGGTTTGCTCGAAACTCCAATCGCCACCCGCTATCCTTTTGATGTCCCGATAAAACTCACACCAGCGGAACGGAGCCTTTACGATAAAGTTGAAGATTATATCGCCACTACTTATAACAGAGCCACACCTCAAAAGCGAACTTCTGTCGGATTCGTTATGACGATCTATCGCCGCCGACTTGCTAGTTCGTTCCATGCGCTGAAATGCACGCTAACAAATCGTCTTCAGAAAATGACGAACCTGGTTGAGGAAGAGGATGTTCGGCAAGACGAAGATGTCGAAGAAATCATGGACACAGACGAGGCAGTAGAATATGCATTGGATGCTTTGCAGGAAGAAGAAAATTATGATATTGAAGATTTGCTTCACCTCATCAAACAATTGGATACGGATTCCAAAGCCAAGGAATTGAATAATAAATTGGATCAGATTTTTGCTCATGGTTATGATTCCGTCATTATTTTCACTCAATACACCGATACGTTAGATTATTTAAAGGAATTTTTGGCCGATCAATATACTACAAAAACAATTGCTTGCTATGCCGGACGAGGTGGTGAACGGCGGAATCCGAACGGAACATGGAACACTTGTTCAAAAGAAGACGTGAAACTTGCTTTAAAAAAGAATGAAATCCAGATTTTGATTTGTACGGATGCTGCCGGTGAAGGTTTAAACTTGCAGTATTGCGGCGCATTGATCAATTACGATTTGCCCTGGAATCCGATGAAAGTGGAGCAAAGAATTGGCCGTATAGACCGTATCGGTCAAAAGCATGCGATGCTCCAAGTATTCAATTTCGCATACCATGATACGGTTGAAGCCGATGTGTATTTCACTCTCACAAAAAGAATCAATCTCTTTCAAGGCATTGTTGGAAAACTACAACCCATATTATCCCGCTTACCCAAAGAGTTTGAAAATATCACTCTTCTATCGGAAGAACAACGCCAAGCCCATCTACACCGCTTGTTGTCGGATGTTGAAACAATGGTTGAAGATTCGGAGAAAGCCGGTTTCGATATCGATGAAGTCGCACAAGAAGCAGCGGAACTACCGGTTTTGCCAGATCCTTCACTGACATTGGAGGAAATTGACACATCGCTTAACCGGTCAGAGATACGACCGCCTGCTATGCAATGGAAAAATCTCGATTTCAAGACATATGCCGTCCAAATGCCCGGAATGCCACAAGCAATACGAGTCACCACAAATGCGGACGTTTTTGACGACCACTTCGACAGTCATGAATTTCTATCCCCTGGAGGTACCTTCTTTACAAAGATAAAAAATTCATTTATACCAACTGAGGATTCTCCCATTCTTGATGAAGGATACATGTGGCTAATTCAACCGGATAACGGAGGATACTGCGAATTTGTCGTTTCAACCCAAGACGGAATTCAGAGAATCAATTCGTTATTCGGATTATTGGAGCGAATCAAAAAAATGGGGAATTCCTCTCTGTTAGATGTGAGCCAATGGCAAAATGTGGTGATTAAGAGGATAATATAAAATTATTATCGATAATAACCCAGTTTTCTACCTATTAAATTTTGAACACAAATAATCCATGATGGTCACCGATAAGTTCACCACCAAAATCGCTTCCTCTAAATCAGGCTTTCTACCCTCACGAATATGACGACCCAATTCAGAAGAAAATCCCCATATTTTTTCAATTCCTTGATCAAGAGGTCTTGGAATTAAATCGGGATTTTTTTTATTAACTCTCCAAGAGTTGATTTGGAATCACCGGTAACATCTCGCGCAAGACATTCCAATGCTGCCATTGAATGCTGTATTGCACCAGTAATATCCGGTTCCGGTCTTCGCGATATATCCTTAACCGCTTCATTAATCTCATCGCGTGTAGTAAAAAGGGTTGCTTTTTCTAGAGTACTGATTACTTTTTTGCGGTTTGATTCGAATAGTTCTGATCCCCTAATCTCAATTAAACTATTGCAAAGTTGCCATCCTATTCCACTTTCACAAAAATAGGAATTAATTTTTTCTTCAAATTCTCTCCTTCTGTAAACGTCATAACTTAAAGATTGATCTATTACTTCTATGATATCATAAACACGGTACCATTCACATTCATCCAAAAGCCCCCCAATTTCCTTACGGATATTTGGATATTCAGACCAATTATTTGAATCTGGTCGCTTTCTCAATACAGGACATATTATGGAACGTAGATCCGATGGCTTTAAACCCAATTCAATCCCAATTTGAATCACCATGTAACGCAATTCTTCAGGAGCGTCATTACGGAAAGTTATTTCCGCATTTTCTGGTTGATATCCGTGTCTTTTTGAAAATGATTTTTTTTCATTCATGATCATCAATCTGGGAGTATGAATTTCAAGTGATTTTATTTCTGGATAAAAAAAGATAATTATTAGCCACACAGAATCTGAACTTGAATCATTCTTTACTAGACGACATCTTTTCGATCATGTCGATAAATGAAATTGATCCATAATCTTGCAGCCATTTCGCGATTCGGAAGCATTTTTCATCCATCACACCTCCAGGCAATAAGTCCGCTGGGGATACTCCTAATGCTTTGGCAAGAACTGCGATCGTGTCGAGGCTGGCGCTTTTCATTCCCCTTTCAATTTCACTCAAATAGGAATGATTTAATTTTGCCTTTTTAGCGAGGCTTTTTTGCGTTAATTTGGCAGCAATCCGCAGTTCCCTAATCCGCGAACCAAACTGAAGTCGAACACTTTCGATATGGTTGTCTAGATCACGTAAGTTCTTCACGCTGAGTAGTATATGGCTCAAGAATATTCGAGCCAACTACATTACTATAAAAAAACTCTTGATTATGTCTATAAACAGAATATAATTGATCATCTATCGGTTATAGACATAATTCGAAATGGAGTAATCACCATGTCCAAACTCGAAATCCACGTATACACGGGGAAGAACAATGACGGCAATTATGAGTCTCATTCTTTCATTCAAGCCAGCGATCCGAATTCCAGAGTTCGGGCTTCGATGGTGGAATCGGGGGCGAAAGCGGCGGCGATGATGTCGTCGAGTCATACGAAATCGCTTTCGCATGAAAAAACTACGAGTCAGATGCTTGATTATCGAAGTCAGAAATTGATTGGAGAGTGACATGGCCAGTATTGGAACCTATAAAAGAGATCAGGATGATAAGGATAACGGAATCCACGATACGGTCGAAATGAAAATCCAAGCCGACACCGAAAAAGAGAAAGAAGAATGTCTCAAGGATTTAATGACGATCC
>CAYPPG010000113.1:0-14841 GCA_964412555.1 uncultured bacterium
ATCCAATCTCCGCACAAACCGGGTAAAAGCCTGGTAGAGTGGGTTGAATGATAATGAAACCCACCACCATGACTACGCTTATCCTTCGTACCCGGGATTTTCCTACTGGATAATCAGTACAATAATGGTATATTTATTATATCATGACCGGATTTGAATTTGACGAGGAAAAAAGCCGGACGAATCTGGACAAGCACGGAATCGACTTCTTGGGTGCTCAACGCTTGTGGAACGATCCGGACTTGCTTGAAATCCCGGCGAAAACCGTGGATGAACCAAGATTCCTTGTTATCGGAAAAATTGAAGAGAAATACTGGTCTGCCGTGATTACTTATCGTCATACAAATATCCGAATTATTTCTGTTCGCCGGTCGAAAAGTGAGGAGGTGGCGTTATATGAAAGCGAAGACATTTGACCGGAAATTCGACGCCGGAGAAGACATCACGGATGAACTTGATCTATCCAAAGCCAAGCGGTCGGCGCGAGAACAAAGGCGGGTGAATGTAGATTTCCCGATTTGGATGATCAAGGCGCTGGATCGTGAGGCCAACCGGCTGGGAGTTACGCGGCAGTCCATCATCAAAATGTGGCTGGCGGAACGGTTGCGGCATTCAACGCTTGAAAAATAACTCTATTCGGATTTCAAACCGGAAAAACTCGGGGGCTTGCGGCTTCTTCGGCAAGGATAGACTACGCTTATCCTTGGCATCCGTTCATCGAAAAAGAGGTTGGGGGGCTGGTTTTAAGAGAAAGAAGAACAACGATTAAAGAGCATCGACGACACGTTGCATCTCCTCTTCCGTCTGATAAAAATGGGGCGAGAGACGTATCCGCCCTTCCCGCTCGATGCCTCGGATGTTGTTTTCATTGAGCCGGTCAAGAATGGATTGGTTGGAATGAGTTGAGTGGGTTAATGTTACAATTCCCGACCATTCCGTTTTACCTCTTGGAGAGTGACATTGGTACCCTTTATTCAGAGCGCCTTCGACGAGAATATCAGTCAACATTCGGACCCGCTCACAAATCTCTTCCATCCCCGTCTCCAAAAAAAGGGCAAGACTTTCTCCCATCCCGATTAAATTGATCGAGGGCGGCGTTCCATATTCAAACCGTGCGGTATCTTCACGAAGAACATACTCGTATTGCAGATACGGCAACGGTTCGGTGACCGTATCGGCTCCGACACACGTTGGCTGGATGACAGAAAACAAATGATGCGGACAATAAAAGAAACCGGCTCCCTGCGGACCAAGTAGCCATTTTTGCGCACCGCCACAAGCGAAATCCACCTGCGCCTTTTTTAAATCCAGCGGGAACACCCCCATTCCCTGAATGAGATCGACCATAAATAAAACGCCTTTGCTGTGACACAATTTTCCCACTTCTTCCAGATCCAACCGAAAACCGGAAGCGAATTGCACAAAACTCACGGTCAATAACCGGGTACCGGGAATCAATTCTTTTTCGATTTGTTCCAGCGTAACCCGTTCCTCGACCGGTTGGATCAGGTGAAAGATCACCCCTTTATCCCGCAACCGCATCCATGGATAAATATTGGCCGGATATTCCCCGCGAATAGAAACGATGCGGTCATTCGCATGCCAATCGATCCCGTTCGCCACCCAATTGATCCCTTCCGTCGTATTCCGGCTGAAGGCGATCTCATCCGCTTGCACATTCAACATCCGCGCCAGCGAATTGCGGCATTCGGCAAATTGGTTTTTCATCTCGAACCACGCATGAGGAGGCATGGAATAATTCATTTCAATCGCCCACCTCATTGTCTCGACGCACCGTTTCGGGATTGGAGACACACCGGCGTGATTCAGAAATACCGTCTCTTTTTTGGGGAATTCAAACTCACTTCGAATTCGATCCAGATCCATGTTATTCTCCCTTTTCTCCGTTCTTTTTCCCGAAGCGAAGTTTGAATAATTCAATCAACATAGAGGGAGCGTCACGATGCATTCGAATTCGTGAATGAGAATTATCCCGCCAATGAATCGGCACTTCTTTGACGGTAAATCCGGCTTGCTGCAAATGCCAAATCATTTCAACATCGAAAGCCCACCCTGTAGAGCGCACCTTTGATCGTATATGAAGTATGGCATTCCGACAAAACGCTTTGGCCCCGCATTGCGTATCTTTGAAATGAAATTGAAATAACAATCGAACAATCAGGTTGAACACGCGGCTGGCTAGACGCCGCATCATCGGTTGGGGGATGACTTGTTTGCTTTCGGGAAGCCAGCGGGAACCGATGGCACTATCTGCCCCTTGCTTTACTGCTTCAATCAACTTTTTTAACTCCGTAGGCACAGTTGAATTATCCGCATCGGTAAACGCGATTATTTCTCCTTGTGCTTCATCAAATCCTTGTAAAACAGCACCCCCTTTCCCGAGTCTTTTTTTCGTCGCCCATAACTGAACAAATGGATATTCTTTCGCCAATGCGGCTGCAATCTGATCCGTCCTGTCCGCAGAACCGTTGACAATCAGAAGAATTTCCACTTCATTCGGCTTCCACTCATTGGTCACGAATTCCGCGTAATCGCGGACCGTTGCTTCGAGACGAGATTCCTCGTTGTATGCGGGTATAATGATGGAATATTTCATCTATTTTCATCTCAAGAGCTGAATATATCACCGATGAATATCAGTTATTCCATTTCCATGAAAAGGAGATTAATTGGGTACGGTCATTTCACCAAGAATTACAAAACAATCTCTTCAAATAACGATAGATCACGAATATGTTGAATTCGGTCTGTAATCATCTGTTTATCGATACTTGCCAATCGGTTTACGCTGAAATCTTCGACCGTGAACGATGCCATGACTGTCCCCATTACGAGTGCTTGCCGCATGACTGCAAAATCGCATTTCCCGCATCTGGCAAGATAGCCCATCATTCCCCCTGCAAAAGTATCACCGGCGCCCGTCGGATCTTTGGCCGTCCGCAAAGGCACGGCAGGGACGACACATATCTCGTTTTTCCCGAACAACATCGCCCCATGATCCCCTTTTTTAATGATGACTAGTTGTGGCCCCATATCGAGAAGTTCATCCGCCGCCGTTAATACATCCGTCTTACCGGTCAATTGTTTGGCTTCGCTGTCGTTTACCAGCATGATATCCACTCGGCTGACGACTTCTTTCAATAGTTCAAGCGTATCTGTCATCCAGAAATTCATCGTGTCGGCCGCAACAATGGGGTTGCCGCTCATTTTATTCAAAACGTCTAGTTGCAATTGGGGATGGATATTCCCCAAAAACAGAAAGGGAACCGAGGAATGAGAACCTGGAATTTTCGGAGAAAAATCGGCGAACACACCTAACTGCGTATCCAACGTCGTACGGATGTTCATATCCGTTTCATACCGGCCTTCCCAGAAAAAGGTTTTCCCTGGAACCCGTTCCAAACAGGTTAAATCAACATCCTTGTCCAAAAGCAGGTCTTCGTATTCCTTGGAAAAATCGTCTCCTACAACTCCGACGATACCTGGTTTGCATAAGTAACTCGCAGCACAGGAAGCAAATACTGCGGTTCCTCCAAGCACCCTTTCCACAGATTCGAGCGGCGTATGGATCGTATCCAATCCGACTGATCCAACAATTAATAAATTCGGTTGACTCATCGTATGGTTTTCTATCCTCTTTTCTGAAATGGTTCTTATTATGGTATGCGGTCTCTCATGAATCCAAAAGGGTAAAGCCGCATCAATTCGAACTTTCGATTTACTAAAAGGTAAAAAACGAACCTTGAATTGGACAGTCTCCCTATTGACGCCGAAGGAAGTGGAGTTAAATTATAGTGTTACCTTCCCACTCGGGCCCATAGCTCAGTTGGTTAGAGCTACCGGCTCATAACCGGTAGGTCCCAGGTTCGAATCCTGGTGGGCCCAGAACACTTTTCAAGTCCCCTATATTTTTTTCTTATTTGTAATACATTAAAAACATTCGTACGATTGAATTCTTTTTCTGTTTTCAAAAAGGTACATCATGCATTACGACATCGCATCTAAACTCATTGTAGAAAATGGAAAAGAAGCGATCCATCGCCATCTTCGTAAACGAATCGTACAAGCAGTCAAACTAATTGAGCTGCGCCCCCAAGAACTACCCAGTTTGAAAAAAGGAGATTATATCGTCAAAGTTACTGATTGTGATGGAAAGGAAGAGATACAAATTTGGGAATTCAAGACCGTCTGGAATCAAGACGATATTGTGAACCTGATGATTTATACTCTTCTTGCCAAACAAAAATATAAACTTTCAGTAGTTCCAGTCATGTTCTTGTTCATGAAAAATGATTCTGCGAAAGATTTTTATGAAGACGACTGGTTTCAATTTCATTTCGAATTAATTAAAATGTGGGAAGAATCAGGCGAAGAACTATTGGCATCGGAAGATTATGCTCTCTACCCCTTTATCCCCATCATGAAAAAGGGTGAAGAATTGATTTTCGAGGCAGAAAAAAAGTTGTATAATAGTTCATTAGCAAGAGATGACAAAAAAGAATTTTTAACCGCGTTAGCGATTTTTGCTGGATTACGAGATAAAAGATTGTGTGAAGAATTGGTTCAAAGAAGGAGAGACATAATGATCGAGTCATACGCTTACGAAATCTTTAAAAAAGATGGATTAGAAGAAGGACGTAAAGAAGGACGTAAAGAAGGACGTAAAGAAGGACGTAAAGAAGGCAAGTTAGATGGATTGCGTGAAGGCATTATCCTTACTCTTGACTTGTTGTATGGTGACGACGCTCTTTATATTGCTGAGTCCCTTCAAAAAACACAATCCATCGAAACATTGAAGGCCATTGAGCAAGCGTTGAGAAACCGCGAAGATCTTCACAAATTAAGTGAAATCTTAGAGAGCCATGCACAATAAATCATCCTTGAGAAAAGGGCAAATATAAAATCCTCGCCAACGTCGGCGCCAATCGTTCTGCCATCCATTGAAATCCGAGATCGTTCGGATGGGAACCATCCACCAGTCCATCTCCTTCACCCGGTCCTAGCAACGCATGGCCTTCAAGCAGCATGATATTTTCATCTCCTTCAGTGATCAATTTCGCGGCAACATTCCGAATGATATCTTTTTTCGCTTCGATCAGCTCCCCTCCACCTAGCAACGAATTTTCACGGCTTGCATAAATGCGGGTAACCAACACAATCGGTGTTTCCGGGTGCTTTTCCCGTATTGTTCGAATAAAAGGTTCATACACTGAGGCAAGACTGTCGACCGTTCTATTGTTCGCCATAAAATCCATCACGAAACATGCAGCATCGATTTCAGCGACTGCCAACGCCACTTTTTTTTCTCCCCGGCCATTGCCGGAAAAACCCAAATTCACGAAATCGATATTGAGCATTCGAGATAAAATTGCTTGATAACTCATCCCCCCTCGGCTGGCGCACCCCCCCTGCGTAATGGATGTTCCATAAAATACCACCGGCTTTGGGATGGCGAACGGGCATGGTTTTTCGATTACTGCCTCTGTATTCACTCCAATGGCTTTCACACTCACTCCATTATAAAGTGGGAGATACAACACAAATTCATGTTCCTGTGCCTGTGCATTGGAAAAATAAATATGCTCAACTTCCAATTCTTTATTATGTATGGCAGTTCCGACATATTTTCCATCCGCATATAAATCCACTCCGCTCTGCCCGAATACGTGCATATTCCGCATACCGGATAATCTCGGATACTCCAAGCGAATTCCTAATGAGGTACAATTGCTCTTGAACCGAATCCGGCCGCCACTCGGACTCTTCGCCAAACTCCAAACCGGCGGTCTCACAACATCGCTCAACCGTTTGGGCAAGCGATACAAATCCGGCGCGTTTTCATTAAACCACGGCAGCCCATTTACCTCAAAAGCCGAGTCGGGAAAATCAATCCACCGCATTTCACTTTGGGCATGGATTACCGATGAACTTACCATCAAAGCAACTACGATAAACAGAATATAAGTCAGTTTTTGAGTTTTCATATTGTTCTCTCCTTTAATAGTATTTTTTATGACTCAAGATTTCGTAATGCCGCGTTTTTCCCAGCCAGGCGGCCACTCGTCAAAGCCCACGCGATATGAAGCCCATGCCCCCAAATCACCATCCCCCCTTGCCCGTTCGAACCGCCGGCATACAAACCCGGAATCACCTCGCTATTTCTATCCAACACTTTCATTTTCTCATTGATTCGCAATCCCCCCTCTGTTGTGACAATCCAACTTTTCACCGGTCCCAACGCATAATAAGGTGGAGTTTTCAAAGGGGGGCTAAACTGGTTTCTTCCAAAGGCGTCCACTTGTTTCTGTTCAGCGCAGCGATTGTATTCTTGGATAGTTTCTTCCAATACTTTTGGATCGACACCAATTGTTGTCCCAAGTTCTGATAAAGAGGATGATTCGTGATACACATCGGGCCGCAGCCGTTTGTAATCTTGCATATAAGCATAGGCGATATCGGGAGCCGTCGAGATAAAATTCGGCCATTTCGAAAATAATTGCGCCAATTCATGATCCATCACCAGATAGGCAATCTTATCGGTTTGCTTTGGAATCGCCAATTCAGGCTGCGCGGTTTCATCGGTAAATCGTTTTCCCTCGCGATTGATTAAGAGTACTCCCTTTTGTAGCAAATTGGTTTCCGGATGCTGCCAGGTGACCAGCAAGCGTTTCACCATCCGATTCAATATCGCTTTGGGGATCAAAGACATGCATTTGCCTAGTATTTTAGCAATGACAGGATTGGCCGGCAGCAATTGTGCAAATGGAGGCCGCGGCGGCGCGATAAAACGAATTTCCGGTCCATACACCAGATCCATATTCAACAATTCCGCTCCGATCTCCCATGCCGCTCGATGCCCATCCCCGGTAGCCAGCGGATTGATCCCTTCTACGGAGGCTACTTCTTCCGGCAGGTATTCACTTTTCACCGGATACCCATTGGAATAGTCCCCGGCGGCTAAGATGATTCCTTTTTTTGCCTTGAAATTATAATTTTTCCCCTCATGAAAAACGCCAACCCCTATAACTTCCCCGCTGTCGGCTCGGTAAATTCTTTCGAAAGTATGATCGAGAAGTATCTCGACACCTTGATCGAGAATTTTTCGATGGAGAAATGCAACATACGCTTTTGCATTCGGTACAACATTGTGCATTCGTGGAACCCGGTTCGGTGGCTCCGGACTGGGACCGTGAAACTCCAGCCCCAAATCGAGAAGCCACTCCAATGTTTCCGGAGCATGACGGGCAAAGAAATCGCGCAATTCCCAATTATTTTTCGTCTCCCGATGCGCGGCAAACTTCCCCATGTCTTCATTATGCCATTCCGGATCATCCTCGACCCCCGCCGCCTTCTGAATTGACGTACACGCGGCAGTAAACGATCCTACGGCAATACTCGTGGTTCCGCCCAATTGGCTATTTTTTTCCAGAAGAAGAACGGATGCCCCATTCGAGGACGCTTCCAACGCAGCCGCCAATCCCGTTCCCCCACCGCCGACAACGATCACATCCGCTTTCTGATCCCATTGTGTCACAGCATCATGCATGGTTTTATGATTCCTATATTTTAGATGAATAGATTATCATCCCGCAAAAGGAACTTATTTGTCAACCCAAAGCAATCTTTACGCCTTCATTTCTGCTCTCTACTCTCTTACACTGAGAGAAGAAATTCTTAAATCACAACGGAGTAAAACACATGAAAAAAGCGATCCTTCTATCTCTCATTCTCTCGTTATTTGTTCCCGCGTTTCTCGTTGAAGCAACCGCCAAAGACAACACTCCTCCTGAAGGCTTTACCGCCCTCTTCAACGGCAAAGATCTCTCAGGCTGGAAGGGCCTTGTCGCCAATCCCGTCAAGCGTGCTCAGATGACCAAAGAGGAATTGGCTGAAGCGCAAAAGAAGGCCAATGAAAGAATGCGCGAACACTGGGAAGTGGTGGACGGCGTTCTGGTCTTTGACGGTAAAGGCCAAAACCTTTGCACGGGAAAAGATTATGGCGATTTCGAATTCTACGTCGACTGGAAAATCGAACCGAAAGGGGACAGTGGCATCTATCTGCGCGGCACCCCCCAAGTTCAAATTTGGGATACTGCCAACCCAAACGCTGCCGTCGGTTCAGGTGGACTTTTCAATAATCAAAAACATCCCTCCAAACCCTTGGTGAAAGCGGACAATCCTGTCGGCGAATGGAACACTTTCTATATCAAAATGGTCGGCGAACGGGTTACAGTAAAACTCAACGGTAAGCTGGTTGTCGATAATACCGTTATGGAAAACTACTGGGAACGCGACAAACCAATTTACCCCACCGGCGCCATCGAACTCCAGAATCACGGCAATACGCTTTATTTCAAGAACATTTATGTAAAAGAACTCCCCCGCAAATAAAACGAACTGAAAACCACCCATCTGTTACGATTCTACTTTCCTTCGTCCCAGCGTTCCGTATTCCATCGCATTCCTTACTGTTTCATGGTAAAATATTTATGCAATGCTGAAATGAGAGGTGGGTAGTATGAATCTCAAAACAAGATTACTCGAACACGCTCCTACATGTCCGGGGGGGCCACTCTCCCGGCGTGATTTTCTGAGATTCTCCGCCGCCGCAGCCGTGACGGCTTCCGCGACTCTGTCTCATGCATCCGAGTCAGCAACGCAATCTCTCCCGCGAACGGTTACAAGTGTAGACATCTGCAAACGCTACGACTATCCCATGATTCGCCGCAAATTGGCACGAATGTTCGACGAAATCGGTGGCGTGCGCAAATTGGTCAAAGGCAAATTCGTCACCGCAAAAGTCAATTTGGTCAATGCTCCGTACAAACATGTCAGCGGAGTCCCCCAAGGGCTGACAACCGTCGTTCATCCGGATGTTGCGATGGCGGTTGGCAGTTTGTTGATTGAATATGGGGCGAAAAAAGTCACGTTTTGCGATCAACTTCCGTTAACAGAACTCGGTCCCGAAAGTTTCGCCGGATACGATTTTGATCTTCATGAGTTTTCCCGTGAAATGGACGGTAAAGTTGCCTTTGAAAACACACGCAATCGTGGTCACTATAAAGATTATGCCTTAGTTAAAGTACCCGGCGGCGGATACATCGCGAACGCATGGGAAGTCAACCGCACCTACACCGATACCGATGTGTTGATCTCGATCGGCAAAATGAAAAGCCACGTTTCCGGTGGTATCACATTGGGGATGAAAAACCTTTTTGGTGTTCCACCGAGTAGTATGTATGGGGATGATATCTATGGCGAAAACAGCACCGGTGAACCGGTTGAAAGTGCCACAGGCTATCGCGGCTATACCATGCATTCCTGTGAAAAGAAACCGTTGACCTCCATCGATACTTTTACCGGAAAAACCATCCTTGGAGACCATGGTTACAATGTACCGCATTGTATTGCCGATTTGAATTGCGCTTTTCCCATTGAATTGGTTATTGTTGACGGCATCAGCACCATTCAATGCGCCGAAGGCTGGTGGATCAGCCCCACCGTCTCCGTTGCTGCTCCCGGACTCTTGATCGCCGGATGCAACCCGGTCTGCACCGATGCCGTCGGAGCCGCTATCATGGGATTCGATCCCGATGCGGAGCATCGGACTCCACCCTTTGCCAATGGCTATAATGTGTTGAAACTAGGGCGGGAAAAAGGCTTGGGCGACAATCGCATTGCCAATCTGGACGTAGCCGGAATCGGTCTTGAAGAAGCCCGATTCCAATATATTCCGACATACCAGCGTCCAAAATCGTAAAAAACGCCGGCATTTCAACGGAACGCCGGCATCCAGCCGGCAATTCGGATAATACATAGGAACAAACCATCATGAACGCAAAATCCAAAATGACATGGTACACCATGGGCGGTAACAACGCCCGAAGCGGAACAATCGAAGCCCAATGTACGATCCGCCGAAAAACGCCTCGAAAACTTGAAGCGCAAGGCGGTGTCTTCGGTTCTGCTGTTTTGACGGATGAAGGGACCGTTCTTTTCGCAGATATGAGCGGTAGTGTTCATGCATATGCCGAAGACGGGAAATTGCTTTGGAGAAAAACCGTCGATGGCGGGGTTCATGCTGCTCCCACTTTCAATCGAGTGACCAATACGCTTTATGTCGGAACCGTGACTGGGAATGTATACGCTCTAGATGCGATTACGGGAGAGCAAATTTGGCATCAATCGTTGGCGGGAAAATACGATCCACGAATTCTCTCTGACTTACTCGTAATTCCCGAAAAGAAAATCCTTGTGCTGAGTAGCTGGGAATGGAAATATTTTGCAATCGACGCAGAAACCGGTAAAACGAAATTTGATTGGCCGGCCGGACCGTCACCCCGCGCCAGTGCATCCGCTGATTCGGATGGAATGATCTTTACGGTAAGAGCGGAATATGAACGGGGAAGAGGAGCGAAGCGAGGTGTCCACTTGGTCCGAATCAATCCCGATTCCGGTGATGAAACATCCGTTTTCTTCCATCCGTTTGACGAGTCGGTTCCCTATGCGCCGGTTCTTGTCGCTGCGCCGGTCATCGATACGAAACGAAACCTTGTATATTGCATAACCAATATCTATAAGGATTCTCTGCTTCACTCTGTAGACCCTGCGTCGGGGGAAGGGAAATGGAGCTGCCATTTTGAAAGAAACGTTTATGCAACTCCCGCGCTCCTGCAAGATGGCCGAATCGCTGTGGGCGATCTCAGCGGTGACGTGCACTGCCTGAATCCGGATGGTTCTTTGAGTTACCGCTATAAAACAGGATCTTATTTTATTTTCGGTGGTCCTGTGAGTGACGGTGGCGGAACCGTTTATGTTGGCGATTCGGAAGGAAAAATACACCGGATCAATCCTAAAGGCATTGGCGAACCATTCTTCGAAGCGGAACGCTGTATCGAAGCACGTCCTGCGTTCCAGCCGGACGGCTCCCTTCTGGTTCCCTCTACAGACGGGAACGTCTATATTTTTTCATAAAGGATTAAAACCGTTCTATGTTGAATTGGATTGAAAAAAGCCTTCATAAAACCCAACGCATTTATCGATACTGCACTCCTATGCCGGAGTATAATTGCGCTCCTCCTGTACCAAAACCGCTGATCTGCGGATACACACACCGCATCCCTGTCGATTTATGGATTCCGAATGAAAACGGTTCTGTAGAAAGAGACAATCTGCAAATCCGGCTGCGCTGGATCGCTGAGGATGGAAGCGAATTCTTTGCCGGACAAGCTCCAATTTTGCGAGGGAAGCATCCAAAAAAACAAACTCGTGTCATTGTAAAAGCACAAGCCCCCGAAAAACCAGGTACCTACGCTTTGTTCATTCACCTTGTCCGAGGCAGGCGGGAAAAAGAACTGTTTCGTTCGAACTATGAATGGCAAATCGCTCCCTTAGAGGAAAGTGACGGTTTTTACCATTATGGTGAGTATATGTTGGGTCTCGACGCTTCTACCCGTTGCAATTTGGAGTGCATATTCTGCCTCCGTGTTTTTGTCGAATTGCCTCCGCCCAAACAAGTTACAAGAGAACAGATGGCCAGCCTGGCGGAACAAGCGTTTGATGGCTGTTCCGGTATCAGCATGTCACTCGGCGCCGAACCGTTGATGAATACACAATTTGAAGAAATTGTTGACCTTTTTGGCGAATATCCGTATGTCTTCTCCACCATGACCAGCAACGGCATTCCCTTGAATGAAAAACGGGCGCGTTTATTGGTTGAAAATGGCTATAAAGAGATCTGTATTTCCATCGACGGTGTAAAAAAAGAGACATTCGAAAGCATCCGTAAAGGGGCGAAATTTGAACAATTGATCGGCAACATCAAACGGCTGCAAGAGATCAAACAAGAATTGAACAGCCCTCACCCGCGTCTGAAACTGCATTTCGCCATGATGAAACGGAATGTCGAAGAAATGCCCGCTTTTGTTGATATGGCGCATGATTTGGGAGCGGAAATTATCCGCTTTCAGCATTTCATTATCCCTAACGAAGAACTGATGAAAGAAAGCCTTTGGTTTGATCCGGAAATTGCGAATCAGTATCTCTCCGAAGCGATACAAAAATGTAGGAGTTATGGTATCGAAGTGGATGCCCCGCCTCTTTTCGAATTGGAACGCAAACCGGATGCGCAAAAACAATTACGCACCCAACGCTGTCACTGGCCCTGGAAAGGCATGTTGATCGGGCATGAAGGAGAGGTGTATCCCTGCTGTCAATGGAAGGGAGACGTTTTTGGAAACATCAACGAACAAACATTTGAGGAAATCTGGAATGGGGAACATTATAAACGGTTACGGCGGGAATGGATTACCGGTGAATTGAACGAGCATTGCCGCAATTGTTCCGCCTTGATGGAAGGCGATGTCAACGATATCAGTTCCTTCTTTGCGGCGGAATACGAGCAAATTACCGGAAAGAAACCGGTAATTCCTATTGATTTGAGAAGTGAATAAGGCGTTCCAAAACACCGAAAGCCTTCCCTGCATCGATGCTTTCGGCTGCGAGATTGACACCCTCTTTTAAATTGGCCGCTTTTCCGAGTATATGGAGCGCTGCACCGGCGTTGAGAAGTACGGCTTCCCGTTGTGGCCCCTTAATCTCTCCTGTCAAAACCTTTTGAGTGATGTTTGCATTTTCTTCCGGTGAAGCACCGAGAAGATCTTCTTTACTACAGGGCTGTAATCCGGCTTCTTCGGGGTGAACTTCCATTTTTTGAATGGAATCCGG
Source organism: uncultured bacterium (assembly GCA_964412555.1). Lineage (GTDB taxonomy): Bacteria > Hinthialibacterota > Hinthialibacteria > Hinthialibacterales > Hinthialibacteraceae > CAYPPG01. Next base: position 12,748 of record CAYPPG010000113.1, read on the forward strand.
TTGAACGTCTCGAATGGTTGTTGTTCCCGTCAATGAGATTTCATCGTATCCGTCTTCACCAAAAACAACCCATGCCCGTTTAATTCCCAATTTCTGCAGGCATTCGGCATATATGTCGAGATTTTCCCGATTGCTGATTCCCACAAGTTGGAAGGTGGGTTTGGCGGGATTGGTCAATGGTCCCAGAAAATTAAAAATCGTACGAAATCCCAATTCGCTACGAATCGGTGCGGCGAATCTCATCGCCGGATGAACCACACGGGCAAAAAGAACGCCGATCCCGATCTCATCCATACATTTTCCGATCTTTTCCGGTCCCAAATTGACATTGACTCCGAGTTTTTCCAATAAATCGATACTACCACACTTGCTTGTCGCAGAACGATTTCCATGCTTTGCCACCGCAATTCCTAATCCGGCAACAACAAATGCCGTCATTGTAGAGATATTGATCGAGCCACTTTGATCTCCACCGGTTCCGCAAGTATCCAGAATTTCCATGTGGGCGGTCGGGATATCGAGAGCATGAGAACGCATGGCTTCCGCCGCTCCGACAATTTCATCTACTGTTTCTCCCTTGCATCGCAAGGCGGTCAAAACAGCGGCAATTTGCGCTGGGGACAACTCACCCGACATGATGGAAGAAATCACTTCTCCCGCTGAATTCTTGGTTAAATGTTGGCCTTGAATCAATTGATTGAATATATCGATCAAGTTACTCATACGTGCGTTCCTCCCCTTCTATTCGTAGAAGTGACAAAGCAGATTTTTTCATTTATCCACGTTTTTTCAAATGGATTAAAATTCGTCCAAAACCATGCATTACAAAACCAATGAACATCAAACCGGCTGCGAGTATCGGTTGTGATAGAAAAAGTAACAGGAAAAAACCGATCCCAATGATAATCAATCCCAAGAGTTGAATGCCTGACCGATGAAACATGATCAGTAACATGCCACACATCCAAATCAAGGCGCCGATAATGATATTGACGATTCCAGGACCTTCCGATAAGGTGATCGGGTGAAGAATCATGATTATGTCCTTTAAATTTGTACCTTAATGAGGATAATAATTCCGAACAATTTATATGTCTACATAAGTGGAGGCGATTTGAGGCGAGAACTTCTTCCGCTTATTCACCGATGGGTAAATTCTACCATCTTGATGAGATCAATTGATACGAGGTTTTCTCGTGGCGCCTGAATATACACACGACTATTTTATGCGGCTCGCGCTCAATCAGGCAAAAATCGCCATGGCTTATGGCGATGCCCCCGTTGGCGCTATCGTTGTTCATAACAATACTATAATAGGCCGAGGACGAAACCAAAGGGAACAAAAAAACGATCCTACTGCTCATGCCGAAATCATAGCTCTCCGAGATGCTTCGGCGCAACTTGGATCCTGGCGGTTGGATGGTAGCATTCTCTATTGCACGCTCGAACCCTGTGTTATGTGTGCCGGCGCAATCATCCAAGCCAGAATCGAACATTTATACTTTGGCGCTTCCGATCCCAAAGCGGGTGGAGTTGAAAGTATGTATCACCTGCTCGAAGATACCCGATTCAACCATCAAGTCGTGATCCATTCAGGAATTCGGCAAAAAGAGTGTGAGGAGTTATTGAAGAATTTTTTTTCCCGGCTACGATAATGGTAAACTGATTGAAGATCGACACATAAAATAACGTCTTTTTATTCGACGGAGGGGTGGCCGAGTCTGGCTGAAGGCGACCGCCTCGAAAGCGGTTATACAGGGAACTGTATCGGGGGTTCGAATCCCTCCCCCTCCGCCATTCGTAAATTGAAACGCACATCTTGGATTCCATTACAAAATGAGTACACTGTTGTCTTGGATGAGAGAGTACTATATTATCCTTGACACTTTTATCGAGTGTCATTAGGATTACAAGGTTACAATAAAAACACTTCCAAGCCCACGTAGCTCAGTAGGTAGAGCACATCCTTGGTAAGGATGAGGTCACCGGTTCAATCCCGGTCGTGGGCTTTGATTCTTATCGCTAAGAAAGGAATCACCATGGCGAAGCAGAAATTCGAGCGGAAGAAACCGCACGTCAATGTGGGAACGATCG
>CAYPPG010000114.1:0-14556 GCA_964412555.1 uncultured bacterium
TGCGCGAAAAGATTGGCCGCAGGCGTTGGAAATATATGAATTTTTATTGGAAAACCATTGTGAACCGTGGATTGATAAGAAAAAATTGTTACCGGGCCAGAATTGGAAAAAGGAGATTTCCAAAGCGATTCGCGATGCGGGTGCCAGCTGACAAAAACCAGCGAAGCAGCCCTTCGAATTGTTCTTTATATAGGTAAGATGGACGAAAGAAAATAATGTGAACTGGAATCCTATCTTGGAAAGATGATGAGCATGACTGAGCATTTTACCGTTATCGTTGAAGAAGGCCAGGATGGCTATTTGATCAGCGAAGTGGTTGGACTTCCCGGATGCCATTCACAAGCCAAAACCTATGATGAATTATTGGAGCGCACCAAAGAAGCGATTTCGTTATATCTGGAATGTAAAACACCGATGGAACGCTATGGGAGAACCACCCTCATTCCGAATCATCCCGGCGAGCAATTGGATAGGGGGCTGCTAATAAAGATTATTAAAAAGGACTTACAAATGGAGCGTGACGAATTTCTTGAGTTTCTTGAGTCATATTGAAATGTAGTCTCAAAGCGAAGCGTATCCCATACCCATAACCATGTACCCGTCAGTTCAAAGGGGGATTTTCTCGAATCCCAAAAAAGAAAATCCACTTCCCTCTTTACTTCATCAAGAGAGGGCATAGGATTCTTTTGTCTTTGGTTGCAAAACGCCGCAATCGAATGAGGCTATAGAGACGGGGACGTCTGCCTGGTTGTCACTCGTTATTGGCTTCGTATTCATTCGTTAACAATATTATGTCAATGGGTACCGGTATGAATCGAAATCATTCTCGTGAATATTTCAGTGTCGCTTTCCTTCTGGCCATCGCCATCATTTTGTTTTGGTGGCGGGCGTGGATTCCTTCACCATTGGACCGGATGCATTTTACCGATGATATCTTCGTGAAAGATTATCCCACCCGCTTGGGATTATTCCGAATATTTCTCTCCGGCCATCTTCCTTTATGGGATCCGTATCAATTCGGCGGCTGGCCGGGAATTGCCAACTGCGAAGCGGGATTCTTCTATCCGTTGAATTGGATCCTCATTCCCTTCGTCTATTCTCCCCAATTGGCTTTTTCGGTTACGGAATGGCTCGTGCTGCTCCATTTTCTGATCGCCGGTCTTGGCGCATACCGGTTGGCGCGGTATGTGGGATTGACAACCTACGGCGCCGGCTTGTGCGCAATCGCCTTCGCCTTTTGCGGATTCCACTGCGCCCATAAAAAGCATACCAACATGCTCTTTACCCTCGTCTGGTTCCCCTGGATTCTTCTTCAGGCGGAACGATGGATTCGGGAGCGTTCTCCCCGGTATCTGATCCGCTGCATTCTCGTCTTTGCGCTCGCCTATTTCGCCGGCCACCCGCAAGCTTCTCTATACCTTTCCATCGTCATTTTCGCTCGCTTGATGTACGAATTTCTCGGATCAAAAAAAGAGAAAGGCTATCGAATTCGGCGAATGGTCCCGGCCTTCTTTCTCTTTTTTCTCGCCGTATCCTTAACCGCTGTGCAATGGCTGCCCAGCTGGGATTTGATCCAAGAAGGCGAACGGGCAGCCGCCGATCAATTCCGCCGAAGCACGGAATTTTCCCTCCCGACCTTCGAATTGATTGACGCCTTCATGCCGGAAGCTCTGCGTACCTGGTCGCAGGTGGAAGTGTTTTATTGGGGGATTATTCCGCTTGTCTTAGCATTGCTAACCGTTGTGCAGGGCAATCTCGACACCCTGCAGCGTTTTCTTGTCGCCACGGCCATCGTCTCTGTCCTGCTGGCGATGGGAGAACACATCTTCGTGTATGATCTTTCCTATGTTCTCATCCCCGGCATCGCCTGGGTGCGGGCACCAAGCCGGTGGATTTATTTCGCCAGTCTACCCATTGCCATGACGGCGGGAAAAGGAGTCGATATCCTTCTTTCCGATCCGGCTTTCCTACGCGATAAGGAAAGTAGCAAAGTCTTTTTGCGCATCATTTTGGTTGCGACCGGCATCCTGGGATTATTCTTGTATTTTATCTTCCTCGTGGCAAGCGCCGAACGAGTCGATCTGCTGCGGGCCATGATCTTGCTGGTGATGTTTGCCGGGACATTTCTCATTCTGATCGTTCTTACCCAGCAAAAAAAAATTTCCCCCAACCTTACGGCTTTTCTGGCCATTCTTCTCACCTGGCTGGATTTGGGAACCCATTATCGAATTATCGATATGCAACCGGGCGCAGGCGGCTACACCATCAACGAGACGGTCCAAAATATCCATGATCTTCCTGAAAATACCCGCGCGAAAGTCTATATCGAAGCGGGCGGCAACCGCAAACTGTATCACGGTTCCGCACAAAACTTTCGTGAACTGGATGGTCAATCTCCCTTGACCCCTCGCCTCCATTTACATCTTCGAACAGATACGGCTATCGATTATCCCTCGAAGCCAAACCGGTCTTTGCTCAATCTTTGCAATGTCAGCGCCATCGTGTCCGACGCCACCGGTTTTCCTTTTAGCATGGAGCGCGAAACCGGCGATCTGATTCTGATGAATTCCCCCAACGTCCGCGCTAGAGTTCTTCCGGAAACTTTCTGTGTACAGGTCCCATTTCAAAGAGAACTATTGACGATCCAATCTTTTCCTTTCGAGCGCGTCGCCATACTGGATTATTCCAACCGGAACCAAGAAGAAAAAACACACCCCATTCCTCGAAAGGCGGTGTTCCCCAAACCGTTTCTTTTGATCAGCGCTTCGAATGAAGCGGTGAAATCTGCTGCCCACCTGATCGTGGACGGAAAAGATCATTTTGCCGGCTTAGGAAAAGAGCCGGGCTATTATTTCGCCGTAGCGGATTCGGAAACCGGTGAAATCGAGAACACTGCCATGTTCAATTTAATGAAAAGTTACACGGAAAGCCGAGTACAAAAAAAAGATCCAACAGCGGATAAATATGTCGATCATCAACGTATGATTCAATTTCTCGCGCAAGTACCGGATGGAAAATTCATTTTTGCCGCCATCAAAGACAATGCCACCAATGTCTTGTTGCCGGAAGGTCTTTCTGTGATGCAGGCGATTGGCGGCGCGTTGGATGTTCGCGGCATAAACTTTTACCGCTATGCGCATGCCATTGTCGGCCGAAAAGGCGCCGCGCTGGGGACGGCATTGGAAATCGTCTCCCCTACCGAAGCGCTCGTGCTGCAAACCGATCATAACATCTACGTAGAAGGAACGGCTATGGGCCTTCCCAAACCCGAATTGCACTCGACCAAAGAAAATCCCAACGATTGGTACGAACTTTTCGACCGCTTGAGCCAATCGAATCTACCCCAAAAACGTTTCGTACGACATCACTTGGAATCCTCAGAATATTTTCCGTTGCCTTATCCGATTGTCGTCTATTCGGTTCCCAAAAAGACAATTTGGACTCCTATCGTGGATCAAGCGAGTATTTTAGCCGGAGGTCATGAAATCTCTCCGAATGAACCTGGTTATAATTTAGCCATTCTCGATCCGGAATCCGGCGATGTCATGGCACGCGATTCTTTCAACACCGTCCTGGATTACGATCCTGTCAAAGGAGACGTAAAAGACCGGCCGCTGGAAAATCTCCGCATGCAGCGTTTCATTCGCTCCGCGACAGATGGCTATATCGTTGTCGGAGCCATCCGTGACGAAGCAACCAGTCTTCTCCAAAAAGAAACCGTTGAAGTAATGCACAAAATGCTCGGTTCAACAATCGAAATCAGCGAAGTTCCACAAGAACGATATCGCCTTTCCCACGCGTTTCTCAGCATCAAAGGAGCCAGCCGCTGTATCGAAGAATTTGAACTGGAAAAGAATGCCATCGTCTATACCCGCTGGCCTGGCGGCCCCTCTCTCACTGAAGACGATCAGACCGTCCCCGCCAATCAATTGAAATACGCTATCCCGGAACCGATGAGCGAATTGATGCTCCAAGCAAAGGATACAACTTGGACAACCCATTTTCCTGCAGGAAACGTATGGGTTGTGGAGGAAAACAGCCCGAATCAGCTCCATATTTCCGGAACCAGCGAGACCGGCGGCACCCTCTTTCTCAGTGAAATGATGTTCCCCGGCTGGACGGCATGGTTGAACGGTATCCCCGCCCCGATCGACCGCATCTTCTATTTTTTCCGCTGCATCGACGTTCCCCCCGGTGCACATGAAATCAAAATGGTTTATTTCCCCCATTCCTTCTATATGGGAATGTGGATCTCCATCGCCGCAGCGCTGATTATCATCATTTGGAGCATCGCAAGTTATAAAAGAAATTGAATGAATTCGTATCATGAGTGCACGAAAAGCAACAAAAATAGAGGCAAAATATTATGCAGAAGCAGATTGATCCCGACGATTATGAATTGCGGGAAGAATATGATTTTTCGAAAATGAACGTAGTTGCGAAGGGAAGATATGCCCCTGAGCGAAGAGCGGGGAAAAATGTAGCATTACTCGCACCGGACGTATCGGACAAATTTCCAACCGATGAAAGTGTTAACGAAGCCCTTCGTCTAGTCATGAAAATCGCCAAAATCCCCAGAAGTGATACACCTTAACTTTAACCGGCTTTTCTCTGTTGTTGTTGATAATATTCCGGCAAATCGGAGGAGGTTGGAACGGTCTGCACTTCCTTATCCGGCCAAGTCATTCCTTTTCGGAACTCATCCTTCTTCTCCAACGGCACAAGCAACCGATCTTTCGTGTAAATGAAATCCTCCCGTTCTGTACTCGCCGCTTCCCAATTAGGTCCCAACACGATCGCATTTTCCGGACAGGCTTCTTCGCAAAAACCGCAGAAGATGCAACGGATCATATCGATTTGATAATAGGCCGCATGGCGTTCTCCATGCGAAACCTGGTGCTCCGGCGTATTCTCCGCCGCTTCTAGATAGATCGCGTTGGACGGACAGACCACTGCACACAAACTGCATCCTACACAGCGCTCTTTCCCATCCTCATGACGCTGCAGACGGTGAATCCCTCGGAACCGTGGCGATTGATGCCGCTTGACGTTGGGATAATTGAATGTCACCGTCTTGCGGAACAAATGACGGCAGGTCATCATCATTCCTTTTCCCAAAGCTGTCAGTATATCGATCGTTTTTTGCAATCCTAAAATTTCGGTAGTAAGGTCGGGAGCACTAACTTTGACCCCGGATTTTTTCACTTGAGTCGGTAACGGTTTAAAAACAGCTTCTACCATAATCCATTTCGCCTTTTTGAATTCATTTTCCAGCTATTGTACAGAAAGGAGAGTGACAGGCAATGTTATCAACCAGGAACAAGAAAGATTTTCGATACAAGTGACATTGAATGAAGGTCTATCGTCCTTCTTCTTTCTCTCGAATGTCCGCAATGGCTTTCAAAGAGGCCGAATGAATCTCAGTACCCGGTTGCTGCTTCGCCATAATTTCTTCGATGGCTGGAATGGCCTCTGAGGAACCGATATTTCCAATCGCGCGGATGACGGACTCCAATTCAACCGGCCCGGCTTTGTCAAGACGGTTGAGCAAACTCGGGAGAGCGATATTCCCCATATTTCCCAACGCCAGAGCGGAATTGCGGCGTACTTCCCAACTGGGATGCTGCAGAAATTCGAGCAACGAAGCCAGATTGCTGGCATCCGGGGAACGGGAAATAATTCGAATGGCTTCTGCTTGCACTTGCGGGGCAGGATCATACATTGCATTCTTTGCAACTTTCACGACTTCCGGATCGGCGGGCGCCAATTCATCCGCCGCGCGAAGCGATTCACAGCGTAACGTGGCATTTCCATCGATGGAGACGGTTTGCAGCAATGCGGGAACGGCGCGTGGATTGCCGCATCGTGCCAGCACTTGAACGGCACGGTGCCGGACGTTTTCCGAGTCGTCATCCAGTTGTTTGGCGATCAAATCGACATCCGGGGCGACACGCATTTCCCGCAACACGGCCAAGGCGCCACAGCGCTGCCAGCAGGCACACCCAATCTCGGCTAGTGAAGCCAGTGAGGCTTTTTGAATGGCCGGCACTTTACAGGCGGCGAGACGTTTCAGCAGATGAACACTGCGGTGATCCGCCAAAGAACCCAGAGCGTTAATGGCGCGGATCCGAATTCGAACCGTCACGCCGTTTTCTGCTTGATGCAGAATTTCTTCTATGCAGGGAAATTTGACATTTCGAATGACTTCGTGAACTTCCGGTATCGCTTCCTTGCCGAATTCCACTAATCCTTTGATAGCGGCGCGCCGTACGATAAAGTACGTGCTTCCCAATTTTTCAACCAGGTAGGGGATGGAGGAGGAATTCCGTATTTTTGCCAGGGTCATCAACGTATTTTGTTGAATCAATTTACGGGAAGAAAAGCGCAACGTTTCATGAAGGAGTGCGAGAGCAGATTTACCAAATTTCGCAATTGCATTAACTGCACACAATTGTACCGCACGAGAAGGATCACCAAAACGTTCTACCATGGCTGGAAAAGCGGAACTATCACCAATTTGACCGAGTGCTTCGATCGCGCTTTTCCGAATTTCCCCGTCTCGATTTTCAAGGAGATCGATCAAAAGCGGAGCGGATTCCTGATCTTTGAGTTGGCCAAGGACATACGCCATCGCAGTTTGTATCTGCTTGCCGCCAACTTTGACAAAATCCCGGAGAAGCGGTTTGATCCTCGGCCCCATTTGAAGAAAGGCGTCGATCAGAATTTCCCGCAGTTCTTTGTTCTCTTTGGTGAGTAGGCTGACCATTCGCTGCGCGGAGTCTGTCGTGCAATGAGTCACAACAGAATCGACTTGGTCGCGGAGGACCTTTTGCGCTTCGTTTCGCACGATCCACTCCGGATCGTCTACCAATTGAGCCACTTCGGTGACAATGAAGGATTTACCAATTTTGTCGAGTGCTTTCAGTGTCGCCCAGCGGATTCGAGGGTCCGGATGGTTCAGGAATTTCGGGAGAAGCATATGATCTACGGCTTCCTTGTCCCCGACATTTCCTAATGCCAGGATGACTGCTTGGAGCACATCATCATCCGGATCATTCAGTGACTCGATCAACGACTTGCGGGCTTGCGGATCATGAATGTGTTTCAGATTGAGCGCGGCTTCCCGGCGCTCATTCCAGAACGGTGAGGATTTCAAGGAAATGACGGATTGATCCAGAGTGTTCATAGTCATCTCGTTTCTCCCAACATTACGCGCGTTCGATGAAACCACTGCATCCTTCTTCCCCCTCGACACCGGTCACTTCATAGGAACAGGGGATATCGGACAAAATTTTTACTGCAGCGGCAAAGCAGCCGATGCGGGCGCAGGTTAAATCCCGATGTGAAAAACCACGGTTGATGGAATCTTTGCAACTCCATCCATAAGGACAGACCAGGATGGAAATCTCCACTTTGTTGGGATTGATTTCTTTGATCCGGAAGTTGCTGGGATCCTGAAATAGCCCTGCGCGTACACCGAGATCTATATAGGTTTCAATGGCTTCGAGAATTCCGCCGCATTTTTTGACTTCAAAGCCGTACTCGTCTTGCAAGATTCGAAGCCAGGCGCCGGTGGCGTGTTCATAGGCGCGGGAACAGAATGGTTTCGGATAAGTGCCGTGAAAATCTCGGGCGGTTTCTTCCAAGGCGTTCAGCCACACCCGAGCGAGAATCCAACCGCTGAGTTCTTTGTCTAACGTTTTCACCGTGTTCACTCCTTTTCGATCGTGAAGGAAGATGGAATTCCCCGTATATAATCGAGTTTCTCTAAGTCAACTTATGATTTTACCTCGGAACCCGATTCCAGGCCGAGTGTTTTCATCTCTTCACCGATCACATCGGGAGAAAGAGATTTCCCAGTATTTTGATTATATAGCGTCGTCAACTCGTAGAGATTCATCCTCGGATTTTGTGCCCAAAGGAGCACCAATTCTCTTTTTTCCTGAGGAGACAGCGCCATGTAATCCGGAGCCGGTCCTTTTTGTTGAGTTTTCATCGATTCATAAAGTCCGGCCGTATCGCGAGCGATGGCGAGTTCTTCATTTGTAGGGATGATCAATGCTTTGGCGGAGCCGGTGCTGATCGATTCTTCGTTCTCGTCGTTCTTATGGGGATCTAGGACAAGCCCAAGGTAATCCAGTCCTTCTAAAACCAAACGGCGGACGGTGCGGGAATTTTCCCCAATGCCGCCAGTGAATATGACGGCATCCAATCCCCCCATCGCGGCGGAATAGGAACCGATATATTTTTTAATGCGGTACGCGTACATTTCCATTGCGAGTTTATGCCGTTCGCTTCCCGCATCCGCTTCTTTTTCGATTTCGCGCATATCGTTGGATGTTTCCGTGAGTCCCAACATCCCGCTGAATTTGTTCATCAACGTGTCGATTTGTTTGTGGTCCAGTTGTTCCACATCCATAAGGTAGGGGATTACGGCGGGATCGATATCTCCGCAGCGCGTTCCCATGATCAATCCTTCGAGGGGAGTGAATCCCATGGAGGTATCCACCGAGACTCCGTCTTTGACGGCGGCGATGCTGGCCCCGTTTCCGAGGTGGCAGGTAATGAGTTTCAGTTCCGGAAGCGGTTTTCCTAAAATGTCAGCCGCTTTATGGGCGACATAGCGGTGGGAGGTTCCATGAAAGCCGTATTTTCGAATTCCCCGTTTTTCATAAAGACCGTAGGGGAGGCCGTACAGATAGGCTTTCTGGGGCATGTGTTGATGAAATGCCGTGTCGAAAACCGCCACTTGAAACATGGAGGGAAGTTTTTTCTTGACGGCTTCGATGCCTTTCAGGTTATGAGGGTTGTGGAGAGGGGCGAATTGGCAGCAGTATTCGATTTCTTGGATTACTTTGTCGGTGATGACAACGGATTCGGAGAAGGATTGCCCCCCGTGAACTACGCGATGTCCCACAGCGTCGATTTCGGAGAGAGACGAGACGACTCCTTGTTCGGGATGGGCCAGCATGGACAAAACAAGACCGACGGCCTCTTCGTGATCGACGATTTCCCGGACTTCGCGAAAATCCCGTTTCCCGACTGCCCGGAAAGAAAGAACGGCGGAAGAGGAACCGATCTTTTCGACAAGGCCGCGGAAAATGGCTTGTTCGGTATCCGTCTCGAACAGTTGAAACTTCACCGACGAACTGCCGCAATTCAAGACGAGAATTTTCATCTGTACATTCCTTTCATCGGATGGCGCGATTTATGATTGAATATCAAATTTGAATTCGTCATTCTATTCTGTTGTAAGATGCGGACAGGGATGTCCGCGCTCCAGTATGTTGTAAGATGCGGACAGGGATGTCCGCGCTCCAGTATGTTGTAAGATGCGGACAGGAATGTCCGCGCTCCAGTATGTTGTAAGATGCGGACAGGGATGTCCGCGCTCCGACACTTATATAAAATAAGGGCGAAACATTTGCACAAAACAGTTGACTTGGAAATGTGATAATATGTTCCCTGTAGCCTTGCCGGTTCATGTTCGTTTGTGCAAATACTTCGCCCCTATGCGGTTCATGATTTTGTGTATGGCCGCGAGTTTCTCTTTTTATTTTACTCTATAGAAAACATAACTTGCAGGGGTACGTTAGGCAAGGTATCTAGGATATTACGATTCTTCTTCATCCTGGATATACGTTCGTTCTTTGTAGAAATAAGCGACAAATATAAACAGAACTGCGGTTAGGAGCATCAAGGCGGAAAAGAAGAGGAAATAATCGGCGCCTTCCAGTTTGCTGGTGCCGTCTTCATTTTGAATAAAGAAATTGACGGCCGAAGTGAAAGCGTTTCCAAATCCAATGGCTGCCATATTGAGTGCCATGATGAACGATTTCATTTTCTTCGGCGCTTGGGTATAGGCGAATTCCAACACCGTGATGGAAATGAGAACTTCTGCGGCTGTGATGAAAAAATACGCCAGAATCTGCCAGATGACGTTCGGTTGGGAACCTGCCGTAATTTGATATTCGATCCATGCCGGAATCAAAAAAGAGGGGATCGCGATGAAAAAACCGATGGAAATTTTTCGAAGTGGGGTGAGTTGGAAAACCTTATTGACCCAAGGATATAGATGATTGAAAAAAAGGTAGATCAGGACAAGCACCAGAATCGGATTGGCCGCCTGCAATTGAGATGGAAGAACGTTCATGACGATATGTTGATTGAATATGGTGATATCGATCAACTTCAAATCCATATTTTCTGCTTGCAATACCCAGGCGGAGCCGGTTTGGTCGAAGAGCGCCCAAAACATGGAAACCGGGAGAAAAATGAAAGGGATGAGTTTCCCGACAGCTTTGAGTCCTTCGCCGCTGAAGGTTTCTTTGATGAATTCAAGACCGCCTGGGGGAATATGGACGAATTTATACCGCCCCATCCAAAAGATCACAGTTGCAAGGAACATTAGTATACCAGGAATACCAAAGGCGACTGATGGTCCGAATTTTTCCAATGTCCAGGGGATGAGGAGTGTGGATAATGCGGAACCGACATTGATGGAGAAATAGAACCACGCGAAAATCTTTTCGATCAAATGCTTGTTGGATTGGCCGAATTGGTCGCCGACATTTGCGGAGACGCACGGTTTAATTCCACCCGAACCAATCGCGATCAGCGTGAGTCCGATAGCCAAACCAATTCGGGTATCATCGAGTGCCAGGGCCAAATGCCCCAAACAGTACACAATGGATAGATAGATAATCGTCTTGTATTTCCCCAAAAACGCATCCGCAATAATCGCCCCGATCAACGGTGTGAAGTATACAGCCGACACGAAGAGGTGAAAATATGTTTTCGCTTGGCCGTCACTCATGACATCCAGTTGTCCCGCTTGATTCACGAGATAGGTCGTCATGAAAATGGTCAGAATACACCGCATTCCATAAAAACTGAATCGTTCGGCGAATTCGTTGCCGATAATGTAGGGGACGCTATCCGGCATTTTGTCGGTTTTAATGGGAGCGGTTCGGAATTTTTCCTTTTTCTCTACTTGGGGGTCGACGGGCGGGATTGTGTGATGGTCTACCATACTTTTTGTCCTAAGTGAAATTTGTTTTATTTCCGTGTATTTTTAACGAGGTTCTTATGTGAGGGAAGGGGATGAAAACGGGTTCGATTTTACTTATTCTCCTCCCGGTATTGGAGAAACCATTCCAATTTTTCTTCGAGGGACAATCCGGCTGGGAGTTGATCCGCGAGTGTATGGTGTTTGAACCGCTTTAGCATTTCCTTTTTCATGATGACGATCATGTTTTCGTATTTCGGTTGATCGGCGAGATTCTTCATCTCGTGGGGATCGTTTTTCATGTCGTAGAGTCTGACTATTCTTCCGGGCAGGGGAAGGCCTGTTTGGTATCCATCCTGCCGTCTGCGTTTGCCGCTGGAGAAGATCAGTTTATACCGGTGATCGCGGATCATGGCTTCTTCGGTGTCGTAATATTCACTAAAGACATAGTCGCGGCCTTCGGTTTGTTTTCCCTCGATGATGGGGAGCAGGTTGATTCCTTCCACTTCTTCCGGAATCCTTGCGCCGCAATAGTTGGCGACTGTCGGGAAGATGTCGATGAATTCGACCAGGGCGTCGCGGGAAACGCCTTTCCGATCGCAGTTCGGCAGCCGCCAGATCATGGGAGCGTGGACGGATTCTTCAAACGAGGTATGTTTTTCGAAGCGGCCGTGGTGGCCGAGGCTGTAGCCGTGATCGCCGATGTAGATGACCAGGGTGTTGTCATCGAGTCCGGTTTCTTTCAAGGTATCGAGCACCAGCCCGACGTTTTTGTCCATGAAGGCGGTGGAGGTGTAATAGGAAGCGGTGATCTTTTGTTTTTCTTCCACGGTGAGATCGCGGAAAATTTCCGGTATCTGCCAATCGTCTTCCGGTCCCGGTTCGGGAACCTTGAAGGACGCGGGATCGAACATGTCACTATATTCGATGGGGAAACGGAAGGGAGAATGTGGTTCGTAGAAACTGACGGTGAGGAAAAAGGGATTATCCCGGTCTTTGCGAAGGTACTCTTGTCCCTGCCGGGCGAACCAGGTTCCCGCCATATCTTCATCGTATGCGCCGTAGGAATGGTACATTCCGTTCAACCAGATACTCGCCGGATCCCGGAACGGTTTCCAGGGCGGCAGCACTTCGATCTCTTCCGGAACCGGGCGGGGAGGATGTTCTTTCAAATAGCGGCGATGTTCGGCGTGGTCGAGGCGAAGGTCGAAGCCGTGTTTTAGGTTGCTGTTGAAGTGCATTTTCCCGATCGCGGCGGTGTCGTATCCCTGCTCTTTCAGTACTTCGGCGAGAGTGACGGTTGTCTCATCGGGGAGAGGGGTACGCAATTGGGTGAGCGGGATGGAATGCGGTAGGCGTCCGGTGATGAAGGACTGCCGTGAGGGGGTGCACATCGGGCAGTTGACGAACGCGTGGGTGAATTTTACCCCGGTTTCCGCGAACCGGTCGATGTTGGGGGTTTTGGCTTTGGGGTTGCCGTAGGTTCCGGAAACATAGGCGGCGTGATCGTCGGAAATAATGAGGAGTACGTTTGGTTGTTTGTCTTTGGCGAAGGTTGGTAGGCTGCCGGTGATTAGGCTGGCGGCGGTTCCGCCGGCGATTCGGGTGACGAAGTCTCTTCGGGTTAGGGATTGAGTCATGGGTACGGTCCTTATATGTGATGATTGGTCTTTGGGTATGGTATAGCTATTATTGAGGTTGGTTTACCCTTGATGCGTGATAACGACAGCTATCGTCTTCATTCATAGGAGGATTCCCTCTTGGTTGACAGCACGTGCAAGTAATGAATGTCGTTCCGGACCGTACTATATACTTTTCCCTTGTAACCAGTATCATTGTTCTCTATTTGATTACACCACCTTGAGGTATTTTAAGTGTGCAATCGCTTTTTTGTTCTAATGAAATCGTATAAAATGATATCATGAGGTATTTACATCAATGCAATCATGAATCTTTTTTCATGGATTGGAGAAGTAAAGATGATGTTTCACGTCATTCTTGAGCAAGCGGAAGACGGATGGATTGTTGCGGAATGCCCAAGTTTGCCGGGGTGTGTTTCACAGGGGAAGGATGAACAAGAAGCCATCGAGAATATAAAAGAAGCCATTCAGGCATGGTTGTGGGCGGAAAATCAAAAAGCGATAAAATCTATTCATCCGAAAGAAGGACAACAAGCTGTGATGGTTGCTGTGTAATATGAGCAGATTAGTGAATATTTCCGGAAAAGAGGCTGTGAAAGCGTTTGAAAAAGCTGGGTGGCAATCTATCGGACAAGTTGGAAGCCATTTGGTCATGATTAAAGAGAAAATGCGTGTAAATCTTTCCATCCCACAGCACAAAGAATTATCTGTCGGAACGCTCAGGAAATTAATCCGAGATTCCGGATTGAGTGTGGATGAGTTTTTGGAGTTGCTTTAAATTTTTAAATATGATGAGTAAGAGAGCACTGGTATCGGAAACGGCGATCATGAGGTTTTTTGAGGGAATAATTCTGCGAATGTTCTTTTTGCACCGTGTTGGAGGGAAAGGCAATGGCAGATAAAACTTGGTCTTATTAACCGTAAATTGCCCTTGGTACTTGTCAAGATATTGTCAAAGGCTGATTCGCTGGTTTTTGCCTGTCGGCCGATAGGCAGACGTCTCCTGCTCACATTCGGCACATTGCCAAACATGTTTGTTTGAAATATTTTTCATATTTCTGAGATTTCCGATGTTTTTTATCTTGCTTCATGAATGACCGGAAATACGTTTTCTTCCTTATTTCCCTGTTTTCGTGATTCCTTTCATTTTTTTTGTTTGAGTTGGGCGCCCAACGGAGGGCGGCGACTACTGTTTGAACCTGCGAGGCCTTTTGGATACGCTCGCGGTATCGCTGCGGTTTTTCCGTTCGGATACCTAACGCCAACGGAAAAACCGAGAGGGGCATCGCAGGGTGGTTCGTTCGTTGAACGAAGCCGGAGTTCATCTTGATGCACTCTTTTTTTAGGCTGAAGGTGGAAGGCTGAAGGCTGAAGGGTAGATTCAGTTGGATGTTTCAAGGATGGTTTGACGCAAGGGCAGATAAAAAATTGCCCTTACTACCCTTTGGCACTTCAGGATCTTATCCACTATGAGCCGTTGGAAATCTTTTTTTGCCCGCTGAACCGGGGCGGGGGCCGGGGGGGATGATTATTCCTCCGGCTGGGGGATTTCCGGTTGTAGTCTGGTTCGGATGTAACGGGTTTCGGCCGAGAAAAATGTTACGTCCCTCTATATATTAGAGAAAGTACCGCATCATTTCGCATTTAATTATTGTGGGGGGAATTTTTTGTGGTTGTAAGTGTTGGATTTTGAGGGGGTTAGGGGGGAGGTTATTGGGATTGGTTTAAATTTTTTTTGTGCGGTTGGGGTAGTTGCTGAAGGTGGGATTCGTGGCCTCATCCCACCCTACTTTTTTAAAATTTCCCGCGAGCTCGCTGCGCTCGCGCCAAGTTCCAATTGGCCAAAGGCCAAGGGATCAAGAGTCCAAGTTCCCAGGGTAATCAAGTCCGGGCTTCTCTCTCACACAT
>CAYPPG010000115.1:0-13920 GCA_964412555.1 uncultured bacterium
CCGTTTGATGAGAAATGATTCCTTTCGATTTCCTGCGAAATTCTTTTCGCGCGGGACGCTGGCGAGGAGGTAACGTAATATAACCGGCACGTTCCAGTTTGAGCAGGAGAGTACGGCATGCCATATCTTTCAACTGGCCGTCGGGGCGATGCCAATGCCATATCTCGCATAGTTCCTGGGAGAGCCGCGAGCGATTCCACAAGGGGTGCTCCGCTAGGAGTTGCTTGATGAATTCAATATCCCCCCGCGTGATTTCTCGTCCTTGGATAATTCGTTTCTCTTCCATGCTCCCCATCATAGCAAGAGGTGAGGGTTGAGTCCAGCGCACGGGAAGAAAAAAAGAAAGAAAAATTCTGATCGAAAAAAATCCCATCAATCAGTGTGTTTGTGGTTGGATAAGAATTATTGATAAGATTAATTTGTAACTTATTTTTGCTGAATCCTATCTGCTATTGTTATGTGTGAACGGATACCATCCCGAAGCCTTTTTACTTGAGATTGTGTAACAGTGTATTGTCGTTCATTCTTGATCATTATTCATTTCCGAAATCTAGAAGAATAATACCTTTTCGATTTCCATCCCTATCATATTAGTGAACTACTAATTTTCCTAAAGGGTACCATCCTTCATCATTCCTTCCTGCAATCGCCAATTTCACCTTCGGCACATCGGAATATAAATCAAGAAGACCAATTTCAAGATGATATTCCCCTTTTGCAATATCCTTAGGAACCGTCACGGTATCATCGTAGAGATTATCGCCCGGTAGCCAGTTGCGGATATCGGCCTCGGTTTTGATGATGTATTGATTTTCATCGTTTTTCAAGCGAAAAGCGAGTGGGAACGGTTTGTAGCAGGGGGCGACGCCTTTGTTTTCCCACCAGGAAGTGAATGTCAATTTCCCACCTGGTTTGACTTGTGAAGGGTAGGTGAATTTCCGTAACACGAAACGGTAGCCCATTTTTTTCAGCCAACGGTTGACTTGCGGCCACCATTCTTCGGGAACGGGAGAAGATTTCGCGTTGAAGGAAGAAATATGCCATTTCAAGGATTGATCGATGATGTAATCGATATCCCAGCCGTTGTCCTTCCAATGCTGCATGACCCAACAGACTTCGAAACTCACCGGGGCTTTTTTCCAGGCGTCTTTCATGCCGAAGTTGATGATGGCTTGGGGATAATAATCGTACATATGAGACCATGTTTTGCTGAAACCGCCCATATCGCCGAGACAATCCACGCGCCAACCGACATTTCTTTTTGAAATACCATATTGATTCGTCTTTTCATCCGTGAGGAGCATGATGAGCGTGGTATCGGGAAACGCTTCGAGATAGGCATCGACCAATGCTTCGCGCGTTTCTTGCGTCAAGCGAGCTGAACCCGCACCTTCGCCCCACGCACCGACGATAGACAAATCGACACTTTCCAATACAGGATGGCCGTTGTACCGTTTGCCCAGATCGCGGATCATGCCGCCAAAATGCTCGACGTAACGCGGGTCTTCAGGATTGGTCTGCCATTTCTCGACTGGCAAATCCTTTTCCTCTCCCATCATTTCCCGATACCAATCCGGTACGTCTCGTTCCGGACCGGTACCATAGGGTGCGATGCGCAACAGCAAAGTTTGTTTTCGCGCCTTAGCCGTCTCTAAAGCTTTATCGAGCAAATCCCATGCATATACATCTTTTTCCGGTTCCACGAATTTCCAATAGACGCGGAAATAGGCTAATGAGGTCATCGGATGATCTTTGTTCTCCAGGTTGCCGTCGAAATCCTGATAGACGATGGGAAATCCTTCCGTCCAGCCTTTGCCTTCATTGAGTTCATCGCCGTTGAAACGTTGGAAGGTCATGAAGCCGATGCCGGGATTGATCAGAACATCGTCGATTTCGGTTGGGCGGACGATGACGGTTTCTTGCGTGAATGCAGACATTGCGCATAAAAGAAAAATCATTATGGAGATGGACGTTTTGAGATACATTTTGGATTCTCCTTAAGTCTATCGTAAATTAGCATGGGCAGAACTGACGTCTTGCCCATGTTACCCTTTCTCTTTTCTAACGGGTGGCAAGGATAAGCGAAGTCTATCCTTGCTTTCCTCGAAGGCAGACCTGACGTCTTGCCCTTGTTACCCTTTAAGTCCTAATATACCTTTGATTTTGACGGGTAGAGCAAGCGTCCTCGCTTGCACGTAATGCAGGCGGGGACGCCTGCTCTACCCGATGGATGTAAAAGCCGGCAGGATGCCGGCGTTACGGTAATCGTTTTAGTAAATTTTCTACAGCGGCGCGGAGTTGATCGTCTTGATTTTTCGATTCCGCTTCCGGGGTTTGTGGAACAATGACATGGGGGACGGCACCGTGGTTTTCCATGTCGGTTCCATCGAGAACATACCATCCTCGGAAGGGAAGGCGAACCGTTGTGCCGTCGATCAAGCGTGTTCCGCCGGTGCTGATAACCGCACCATGGGTTTCCTGTCCAACCAACGTCCCTCGTTCCAATGTTTTAAAGGCATGGGAGACGATTTCTGCGTTGGAAAAACTTTTTTCATTGCAGAGCATGTTGATCGGCAAGGTGTAGCGTTGGATAAATAGACGATCCTGCGGATAGCCAGTGGTCATTGTGGGATCGGCTCCGCGCGGGACGGTGTACGCGTGGGGCTGCACCATGATCGAGGCCAACAAGCGGTCCGTTGTCCAGCCACCGCCATTGTTGCGCACGTCGATGATCAAGCCGTCTTTATCCCCGGCAGCGGCAAACAAATCTCGTTCAAAAACGTCCAGCGACGGTTGGTTCATGGCTTGGACGTGAATATAACCGATACGTCCATCGGATAATTGCTCGACCAACTCGGCGTTGTCCAAGCGCCATGCTTCATAATTCAATTGTCTTTGTTGCCCCCAACTGATCGGCGTAATCAAAAGCTGAATTTCTTTTTCTTCTCCATCTTCCATTTTGCGGCGAACGCCAATTAGCGTTTCTTCTCCGGCTTGCCCCTTCAATCTTGCAGTGAGCGTATCGGTGGGAGTAAACGGTTTGCCTTCAACGGACGTGACCACATCGCCTTCCAGTAGATTCATCGGTTCTTTGGCAGCCGGTGATTCCGGAATGATCTTTGTTACGAGAAAACCATCTTCGACTCGTCGATGAATCGTGCCGAGGTAGCCGTTGGATTGGGCATTCGGATTTCTATCTGAAGGGGCGCGGATACCGAGGTGGGAACCGTTCAATTCTCCGAGAAGATGATTGGCGACGTAATCAAATTCATGGGCGGTGCGTGCCTCTTTTGCCAAGGCATGATATCGTAAAGCCAATGCATCCCACTCCAAGCCTTTCATGGTGGGATGGTAGAAGATTTCTCCTAGTATGCGAGCCGCTTCCAGGAATTTCTGACTGTTTTGTTTTTCCAGATCGATATGGATTTCATCATCGATATCATAAAATTCCGTTTTCCCATCTTTCAGAGTTACCGTTCCGCCTTGTCCACCTCGCACGATGACGATCTTCTCACCGTTCAATGTCAGGTGTTGGACATCTGAGGAATTGGTCAACCGTTTGAGATCGCTGCCATCCCATTTGATCGAAAATAAACCGGATTCACCGGATGTTCCCGTGAATATATAGCGGTCACCAGCGGGAGTCATTTCGTTGTTCATTTCGTTTCCGGATAAGGTCGTGATCCGTTTCAGGCGCAGATATGCGTCCGTCAGATCATATTCTTCTGTAATTTCACTTACCTCTTTCTCTTCATCCTTCTCTTTCCCGTTTTCTTCATCTTTTGATTTCTTTGTCTTCAAAGGTTTGCGCTTTTTGGCTGCTTCGGCAGCATCTTTGTAGTATTGTTCGATTTCTTTCGGAGTCAGGGCTTCGAGTTCTTTATCGAGATAGACCATCCAGAGATCGTATTCGTTGTTGATTCGTTCGGAGAGGAAACTCAAGATTTTACCATCCGCCGACCAGCGGGGATGGATATCGTTGTTCGGGTGGCGGCTGATATTGACGGCCGGTTTCGAACCGTCAACGGGAATTATCCAAATATCGGAATTGAAGTCGCGATCGTTTTGGTGATAAGCGATGAAGCGGCTGTCAGGACTCCAGCGCCAATCGAGTGAGAAATCCCAGCCAGAAATAAGGGTGCGGATGTCTCCACTGTCCAAATCCAGAATCATCAAGTCACCTCGACCGCGCCGGAAGGCAAGATGTTTTCCGTCGGGTGAGGGATCGGGCATCCGATCGTTCGTTTCTGTTTCCACGATAGGAGTTATCGTGAATTGGATGGCGTCATGCCATCGTTTGGGATCGAGTTCTTTCGGTAAATCTTCTTCTTCCTCATTCTCACCCTCTTCATCGTCATCATCTTTGGCTTCTTCTTGTTCATTCTCATTATCTTTTTCTGAATCATCGTCTTCAGAGGATGGTTGAATCGTTGTATCGAATTGTTCTTTGATATCACTACGTGTCAACGCGACAGCAGCGCTAAAAATCGACTCGGTTCCGTTGCGATCACTGACAAAATATAGTTTCAAACCATCCGGCGACCACACAATTTCCTTTTCGTGCGCATGGGAATTCGTCACGCGCTGAGTGGGACTTTTTTCCTCGACATTGCGAATATAGACCTCGCCATATGCGATATACGCCATCACTTTTTCATCCGGACTCAGCGCCGCTTCACTGATTTCACGGTCGATCGATTTGATTTGATAGTTATCCTCATCATCTTCATTGGCTTCGATCGTGATGGCTTTCGGTTCTGCATTGGATTCGGTCAGCCGAAGCGTATGTAACGTATCCCAAACCAACAGGACGGCAGTTTTACCGTTTGCAGAAATGTCATAATCTTGAATATCGTCTTCTTTGAAAGATGTCAACCGGGTGATGGTTTTGCTTGCGCCATTCCATTTCATGCGGTATAAATTGACACACCGAAATTCCCGGTCGGAGAGAAAGTACAGGGTATCGTCATTGCCCCATTTCGCTTTTCCGTCATTCCCTTCCCAGTCGGTCAGTGTTGTGAAGGAACCATTTTTCCGGTCATACAGCCATACATCCCGGTCATCCGAGCCACGATAATGGCGGCGTGACCAGCTGGAACCGCCTCGTGTGAACGCGACAAGATTTCCATCCGAGCTAACCAGTGGGTGAAAACCATATGCGTCATGAACCCGGAGAATTTCACCTCCATTCAGTGAAACCATAAACGGGCGATGAGAGCGATACAAATCCCCCTCCAGGTCAGATGAAAAAGTGACAATCTCGTTATTCTTTTCATCTACGCCGAAACCGGTCAATTCACAATCTCTATCCATTTCGGTCAATTGACGTATATCGGTTCCATCGGCATTCATGATGTAGAGGTTTCCATATCCATCGCGGTCGGATTCGAAGGCAATTTGCTTACCATTCGGATGCCAGGCGGAATGCAGTTCGTTTCCGGGGTGTGCGGAAAGACGGACAGCGGTTCCTCCTTTGGCGGACACTTTCCATAAGTCTCCACGCCACGATAAAACAATTTCGGAACCGTCGGGGCTGATGGAAGGGTATAAGGGTAAATGAACGTTGCCGTTCTCGCCATACATCACCGATGTGGTGAAGATACAAATAATAATAGTAAACAGACGAAATAAACTTGAATGTTTCATGGGCAGCATTTGTATACTCCTAATTTTTTGTGAAATACATCGTGAATTCAACCGTTATGGATACAAGGATAAAGCTCTCTTCCATAATATCAAACAGGTATATCCCCCAAGGGTGAAGGAAATATGAGTGCATCGGTTACCCATTACGGTCTGGACTCAGCCAAGACAGCAGATATCCGTGTCACATTTCCCGACGGAACAGTCGTGTCGCAGAATCATGTGCCAGCGAATAAAAGAATCATTATTCGCGATCAATGAAATTACAATTGTAGAGGGGGTAGCAACGCGTAACCCATCAAGGGTAACAAGGGCAAGCGCAGTATGCCTTTGTTCTTTTGAGCGACAAAGCATGGGTAGACTTCGCTTACCCATGGTACCCGGTTACATGGTACCCGGTTAGTTCCTCTCTGGGTAACAAGGGCAATGCGTCAGTCTGCCCTTGTTACACAATGCCTCAAATCACATCTCTCATTCAATCGCACAATAAACTCATTAAGAGCATCAGCCGAGAACGAGGAAGCTACCGGCCGGTTGGCAAAGAAATTATTCAATAATTTTTCGTATTGCCCTTTCGCTTTCAACACGCTCGCCAGTTCTCTTCCCGGCATTTGCATCAAAGCGTAGATTCCGCGTGATGCAGGATTTTCTTCTACATCTCTTTCCGGTACAGGGACAAATACGGGCCGATTTTGCAAAAGAGAAAATCGCACGGTGTGAAACGAGCCACCGGGCATATCGGTCTGCACGACAATGGTTCCGATTGACATCCCGCTTTGGATGCGGTCTCTCGCCACAAGGTTTTGCGGAATCGGTTGTTCACCAATCGGGTACTCGGAAATCAATGCTCCACCGGATTCCACAATTTGTTCGGCCAATTTCATGTTCCGTCGAGGATAGACCGTATCGAGGCCGTTTCCTAAAACAGCAACGGTTATCCCGCCAGCATCGAGTGCGGCTTTGTGCGCGGCAGTATCAATCCCCACCGCCAAACCGGAAACAATCACCCATCCCTCTTGCACGAGCGTTTCGACAGTTTTCGACGTCGTCTCTTTCCCGAAATTCGTCGGATTCCTTGTTCCGACACAGGCAATGTTATTTACACCTTCCGGAAGCCGGCCCCGGGTATAAAGGATGGGAGGGCAATTCTCTGTAAGTTTTAACAATGGAGGATAGTTCTGATCGAAATAATGGACAATCCCGATACCGCGCTGTTTCGTTTCTTCGAGAGAATTGAGTGCAGTCTCATGGGCGATGAACCAAGCATCATCGTCGTCTGGAGATAATGGTTCATCGGGTAATGAGAACAAGGTCTCAGTCTGCCCTTTTTCTTGAGTGGTAGAAAGCAAAGGGAAACTTCGCTTCCCTTTAGTTCCCTTTACACTCGATGCATGGTTGATTTCGGAGAGCAAAGTATGATGGCTTGCCAGTTCAATTATCTGGCTGTTCGAAAACCGTCCAAGTTCCAGCAACGTCAACAATCCGAGAGCACTTTTGCAGGGAATGGATAGATTCATTCATTCCACCTCGATTCAAAGAAAAGTAAAATGCATGAACGGAATCTCCTATACCGAGACCTTAAAACAGTCTTGACACATTGTACGTCCCCCTCGACGTCAATCGAAAAACGAATTGTCGAATGCTTGCTATCGTGTTTTACTATGAAACGATATCAGCCGGTTTATAAACATCAATACCGCTCACACGATCAAAGTCACCATTTGCAGTAGCTACCTTTGTGAGTTCTTGTTCATTCATGAAAGCAATAACCAAAGAATCATTCGTCAACAATCCCTCATTTTTTCGTATTTCAGTACTTTTCTGGACGATTTCCAGAGTAAGATTGAAAATGGAAATGTTCATCTGGGGGATACAATTTGTATTTTCATAATACAGGGTAAGTCCTTTTACAATGGAAGGCGTATTTCTGAGTTTCTTAACGGCATTGTTCGATGTGACAAATCTTTTTTCAACGGCTTCTGCAATCATTAAGCGATGCAGTACTTCAGCCAAAACTGATGTGGATGTGAATCCGAGCAATTCTTGTCGGGCACAGCGTTCCAGAAAAATTTTACATTCTCGGGATGATCCACTAAAATGATAGATAAAGATATTCGCATCAATGAATATAGGATCCCTATTGTGCAATTCAGCTAAAGTCATATTCCAGCTCTTTATCTGTTGCAATCCACTGGATTGTATTCTGATCAAGAGTTATCGTAGCCCATGTATTCCGGACAATTGATACTGCATTACGGGTATCTTTTTGAATCGATTGTATTTTTTGCTCCATCCATTCATCAATGAGGTGCAATAGTTTTTCCTGGTCGCTTTCCGGTAGTTGTTGCAATTTTGCCACAACAGCATCATTAGAGATCATTTTAAATCCTCTCAATGTGAATTCGGCTTTGAATTGCATTCTATATTCAGTTTATACTAGGAATCACAATTAAGCAAGCAAACAACTGGAAAGGAGTAGCAAGGGCAATGCACCAGTCTACGCTTGCTCTTGAGTACAGTAAAACAAAAGAAAACTTCCTTACCCTTGCCAACCCATTCATAAGATAATCATCCATTCAGCACTTTTACATGTTTTCGATGAGGAAAGATTCGGGAGACGAAATTCCACACACCATTTTCTTTCTCTTCTCTTGAATGCAAAACCGTGTCTATCGCCTGTTCCAATTGTTCAGGACGAATCGGTCGTTCCAACGCATAGGATGCATGGAAACGGTCAAGACGTTCCTCGATTTCTGCCGTCACTTGCGATAAAACGAGGATCACTTTCGAATGATTCGCCAATCCTTTGAGCAGCCAAATCAAATAACTGGGATCCGGTATATCATCGGTTTGGCTTAAAATGAATAAATCGAATTGTCCGTTGCGGGCATGGTTCCACAAATCCAATTCGTCTTTGGTAAAAACCATTTCACAATCGGTTTTCCTAGCATATTGCTGCAGTATTTCATCTTCCGACGGCTGCAAGCCCATTAACAAGAAGCGCAATTTATTTTCACGAGGGGCTATCACAGAAATACTCCTTTCACTGTTCAATACCCATTCTCATATCCACCTCAATGTACCCGATTATTGTGTTTTACTACAAAGCAGAAGATAACACATTTTTTCACTCTTGTCAGAAAACACATTTTTCGAATTCCAGAATCTATTTAGAATAACGATTGGAATAGTACAAAGTCGGGAATCGGATGTAAAAAGTTGTGAAAGGAAAATGTATGAATGTAAATTCGATGCTCTCATTCAAAAAAAAATTGAATATAAAGTGCTTATGGGGTAAGAGTGAAAAAAGATGAGTATAAGCGAATCATTTTTTCAATCACTTTTCTTGATTTTTGGCTTTTGTCCTTTTTGTATTCAAAACTAAAGAAAAGTCAATACATTTGGTCGAGTGAGTCAATGCGCCGAGGGAAATATAATCCACCCCCGTTTCCGCCACAAAAGAAACCATATTTAAATTGATCCCCCCCGAGGCTTCGGTTTCGGCACGGCCGTCGATCAGTTGAACTGCCTCAGCCATCATCTCGATATCCATGTTGTCGAGCATTATTCGATCGACCCCCGCAGCAATAGCTTCACGGACCTCATCCAGATTTCGGGTTTCCACCTCGATTTTGAAGGTATTCCCCCATCGTTTTCGAGCGGCGTTGACCGCTTTGATGATCCCCCCGCAACTATCGGTATGATTATCCTTGATAAGGATCATATCGTACAATCCAATTCGATGATTGACCCCCCCTCCAACTCGTACGGCATATTTTTGTAATCTCCGGTATAAGGGAGTCGTTTTGCGGGTATCCGTGATTCGGGCTTTCGTATGGCGAACCGCTTTGACAAACTCGGAAGTAGTCGTGGAGACTCCGGACAAAATCCCCAGGAAATTCAACGCAACCCGTTCACCGGTCAGAATGGCTCCCATGGGGCCTTCAAGAGTAAATATCGTCCGGCCAGGCGCAATGGTTTGTCCCTCGCGTGCCCAGCAATTGACCTCGATTTGCGGATTGACTTGTTGAAAGACCTCGATAAATATTTGAGTGCCGCACAAAACGCCGGTCGATTTTGCAAACACCCGCGCTGAGCCTTTCCGGTTTGGGGAAATCGTTGCCATCGTCGTGACATCGCCATCGCCTTTGTCTTCATGCAACGCTTTCGAGATGATATTTTTTATTTCCTCATCGATCGTCAAAAAGGGAACTTCCGTGCTTTCGTGAAGGACAGGTTCGCTTTTTTTTTCTTGATTCTCAGTGGTTTGAGGAACAGACGCTTCCATCGACATATTTTCCACGGTTCTCCATATCCCTACTAAAATATGCATTCAAATGAATTCTACAAGAAATAACATTGTACCTGATTTGGAAAAACATGGAAATGGTTCAGCGAAGTCATCTCGATCCTCTGGATTGTTTCGCTTTAATTTATACAAAAATTCTTGCTCATTCTTTAAACATTCATGCAAGAAATGGATTTGAATGCTAAAATAATTGAAAGAAACTATCATTTCTGGTAATCTAAAATTCGATGAGCATTGAATCGAAATTAAAAGTTTCTCGGGTAGCAAGGGCAATGCGTTAGTCTGCCCTTGCGGAATACTACCCGATCGGATTCACACGAATCAGAACGTTCCAAAACTCTGAAAGGAAATTATGCCGCGTTTTTCTGACGAAGATAGTTTAAAACTGGAAAATATCCTTAAATCCATCGACGAAGAGCTGGAGCCGGAAACTACTGCGAAAGAATCCGGAGCGAAACCATCCACCAGCAGCCATGATTCGGACGAGGATACAGTGATTACTATCTCCAAATTCTTTCAATTCACATGCAACAAATCAAAAACAAAGGTAATCTGCCGTTACTCCCCTCATCCACCGGAAACACCTCCGGAAAAGAAAGCAGGTGATCTGCGAAATCACCTGAAAAATCATGGAATTGTATATGGTATTTTGGAAAAAAACATCCAGAAAGCCGTTTCTCTTATTCAACAACATCCCCATGCAGAGCTGGAGGTCGTTGCAGTTCTAGGTCGTGAACCGACTCCCGCTCAACCCGCGCGTGTCTCTTTTTGGATTGGTGATCATAACAAATCGGAGCAAAATCGAGAAACATATGTACGGAAAAACGATCTTCTCATGCAAATCGAACCGGAATCGGAAGGAATTCAAGGGATGACCGTTTTCGGTGAGGAGATCGAAGCACCAAGTTCTCCTCAAAAGCGATACGAAGCCGGAAGGAATGTTTATATCGATGAGCAAGGTGATTTTTACGCTTCTGTTCCAGGTGTCGTTCATTGCAAAAACGGGATCGTCTATGTACTGGAAATCGACCGGGATTCCAACTGTATAGTTCATACCGCCAAAGACGAAATGAGTGCCACGATTTCGATTGAACCGCCTCTCGGAAAAGGGAAAAAATTGACACACCATGACATCCGAATGATTCTTTCCGAAAACGGTGTCTGTTCCGGAATCGATGACGAAGCAATCAAAAAAGCATTGCTGCAAGTCAATCAGAAAGGGCTTGCCGTAGAGGATTGTCTTGTGGCAAAGGGACGCCTCTCCCAACAAGGAAAAGATGCGGGGATCAAATGGCACGAAAATCCGAATCAGTCGAAAGAGCGATACATAATTGACTCAAACGGTTCCATCAACTTTTATAGTTTGAAATCGATAACGTCGATCACGGAAGGAACTCATCTTCTCACCTATATTCCCCCCACGAAAGGAAAAGACGGCTTCACAATAACAGGAAGCCGCCTAGAAGGAAAACAGGGAAAACCATTATCGTTCCGTGCCGGAGACAACATTCAAAAGAGCCAAGACGGTATCGAATGGTACGCAGGCTGCAGCGGGAAATACCAACTGTATAATAACATCCTTGAAGTGCAGCCTTTATATTACGTTGATGGTGATGTTGATTTCTCCGCCGGGAATATCGATTTTATCGGTGATGTCGTCATCAACGGAAATATCTTGGACGGTTTCGAGGTCAAAGCGACAGGTCATATAACGGTTCAAGGAACCATTGAAGCCGCATTTGTGGAAGCGGGCAAAAATGTAGAAGTGCGTCAAGGGATTTTTGGGAAAGAAAAAGGAATGGTCATTGCCGGTCAGGATATCATTTCCTCTTTTTTGCAGAATGCAGATGTGGACGCAGATCGGAATATCATCGTCAGCAACCAAATCCTGAACAGCACAGTTTGTGCCCTTCGCAATATTGAAGTCAAAACAGGAAAAGGAAGCATCATCGGCGGAACCGCCATCGCCGGACATCAAATCAATGCCCGTACCGTGGGAACGGAATACGGTACGAAAACAGTAATCGAGGTCGGAACCAATTATCAAGTCCTGCAAGATATGAATACTATTTCCTTAAAGAAAACCAACCTTGAATCACAGCAAAAAATTCTGGAAGATTTCCTTTCGAAAAAGAAAGAGCAATTGACTTCTTTATCGGATACCGATTCGGAAAAAGATGCGCTTCTCAACACAGCGTTACGAAAACGTGATCAATTAAAACAAGTGATTTCCCACTTGGCTGTCAAATATAGAGACCTTGCCAAAAACTTATACACGACGGATACTCCCAAAATTCATGCCAGAGCGGGAATCATGCCGGGAGTCATCCTTCGAATTCGGGATGTGAGACAAAAAATCAATTCCCCCCTCAAAAATTGCCTTATCACTTATGATGTAGAAGAGAATAAAATTATCCTAAAAACAATCCGATCACGCTCGTAACGGATTACAATTTATCGCTAGGACAGATCTGACGTCTTGTCGTGACTACCTGCTGCAGATATATGGAAATGCCAAGGTCAATTCAACCACGCCAACCCTTCAAGAACTTTCAGACCGCAACTTATTGTGCCCTTCGCGTGCCTTTCGTGATTCAATCCGATAAAACGAATCGGCGGGCATAGAGTCACCCCCACACCCACCGGATTAACGAACTTCATTCACTTTTTCCCAATGTGATCAATAATCATCCGTCCCCTTGGCATGCGCTGTGAGATCGCTGATGTCCCAAATGTGGATATTCGTATTATTAACAGTCAAAAACCGCTTCCCGTCCGGGAAAAACAATATATGATCATCCGGACTGTTCGGGGCATTCCTCTCCACTGAAATCGATGTTGGGTAAGAACGGATTAATGCACTAGTTTCATTATTAAAAATTTGCCTGTTTTCAATCTCTTTTGTATCTGGATTTTGGATGCCGCCGACAATTGTGAATTGACCATTAGGTGAGATTGCTAATGTCCTTGACGAATGAAATGTTGGAATCTCTTTAATTACTTTACCTGTATCCACATCATATATATAGCCAATGTTGGTCAATAAATATTTCCAATTCGATGAAATTACAACCTGTGAGACTAAAAATAATTTATATATTTCTTCATCGGTTTCTAAATCAATCATATACAACCTTGAAGAGTGGTGACTAAAGAAACGTTTTCCGTGTGGAGATATCTTTATATATTTTACATACCCGCCTCTTTCTTTATACCTTCGAATTTCATTACCATTTGACATATCCCATAATTGCACTTCTCCATCACTATCACCGGTTAATAGTAGTGAACCGTCAGGGGTAAAATCGCAGGCAGTAATACCGTGGATGTAATATACTGTTCGGGGATCCTTGGTTACTGTGAACGTTTCGATGGTGAAGATAAGTTCTCCAGTGAACCTATCCCAGTATTGCCCCCGAAAACCTGATTCCCCTGTAAATATATACTTTCCGTCAGGAGAAAATACTGCAGAGGCAATCACCTTCATGGTTTTCGTATAATGTAAGATTTCCTGACCGGTTTCGGCATCCCATATTTTAGCGGAATGCAATCCCGTCAATATCTCTTTCCAATCCGGTGAAATGGCAACCTTTGATGGAGTGTTCGTATCGTTCGGTGAATGGATGGTCAATATCGGCTGCCCAAAAGCTATGTTTGTGATGCAAATCATGTGAATAATTAACGAAACGATAACTAGCTTTTGAGTGAATAATTTTTGTATGTAGGTCGACATGTTCTTTTTCCTTTCTTTTTTTTAAAGATATTAATGTAAAAGAGAAGATTTTATGGCTCGACAAAGCGAATAAAAATCGGATTTTCACTGACGATTTTGTGATCGTCATTGGTATCATTATCGGAAATAGTAATTCTCGTCTTTCCCGAGGATGGAGTATTTGCTTGAACAGTGAGAGAATAGTAATCAACCACGCCCATAGGACGTGGCTTTAGGAAAGCCCCTCCGAAGGGGC
>CAYPPG010000116.1:0-13122 GCA_964412555.1 uncultured bacterium
TGCTTTTCATCGGGGCGGCTGCGGAGATTATGATTTTTTATAAGAAGGCGGTTGCGAAGATTAAGAGGGAGATGTTTGTGTAAGACAAACATCCATCTGCGTATTCTGATAAAAATATTAAAAATAAAAAACTCACTACTTGTTGGCTTTAATCGATTTCAATTCCGCTCATTGTTTTGTCGTTTTCATCTTAATCCTCGCTCAAAATCTTGAACCCATCCTTTATGTCCTGGGCGCTTGCGCGCTTGTTGCGGTAGATTTTTGCAGAGCCGTCGGGATTGATGATCTCGTTTCCCTGCTTGTCTTTGGCTATCTTCGTGGACTCATAGTACCTGAACTGGACAGTCGGTTTTATCTTTTTTGCCACAAGTTCGTCCGCCTTCTTGAGTTCCGGCAGTTCGCTCAGGTTTACCTTGCTTATCCTGATATTGTGCCATACTGGCTCCTTGCCTTCCTCTTCGTGGAGTATCGCAAGGTCAAGGTATTTGTACTTGCCTTCGTCCCTGTTTTCTATGGCTTTTGGGTCGGTAGAAATCGACACGAGTTTTCCAGTTGCCGTGAACCTTGGCTTTACCTGGTCAAAGTCCGATCCTTTCACATACACCATTCATATCACCTCATTAAGGTTCATTGACCGGTGCGAATCTCTGAACCTATATGCCGGTAATTCGGCAGTTATTTATTGCACTCATACGCATATATTGTTTTCGATGTTTGGGGTGATGCTTTCAATCTACTTTTTACAACAGGTAAGGAGAAACTTTCTCATTGAGTTCCCCATATATGATCAGCGTCAATTAGAATACCCCATTCATGTTACACTTACTTTGTTACCGATTCCAAGATCATCCAGAATCTGCTTTAACTCAGTCTCAAAATTGGAAGCTAAGTCAGGCTCGATGGTCACGGTGAAATTGATTCCTACTTCGAGGTCGGAGCCGCTGCGGAGTTTGGGTAGTATTTTTGTCCCAAGGCGGTTCCATATTTCGGGGGGGATGTTTCCGGAGATTCGGAAGGTTCGCGATGATAGTTCAGGTTCGGTTGAGGTGGGAGGTTCAGGCTCGGTTGGGGGTTCAGGTTTGGTTGGTGGTGGTGGAGTTGTTTCTTCGGTAGGCTGTGGTTCTGGTTGTTTAACGAGAGCTTCGGCTTTCTTTTTTAAGAGAAGAAAAACGTTGGATTCAAATGTTACCTCATCCTTCGAGATGTTTTCTTTAAACCATACTCGATCATATCCTCCTTCCGCATTCTTGCCGGATGCTAAACCGAACTCACCTTTACTGACAAACTCGACAATTTTATCTCGCAGGATTCTATCAGTATCGGGTAACCTCGTTAATGATCCGTTTAGAAAACTCTGGCGAAGGCTCGCGAGTGGCCATGCACCGGATTCTTTCAAAGCGGGTGGCCAGTTCCGTTCTATATATGAAGAGCCAACTGCTTCGTTTAGCAATGCCTGCGATTTTAATGCAGTTATTACTCTACCGCATAGTGTTTCCCCTCCACTTGCATGACCTGCTCCAAGATCAATTGCTTTCAAACCCGTTTCATCATTGTTATCCAAGAGGATAACAAATCTGTATCCTGCCCACACTTCATCTTTAACGGACTCTTCCGCATCTTTGACTTTAGTGTGGATATCTGCACGCTCAGTGCGGTCAAACTCTCCTCCGAGAGTCCCTTCGGTAATTTCTTTTTCGACACGTTTCCAAGCCAGCCATAATTCCACTTTGTCACGAAAATCCCGACCGGGTTTCTTGAAACACCAGACAAGAGAACCTGGATATAGCCTTGGAGACTTCCCACGTTGTTTCATCCATGAAGTGACTTCTTCTCGTATGGAACCTGTTCCTGTCCATTCTGTTTCCGGATCAGCAATGACAAGAGTTAATCTTGGTGTATCCTGAATGGAGGCTCCATCAGAAGGGAAAAACACGAGTGGGATGCTTGCTCCTCGTTCAAATTCTTTTTTAACCATCATTTGCATTGCCGGAATTGTTTCTTTTTCATCATCTAAAGAAGCACGCCGGTCATTGACCACTTTTTTCATGGTCGGTTGGTGGCTGATTTTGAAACCGTCGGTTCCGACTTTTTTAATAAAGTAAGACTTATCTTCAAGGGCAAGAGCAGCGTTGTCGATAGAAGTGGTATCGATCCCTTTTTCACCCAAAGCAAAGCGCAATTCCGGTAAATGCGCTACCTTGTCGATTTGCCCTCCAGAGGATTCAAAAAATATCGTTATCCCCAATCTCTCATGAATATGACGCAAAGTCCCTCGTGTATCGGCATCCAAAGTTTTTGCATGTGACTGCTCTCCGGATATATCGGCGTCAATGGCGGCCTGGAGACGAGACTCGCCTAACTGTCCAAGTGCGACGCTTCGGAATTCTTGCACTCCCAGGGGCGCAGAGCCAAGCGTAATGAGGAGTTCCCGCCTGGCTTCTGTAAAACCCGTCCTGTACGCCCAAGAAATCCATTGAGCAAGCATGGCCAATGTTCCCCGTGTTTGTTGATACTGGGATAACGCCTGCCACTTCCGTTGAAACACAGAGAGAGTCGCCGGATGGAAGGGATAACACGTCTCAAAACGTTTTCGTAAGTACTCTTTCGCTTTTGCCTCTGTTGCCGCGCTATCTATTGCAGTCCATTCCCTGGGTAAACGTTCCCGTCTCTCGAAGCACCAATCCGCATATTCTTTCGATATTTTCTTAATGACTTTCTCATTCCCGATTTCCTCGAACAAGCGGCGGCGCACGACTTCGCTGATTTCGGTTTCATCATTGGCGATTAAGTCCTTGGCGACACGGCGAACGACTTTTGTGATCTTGTCTTGCCAAGTCATATCCCAATCAGTCATTTCAACCTGGCTGCGGGGAAGGCTGATGACGGCTGCGCCGTGGGTGGTTCCGGTTGTTGCGACCGTCAAATTTTGGATGAATGAATGAAAATGATCCGCCATATCCCGATGACGGTTCAAGAAGTTCAGCACTTCGTCAAACAACAGAAGAACCGGCGCATTGGCTGCACTGAATACTCGTATTAACGCTTCTGTTCCTGGTGGTTTGGTTCTCGCCGCCGGTCCTAGTTCCTTCACGCCTTTGTCTCCCGCGAGTTGCCGGGCAATATCCAGCCAGGGTGTTTCCCGGCCTTCTTGAGGGTCCCATGCATTTCCTACGAATGCTGCTACCTTCGCTCCAGGTATCGATTGAATCCCCGCCTCTTGCACTAAATCCTGGACTCCCCGAAATCCACCGGCTTCAGAGGCGTTGGTTACGAGATGATAGAGAGCTGTGAGTGTGTGAGTTTTTCCACCCCCGAATTGAGTAACCAAGGTCATGACCGGAGCCGTATTTGTCGTCTGGCCGGAAAGTCTTCGTAAAACCATTCCTGCGTGTTCGCGTAGGGCACGAGTGAAACAAGTCCGTTCAAAGAATTGTTTTGGATTCCGGTAATCTTCCGGAGCCTTTTTCGCGATGATCTGTTCCAAGTGAATCGCGAACTCATCCGGATTGAAGGAGCGGCCTTCCCGTACTTCTTTTCGTGGAATAGCAACGTTGTACCAATAGTCCATTTCTTATACTCCAGGAATTCTGCTGATGCGGATTCTGCCAATTTGAACGGTTACGAAAGCCCCTATTAGTTTTTCGCCTTGCTGCCTAACCAATCTGACCAAATCATTGGCTATCTGCTGCCGGGCAGAAGTCGGATAGCGAAAAAAAATAACACCTAATGTCCTTTGTCCATGAGCATAAACTAATTGCCCAAAATCCTTATCTTCCGTCAAAAGAATTCTTTCATCACGAAGAGCGAGATCGATTACATTGGTATCTTCGGCTCCCCGATTCTGTTCTCCAACAAGAAGAACATCATGCCCCTCTGCACGAAGCACCTTTACAAAAATGAAATCGCAGCATTCATCGGCAAGAAAGCGCATCGATAATCTCCTACGCGCTACGCGATTCCAAAATTACGGTTTCTTCGTGAGCCAGCGTATCCGCTGCGTATCGGATAGCGGCCTGAATGTCATCGGGCGTTAGCTGGGGATAGGCATCCAGTAAGTCTGCTTCGGTTGCCTTTTCGCTGAGTTTTCGCAAAATTAATTCTACCGGAATTCGTGTTCCTCGAATCACCGGTTTGCCCATCATTACTCTTGGATTGATCTCAATACGATCTGTAATAGTCATAACCTATCTCCAACGATAAAAGCCATAATTACTTTCAAATGGGTTTACATTTGAATATTGTACTAACAAATTCGTTGTTTATTTTTTCTTTTTACAGCAACCTTTTGTAGCTGCAAGGAAGGATTCAAAATCATCCTCGCTTTCCCAAAGATTTGCTGCCCTTCCAAATACCTCTTCAAAACGTTCTATAGGTTTCACATTCTGTTCCAATGCTAATTGATCTAACGTAGGCTCTCGCCAAAATGTATCTTTCAATTCCATGATCACCTCCCTCCTTCACCTCGGTACAGCTAATAGCATAGCATCGAGTAACCGTTTCTCTTCGCTCCCTTTTGGGTACAGGGCGGACAGTGCGTTGGCCAGGCGAAGAAAATCCGGCCCTCGGTTGATTTCGGTTTTGATTAGTGTCCGTAATGCATGTGCTTGTCCGTCTGCTTGAAGCAGCATTGCTGCGTGTACACGGTCAAGCGTGGTGGCTTGTTGTTCCATCTGTGCATCGATGTCGGATGCGTCGATGTTGATCTTTCGTTTCCCTCGTTTGCGGGTTTGGGGAGCGCGGTCTTCTTCCATCTCCGGTAAGAGAAACTGTTGAATGTCTTTTTTCGGTCCCTGTAGAATCCAGTCAGCCACGTTGTCGGCTTTGTCTTCGCCAAATAGTTGTTTCGCGCGTTCTGAAACCGGTAACAACCGCACGACGCCTTTCTTCGTTTCAATGATCCGTTTTTCCCATTTGGGAAGACTAATTCCCAAGGGTTGGGCAAATCGCCGAACCACGTCAAAAATCAGAGAGAATCCTTTCGCTTTCCCGCGTGATGTTTCTTCTTCGTCCTCATCCTCGTCTTCCGTTGTTTCCTCACGGTTATTTCCATTCGATCCGTTCTGTCCGTTGGTGGCTTGCAGTGTTCATAAAAAGAGAGCGGTTAAACGGGCGTCTTCTTCCAAAGCGCCGCTTACTCCATTATGCGCTTTCGCTTCCGTTGAGCCTAATACCTGCTCCAGTGCAATCCTGCCGACAACTTCCCAGACCTTCATGAGATATTCGGCGAGTTTCACTTCATTCCCTTCGGCGGTTTCGACTTTGGAATAGCGGCTGAAGATTTCAAGCGCCGGTCCGATACACGCGAATACCAAGTCCGCTCCTCGAACGCCTTCCGATTGTAATCTTTCCATCCAATTGCCGACTTTTTTGGGTAATTCGCTTAATACCTCTCCCCAATCGCCTATTGGGGCATTATTTGGACGCGGACGGCATACAAGGTGGACACTAGTAGCAAGAGCAGCAACATCACGAGCGTTAAAACGATGTCGCATTTCTGTAGCAACAGGCCAAGAAGCGACAATTACCCAACCTGCTGTCATCATACCAGTCAAAAATGCTTCCCACCCCTCCGTAGTTTTATGAGCAAAAACGACACATCCAATTCCTTTTTCTGTTAGGACATCGACGCCTTGTGCAAAAGAATTAGCTACACCTTTTTCAAAATTGCTGCTCGACTTAGGTATATCTGTTTCACTAGCAACTGTAGTAACCGTCAATTCCTGCATTTTCGGTACAAGAGGATTGCAGGTATTAAAGCGATCTTTTAATAACGGATGACTAGGTAAGGCTCGTTTTAGCCAGACAAAAAAGAAATCAGAGAGGTCGGCATATGCTACTGCGTCATAATAAGGTGGATCAGTAAACCAAATGCTGGCACTATCGTTTGGAAGTGGAGAATTTCTAGCATCTTCTTGTTGAATATGACCTAACCACCAATTTGAACCAATATTATTGAGTGTTCCGAGTACATTTTGAAGTGTCTGGTAAAATCCTCCACTTGAAGATGATATAGGAACACCTTCTGCATAATCCCACATTGCAGGTAAATCGTGCCTTGTAAAAAGTGATCTCGGACACTCGGCTACTGGTTCCCATCTACAATTTGCGGTAGCTAATTCAGCGAATTTTGAAAGAAGCAAAGCACTTATTTCTGTTATAGGTTGCATCCTTTGTTTTTTTTTATATTTAGCAATATTATTACACAAGATTATCAGGCTAAGGTTTTGCCGTGTATTGAAATAATCACCCCAGGCTTGCATCCCATAAACACGGGGTGATTGTATAGAGCGATGTCCATGTCTGTACGGAAGTGGCTCATCTGGTACTGGACATAAACAAGTTTTATCTTCTTCCCAGTCATCAATGATTTTCTTGACTTTCTTTTGTGCCTTCCGGACAGCTTCATAATCACGCTCATTCGGTAATCGGTAATGACGTCCTTGTTCGTCAGGATGCAATGTCACCACTGCCAACAGTCGCGCTCCACCAATGCGGTTTCCTTTTTTGTCGAAAATAACATCCGCTCCGCCGCGTTGTTCGGATAATTGTGCCCGAACACGTTCAGGAGTCAGGACAGTTCTACAGCACAAACATGTTGCTTTGGCGCGGGTAACAGTACCATTAGATACCTCTCTCTCTGTCTTCGGTTCAAATATTTCGAATTCCACATAAGGAACACCTCGTTTTGGACGAATGACTTCGTAGCGCAATGCTCGTTTGCGATTGGCTTTCTTACAGAGCCAAAACGAACGCATGAGCGGGATTTCGGCTCCACAGTTCGGCGATTCACAGCGCACCGTACGTGCCCAGAGATACGCGATAGGAGTCGAGCCGTCAGGATCGTCCGGATAGAATTCTTTTAGCTCCTTTTCCGCTTGTTTTTTGATTTCTCCACCGACTCGACGCAATTCATCCGCCAGTTCCGGACCATGGCGGGGGATATCCTCCAACATGACTTTCAGGATCAAGCAGGCAACCGGATTGAGATCACTGGCAAACGCTTCACATCCCAACCGCAAGGCTTCCAACGGAATCGATCCGCCACCCGCGAAGGGATCGACTACCAGCGGCGGTTCTTCCGGATGGGCTGCTTTCACCAATCCCCGCGAGACTTCCAAATACACCGGATGACTGGAAACATCCCAATTCGCAAACGCACCAATAAAACGAAGAATCGCCTGGCGAAGGTCCTCATCTTTTACCCCGATTTTACC
Organism: uncultured bacterium; assembly: GCA_964412555.1. GTDB lineage: Bacteria > Hinthialibacterota > Hinthialibacteria > Hinthialibacterales > Hinthialibacteraceae > CAYPPG01. Next base: position 7,215 of record CAYPPG010000116.1, read on the forward strand.
GATGATCTGGGGGAGTAGATTCTGTGCCCGTTTTTTAAATTCTTGCGGACAATAGGGATCGCAAGGATCAGGCAACAGTAAGCCTAACAGCATCGCTCGACACGCAGCAAGTGGCCGACGCGCCCACCAAAGATGAAGGGTGCTGGGGTGGCCGTGCCGGATCGATTTTTCTCTGGCGGAGTGTTTTGAGACTTCGGCGATGCGTTTGCATTCTTTGGGAATCATGAACTGTATTACCCTCTTTCTTACCCTTTTTTAGGGATAGTACCTCTTTTTTGCCAGGCAGCGCCAGGGCCACGTCCAAGACATTCAATCTGCCCGGCTTTTTGTTCTTGTTTAAGAATTCTCCGGATCATATCCCGGCTGACACCTGGACAAGCGCGTTCCAATTCAGAGAGAGAGAATTCTCCTGAAAACAATTCAATCGCCCTCTTCACCAGATCGGTTTTAGAACCTCTTGGACTCTTGGTTTTTTCCAACTGTTCTTCAAACTCATGGTAGGCATTCTTGAGAATGAAAAGAAGATAGTTGATATGCGGCCAGGGATCGTGTTTTCCTTGATGCCAACTTTGCGAACTCTCTTTCAAGGTTTCGTAATACCGTTCTTTATTCTCTTCGATCAAGCGTTCCAAACTGATATACCGCCCAACCTCGAAGCCCAGATGATAGCATCCAAGCAATAACAACAACCGTGATACCCGACCGTTCCCATCGCGAAAAGGATGAATGCATAGGAAATCGAAAACAAAGGCTGCGAGTACAATCAATGGGTGGATACGGTATTCTTGTATGCATTGATCCCAATGAACGAACAGTGCCTTCATGGAAGCCGGTGTTTTTTCGGCGGATACGGTTTTAAAACGCACATGCGAGCGTCCGTCCGGATATTTCTCAATAATATCTCCATCCTTTTGCTTGTATTGACCTGCGTCCCAAATCTCGCCATGAGAAAGGCTGTGCAGTTCGAGAACGGTTTTTTCACAGATTGGCAAGTCTGCTCTCGACTCATGAATGCGATTCAACGCCAAGCGGTATCCCCGCACTTCCTCTTCATTCCGATCCTGCAACATCGATTTTCCAAACAGAATGGTGCCGATACGCGCTTGATCGACAGTAACGCCTTCAATCCGGTTCGAGGATATCGCGCTTTCGATCAGAGCATGTTCCCGCAAGGTCTTGAGACGTTGGGGCGATTGCCTGGTATAGAGTTCCTGCCGGCCTTTGGCTTCACTCAAATCGGCTACATACCAGGAGGTGTTTATGGGCAGGCTTTCTAATTCCTCTAAAAAGCGGCGAAGGGTTATCATGGATTGTGACTCTCGGATGAAAATGTTTTAAATTTGATTTCTATATAATATACTATATAAATCATTCAATCACCTTTTGTTTTTCACTTTTTTCGACTTTAGAAAATTACGGTAACCTCTTAAAGCCAATTCTATATCTTCCTTTGATAATTTTTTTATGAAAGAGATAATATCATTTGAATACTTGGTCAAGAATCCTTCCTGCGCTTTCCAGCAATATTGAGATTTGTTTTTTATATCGTATTTCCAAACAATAGATTGAAAGGTGTGTGGTGTAAAATTTATCCCATTTATATTTGGAATCTTTTCTAAAACATCTTTTTGTCTAAGAGGATGAGTTATATTTGGATCTTGTCTTTTAAATATAGTTAACGGACCTGTTGCTTCTTCGCATTTTTCAACGCCCATGACTATATCAGCCTGATCAATTTTCTTGGTGGATTCGAGTTTTATATTGAATACGGTTAAAAGTCTTCCTGTATCTTCTTTCTGGGTTTTTACATCATTTACAGCAGTCGCTAATTCAGATAAAAAATGATCAACGGCTTCACTTCGTTTTTGCTGTTTGTGATTTTCTCCAGATATATATGAAATCGGATCAATGGGTGGCTTAATCCCCAGGGGTAATAATTGCCAACTGATTTCATTTTCAAGTTTTATGTCGAAAGAATGTTCAAGAAGGTCACGAAAGTTCATTATGCTGGTTTGAGCCAGAGCATAAATGACTACACCAAAACCCTTTTCATTGTAAAAATGTACTGCGTTATCACGGTATGTACTGAGTAACTCCAGATTTCTCCTGACAGGCAAAGGATGGAGATTTTTGGGAAATAATGGCTCTGTTTTCCCCATTGCATGTTGACAAGAAAGGGTACGATATGGTTCTTTGCGCTTTTTCGGATAAAAGATTGATTGACCTTTTTTGGATAGAAGAGCTTTAAGAACCAGTTCCCATGCGTTCAATATCAGAATTACTACACATTCATCTCTATACTGAAAAGTTGGTTTATTATAAATCTCAATTGCTGCCATCATGGCTGCTTTTGCATTTCCCAATAATTTCTTGTATGATCCACGATAATTCATGGGAAAATTCCTTAACTGTTTTATAGATGATGCGTTATTGAATCTACCGACAGACAATAGTGTTCAACTTTTTTTACTTCTTTCCATTGGAAGCGCGCTGGATCATTTACCGGTTCCTGCAATGTCGGTATCGTCCCACAATTGGTCACAACATAGAGCCAATAACAATCACGGCGGTCTTCGGCGACACGCCGTTCATTAGGGGTTAAAATAATGGTGCCTGTCGCCTCTTGCAATCCTTTCACTTCGATCAACCGTAGTTCGCCGGTGTTCAAATCCAGGCTTGTCACATCGTACCCCAGGTTCTTTTCGTGTACATCATATACCTGCCTTCCTTGTGAACGTTCGTGCTCCATGACCACTTGCATGGAGATTTCTTCCGTTTCTTTGTTTGGCTTCAACCGCTGTATTTCCGGTTCATCTTTTTCCGGATGGGGAAGAATGAGACCGCTGGTAAGCCGTTCTACGGATTGAAGGGTTAGCGATTTTTCTTGTTCGAGTTCTTGTCTCCGCCGGTCTCTTCTGGAGAGTAGTTCCGCATGCCGATTCTCGGCTTGGGCAAGACGGCCTTCCGCAACTGGAATATTCTTTTGAATGTCTTCATAGGCTCTACCGATCTCTACATCGGCGCGTTGAAGGAGTTCCGTGAGGGACAATTCAACATGCTTCGAAATTCGTTGGACTTCAGTAAGCCGCTCCTTTCGTGTCTCTTCCAGAAAAGGTTGAAGCGCATGGTCATGAAGCCAGGCCGTAGCTTCCGGTAACAACGCAACAGCCGGTAATTCTGGAGGTGATTCGGCAGGTAAAAAATTCCCTAAGTTAGCGGATTCCCATAGCGCCGGTTCGTCATGGTCTTTGATCTCTACGGCAAATAACCTTTCATGGATAACATTCCCTAAGCCATCGACAATCCTCGCGCGGTAAAAGTCGATCCGTGAAGGAGATTCATGCCACAGAGAATAGAAACAAGCCCCCTTTGCAAATACTGTTTGCCCCTGTTTCGAGGTATGACGCCGAATGGCTTCGAATAAGGAGTGCCCAGGGGTTACCCATTCCAAATTGTTTTTTTCCGCTGTTTCACGATCCGTTGTGCATCGTGGATACTTGTTCGCTAAGGCCGGTAATTTCCAATTGGGTTCCCGTTCGTATCGCTTTAAAACTAACGGCGTTTTGGCAGGCTCAAATGTATGGGGAATTTTTTCGAATAATTTTAGTTTCAAAGGAATGGATTCGCTGGCTTCGCGAATGAAACGGGCGATGGTCTCCGGCACAACACGCCGTTCTTGTGCAAGCGCCCGCCGTTCGATCAGCATATCCAGGTTCAATTTTTTCGAGGCCAGTCCCTCAAGCGCATTCTGGCAGATGGCGCGAAAATGCCCTTCATCAACATGTTCAAGCAGGCGTTCCTCTAAATCCGCATCCCCCAGTTTTCCCGCATAATAATCCCGCAGAATCCGCTCCAGATGGGCTGCCGGTAAAACCTCGCCGACAACATTGAACACGGCATCATCATCGAGCGCGTTACGGATTTCCTGAAGTTTTTCGAGTAGTCGCTGAAGCACATGCCCTTCAATCGTATTCCTGGCGACAAAGTTGAAAATCAGGCAGTCCTTTTTTTGACCGTATCGATGGATACGTCCCATTCGCTGTTCCAGGCGATTCGGATTCCAGGGGATATCATAATTGAATAGGATATTGCAGACCTGAAGGTTGATTCCTTCCCCCGCCGCTTCGGTAGCGACCAATACTTGAATGGTTCCTTCTCGAAACTGTTGTTCAGAAAAAAGCCGGGTTCCCGGTTCATCCCGTGATCCGGGCTTCATCCCCCCATGAATACACCCCACCTTGAATCCCCATTCTTTTAATTTTCCTAACAGATAATTCAGTGTGTCCTTGAACTCGGTAAAAATAAGTAGGCGTTTTTCTGAGTGGTCAAAAAAACCTTCTTGATGGAGAAGTTTATGTAGTTCAGATAATTTTGCTTCCTTACCGGATTCTTCAACGGCTTTTGCCTGTTTCGCCAGTTGTTCAAGTTCACTGATTTCCTCTCGCACCTGATCGGCATTGCCTGCCAAGGTTACTGCTTCGAGGATTTCTTCGAGGCGTTCCCGTTCGCTTTCTTCCATTTCTTCTAACTCTTCCATGTCAGGAAGATCGGCTGGGGCTTTGCTTAAGAGTTCATGGGCACGTTTCAATCCATCTTCGAGCCGCTTTGCCCGATTTTCCAGGCTGTGGCGCATGGCGTAAGTGCTGGATGCCAATCTGCGCTGGTAAAGAGACATCAAGAAACCGACAGCACGGGCACGGGGATCATCTCCCTGCGCAGCCGCTCTGGTGCTCTGGCGCTTTACGAAGCGTGTGACATCGCGATACAGTTCAAATTCCTCTCCATCGATCTGAAAGTCAACTGTTTTTGGAATCCGTTTCGTGAAGATTTTCTTGGCAGCCCAAGTGCCATCCGGTTGGCGCTCAGGGAAATATACCATCGCTTCTTTTGTGCGCCGCAAGTAGAAAGGAGCAAACCGGCGCTCCATCGCTTCACGGATAGAAAGGACATCCGCATAGGCATCCGCATCAAGCAACTGCAAGAATAAACTGAAATTCCCCGGATCGCCTTTGTGAGGAGTAGCCGTTAAGAGTAGAAAGTGATCTGTGGTGTCGCGAAGCAGTTCTCCTAGCGCATAACGGGCAGTCTTTTTCGATGGAGGGGTCCAGGACATACGGTGTGCTTCATCAATGATGACCAAATCCCATTGAACTTGCCTCAATCCTGGAAGAATCTCATTCCGCTTGGCTAGATCGAGTGACGTGATGACTTTTTTTTGCTCAAGCCATTGATTCACGCCGAATTGGTCACGGATATCGCCACCCTTCAGCACGAGAAATTTTTCATCGAATTTCTCTTTCAATTCCCGCTGCCATTGAAAGGATAGATTCGCCGGACAGACAACAAGAATTCGTTCGGCCAATCCTCGAAGCTGCAATTCACGGATTAGCAATCCTGCCATGATGGTTTTTCCCGCTCCGGCATCATCGGCAAGAAGAAACCGTACACGAGCGAGCTTCAACAAATAATCATAGACTGCTTCCAACTGATGCGGCAAAGGATCGACCCGCGAAATAGAAAGGCCGAAATAGGGATCGAATTCGTGGGCAATACCGAGAGAATAGGCTTGAATACCCAAGCGCAGGAGTTTGCCATCACCGTTGTATGTGAAGGCCGTATCGACAATCTCAATACTTTCAAAATCCTGAGCCGACAGATTTACTTTACGGTAATGTTCAGATTGAGTCTCCACTAAACCGAGCGTACACGATCCATTCTCATGAAATCGGATCGTCTCAATCCGCATCGGCTCACTGAAGAGTGGCCCTTTGAGTATCTGGCCTTCCTGAAGATGAAGATTCTCAATCATGATCTGTTCCTAGCCAGTAGGATAGTTAAGTTATTATCCACGTTATTCTTTTATTAAACCACGGCCTATGGCCGTGCGACCCAAAAAGGTTTGACCGTT
>CAYPPG010000117.1:0-12687 GCA_964412555.1 uncultured bacterium
GGGATGAACGCCCATGCCGACTTCATTCGTAACAATCACGATATCCGCTTTAAGCGTTTTGATATATTTCACTAGAGGTGTCACCCATTTCTTGACGATTTCATCGTGCTCTTTTTCTTCATTCATAATCAGAGCAGTCCACACTGTTATACAATCAATGACGATACAATCGTATTGATTACCGTGTTTCGCCAACGCGTCTATAATTTTTTCCCCCGCTTCAATGCACTCCCATTCCTCGCCGCGTTCTTCCTGGTGTTTTCGGATTCTTGCTTCCATCTCCTCATCGCAAGGTTCCGCGGTAGCGATAAAGAGTTTTTTTTTGAATGGTTTCGCGTAGTTCACCGCCCATGCGCTTTTACCGCTTCGAACGCCTCCAATCAATAGCGTGGTTGCCATTATTGTTCGTCTCCAATCCAGCCGTTGCCATACCATTGTTTGATAACATCTCGTGATGTGTCGAACAATTCGGCAATAAGATCGGGATTCATAACTTCATCCGGCTTTCCTTGAATCATAATCCGGCCATCCTTGAGCGCCACAATATGAGTCGCGATGCGTCGGGCGGAATGCAAATCGTGTGAGACATAAATAATGTGTTTGTTTTCATCTTTCAATTGCAACAAGATATCTTCAAACAATACTTGGTGCTTTAAATCGAGAAAAACGGTCGGCTCATCCAAAAGAATAATCGGAGTTTTCTGAACGATGACCTGCGCTAAATACACACGCTGACGCTCTCCACCGCTTAACGAAGAAACCTCGCGCGAGCGAAACGCTTCAATTTGACATACTCGTAAAGCATTCTCGATACGCTCTCGCAATTCTTGTGGATCGTCGAATCCCGCTCGCGGATAGTTGCCCAGTGCGACAAAGTCGTATACAGGAAATCGTTGATTTCCAGGCATGGATTGAGGCAGATAAGCGATCGAACGTGCGCGAGTTTTACTGTTTACTTGAAGTATATTGGTATTCTCGTAGATGATCGATCCTTGATGAGGTGAAAGGAGACCTACTAGAGTTCTGAGCAACGTGCTTTTTCCTGCGCCATTTGGGCCGACGATGGAGCAAATCGCTCCCGGCAAAATCGTTAAGTCGATGGAATCGAGTATGAGCGAATCATTCAATTTAATGGATAGATTGCCGATGTTTAACATATTACGCTCCTTTCCGTATAAAAATCCACAAAAAGGTAACGCTGCCGATCAAACCGGTTATAACGCCCAGTGGCAGTTCAATTGGAGACAGCACTGTTCTAGCCGCGAAATCGCAAACCAGAACGAACGAGGCTCCCCCCAGGATACACAAAGGAAAAAGGACTGCATGTTTGGGGCCGATGATGTTTCTCAGCGCATGAGGAATAATTAGACCGACGAATCCGACAACCCCCATCGCAGCGACGCAGGTTCCCGTAACCAAACTGGCGCTAAAAAAAACGGTTCGACGCAATGATGATATGTTAATTCCTAATGATGAAGCTTTTTCTTCTCCCATGGCTAGCAAATCAAGAGCGGACGCCTGGCACATCAAAACGACGCAGCCGATGGCGCAAAGAAATGCCGTCGTTGCCAACATATCTATCGGAGCGGAACCCAAATCGCCCAATAACCACATCATGGCTCCATGTGCACGGTTGCTTGGAGATAATGCAACGAGCAACATCAATGCAGATTGAAAAAAATAGCCCACCATGACGCCGCATAGAATCAACGCGGTTTGCGAGAACAAGGTTCGCTGAACGAGGATAAAAACCAGTAATGTGACGGCAATCGCTCCAATAAAAGCGAACGCGGACACCAGAATACCGGACGAAACGCCGATCACAATAGCGAACACCGCTCCAAATCCCGCTCCGCTCGATATGCCAAGGGTAAATGGTTCGGCCAATGGGTTGCGAAACAGTCCTTGTAGAGAGAGTCCGCAGACAGCTAAACCTGCTCCCAATATCATTCCATACACGGCGCGAGGCAAGCGTAACTTCCAAATAATTCTCCCTGCTGAATTGGATGGATCCAGAATGCCATTCCATAAATCATGAAACGAGAAATTAGCCGGGCCTGAAGCGATATGGATTGCGAATCCGGCGCAAACGATAAATAAGAGAGTAAAAAAGGTAATAGATCTTTTTGTCATTATTTCTGCTTCGCGGTATCTTCTTTCAATGGCGGCTCTTTGAAATCCAAGGATACATCTGGATGAATGATTTTGAGAAAGTATTCCGTAGATTTCAGAAAAGACGACAAACTGGGTTGCGACAGTTCAGAGGCATCGGTTTGTTTAATAATCACATCATCGAAATCCTCGAATTCTCTATAACGCTGCACTCGCGAATCGTCGATCAACGAATGAGTAAGGATCAAAATGGCTTCAGGTTTTCGAGAGATGACGGATTCTAAGGATATCTGCGGGTAAGCGGTTGGCGCATCTGCAAAAACGTTTACTCCACCTGCCATTTCCACCACATGATGGATAAATCCTTGCCGGGATACTGTCATTAAAGGTTTCGGCCAGACCTCAACGTAAACACGCTTGGGTTTTATGTCCTTTAAGGCATTGCATATGAACTCAAGTCGTTGTTCCAGTTTCGATATGTATTGTTCCGCGGCTTTTTCCCGGTTGGTTTCTTCAGCGATGATTTTGAAATCCCGGATAATAGTTTCCAGATTTTGTGAAGGTCCCAAGCGTAAAACATTCAAGCCTAACACTTCCAGGCGGTCGAGCGTTTCAGGCCTGTTCGATTCGACATCGCCTAAAATCAAGGTCGGATTTAAAGTTGCAATCAATTCAAGGTTTGGGTGAGACAACGTACCGATAACAACAGCATCCGTCGCGTTATCAGGTCTTGAACAAAACTTGGTCATTCCTACGAGACAATTACCCAGTCCTAAATCTCTGGCTTTTGCTGTATTGGATGGGGCTAAAGAAACGATGCGGTGATTGTTTTCGGCTGCATAGGATTGCACCGAAATGGTTACGGTCAATACAATTATTAAATAGTATACCCGGGAGAACATATTTTTTATCCTTTATAATTGGGACAGCGATATCGAATCGATTACGTTAAAAATGGGATCGAGATTTAGGTGACACGCCAATACGGATGCAATGACTTCATAGGGATCATGCTTCCTATTTTCATGCTTTTCGTAATTGTTAAAACGCTGACATAGAGAATCGCGTATTCCTTCATTATCGAAGAGCCCATGAAGGTACGTTCCCCAAATTCGCCCGTTTTCCGAAACAACTCCATCAACTCGGTGAGATGATTTTCCTTGAACGGAATGAATTTCGAGGAGAGGGCGGGCCGTATCCTCTCCATTCGTCCGTCCACAATGGATTTCGTAACCGGATAGTTGAATTGAAGTTCCCACGAGAATCCCTTGTACATTTTCCGTGACCTTAGCGGGAACCAGTTCCGTTTTGATGCGAAGCAGGGAAAACCCTTCCATCTCTCCCCGTTGCGATTCAATGCCTTCAGGATCGATAATGGAACGGCCCAGCATTTGATAGCCGCCGCAAATACCTATTGTTAATCCCTGCCGCGCTTTATGTTTATTTATATATTCCTCGAAACCGCGCCGCTTTAATTCCGTCAAATCATCGATCACATTCTTGGAACCGGGGAGTATGAGAATATCAAACTCATCATCGAGAGGGGCATATAATGTCTGAACTTGAAAGCGTGGATCGGCGATTAAAGGCTCAACGTCGGTAATGTTTGAAACATGGGGCGGCATAATTACGCCAACACGAATTATATCTTCGCCGCTCCGCGTTGGCTGAAATAGTCTTGCTTCAAATGAAGCGTTGTCTTCATCGGGCATGTAATGATCGTGTATAAATGGCAAGACGCCCAGAATTGGTTTTCCCGAACGCTGTTCCAGAATACTTAGACCCTCTTTAAATATTTCTTTACAACCACGAAACTTGTTTACGACCAAACCGATGATGCGTTCCCGTTCATCGGGTTTCAGCAAATCGATTGTTCCTAGCATGGAGGCGAAAATTCCACCGCGTTCGATATCCGATATCAGAATTACACGCGCATCGGCGTATTTCGCAATCCATAGATTGGCTAAATCGCGATGCCTGAGATTGAGTTCAGCGCACCCGCCAGCGCCTTCGATCAGGATGACGTCGAATGAAGAGGCGAGCCGATCATAACTTTCGGCGATCCGCATTTTAAATTCGTCGAGACGCGTCATCCCAAAATCGGAGCCGATTGAACCGGAAACCTTTCCGTGCAGGACGACTTGAGACTTTTTATCGCCGGTGGGTTTCAACAATAAGGGGTTGAGATCGTTGCAAACGGGAATCCGGCACGCTTCTGCTTGGCAGGCCTGCGCCCGGCCGATCTCGCCGCCTTCCACGGTCACCGCCGAATTGTTCGACATATTCTGGGCTTTGAACGGCGCTACCGAATACCCGCGATTGCAAAGCAGGCGGCCCAAGCCCGCCGCGAATAAACTTTTCCCTACATTTGAGGCTGTTCCCCAAATACAGATTGCCGTAGCTTTATGAGAATCCCTATCAGAGCAGTTCAAAACTCGATGCCCCGCTGCGCTTTGATTCCAGCCTTGAATGGATGCTTGATTTCTTTGATTTCCGATACAAGGTCGGCGGCTTCGATCAACGCTGTGGGCGCATCCCGGCCAGTGCAGATCACATGCATCCAAGGTGGTCGGTTCTTTAAAACATCTATGACGGGTTCAATGGCAAGGTAGTTCAATCCAAAGATGTAGTTGATTTCATCCAGAATCACTAAATCGTGTTCCGCTTTTTCAATACTTTCTTTGGCGAAAGACCAAATGCCTTCTGATGTTTTGATATCCTGTTCGGGATTCTTTGTATCCCACGTGAATCCATCTCCCATTGGGTAGAGTTCGATATCCAACGGCAGGCAATCGCTGATTCGCTTTTCGCCGGTTTGCCATTTACCCTTGATGAACTGAATGATGCGAACGTTCCAATTCCAACCAAGCGCCCTGAAAGCTAAGCCCAGCGAAGCGGATGTTTTCCCTTTACCATTGCCTGTATTCACCATGAGTAGCCCTTGCCGCCGTTCGCGAGGCGGCTGAGGAACTTGCTCACGTAATTCATCCATCGTTTTGATTGACATTACTCAAAAAACCTCCAGTTTTTCACTGCTGTTTCTATTGTTGATTGCAGGTAGAACAGATCGGTATTGCCTTCTTGTGTTCGTTGCCAGACAATTGCAATTTCCCCTTGTTCGCTTATGTCAATACAAGGCCTTGTGTCGGCATATTCCCATTCGTCGGTTATTCGGATTTCATTTGATAAATGGTTAGCTGCGGGATCGTACGCTTTCAGATACAAATCCCATTCACCTTCTCGTTTGTCCGCCCAAACGATGTACACCACTCCATCGGGAGCGATGGCAATGTCTGGATATTCAACCATGCCCGGAATGTCGTACTCCGTGAGGGGGATAGGATCATGAAATGAAATATCTGAGGCCGTTTTCCATGTAAGCCAAATGTTATGAAATTTACTTTCCACACGTTCTATCCATAAAATCCAAACCGTGTCGTTTTGATCGATTCGCACTTTCGGCGGATCAAAAAAACCGCTTCCGTGTTCGCTGATCCGAAATACAGGATTCATGGACCGGTCTGGTAACGAAGGCATGAGACCATAATTCAGGGTGCCTTGCGCATCGACGAATCCGGTTGTCCACACCGCATGCAATTGCCCTTGCGAATCAAATTCAAATTGAGGAATCACAACACCAAGAAAAAAATGAGAACCGGGTATGGGTTCCTTATCGATATTTGCATCCTCCACCAGGCGCGTCTCGAATGATTCCGCCGTATCAAATTGTCCTGATGGATTGGATATCGTGAGAAGGAAATCCGGGCCTTCAGCACGCAGAAAATCATACCATCCCAATGCAATGCGTCCGTCCGGCACTCCGAAAATTTTTGGTCGGTATTGGTTTTCGCTGTGAGATGTGATTTGAATTTCTGGGTTTTCAAAAATCTCCGATGGAGATAATCGCCTGAAATAGATATCGACATTGTTCAGACCGCTGGGCGTTGTGCTGTTCCGGTAATCGTGCCATACAAAGTTGACCGAGCCATCTCTAGAAACATATAAAGAAGGATTCCCGCCATGGTTGAAAACGCCCTGTTGCCCTGTATCGCTCCGTATGGCAAGAGGTTCACACCATTGACCGCCGGTCTGTTTTTGATAATACATAAAACCGGACGAACCAATATCTGAACTTCCTTCCACTCGTTCCGTGTAAACCAAATGGAGAATCCCGTTTGAGTCAAACATCATTGATCCCCGTGTGTTACGGGATAATTCCACATCAAATTCGGATGATGTCAGCGGTTGAAGATCATCAAAAACCGGGATATCAATCTGTGCGTTCGCTTGAATCACCCAAACAATCGTAAGAAAAATAGCTATAAGTGATTTCATTCAAATCTTTCCTTTCAGTTCCGGACCAGTTGAACGGCGCGTTCACGGATCGTCCCGTGAATGGTTAATTCATACTCGCCATACCAGGTTAAATTGGGATTGTCTTCGTCTTGTTTGATGCGGAAAGGGAACCGGATATCTCTCTCAGGATAGAACTGGCCAATATCAACGCTCATGCAACGGACAAGCCATACGCCGCTATCCCAATCTTTTTCAATATTGTTATCACCGCCTTCGTATCCTCCAACATCAGTGGCCGCCGCATTATAGGCGTACCGTAGAAAGCGCCATTGAGGAACCATCTTGCCGGAAAATTCCGTATCCCTGCAACTGGGCCATGCTTCAATAGAGTGGGAGTGTTGGCGTTTTAAGGCGGGACAATACAAACTGGATTCTTGACAATAACCAAATTTTACCAAAAGGAGAGAGACACCGCTCCAGTAGCCATTGGCCGATGGGCCGCATCCCCACGCGGTTTGATCGGGGTGCGGCACAACATCGGCAATACCATCCGCGGGCGGAAAACGATTGTAATCCAGCCGGTATGCATTCAAAGCGGTGTGAATCGTTCGCAGGTTTTGCTGACAAGCCGCCCGGTCCGCTCGTTCAATTGCCTGTATATAGTTTGCAGAAATAATTGATGCGAGAATTCCAATAATCGCTACAACAACTAATAATTCAATTAATGTAAAGCCACCATGATGGCCCTTGTGGTGTAAAGAGTACAATCCGCGATACTCCTTCGGTTAAAATGAACCGAAAGCGAAAAAGCGACTCAACCGAAGAAGTAGAATTTGGCGGGTAAGAAGAGAGTTATCCAACCCAACAGCCTTCTCCTCGGTCGGCTTTCGGTGTTGCGTTGCAAAGGGCAGGTATCCTGACTTCCGGGCCGATGTTTCCTACTCCCTCGCCTTCTCATTCGTGAACACGAACAATGGCCTATGAGGTTTCGTTCCCGGTAACAGTGGCGGGACCGCGCCGGATTCTCACCGGCTTCCCTGATCCTTTTCAACTCGTCTTAATAATAATGACGTGTTCTTCATTGTCAAGAAATGAAGGAAAATGATTAGTGATTATCATCCATTTTTTCCTGCATTCCATTAAAGAAAAATCAGGTTTAGGTAACAAAGAATACTATAAAAGAGAATTAAAATCATAGATGAAACAAATAATAATTTCCACGCACGGATAATATGGTCTTGTTGAACTGAATAACCATTCGAATTCAGAATCGGTTTATTGCTAACATGGCCTTGATAAGTACTTGGTCCACCTAACTGAACATTGAATGCTCCTGCATAGGCTGCTTCAGCGTGTCCCGCGTTCGGGCTAGAGTGCTTTAACCTATCTCGGATTCCAACTCGAAAAGATCGGCGAGCGTTTTGACCAGTAAATAAAGCCGCGATTGGAATGATGATGATTGATAACCGGGCGGGAATCCAATTGGCGATGTCATCCAGTTTGGCGGATGCCCAGCCAAAATCTTCATACCGCTCGTTTTTATAACCTACCATCGAATCTAGTGTACTAACCGCTTTGAAAGCCATTGCCAATGGGGCTCCTCCTATGGCAGCCCAAAAGATAGGTGAACTAACGCCATCAACGCTCCCTTCCGCAATAGTCTCCACAGTGGCGCGTGCTATTTCTGATCCGTTCAAGTGATCCGTATCCCGCCCCACGATCATCGATAAATGTTGTCTGGCCTGTTCAATTTCCTCAGTCTGCAGCGCGTTATAAACCTTTCGCGTCTCATCAATGAGCCCACGTACGGAAACGCATTGATATACCAGCCAGATTTCCAGCATCCCTCGGAGAAATGATGAGAAATACCCAGCAACACTCAGTGTAATAAAAGCCAAAAGCCAAACACAGGCAGGCAATCCAACCGCGAGGAGTACTCCCGCCATTTTCAGAGGGCATCGTTTGCTTCGTACATACGATTCAAACTTCGTTATGCACCATCCCATCCATCTCACGGGATGGGGCAGCCATCGTGGATCGCCCAACATGAGATCCAAAAGCAATGCAATGAGAATCACAGAGTAATCCGGCATTCCGTTTTCCGTGAGAAAAACTCATCTACAGTATTTAAAAATTGTTCGTTTTCGTTTTGAGTTTTGGATCCAATACGAAAGAACGTTTGATCCAAACCTGAATAATCGTTGCAATGGCGAATCATCATGCCTTTATGTCCAAGATAAGAAAAAAACTTATTAGCTTTCTTTCTGTTAGAAACCCGAAAGAGAAAAAATATTGTCGCGGATGGATAGACTTCTATATCTTTGTGTTTTTTTAACGCATTCATCATTCGCCGGGTTTCTTTTAGCCACGAATCTTTTTGACAATCAAAATAATCTGAATGGTTTAGCGCCCACTCTCCGGCGCATAAAGCCAATGCATTAAGAGACCATGGAGGGAGTAGTCGGGAGATCCATTCCGCCGTCTCAGGATGAGCGAGCGCATAACCAACACGCAAACCCGCCAACCCGAAATATTTCGTGAGCGACCGTAACACGATCACGTCTTTGTGGCGCTCAATCAAATAAGCCACAGAACAATCCGGAAGGAAATCGATAAACGCTTCATCGACCACCAGCAAACACTTCTTTTGCTCTGCTTGTTTGAGTATTTCTTGAATCGTGTTTGAGACGATTGGCGTTCCTGTTGGGTTATTGGGATGACACAGAAAAATCAATTGATGCGGCTGGAGAAGTGTTTCGATTGATGTGAATTGTATGTCATAATTCGCCGGCGAGAGACTAAAAACAGATGTATGCGTCTTTTGAAAAACCTCGGCGGCGCGCCGATACTCATTAAAGGTCGGTTCAAAAGTTATCGCTCCAGAATATCCAGGGCTTGAACAAAGCGCGTAAATCAATTGAACCGAACCTGCGGCGGGAACAATACACTCACAAGGCACATCATGAAACGTGGAGACAGCCTTACAAAATCGATCAGCATGAATATCTGGATAGCGTGAGATATTTCTTAATTCATTCACAAGGCATTCATGCAAACCAGTTGGAACCTCATACGGCCATGTGTTTACGCTAAAATCGATTATCTCGCTCGAGTCAAAACTGTATTGCCTCGCGAATGAATAACGATCACCGCCATGTTTATAATGCTTCATTAGAACTGAAGTCTCGATTCGTTTCAATAGAGAAGCCAATGATCGATGTCAGTTCCATCGGTTGAACGCGCCTTGATGGAATAAGCCCCATCCCATCCATGTTCTATCCACGCAACTGCGATTTTTCCAGTCAATGGATGAACTGAAATCGAAGGGGTTCGCGCGTCTTGATCAAATTGACTCAAGATATCGCGATGACTGACTTCCATTGTTTTCGGGTTAACATGAGCGATGGCGATTTGATGGATGCCGCCCACATCCTCCTGCCAAACGGCAACCAACTCATCCGGCGCCAGAAAAGCCGCGCATGGCTGTGACGCGCTGAGTGTTCCATCATTCACAACGAGCGGCCCGCGCCATTCTTCTCCTGATGGTTTGTAGTGCAGGTTGATCCGGTATAATCCATCCACATATTCTGGCGAAACAACAACTTGATTTCCTTCGGAATCGGCGGCCAACCTCGCGGGATCGTTAAACCGCCCTCCTTTATCCGCAATGATTGCGACGGGAGATAAACTCCCATCAGCGGCAGCGGTTAATCCTTGCAGTTGAAACGCGCCTTGCCATCCGCGAAGGAATCCCCAAATCACGAAAACCGAACCATTCGGCATCACCGCAAGATCGGGCAACCAATTGGACGTAAAATTATCCGGATTCTGCTCAACCGATGTGACCCGAAATGACTCGATCCCTTCCTGATCAGGGAAGACGCCATTCTCATCCGCGCTAACGAGATATATTTCAGCGTTGTTTCCGTTACTTGTGAAATCATACCAGGAGACGTGCAAACGATTATCCGGTCCGACTACGATCTGAGGAACGTAACCGTTATCGCCTTGATGACCGGCGTTAGTCGTCGTTATACGGATATCGGATGGTGAAAACGAACCGGTAACAGACTTTTGGTCGTAATAGATCTCAACATTGTCAATGTAATTTCCCGCCGATGTGGTATGTCGGTAATCCTGCCAAACCACATGCGCCGCGTCATTGGCGTCGATCGCAAGAGAAGGGTGTCTTCCCCCACCCAATGAGCCGCTATCGACTCGGACGGGGGAAGACGCCTCATGATTTTCGATGACTTGATAAAGAATTTGATTGTTTGGCGGATTGGTTGATTCATCAGGCATGCCATAAACGAGGTGAATCCGTCCAGAGGAATCAATCCCAACCGAACCTCTCGTATTCCTGGCGAATTCAACGACAGATTCGCTCGTGTATACAACAAATTCGTCGTCGAATTCCTGTGCATTTACATCAAGGCAAAGGAACGCGAGAAGCCATATAAAAAAGGTTTGAATTATCTTCGCCATGTTGCTATCTCATAAATTCCCAGCCGGAAACGTTCGATGTTTGCCCAAGGATTTCATCGCGGACCGCCGGAGGTTGAACCGAGCCCCAAACGGCATAGAAATATCCAAACACATCATTGTCATAAACGACCGCGTTGCTGGCGCCCACTGGAGAACTAAACCATTCATTGTTTTCATCAAGGACGTTGTAATTCCAATAGCGGCCTTCCGGATCACCAAAACAGTCATCCGCAGGCATGCCTTCCCCGTCAATCGAACAGATACTGGTTCCCCAAGAACTTTCGCTTGTGATCAAATCCAAACCGCTTTTTTGCAGTAATTGAATGCCCGTTATGGTTTCACCAGGAAATTCCACCACGCGGATAACGCGCTGACCATCGCTGTGATCAATGACTAAGCCAGCTAAACTGATGATTTCGCAAACGTCGGCGAACGTTTTTTGCGGTGGTTTCACTTCATCCCATGGGCCGAAAACAAAGCCAAAAATGGTTCCATCCCTTGCTTCTGCCGAGGAAACTCCGACATCCGACATAACCCAATCGCTTCCGTCATGCTGATAGAAATTCCAGAACCATCCATCCGGATGACTTTCTCCTGCTTGGACGCCGTCGTCATGAATATATCTGACCGATGTTCCCCACGACTTTTGTTCTGTCACTAACTGAAAACCAGACCGAATCAACAGCTCATCCACTGAGATCATTTCCTCTTCAAACTCGACACAGCGCGTTATCACTTCGCCTGTCGAATTTTGGATGACCAATCCAGCCTTGCTCGAAGCCAATGCGGTGAACGGCAACAATACAATCAACCCAAATACACCTAGCCATACTCGTTTCATGTTGAATCTCCTTAAAAAGTGTATTCAGGAATAAGAGGAGGGTATTCGTTTGACAGAAATTCAAAAATAAAAACCCAGTCACCGGAGGGTGAACTGGGAGCATTCGATTTCTGAGTTAGAAGCCACGCTCTCAATTCCCGAAGAGGTGACAATCCTTGATAAGGCAGGTTTCCTGACTTCCGGGCTTTACTTATCCATCTACTCCCTCGCCTTCTCATTCGCTTCCGCGAATAATGGCTTATGAGGTTTCGTTCCCGGTTACAGTGGCGGGACCGCGCCGGATTCTCACCGGCTTCCCTTTTCAACCGCAAGATGGCGGTCACCACATCAAGTTATGTCGAGAAATATATTAGATGATCTTGCTAAACCGATCAAGTCGTATTTCATTACGAATCCAGGACTATCAGAGGTTGAAAAGTGCGATTGTGGAAGTCGAATACTGTGTTGAATTTTGACAAATAGCCTTTTTCTTCAGACCATCAGCTCGTTTAACTGAAGGTCTGTTTCAATAAGTGCCGTTGTTTGTTCGATTTATTTTGAGAAAAATATGTTGGTGTAGCAAACGGTGTAGCTCTCAGCTAGACCAAATCATGACAAAACAGAGAAAATGCTCGGTCAATGAGAAAAGTCAAATTGTATAAATTATTGTTTTTATGTGGTTTAGGGAAAGCGGGAGACGGGGTTCGAACCCGCGACCCTCAGCTTGGGAATAGAAGGCGGCAATGGTGGAACTACGCGGAAGTTCGATCTAAATCAGGTATTATCAGGCCTTTTCGAAACCGATAAAAAAATGGAATGATACCCTTAAACACCCTTACGAGCCATTAAAATCCCCCCAAAGGGTGGACAGAGGGTGGACGAAAACCACCGGTTTTATTGAGCAAAATCATAATGAGAAAAGACGGCCCGGTAAAAAGTCCCGTTTTGAATTTCATCTGAAATACTGTTACAGC
>CAYPPG010000118.1:0-12534 GCA_964412555.1 uncultured bacterium
GCTGTAACAGTATTTCAGATGAAATTCAAAACGGGACTTTTTACCGGGCCGTCTTGTATTACTTGTTTTCTTTATCCTGGCTCACTTACTCCATGAAAGAAATGTATTTATATTCTTTATTGATGTTATTGTGGGATCAATGGGTATCCTAGTAGCTATCCTCACTTTTTCACGCGCGGCGTGGGTGGTTCTTGGGGTAGGTATTACTATACTTTTATTGCAATATCTAATCACTGCTCTCTATCTGGCTGAGATAAAACAATTTTATATTGTTCCACTGACAAACTTTTTTGTTGTTGGAACTTTAGTTGTACTATTATTGAGTTGTAATAGTGTGAATATTGAAACAAAATTTCGCAAGGAACTAAATCTTTTAGAATATCGTTATTCGTATGCGTTAAGTGACCCAACTTTGAGTGGAAGAATACATATTTGGCATAGTGCGCTAGAAAAGATTTTTGAAAGTCCGTTATGGGGATATGGATTTATTCCATTCACCGATGATCGATTTATGGTCAAAACAGGTGGTTACAATACACCACATCAACAGTACTTGGAAATTTGGTACAAAAGTGGTCTGATTGGATTGATTGTATTTTGGTTATTTTTTTTGCAACTATTAAAAATAGCGATATTAAATTTATTTTCTGTTGACACATATAAGAGAAAAATCTCTTTTTTTATCTATGTTGCAATAATTGGTATAAGTATAGGCAACTTCTCACAGCCTAATATAACATATTCAATAACAAGTAATGTATTGTTCGCAAGTTTGGCTTATTATAAGATTGTATTCGAAAAGTTGCGTATCGTTGCACGTGTAAAATGAAGATTTAGTTTACTAGACGATAGAATATAATTACCCCATCTATAGGAAAAATAAGTATTTGTTAAAAACATTATATTGTAAGAAAAATTAAATATGTTATATAAAAACAAAAAACAGAAAAAATAAATATGATAAAAGTGTCAATTGTCGGTGCAATACCTCCGCCTGTCGGTGGAATTTCTACTTATATATATCGTTTTTGTAATGTATGCGCGCATATGATTGATGAAGTGATTGATTTATATCCATCTGATAATAAATTATTCATGACTGATTTGAATATCCGCCATTCGGTTTGTCCAAGGAATATTCTCAGAGTTCCATGGCTTTATATGAAGATACTATTGTCGAAGAGTGAGATCATCTATTTCAATTTCTCAGCCCCCTTTTCCTTGATACTATGTAAAATTCTACCAAAGAGATACGCTAAATGGTACTTGTTGCTCCATCATGGTGAACTTGAAGGCAGGTATAACGAATATAGCACACTTGTGAGATATGTGATTAAATCATCTATAAAAAGATTCGATCGTGTATTCTATATCAATCAGAAACAACAAGAGTTTTATAAAAATAAGTTATATTTGGATACAATAAAACTTGTAAATAGAAACAGCTACGTTCCTCCTTTACTAGGAGATATAAAATGTTTCTCCACCATTCCATCTTACATTAAAAGTTTTCTGCAAACGTGCAAAGTTAACATTTTGTGTAGTGGATACGGACAACGCTATGGGCAGTATCATCGCTTATGCAAATATGTTTCTCACCGTCCAGACGTTGGTCTTATCATTTGCATTTACGGTACTCACGATGTTACTTATATGCGTATGCTTGAAACTTTTGATGCAAAATATTCAAATATTCTACTTGTACAGGAAGACCTTACGCAATCACAATTTCTTCGAATAATTCAACAGATTGATATATATGCTCGTACTCATTCGATTGATTCATTCGGAATTGCTACAGCTGACGCTACTATAATGGGTAAGATTGTTATCGCGACTGACGCATGTGAAAGGGAGCGTGGAATTTATGTATATTCCACAAACAATGATAAGGAATTGTATTCATTGTTGGATGTGAGTATTACGAGTATTGCAAATAATACTCATGATGTTGACGATTACAAATATTCAATAATAGAAAGCCAAGAGGAGATAAGACGGACATATATTACTCTATTTTCCGATTAGGTATGTGATAGTATTCTTATTAACTGAATTTATATTCGTACAGTGTATTGTTAGGATGACAAATACACTAATTCAAACTGTAAGATATAAATATAACTTGTTACTTATAATACGGTTCTTGCCCTTTTGCAAACAATCAAGTGTAAAAAAAGATAATTATGTAAATTTTGCGAGTAATTTGTACTACTGTCGAACAATATATAAATTGTAGATATGCTTTCATGAAACAAATTCTCCAGGAACTGAACCGAGGAACAATTGATTTGATTGAATTGCCATGTCCGTCTCTGAAGCCGAAACATCTACTCATTAGAACTGAGTATAGCCTCGTTTCCCCCGGTACTGAGCGGATGCTTGTAGAATTCGGGAAATCCAATCTTCTCAGTAAGGCTCGCAAGCAACCAGAAAAAGTCCGCATGGTGTGTGATAAAATCAAAACGGATGGATTGTATACCACAATGGACGCGGTCCGTAGCAAATTAGATGAACCGCTGGCCTTGGGGTATTCAAATGTTGGTGTTGTCCTGGATGTGGGAGAAGGTGTAGAGGAGTTCGCGAAAGGTGATCGAGTCCTCTCAAATGGTCCACACGCTGAAGTAGTGTGTGCTCCCAAGAATCTTTGTGCTCGAATTCCTGGCTCGGTATCTCCGGAATCAGCTGTTTTTGGGATTATCGGTTCAATTGCTTTACAGGGGATTCGTTTGGCTTCTCCTACTCTAGGTGAGACTTTTGTTGTTACGGGGCTAGGCCTCATCGGCCTTCTGACTGTTCAACTTCTGCGGGCTAATGGCTGTCAGGTGTTGGGGATTGATGTCGATGCTTCGCGTCTAAGCCTTGCACAAAAATTTGGTGCAGAAATTGTCGATATATCGAGAGGTGAAGATCCCATTGCTGCCGCGGAAGCTTTTACGAAAGGTAGAGGTGTGGATGGGGTGCTGATTACAGCAGCGACGAAGAGCAACGAACCGGTCCATCAGGCTGCGCTAATGTGCCGAAAACGCGGTCGGATTATTTTAGTGGGTGTGACAGGTCTTCAACTTAATCGCTCGGACTTCTATGAAAAAGAATTGACATTCCAGGTATCATGTTCGTATGGACCTGGTCGATATGATCCGAAGTATGAAGACCAAGGTCATGATTACCCAATCGGATACGTACGATGGACTGAAAAACGGAATTTTGAGGCTATACTTGACCAGTTTGCCAGGGGTACTCTTCGTGCAGATGAACTAATCTCACATCGATTCCCATTTAGTGAAGTCCAACAAGCGTATTCTCTTTTAGCAAGCGATGAACCATCTTTGGGGATTCTTCTTGAGTATGAGAAAACTACTGACAAACCAAGCTCGGATTTGATGCTTACTACGGTCCAGCGTGTATCTGGCGAGCGAGTGAGCTTAGATGCGTCAGAACCGGTTGTCGGATTTGTTGGTGCGGGAAATTTCGCCAGCAGGATTTTGATGCCAGCATTCAAAAAATCCGGTGCGGCTCTTGAGATGTTATGCACTTCGGGCAGCGCTTCGACCGCACATTATGGCAGGAAATTTGATTTTTCCGTTCTAACGACAGATCCTTCGAGTATCTTTGCGGATGACCGGATCAATACCGTAGTCATTGCCACACGCCATGACAGTCATGCGCGTCTTGTCTGTCAGGCCCTTCAGGCGGGAAAACACGTATTTGTAGAAAAACCTCTTGCGTTAACGCAGGAAGAACTTGATGAAATCCAATCGGTTTATGTATCAAACCTCAAAAATGGTTCTGGACAAACCTTGATGGTGGGATTTAACCGTCGATTTGCCAAACTCACACAGCAAATGAAGGGTCTCCTTAATCGTGTAAAAGAACCAAAATCCTTTGTACTGACTGTGAACGCAGGCATGATTCCATCAAATCATTGGACGCAAGATCGCAACGTTGGAGGGGGTAGAATCATCGGAGAGGCCTGCCATTTCATCGATTTACTCCGTTTTCTAGTGGGACACAAAATCACGGATTTTCACACTTCTTACATGGGGGGGGATTTGTTGAAAGACAAGGCGATGATCACGCTTTATTTCGCAGATGGTTCCATCGGTGCAATTCATTACCTTGCTAATGGGCATAAATCCTTTCCGAAAGAGCGTTTAGAGGTGTTTTGTGGAGGTCGTGTGCTTCAATTGGATAATTTCCGCAAACTCCGCGGTTTTGGATGGCCTGGATTTAAGAAAATGAATCTTTGGCGTCAAGATAAGGGACATTTTGATGAAGTCCAAGCCTTCTTGAATGCTGTGAAAAACGGGGTTGATTCCCCTATACCGTTTGAAGAAATTTGTGAAGTGACCAAGGTGACACTTGAGGTAGCGAACGGTTCTCAATCCTAAAAGAATAGTCTAGCCTTAATCTTATGTGTATATTACATGTTGTCGGTGCCCGGCCCAATTTTATGAAAGTTGCTCCTGTCATGAGTTCCTTTCAGAAGCGGAATGGTGTCATGCAAACGCTTGTTCATACGGGGCAGCATTACGATCACAATATGTCAATGCTTTTTTTTGACCAGCTGGAAATTCCTAAGCCCGATATCAACCTTGAGGTCGGATCCGGTTCCCACGCAGTGCAAATGGCTCAGATCATGTTGCGGATGGAAAAGACATTGCTAGATTATTCACCCGATTGGGTGTTGGTTTATGGAGATGTCAATTCGACAGTTGCCACGTCGCTAGTGTGCGCAAAACTGGGAATACCGTTAGCTCACGTCGAAGCAGGTCTCCGTTCGTTCGACCGCACAATGCCTGAAGAAATTAACCGTCTAGTGACAGATCAACTTGCGGATTTGCTTTTAACACCGTCTCCTGACGCCAACGAAAACCTGATGCGAGAAGGAATTTCTCAGGAAAAGATTCATCTGGTCGGCAATGTTATGATTGACACTTTGATTCGTCTTCTTCCAAACGCTGAGATACTTTGGGAAAACGGTAAGATACACAATCTCACTAACGATAGACCGTATGGTCTCGTTACTTTGCATCGGCCCTCAAACGTAGATGATCCATCGAGAATTTCCTCCATTATTGAAGTCCTGGATGGAATAAGTGAAGAACTTATTGTCCTTTTTCCTGTTCATCCGCGAACGCGTGAACGTTTTCGAATGTATGACATAGAACCAAAAAACGAGCGTTTGTGCTTGGTTGATCCACTTGGCTACCTTGAATTTCTAGCACTGCAACGGCACGCGACTTTTGTACTTACCGATTCGGGTGGCATTCAGGAAGAGACAACTTATCTGGGCGTTCCTTGTCTAACCCTTCGTGAGAATACAGAGCGGCCTGTCACTGTGACAATGGGAACGAACATTCTTGTCGGCGCGGATCTAGATTCTTTAAAACATCAAGTGAATGAGATTCTGAATGGAAATCCTAAACTAGGTTCAATCCCTCCCCTTTGGGACGGTAAGGCGGGAGACCGAATCGCCGAAGCAATACTCAATTCATCATCATAATTCATGCTTAGACGCCGGATTGCGTTCGTATACTACCTACTCCGTTACTTTGGTCCCAAGTGGCTATTCGGAAGACTTTTTTACATTATTCGTTTACGTCTTGGAATTTGCCGATATCAAATTCCTTCCTGTGATTGGGAATCGAAACCTCTAACAGATTTTATTCACGATGAATCTCTATACGATTCGTTGAGATATTTTGAATATCGGCGAGCTTCTTGTCACCGTTTTTTTTTCAACATATCTGATAGAACCACTTATCAATCGCTTCTTGTTAAGTGGGACAAAAACAATGTATCGCCTATCCAAGTGTCAGATCGGATTGAGCATGGGGAATTTGAATACTTTGGGCATAAAGCCGTATCAGTTGGATTTCCACCAAACTGGCACAAGAATGTTTTTACTGGACAATTGGTTTCTGGGAACGTTCATTGGAGTCAGATCGGTGATTTTGAGTATGGTGATATAAAAATAATTTGGGAACCGAACCGCTTTGGTTTTGTTTATACTCTTGTCCGCGCCTATTGGCGTACGGGTAATGAACGCTATGCGGAAATGTTTTGGGAATTGGTTGAAGACTGGCGAAAAAATAATCCGCCGAACAAGGGTGTTAACTGGAAATGCGGACAAGAGATTAGTTTTCGCATTATGGCATGGTGTTTTGGTTTATATGGTTTTCTTGATGCAAAAGCAACGACGCCGGAACGAGTTGTTTTTTTGACACAAATGATCGCTGTATCCGGCGAAAGAATTGAAAAGAATATCGCGTATGCTTTAAGCCAGCAGAATAATCACGGTATGAGCGAGTCTCTTGGCTTATGGACTATCGGTCTTCTTTTTCCTGAATTTTCTTCGGCTCAAAGATGGTCGAGTAAAGGAAAGCAGATTCTTGAAAGATTAGCTGTTGAATTGATATATGAGGACGGTTCTTTTTCCCAGCATTCACTAAACTATCACCGCCTTATGCTGCATGTCTATTTGTGGTCGATGCGGCTGGGTGATATTTATAATGTTCCGTTGAGCAAGAAGGTAAAAGAGAGGATTCAGCACGCTACTGAATTTCTATATCAACTTCAAGATAGCGAGACCGGTCAGGTCCCAAATTACGGACAAAATGACGGTGCGTTGGTTCTGCCACTCAGTAACTGCGGCTATTCTGATTACCGCCCTATTCTGCAATCGTTGAGCTTCTATTTTGACGAAAAAAAACGTTTTGATGATGGCCCATGGAACGAGGATCTTTTATGGTTATTTGGACTAGAGGCTATCAACTCCCAAATCAGTAAACAGGAACGTACTGATCTCGCCGCTATTCATGGTGGATATTACACCCTTCGCACCGATGCTGGTTTTCTCTTTACACGATGCGCTTCCTATAAACATCGGCCTGGCCAGGCCGATATGCTGCATGTGGATATATGGTGGCGTGGCCTGAACATTGTAAAAGATGCGGGAACATACAGTTATAATTCACCTGGTGTTTGGGATAATCCTTATGCACATACCTATTATCACAACACTGTATCCGTAGATGGTCATAACCAGATGGATCGCATGAGTAAGTTCATGCGGTTTCCGTGGGCGAAAGGCAATGTTACTCGAAATCAGACCTCTACGAATGGATATTTGACTTACTGGGAAGGTGAGCACGATGGTTATAAGCGCCTCAAATATCCAGTCAAGCATAGGCGCGGCATTTTGCGCATTGGTTCTGAGCATTGGCTTGTTTGCGATTTCTTGGGAAGTAAGGGGGATCATGAATATCGGCTTCACTGGTTACTGTCTGATTTTCCTTATTCATTCGATCCTGAGAAAGAGTGTTTGATTGTAAAGACAGCGAAAGGCAATTATCGGTTACTGTTCCTAAGTAGCGTTAGATGTCTAGAGTTATCTCTTGTCCGGGCTGATGAAATTTGTCCCAAAGGCTGGTATTCACCTTGTTATAATTTACGAATGCCTGCTCTGTCTTTGGAGTATACTGTGAAAAGTGATTTTGTATTATTCTGTTCAGTATTTGGTCCCGATCCCTTGCAGGTGTCAATCAACGGTCATAATGGTCAAATTTGCACTCATGACTGGGAACTGGATTTTGAAATGAAAGAAATAGAGGTTATTGAAAGCAGCCCCTTGGTAGCATCCACTTATCTATTTGGAACACTTCAAGATCGAATGGAAATCCATTAAATGCATATACTGTTAATTCACCAGGCGTTTGTTTCTCCAAGTGAAGGTGGTGGAACAAGACACTATGAACTGGCACGTTACGTTGTGTCGAAGGGGCATCAATTTACAGTTGTAGCCAGCGATGTGAGTTATTTTACGGGTAAGCGTATCACCAATGATTCTTGTACCGGATACAAGAGCGAAAAAGATGACATTCCTATATTGAGATGCTATACAGTTCCAACATTGCATCGAAGCTATTTATGGCGTGTCATATCATTTTTTAGTTTCATGCTAACATCTACGTGGACCGCTCTTCGTGTTGGGAAGGTGGATATCGTGATAGGAACATCACCGCCTATATTCCAAGCTTTTTCGACGTGGATGGTGGCACTTATGAAGCGATGTCCATTCCTTCTTGAAATCCGTGATCTGTGGCCTGCATTTGCCATTGACATCGGTATCCTTAAAAATCGAGTTTTAATTGCACTGTCTCGTTACCTTGAACGCTTCTTGTACTCTCGTGCAAAACATATAATTGTTAATTCTCCTGCTTATCGTGACTATTTGCTAGAAATGGGACTACACGAAGATAAGGTTTCTGTAGTCCCGAATGGTGTGGATGTGAGCATGTTTAATCCAGATTTTACTGGGGATGATGTTCGGAAACAATACGGTTTAGAGGGAAAGTTTATTGTAACTTATGCAGGAGCACTAGGTCTTGCTAATGATATTGACACGATACTTCATGCAGCAAAACGACTGCAAGATTGTCCTGAGATTCATTTTGTCTTGGCCGGTGACGGGAAAGAGAGCGCAAGGTTGAAATCTCTGGCATCTCAATTGGAACTGAGGAATGTTACTTTTACAGATAATGTTCCCAAAAAAGATATACCCGATATTCTGGCTGCATCCGATGTGTGTTTAGCCACATTGAAAGATATTCCAATGTTTCGCACAACCTATCCCAACAAGGTTTTTGATTATATGGCTGCAGGAAGGCCAACGTTGCTAGCAATCGATGGTGTTATCAGGGATGTCATTGAATCTGCGCATGGTGGTGTGTTTGTTAAACCTGGAGATCCAGAAGAATTGGCATCCAAAATTCTTGAGTTGAGCAGTAATCCTTCTTTGGTGGAGGAGATGGGTAGATTGGCACGCTCGTATGCTGAAAAGCACTTTGACAGGCAAGACCAAGCACGTAAGTTTCTGAATGTTTTGTATTTTGTATCCCATAAGAACTGAAGTCATAGTTTCTGTGGCATTGACTTGATTTTAATGCGCCACGACGGTTTGTTTGGTATAAGTGCCTTGATTCCTATAACATTTATTGAAATCTCGTCAATACCTGTTCGCGACAATCGAAACCGTTCGAGAGGAAGGACAAAAGCATCAATTCGGTTTACCCTAACGTTGCATAAGATTTATTAGTTTTGAGAACTAAAATGAAGGAGAGAAGGTCAAGCAGGAAGAAAAGAGAGCCTCTATTCTGCAATAAAAACACAACAAAATTAGTTGACTTGTTCTTTGAAAACTTAACAAAGCATCAGGGAGGAAGGAAGACGGTGATCAAGCGGCTTCGTTCTTTAAAATGTCCATAAAATGAAGGAGTTCTTCTTGAACAGCCGGATTGGCGCTCATCACTAACGTAAGTTCCCCGTGCGGACGGACTAACCGCCCCGCCCGTTGGATGATGCGGTGCCGTAACGTATCCAAACTTTGAAATCTCCAGAGGGGCGGGCGCTTTGGAAGAGAACGCGAAGAAGGTTCAGCGGCCCACATCTGAAGAGTGCGGGACAGATTATGCGCCATCATCCCACACAAGGTAAACATTTGATTGCCCTTTAATCGGCGACACGGAATCACATCCAAGCCAGCATGCTGCTTAGCCTCGGCGAACAATCCTTCTTGGGTGCCGCGCCCATTATGAAACAGAAGAACGGCTTTGGCTGATTCCCGCTTATTGGTCACAATGACTTTGTATTCGTACTCAAAATCCAGGGGTACGAACAAATCCAATTGCAACGGCCCCTTGATCCTTTGTTTGAATCGTTTCCGAATGCACAGAAAACGGAAGTTTGTCTTCCACGAATCCGGCTTCCAATCAATTTCAAAATACGACCACTCCTTGTTGATCCGCCGCCACCGCGGACGGGATTCAATGATCTCTTTCAATTCCGGAAACCGCTCAAAGGGAACAGAAGCCGTAAACTCCACGTGTTCTTTATCGAGTGTATTCAGAATTTCCTCATTGAAAAAGGCCGAATCAATGCGGGATTCGAGAATACATGACGGGAGCGCTTTTCGGACTTCTTCCATACAGTGTTTCATCAAATCGATGGCGCCGTTGGAATCATGAACATTTCCCGAACGATGATAGAGATCGAGAAATTGACCGGTTTGAGCCACCGTGCCAAACAGCGGATAATAACTGCGCGCTCCTTTCTTTTTGGGATTGAAGCCAATGGCCGTGCCTTCCTGATGTCCTTTCGTGGATTGGACGGAGCCGTCAAAATCCAATGTGACCCGAGGAAGTTTCAAGCGTTTCAATTCTTCCAATACGAGAGAGCGGGACAAGGTACGAACGTTCTCGACGCTCTCTGTATCCAGTTTAGAGAGGGCACGGGAGACGGTCGCGACATCCGGCATTTTTCGCAAACCCAAGACCCGAAGCAATAAAGGATCATCCTCATAATATTTTAATTCTCTTATACGACGGTATCCAAGCATAAGATGAAGGATCAAAAGCAAAGGAATCAGATGAGGCCGAAAAATCGCTGATTTTTTCACATGAGAAAAACAAGTGTTTAAGCGGTTCTTAAGATTCAAGCGGGTAAACAACACTTGAAAGAGAATGGCCCCGGAGAACGATGTTAATTTTTGATCTTCGAATTTAATTGTCGGAATTTTCGAAATTCGTGAGTAGAGTTCCGCTCGTTTGAATTTCACAATTAGTGAGCTCCTAAGAATGTGAATAAACTAATTATTAGGAGAATTTTACCCTTTATTTACAGGCATTTCAAGATTGTTACACATAAAATGATCATATTTTATGCAGCTATAGAGTTTAATCTATTTAAGGCTATTAGATCCAAAGGCATAAAAAGTGGATAAAGAGAATATATCAGAATTAAAAAATCCGTCATCTATGTGTGTTCTTTGTGGAACTAGTCAATTCACGGAACTATTTAAGGAAATTCCTGAACCTGGTATGCATCTTTCTATCGCTAGATGTAATAAATGTGGTTTGATAGCTACGATTCCACAGCCGTCAGCACGTTTTCTAGAAGAACTTTACGGTAGTTCTTCGTATAGACAGAAAACAGTAAGCGGTGACTGTTGTTTAAACGTAGGTATAAGTGGTACAGATTTTAATTTTGTACTAACTAGATTAAAAGCAAAGGCAAATGGCAATCGCTTGTTAGATGTCGGTTGTGGTGCTGGTTTTTTTGTACAAGCTGCATTGGAGGCAGGTTGGGATGCGTACGGAATAGAACCCTCTACATACGCGGCCCCTATGGCCAAGAAGATGATAGGTGAACGGATTCAACAGGTGTTTCTGTCGGATGTTTCCTTTGAAGATGCTTCATTTGATGCATTAACGCTTTGGGGGGTTTTAGAACATGTCCCCAATCCAGCGGAAACTCTATTGCAATCGTTTCGATACTTGGAACCAGGGGGGATCATCTTTATTCATGTTCCAAATACAAAATATATATTTATTAGGCGTCAATTGAAGCGTTTAATAACCGGTCAACCTGGAAGTGTTCACGCGCATGAGCATCTGTTTCACTTCACTCAACAGACATTGCGTCTTATTCTGCAGACAGCGGGTTTCATAGATATTTCGGAAGAAATTAAATCTCCCTATTACAGATCGGGTGTACTACTGGATTCAATGAAGCGTATATGTTTTGTTGATGCGAAAGGGCTCATGTTTTGCACTGGAATCAATATGGGAGGTATCCTGATTTTTGCGCGTAAACCGATAGAGTAGCTTTTAGATGTTGTTTTGTAAATTTGGTTCTTTTGAAAAATCAGTGGGTGAATCCAAGGAGAAATTATTAACTGGTTAAAGAAGAAAAGATAGTGTGGGGATAGAAAAAATGCACCCAGTTTCCCAGAATTAATGGTGGAAAAAACAATAGGCCATTAAAGAAAGGAAACATGGATGCAGTTAAAGACTATCCTCAATCGAGTTCATAAAATCAAGAAGTTTGTATACGGAGAGATTCGATTCGGTGAATGGAATGGAGATCCATCACTGGAAATCAAAGTCATACCAAGAAGAGGGAATCGCGGGACATGTTCGGGCTGTGGAAAAAAAAGAGCGGGGTATGACAAACTAGGCCAAAGACGATTTGAAATGATCCCATTCTGGGGGATTCGCGTGTTTTTGCTGTATACGATGCGTCGAGTGTATTGTTCGGACTGTGGAGTGAAAGTCGAGAAGGTTCCCTGGGCCGAAGGAAAGAATGAAATCACAACAACCTATCAATGGTATTTGGCCAAGTGGGCCAAGCGATTGAGCTGGCAGGAGGTAGCCGAAGCGTTTCACACGAGTTGGTATTATGTCCATAACGCAGTGGAGATGGCGGTAGAATGGGGCCGCCGTCATATGAACCTGGAAGGAGTGACAGCCCTCGGAATCGATGAAATGCAATGGGGGGTCGGCCATACCTACGTAACCGTGGTCTATCAAATCAATGAAGGCTGCAAGCGGCTTCTTTGGATCGGCCAACATCGAAAAGAGAAAACCTTGTTCCGGTTTTTCCGTTGGTTTGGAGAAGAGCGTTCTTCGCAGTTGGAATTTATTTGCAGTGATATGTGGAAAGCGTATCTGAAAGTGGTGGCGAAGAAGGCGG
>CAYPPG010000119.1:0-11473 GCA_964412555.1 uncultured bacterium
TGAGGAAGTAATATGAATAATGAATATGTGGAAGAACGAAGCGGCGGCTATTATGTGAGGGGAATACGAATCACCCTGGATTCGCTCGTATATGCATTCAAAAACGGGCAAACCGCAGAAAGCATCGCTCAATCCTTTCCTTTTCTTACGCTGGAACAAGTGTACGGTGCGATCGCTTTTTATTTGGCGAATCGTTCGCTTATTGATGAATATCTCGAAAATGATGAAATCGAATTTGAAAGAATGCGGCGAGAATCGCGCGAGAATGATCCGATATTTTATCAAAAGTTGGTGATGTGAAAAGAAAGATACAAGAGGGAATAATTATGGTTCGCATACCTACACACGGGGCGCCGACACATCCTGGCGAGATGCTCATGGAAGAATTTCTCAAACCGCTGAAAATGACACAAACGGAACTGGCGGAAAAACTCGGTGTTTCGTATCCACGGATCAATGAGGTGATTCATGGCAAGCGGGGCGTGACGCCGGATACGGCTCTCCGTTTGGAGAAGTTGTTCGGGATGGAAGCGCAGTTTTGGCTCAATCTGCAACTTGCTTGGGATCTATATCACGCGATTCATTCTCCTCGATCAAAAGATATTTGCAAAATTAAAAGATATCAACGCGCTGCCGGATAAACAGTGATATAAGGTATCCCTTCGGTCAGTTCCGGAATCCGCCGTGTATTTCCAAAACGGTCGGTCAGTTCGGCGGCAAATTGAGCACCGACGGTGGGCGTAATGGGGAAGGTTGTCGTAAAGACATCCCCGACGCGCTGCATGATGTTTTCCGACCAAGTTTCGCCGGATGGGAGAGGTTTCCAAAATATCTTCGCGACCGCGACACCGGAAGGATCATTGAATTCGCCTCTGACTGCAACTTGGTTGTTTTCGACGTCATGTTCAAAATTGATGATGACCGGAGGTTGGTTGTCGGACGTGACGATTATGGCAAAGGGATTTTCATTGCGGCCGGGAGCAGAGACGCTGCGGCTGTTGACGGATCCGAAAAAGAAATATTGGAAAACTCCTTCTAAAACAGTGCGGCCGGGGATTTCCGCGTAATAGACTCCCGGGAGGCGAGACGGCTCCATCGTTAGGCGCCCAGCAATGCCCGAACTGTTTTGATAGTTGGCATAAATTCGATCCGCTTGCGAGTTGGTAGGGATGGAGACAGTTAACAAGATAGGCTGATTCGGTGGCGCTTTGTAAACGCGCAGATGTCCCAATGTTGCGTTTTCCTGCCAGGTTTGCAGCCAGTTGTTATAGAGCAAGGTCAATTCTCTTAAATCGAGTTCGGCGTTCGGTTCATATAAGTTCCAATGGAATTGCGGTGTTCCGGTTCGGAGAGTGTCGAGAAAGGGCCGGTAGTGGATTTCCGTTGCTGTGGACAAATCGTTCCAGGCGGTGCTGGCTTGACCGACCTTTTCTCTGGCAATCATAAGAGAAGGGAGATCACCGGTTTCCAAGAAGATTCCCATATTGATGGCTGCTTGTACTTTGTCCCGGTAATAGCGTCCTAACGCTTCCAGTGCTTGAATATCCAGCATCCAGGCGCGACATTCGCGATAGCGTTTGATCCTTTCGCTATTGGGGGAGCCTTTGGGAAGGGAGTTCAACATTTGCCGTTGGGCTTGTTGGGCCGTGATTACCGCTTGTTTTGCTTCTACCACAGCTTCGGATAGAACGGTTTGTGGCGCGAGTCGGCCATC
This sequence comes from uncultured bacterium, assembly GCA_964412555.1. Classification (GTDB taxonomy): domain Bacteria; phylum Hinthialibacterota; class Hinthialibacteria; order Hinthialibacterales; family Hinthialibacteraceae; genus CAYPPG01. The sequence goes on from CAYPPG010000119.1 coordinate 1,715, forward strand.
ATTGCCGCCGGTTACAGTGGAATGGGCTTCATCGGCGACGGAGCGGTAGGCGAACGTATCGAGCGGTTGAATTTTCAAAAATTCGGAGACCCGTTTGGGGGGATCGAGTTCAGGCGCCATATTGCGTTTGGCTGGGCCGGGATTGCAGACGGCGGCGATGGAGGGAACAACCTTGCTTGCCCCTTTCAATGCATCATAAAGCATCAATCCGGCGGGTGAATTGAAATGATGTTCGAAGTGCCGTTGAAACAACTCTTCCGGTTCATCTCTGTGATATGCCAACCTTCCCCAGAGCAAGTACCAAAACCAGTCTCGCTCGAATGTCCATGTGTAATACCGAAGATCGGCTTGATTAGTGTTGGTATAGGCGTCGCTGTGGGGGAAATACGTCGAGTAGGTTTCGATCACAAATCCGTTGGCTCCGCCATATGTGGCATGGTTGAGTGTCTGGCGAACAAAGTCATAATCCGCCCAGGGGAAAATGCGGTGGGTGGCGTTGGCGGCAAGTTGAAAAAGTATTCCGTATTTACGTGGAAGGTTCAAGTAAGTTTCGTAGGAATATCCAGGCCATTCGGTCATACGGCCGCCGGTTACAGGGTAGGGAAGAGTGAGATGTTCGCCGTTGAATTTGATTTCAAGCACTGTATTCCCGTGATAGGAATTGACCAGATTTTGGATTTCTTTCTTCTTGACCATCCAAGTGCGGGTGAAAAGAGTGGGAGTGATTTTGGCGTCACGCAGAGCCGGAATGTAAGTATTTTGATAGAACTCAACCGGTTGTCCGGATTCTCCGACGCGAAAGCCGATACCGTCCAATTCGGGTTTGCGGGAAAGAAATTTTTGTAACGCTTGTAGAGTATAGGTTTTCAACGTTTCATCGCCGGCTTGCGGACCTGGATTGCCGGGGATCGACCAGGAGGCGTTATAGTTCATCAGTGAAACTTTGATGCCGTGATTATGAGCCATTCGGATGATACGGAGAAGAGAAGTAAGATTTCTTTCTGCTTTTTCCGGACCGACTCCGACAGATTCGAAATCCGGTACGTGGATAAGGTAAGGGAGTAGATTGGGGAATTGGGTTGTCATCAAATCGTACGCGCCGTGTAGGTCCAAAAAATTGAAGCGCGACTTCGCTAAAACAAGCAGAAAATCTTTCCAAAACAGTTCGTTGTGAAACCAGGATACCGGATCGTCCAACGCCTGAGTGTGGATCATGAGATTGATCCCGCGGTAAAGAATGGAGGGAGTACGTTTTCGTTCTTCGATTTGCAGCGTTTGGGGATTGCGGAATTTGCCGAGTTCAATTTGTTCGGCTACGTCGAATGCTGCGTACATAGTCCCCACCTCGTCGATCCCGACGGCGTAAACGCGGATGCCGTTTTTATTGGGAAACAATAAGACGGAATAAGATTCATCTTCGGAGGGAACGACATCACGGAGGACGTCATATTCAACTGCTTTGGACCAGTTTCTTGAGAAGGTTGCGACGACGATTTCCAAACCTCCAGTGCTAGATGCTTTACTTGGGGTGCCCAATTTTTTCCGGACTGCCCACCCCAATTCTGTCAGTACACGGTCGATTTCATTGATCCCAATGCGAACAGAAGATGGAGGATTTTCTGAGGGACAGACGATGAAGGCGTTCTCGGCAGAATTGGACTTGCTGCACGGGAAGATCCAAAGTAGAGAAAGAATGAAACCAAAAAGAATACTGTATTTCATATTCATGGATCCTTATTAAAAGCGGGTAGATCAGTCGTTCTCACCTGCTTTGTAGGCAAGCGAGGACGTTTGCTCTACCCGTACTTGCAAGTTGAATGACTTATTTTGACATGAAAATCTCACTTTTCCTATCGTTTAAGCAGAAAAACTTGATTTTCTGCTGATTTCCCATACTCTAAGATTTCTTACTTGATGTTTTTTATCACTTTATTTATATCTGTTTTATTCAACCTCACTATACCGGGAGTTCCATAATGTCTGAAACCATATTGAATGTTTTAAACGTGATCGATGAATATGTATGGGGGTTTCCGATGGTCATTCTTTTGATCGGGACCGGTGTTTTCCTCTCGATCCGATTGCGCTTTCTTCAGTTCACCGCTTTACCGCGTGCTCTCGGGTTGGCGTTTCGGCCGTCGGATAAAGAGGAAGAAGGGGATATATCTCATTTTAAAGCGCTTATGACCGCCTTGGCGGCGACCATTGGAACGGGAAATATTGCCGGAGTTGCAACGGCGATACTTACTGGAGGTCCAGGAGCGTTGTTCTGGATGTGGCTCACGGCGATCTTCGGTATGGCGACAAAGTACAGTGAAGCGATTCTTGCGGTCAAATATCGGATCAAAGATGAAAAGGGGGAGATGGTCGGCGGTCCCATGTTCGCGTTGGAGCGGGGCTTGGGAATGAAATGGCTGGGTGTTCTTTTTGCAGTTTTTGGGGGAATTGCCGCCTTTGGGATCGGCAACATGGTGCAAGCGAATGCCGTGGCGGAATCGTTATATAAATCCTTCAGTGTTCCACCGATTCTTTCTGGTGTAATTCTAGCGGTATTTACAGCAGCTGTTGTTCTTGGCGGAATCAAGAGGATCGGTGAAGTATCGGGGATATTGGTACCGGTGATGGCAGTTATTTATGTCGTGAGTGCGTTGGTAATTTTGTTTTTCAATGCGAATGAGATTCCGCATGCATTCTATCTTATTTTTCATCATGCCTTTAATCCCACAGCGGCGACCGGTGGTTTTCTCGGCGCAGTGATCAAGCAAACCATCAGCGAGGGAGTCAGCAAAGGCTTGTTTTCGAACGAATCGGGATTGGGGAGCGCTCCCATCGCGGCTGCAGCGGCCAAAACCAAGACACCGAAACGGCAGGCGTTGGTTTCCATGACCGGTACGTTTCTCGATACGATCGTGGTTTGTACGATTACCGGTCTCGTGATCATCACGACGGGAGCCTGGAGTATGGAAGCAGTAGTGGACAACACAGATCGGGCTGCCCAGGTGACCATGTCCGCTTTCTCGCATGGTTTTTCCAGTTATTGGGGGGGACGGATTGTTTCGATTGCGTTGATTTTCTTTGCTTATTCGACCATTTTGGGGTGGTGTTATTATGGGGAGAAATGTATCGAGTATTTACTGGGAATCAAAGCAGTATTGCCCTATCGAATTCTATGGGTTACGTTTGTCATGATCGGAGCATTGACCCAATTGGCTATCGTATGGAAATTCGCGACGATTATGAACGCCTTGATGGCGGCGCCGAATTTAATCTCTTTGCTTTTGCTTTCCAGTGTGATCGTACGGGAGACGCAGAAAGAAGAGTGAACCACTTATTGTTCTCTTCTTTGATCCATTTTCTCCCGGAAACGCTCTCTCAATTTTTCGCGTTCCTGCGGGCTTAGATTGAGGAAAAAATCACGGCGTTCTTCCGGTGACATATTCCGAATTTTTTGCAAAATATTTTCTTTGAGATGGATACCGAATTCCACACCGGCAGCCCATTTGATGCCGTTTATGATGAATTGTTGAACTTGCGGATTCGTCCAGATCTCTTCGCGGTGTCCGAGAGCGCAGTTGAAGATTCTGCCCTCATCCAGCCGGTCTGTCCATGCGATGGGGTAGGGCTCACGTTGGTTGTATACTTCCTGCTTCATACTTTTTGTATCAAGGATGAGGAGCGGTTGATAGTGTTCGGTTTTGTGAAGGTCTTTGAAGATGTAATACTCATCCAGGAGTTCAAATTCTTTATCCAACGGTTTGGTGATTAGGTTATCGATGACTTGGATCTTGGCTTTTTCCTGTTGTCCGTGAGTGTCGAATATTCCACCGGATAATTGTTGAAATGCAGGTTCTTCTTGAAACGTGGCGGTCGCCGTATGCGATGCGAAGAATCCGCCGCCGTTTTTTACCCATTCCACCAATTCTGTAATTCCCTTTTCGCCCATCGGGGTGCCGTGATCTTCACCGGGTTGCCGTAAGTCGTTGCTGGTATAAAACATGACAACATCGAAGGCTTGGAGTTGTTTCGCATTGATCATTCCCGCATCTTTTGTCGCAGTAAATTGAATATTATGGTGGAGACCGATTTCAAGGAGTAAGGATTCGAGGAAACTCAGATTTCCATTTTCACGATGAATGATTGCGTGTTCGTAGCCGGATGATTTGGTGAGGACAAGTACTGTTATATCCTTTTGTGACCAGGCGCTTAAAGTAGTCGTAGAGAATACGGCTAGGAATAAAAGTGATTGAAAAGATAGTCTCATTTTACATCCCTTTCGTTATGCGGATAAAGAATCGGTATTGTTTTCATTTCGATCGATGCTTTTCAATGTACATGAATTTGAGAGGATTTTAAAGCAGCTTCACCTTGTCAAGAAAATAATTCAGAGATGAGAGAAATCAAAAAAAATTATCCGCCGCGAGGTGGCTGGAGTATCCGAGCAGGGCGGCGAGAAAATAGGGAAGAATATCGTAATAATGGCTGCCAGTATATTGAACGAAAATCAAATACACCGCCCCCGGTATTAAAATCATTGCCACGATGGAATGAGTCCAGCCGCGATGCCGGCTCATGAGAGGCAACACGATCAACAAGCCCAGATAAGCCGCTCGTTTGTATTCCCCCCGATAGATCAAGAATCCATTTGCCGTCAGAAAAAGCAGGAGAAAAATCGTTTGCCCTTTGCTTTTCGTGTCGACATCCGGCCATAAGCCGAAGAAGACGCAGATCGCGATACAAATGAGTTTTCCGGTAATCGAAAGGGATTGCCAGAAGGGGAAGAAGTAAAGGACTCCGCAAAATAGGAGTGAGAAAAAGATATGTCCTTTGTAGCCTGGCATGGATGATTGTGGAGTCCTTAACAATTTGATTTTTAGGAATTTACATGTGCTAACTTATAGTACAATATAACCTTTATTGTTTTTTGTCAAATAAGCATCGGACGATTGAGTGGTACGCTGTTTTCAGTTCAAATGGAAAACAAGGCGTACTCGAAAAAAAGGGCAAGGTTTTCTAAGTCCTTACGTGCGGGGAATTCCGGTAGGTGATAATTTCCTTTGCCAAGTATTGTTCGTAGAGTATGATCCAGGTGAATTTTTTTTCACTTGTCAACGACAATAATGAAAATTTAGATATATTATGGTCCCATTTCTGAATACATTCTGTTAGAGTAAGTTAAATGTAATCGGGAAAGTGGTGTGTAGGAGCATTGAGGTTCAATGTGAAATTCTGGTTAAAATGAACACTACGAAAAGGAATCAAACAATGGCGAGACTCATAGAATTCATACGTACTATTAGGCAGAGAAAGTCTATCCGGATTGCATCGTTTGGTTTGCTATTATCGATTGTTGCGTTGCGTTCGGTAGGGCATGCGGCAGAAGAAGATGCGATGACTCAACGGCTCGGTGGATGTGGAGGAGTTTATTTTTATGCTTCGCCCGGTGAACTATGGGTCGAGGTGCAGAAGCAGGATCTCAACCTGCGCGGAAACAAGACGCATTTGCTTGCTCTGCTTTTCGCTCCGGACCGGGAGGTTGTTGACCAAGCATGGCTAAGCGATGATGGAAGGGAAACTGGAAGCGGTCCAGGTCCTGTGCAAAAAGCGATGCTGCGGACAGAGGTGAAACGGCCCGGTGTGTACGGATTGAACGTTACCGTCACTCAAGATCGCTATGGTGAAAACGTTTCATGGGGATTCAAAACCAACTGCCGGAAATATCTCGTCGAAACATCGAGAGGCCACAAGGATGAACGGCACCAGGAGCCTATAGTCCTGCGAAACACCGGGCGCCAAGGCGACGTAGGATTCATGCCGGGTACCAAGTCATTTTCTATCGACTTGAGCGGTTTGGGGAAAAGCGTCAAGAATGTGCCCATCTACGATGGCGACGGCAGGAAGGTTATGGCACTTGACGTATCGCCTGATGGAACGGTACAGCATGATTTTACCGCGAACGAATCCCGAAGGAATAAGTTGTGGCGGCTACATTTCAATAGCGCTGAGGGCATAATCAATATCGATGGCGTAACTCGCTGGAACAGAGGCGATCCATTTGAAAATCTTTCATTATGGACTCCGGATTTGTCCTCATGGTTTGCCTTCCATGAGAACCGGTGGCTGCTCACGCCGTATAGGCGAAATGTTTACTGTAATGCAAACAATGAAGGTTCGGTCAATTTCACACTGCACAACAATAGTGCGACTGCGAAGCGAGTGAGACTGTCGCTAGAATTTGACGAAGAGGAAGCTTGGTCAGCCAGATTGTCCAATACTGAAGTTGAACTCAAAGCCTATTCTACCGAGCGGATAGCCGTTGAGTACACCGTGCCTCCTAAAGGCAATGAGTGGAAATGTTACGTCCGGGCGACCGTCCTCGATGACACAGAATTCTCAACCTGGTCTTCGGTGACACTGCACCGGGGAGACGCTCCGGCGATGTCGCCATTGGAAATGCCAATCAAACTTGAACCCTATCGGCACGAAAACGAGCAGTTTGGGTATCTGCCGGACTACCCACTAAACAATCAGGTCTATTTTGATACCGATAATCGTCCTTTTGTCATAGCCAGCGACGGCGTGTTTTACTTACACGACGGGACATGGTCTAAGACGATGCAGGCACAGTGTCCTGATACCGGCCGCACGATCCCAATCAAACCTCTTGGAACGAAGATCGCTTTTGACCAAGACAATGATGTTTATCTGCTGGGTCGGGACGGCGACTCGACCGTGCTCCTTCACTCCTCCGATCGTGGTGCGACTTACTCCGCCTGGCTCATTCCTGGTTCGAGCAGTTTCGACATCGAGCAGTTCTCTGGACACAATCTTGTGGATGGCCCCCCTGCATTAGCGCGTTTTCGTCAGACGGCAGCGGATCCGAAGTTGATATGGCGGCGTATTAACGACCTCGAACTGATACTGCCGGAGAAGCGGCCTGACGGGTCGATCGTCATAGGCCAGCCGATTGCCGTATCGAAGAACTGCATTGGGCTATCTGCTCATTCGGGGATACCTTCCACAATCGTATCACGCGGAGACAACGTTCACATCACGTGGGGGGAAGCGACAGACCCAGAGGCCAAGGCGCCTGGTGTGCCTACTTATGTAGCGACATACAACCGTTCGACCGGCCGACTTGGGGAGCCTGCACTTGTTGGTTATGGACCACCGGCAAACGACGTTCACAATTCGCCTTGCATAACGATAGACAGTAAAGGCTATCTCCACGTGCTGATTGGCACCCACGGCCGCACCTTCAAGTATGTCCGGTCACTAATGCCTGACAGCACTGTTGAAGGATGGACGGAGGCCAAAGATGTCGGCTCAGGCCTTCGCCAGACCTATGTGGGAATGGTGTGCGATCGTGACGATACTTTGCATCTGGTGTTTCGGCTCTGGTTGAACGACAACAGGTATTTTCCTGCAGGTTATTATGCCAATCTAGCCTATATGAGTAAGCCTTCGGGAGAGGAATGGTCCGATGTTCAGCGTCTGGTTGTCGCTCCATTCTCGGAATATAGTATCTTTTACCATCGGCTGACCATCGACCGGAAAGGAGCCTTGTTCCTTTCTTACGACTATTGGTCGACGTATTGGTTTTATCGTACCGACCACCGTGGAAATCGCCGGGCATTATTGATGTCCCCGGATGGCGGCACTACCTGGAAGTTGGTACCGTCAAGTGATTTTTTTCGAGACTAACGATATGAAAAGTGCTTAAATGGAATACCCGTTGTGGTATTCGGGTTTGAGATACGGTTCGGCTTTGTCTGTGTTGGTCGCTTTCATGTTTTCGCCATCCCAGTAGAGTATTTCGCCGGCGCCGATTGCCGCGTTGCCCAGCATCGCCATTTCTGTAAGGTAGGCGCCATATTCGAAGTTGGAACTTGCCGGTTCACCGCCTTTGCATGCGTCGAGCCAATCACGCATGTGGCCCTTCACGCGCTTGATGGTTTTTTCCGGACGTTGATATTTTTCATGCAGCGAATGGGGCAGCAGAACCGGATCGCCTGCCCAACCGGGACACATAATTTTTCCCTTGCTACCACAGAACAAAATGCCTTGTCCGTCACCGATCAGTTCCTCATCCGGGCCGAGTTCTTCCGGTTTGGGCGGATTCATTTCGGTGTACCAGGTCAACTTGACGGGAGGCATATTGCCGCGTGCCGGAAATTGATAATAGATGATGTATGCCAGCGGGAAAGTATATTGGGTCACCCCGTATTGTGTGGCTTGGACGGTGGTTGGTTGACCCAGGTCAAGCGCATAGAAGGCGGGATCGGCGTTGTGGCAGAAGAAGTCGCCCATGGAGCCGGTTCCAAAATCCCACCAACCGCGCCATGTATACGGCGTATAATCGATATGATAGGGACGCTTCTTTGCAGGACCAAGCCAGAGATCCCAATCCATACCTTCGGGAATAGGCATCTCTTCTTTCGGTAAGTTTTCGCGGCGTCCGACACGTGCCCGGCTTTTGGTCCAGGCGTGTACTTCGGTAATCTCGCCGATCACGCCGTCGAGAATCCATTCTTTCGTGCTGCGGATTCCATCGCCGCTATGGCCTTGGTTGCCCAATTGGGTGGCCACGCCGTTCTTCTTGGCGCATTCGGCGATTTTTCGGCATTCATATACTGTTCGTGCGAGAGGTTTTTCGCAGTATATGTGTTTGCCAAGATTCATCGAGTCGATGGCGGTGACGGCGTGGGTATGATCCGGCGTCGCGATGATGCAGGCATCGATTTCCTTCTCTTGCTCGAGCATCTTACGATAATCGAGATATACTTGGCTTTTGGGAAAACCCTTCGATTCATACCGTATATCGATCATTTCTTTTGCAGGACCGCGACCCGCTTTACCGCCGTAGTAAAAGCGGCTGTAATCGTTCTCTTCGGTAACATCGCAAATCGCCACAATACGGCAATCATCTTGACGAGTGATCTCTCTCGTATGCTGCAAGCCGCGGCCGCCGGTACCGATCATGGCAATGTTGAGTAAGTCGCTTGGAGCGGTATTTCCCTCTCCACCCAGTACATACCGTGGTAGAAACGCAATCGACGAAAGTGCCGCTGCACTCGTTAATACCGATCGGCGTGATATGTTGCTGCTCGATTGTTTGTGTGTATTCGATTTCATGATGACCATCTCCACATAGGATTATAGGATGTCAAAGGTGGCTGCCAAAATATTGTTCGGATAAGCGTCTTTGAAAATTTTATGTTTTCAAAGAATTCTCTTTTGACGAATCCGAACCTATTTTTTAGGCCTGTTCGACAGAATATATTACTATATTCCATAAAGAAGATAAACCTTTTCGCTGCGGAAAGCTTGAAATTTAGGTCCGCTCAAAGTCTTGCACCAAAATTCTTTAAGAACACAGATTTCATGATGGGTGAGTTTGAACCAGGCGAGCAAATCCTAGAGTGGCTTGTAGAGAATTGCGGAGCATCGGCGAATAATTGTACTCTTTTCATGGTTGATATCCATTAATACAATCAATTCTAATTCATCACTTGACATCTATGGCAATTTGTCATCTATTCTTGACTAAATGTCATAGATATTCTTACATTGAGGAGTATTGCAGTGAAACAAGCGCCATTAGCCAATGCGGAATTAGCGATTATGAATCTGCTTTGGGAGAATGAACGGGTGACGGCCCGCTTTCTACGCGAGAAACTTTATCCGGATTCTGAAAAAGCGCAGCATGTGTTTTGCTTCAGTCGGAAATGGAATTTTCCTTTGTTTGAGTTAAGGTATCAA
>CAYPPG010000120.1:0-11333 GCA_964412555.1 uncultured bacterium
TACTAACTTCCTGATTTATTGTTACTTATATCAAATGTAGGGATGGAACTTCGGTTTAGTCATTCTTCGAATCAGCATTCTTATATGCCACTGCAATATAATTCAACGCAAATAACTTCTTTTTCTCGACCTTCGCATCTACCGCTGATAGCAATCGTGAATAGAGCGAGTTGAGAGAGACAATTACACGATTGACAATCGGAATCGGATACGCAATCGCTTTGAAGAGCATCGAGGGGATATGGCCGAGAAAAGAAAACAATCCCCCGGCGGGAACGATTGTATCGACCGTAAAACCGGTTTGTTCAAGAAGAAAACGAATACCATGTTTCGTATAGCGGAAATAATCGTGCGGCTCGTTGTGAAGATAGGCGAGATGGGGAACGCTAAGAATCAGCACGCCACCGGGTTTGAGACAGCGATGGAACTCGATGACCGCTTTCTGCGGTTCGGGAACATGTTCCAGGACTTGCATACAGAGTATCGAATCGAACGTATTTTCTTGCCAGGGAATGTCCAAAACAGAACCGGCCACGTGTAATCCCTTCCGTGGTTTGATGTCCATCGGAATATATTCACTCGTGACAGATTCTATCGTTTCACGATAGGCCATGCGCCCGGCCCCCGCATCGAGGCAGCGGCCTTTGCAATGTTTTTGCAGCAACGGAACTAGGATTCGGTAATGGCTCCATCGAGTGGGGGAAAGGGAATAATAGTGTTGGGTTCCCGCATACTCATCCGCGATTTGCCGATCCTTTGTTTTGATCCAGTCATACACGCTCATGATGGAACTCGATTCTCACAAATGCGGTAATAGAGATCATAATATTGGCGGGCAACTGCAGGCCAAGAAAAGAAGCCGGCTCGGGAGCGGGAGATTCTTCCCATGTCCCGCAAGAGTTCCGGATGCGTAAGTAAATCGGCAATCGCATTGGTCAATGTCTCGCTGTCACCTACCGGTACAATCCTGCCGTTGCTTTCGATCAATTCGCGCGAGCCGCCCGTATCAGTCAAGATCAGCGGTAATCCGCACGCCATCGCTTCCAGGGCTGCGTTGGACATCCCTTCGGCATAGGAGGGGAGAACAAAGAGATCGCACTGCGGGAGAAAACGAGCCAAGGCCTCACGCTCCATCCTGCCGTGAAAGGTTACTTTCATGTGGATGTCAAATTGAGTAGCCATTGCTTTCAGATTCTCTTGTTCCGGTCCATCTCCGATGATATGGCCGTGAAATGGGATCCCTTGGTTGTGGATTTCACGGCATGCGTTCATGAAAAGGTCGATTCCCTTGCGGGGAATCAGTCTTGCCGAGGTCACGATCCATCGCTCGGTCCGTTCTTTTCGGTCCATCGGAGTAAAGAAATCCACATCGACGCCATTTGGGATCACTTCCGCATGAAGTGCAGGGAATTGCCGGTGAAAGAGTTCGCTCAAGCCGGTGCTGTTGGCTACATTTTTTTCTGCATGGTGATAAATGCGTTTCAAAATTGGGTTTAGCAATACATAATCCAAGGAAAACCGTTTATTGTAACCAGGCACATCCGAGCCACGAATGGAAATGAGATAGGGAAATCGTTTGCGGTTCCAATACGCCAATAAACCGGAGGGAAAACCAAAAAACGCATGACATAGATCGAACTCATTTGATTTCAGATATTCTTTGAGAAATCCATAATGTGTGATCAGATAGCGAAACACTTCCGAGCGCCGCCAGTAAAAGAGATCCTGCTTGGGGATTGGTAGATAATAAATCTTGCTATTTTTCGAATATTCTTCCATATAGGGGTTCGTTTGAATCGTGGTGGTAATCAAAGTCAGCCGAATGTCGTCAAACCGGGTGAATTCTTTTAGGATATGACGATGAGCGTTTCCGCCTCCACCACCGATGGGGGGGAATTCATAGTTCAGGGACAAAATATTTAGCATTGTGTAAAAAGGAATCTGGTTTTATTTTATGGCTATTCGCTAGAATATACCGTAATGAATCTGAAAGGATTCTTCAAGTTCTCTGCATTCCACCATAAAAATGTCTGAATCGGGATAGCCAGGATTTAAGGATAAACAGGATATACTCTATTGAGAAGCATGCGATATTTGACGAGTTTCAGCGGCCAATGAACATCTTCTCGAATCGCAATGAAATACTCTCATGTATTTCATCCTGGAAATCCACCCATCCTGGCCAATCCCGATTCAAACAATCCTGGAGAGAAGCGATGAAGAAACAAATTTTTGTGATTATGATTCTAGCAACATGGGCGAGTGCCTTTTTACCGGATACAAACGCGCAGCGGCTCATGGAAAACCTCGGCCGCGGTATAGTGGCAATCCCTCAAGAAGATGGAAAAGTCTATATCGGGTGGCGGTTGCTTGATACCGATCCGGATGATATTGCTTTCAATCTTTATCGGAAAAGTGGGGATGAATTGGTGAAATTGAACGAGAAGCCGATTACAGAATGCACGAACTTCGTGGATCAAGACGCTGACTTGAATCAACTGAACTCCTATTGCGTCAAACCGGTAATCGACAATCGGGAACAGCAAGCAAGCGCCTCGTATATACTGCCTGCTAACGCTCATTCCGATCCCTATATTTCTATTCCGCTGCAAACTCCTGAAGGGGATTCGCCCAATGATGCATCCGTCGGCGATTTGGACGGCGATGGCGAGTATGAAATCGTTCTTCATCAATTCGGCAGGGGGCAAGATAATTCTCGGGGCGGGATGACCGATCCGCCGATTCTCGAATCGTATAAACTCGATGGAACCTTTTTGTGGCGAATCAACTTAGGAAAAAACATCCGCGAAGGGGCGCATTACACCCAGTTCATGGTTTATGATCTCGATGGGGATGGGAAAGCCGAAGTCGCCTGCAAAACAGCGGACGGAACCGTCGATGGAACAGGAAAAATCATCGGTGATCCGAAGGCGGATTACCGCAATGAACGCGGCTATATCCTGGACGGTCCGGAATATTTAACGATATTCGATGGAGAAACAGGAGCCGCGCTTGCTACAACGGATTATATCCCACCGCGAGGCAAGGTCGCCGATTGGGGAGACGACTATGGAAACCGTGTTGACCGCTTTCTCGCTTGCATCGCTTACCTCGACGGTAAAATGCCAAGCCTGATCATGTGCCGGGGATATTATACGCGCACAGTGTTAGCCACCTGGAATTGGTGTGACGGGAAATTAACGAATGTTTGGACATTCGATAGCGATGACGGCACTCCTGGAAACGAGAAATATCGGGGACAGGGTAACCACAACCTCAGCGTCGCGGATGTCGACGGTGACGGTAACGATGAAATCATATATGGAGCCTGTGCCATCGATCATGACGGAACCGGACTCTATACGACGGGTTCAGGACACGGAGACGCCATGCATCTATCTGATCTCGTTCCGGACCGGCCGGGTTTGGAAGTCTTCGCCGTCCATGAACGTCCCCAACACCCCTACGGAGCAAATCTTCGCGATGCCGCGACCGGTGAAGTCATTTGGGGAGTCCAATCCGAAGATGTCGGTAGAGGTCTGGCATTGGATATCGACCCTCGCCATCGCGGCTTTGAATGCTGGGCATCCGGTAGAGGTTTGAACGCGCTGTATAACTGCAAAGGGGAAGTCATCTCCAAAACCAAACCCCAATCCTGCAACATGGGAGTTTGGTGGGATGGGGATGTGCTTAGGGAGATTCTCGAGGGCACGACTATCGGCAAATGGGATTATGAGAAGAGTACGGAAATCCGGTTGCTGTCCGCGCAAGACTATAACTGCGTCCGCAACAATGGCAGTAAATCCAATCCCTGCCTCTGTGCTGATATCATTGGCGACTGGCGGGAAGAGGTGATTTGGAGAACGAGGGACAACCAAGAACTCCGCATCTTCACCACCACCATCCCAACGAACCAACGCTTCCCCACCTTCATGCACGATCCGGTATACAGGCTCGGGATCGCCTGGCAAAATGTAGCCTATAACCAACCGGCGCACACCGGTTTTTATTTGGAGCCGTCAAAATGAAATCAACTATTTTCCCAGTCACAATCGAACCCGATGAAGATCGCTGGATTGCGTACATTCCGGAATTAGAAAGCCGAGGCGGCGCAACCTGGGGATATACGAAAGAAGAAGCGCTTAAGAATATTCAAGAAGTCGGCCAAATGGTGATTGAAGTTCTATTGGAAGACGGAGAACCTCTACCCGCAAACATCTCTGGCAAGTAGGGAGTCAATACATTATGCATATAATTTTTCGTAAAAATAAACCTTTGAAACTCGCTCTGTTGTTCATTCTCCTTTTTATTATGGGAACCGCAGTGATGGCCGCCACAGGCGAACTGAACGGCATTCAACCGCACCCCCGCCTCTACTACACTCCGAAAAAAATAGAGGAATTCAAAACCCGCATCGATACGAATGAACAAATTCGGACTGCCTGGCAGGACTTGCTCAAGCGCGCGGACCGGTTGGTCGATGCAGACCTCGTTTCGCTCGAATATGCCGAAAGCGGTTCCGGCCAGCATGGCAACTATGGCCGTCCCAGCAGCCAGATGAGTTCGATGGGCGCAACTCTCGGGCTTGCTTATCAAATGACCGGGGGGAAAAAATATGCGGAAAAATTGCGGGAAGCCATGCTGCATTTCGGGAAACTGAACCGCTGGGCAGGAGACGCCAACCGCGATCCGCCCTGGCACTCGGAATTGAACACCGCCCGTTTCTGCTATGGATACGCCGTCGGTTATGACAGTATTTACAATTATCTATCGGAAGCAGATCGAAAAACAATTGCCAATTCGATGATCGAACGGGGAATCCTGCCAACGCTGAACGATTGGATTCTTCCGGAAACCCGCATCCATGCTCTCGATTCGATGGGGCATAATTGGTGGAGCGTTTGCGTCGCCATGGCCGGTGTCGCTTCTCTTTCCGTCTTGGGCGACGATCCCCGCGCTGTGGAATGGGTGGAACGTGTTCGGGATGGCTTTCCGGAATGGTTCGCGTATCCGGGAAACACACTGCAAAATAAAAGCCTGAATTTTGACCGCAAAGGAGCCTTTTACGAGAGTGTGAATTACGCCAACTATGCTCTCGCTGAATATTTGTTATTTCATCTCGCGTACGCCAACGCCTGCCCCGATGCCTTTTATCCTGATATTCCGATATTGGAGAAGACCGGCGATTTTTTCGTTCACACTGCGTATCCCACGGATGAATCGTTCCTATCTGTCAACTTCGGTGACAGCAGTCTGCATGGTTCGGGAGCCAAAACACTTAGCCTGCTGCAAGCCAACGGCTTCAAATCCCCTGACTATGACTGGTATCTAACCCGGGATGATTGGGCGCTTCACGATCCGGTTGGCCTGGTTTACCGCACTCTCGATCCGCAGCCTGAACCACCGGCTAACCTCGCGAAATCCATGCTATATCCTGACATCGGTTGGGTAATGATGCGCGATTCTTGGCAAGATAATGCGACCTTACTCGCCGTCAAATCGGGCTTCACCTGGAATCACGCCCATCCCGACGCCGCATCGTTTATCCTTTTTCACAACGGCAAGCCGCGGATCATCGACTCGGGCAATTGTTCCTATAGCCGCCGGGAATACACTACCTACTACCGCCACAGCAAAGCGCACAACGTGATCCTTATCGATGGCGAAGGGCAAAATCCCGAAGACTGCGGCCACGGAGACCGCGGAGTCGTTCACCCCGGCGAGGTGCTGCATCTGATGGATCACGCCGGAATCCAATACGTGCTCGCCGACGCTACCGGCCCGACGTCCTGGAAATGTTCCCGCAATTACCGCCATTTCCTTTGGATCGAGGATGTTATTCTCATTTTCGACGATATCCGTACTCACGAACCGGCCCAGCTCGAATGGCTGCTACACTTCGAAGGGGAAGCGCAAGAGCGCGCCTCGAATATTCTCCTTGCGAACGGAGAAGAATCCCAAGCCATCGTCAAACCGATGTTCCCGAAAGAAATGAAAATCGTCAGGAAAAAAGGGTTGAAAGACCACGAGCCCGATACCGAAGTGGAGTACCTCGCCCTCACTCCTTCTGAAAAAAGCCGGGAAATGAAATTCATCACCGCGATTGTGCCACTCGATCAATCCCAACAAGAAGCGGATATCAACCTGGAGTTACTCGAAGGAGACGAAATGCTCGGTGTGAGAATTATGAAAGACAAACAAATCACCGAAGTCTTCCTCAATCTCCGCGCCGACGGCCGCCGCATGCACCGCAACAGCAACAAAATTATCCACGGCTGGGACACCGACGCCTATCTTTTCGGAACCACCCGCCCGATTGGCGCCCCCGATGATCCCGATTCCATCACCCGCGGCTTCGTCATCTGCGGTAGCTACCTCCGCAAAAACGGGAAAGTGGTATTGGATTCGTTATCGAAGGTGTATTCGGTTTTTGTCTATGAAGAGGGGAAACCGGATATGCTTTTCTCAAAATCCCATCCTGACTGGAGGCAATAAGATAGCTCCCACCATGTGCGGATGAAAGAAAGTAACTCCCACCCTGAAAGGGTGGAAGAAGAACGTATGTTTTGCCTATCGTTAAGTTTGTTTTTGAAAAGATTATAATTTTATTAAATAGGAATTTATTCCTCTTCGATCATATCTTTTAACCGTGAGGGAATATCCATCCGTTCATGCAACACGTCAAGGATTCCCAATTCTCCATGAGAAAGTTCACGAAAAAAGATGTAGTGTTTTTTGTAGCGAATAAAGAATACACCTTTCAATTCGTCGTGAATGACCGGTCGCCACACAAGACGATTTCCTGCGGCATTTTCCATGGCTCGATGCAAACCACGAATATAAGAATCTGCTTGGTTTTCGCCCCATGTGTTTTCTGTATAATGCCAAATCTGAATCAACTGGCGGCGTGCTTTCTTGTAGATTTTAACTGGCATTAGCGGCTTTTTCTTTTTTCGCGGTATGGATGATCTCGTCCGCATCAAAGGCAACGAAATCGCTTTCATCGGCGTTCATTGCGGGGAGAAGCTGCTCTCGTAGCCAACTCCATTTTTGTTCTTCCCGCCGCATATAATCTTGCCGCACAAGATCGCGAACGTACTCGCTGGCGGATTCATATAACCCATCGGATCCCGTTTGCTGCTCGATAAATTTACGCAATTTCCCGGATATTCGCACATTCAGTCCTTCAGCCATAATGACAAGTTCCTTTATCATACAATATCATCAAATTGTATCACAAAAAATACATAATAAAATCTATTTGTGGGACATTTATGGGGTACAAGGGCAAGACGGTGTAGCCGTCAGCCCTTGATATAATCAGGTTTGAATAACAGAGAATTTATCGTCCGTTGGAGTGAATCGTGAATCCCATCAAAGGCTGGCTCCGCATTCGCGTTGCCTTACCTTTGGCACCTGCTCTCCCCAGGAGGAGTTCAATCCGCTAATTGAACATAAAAATAATCAGCAGTATTTTCCAACTCTTTTCCAGATAAGGACTGGTCGACCTCCTTATCCCCATAGCGAGCGTTTCTTTCGGCATTCAGCAGTCCGATTCCTTCAACCATCTCAATCTGCTCCAGCGGAATCGACATTTCGATACACCAATTCCCATCTTCTTCTGAAATAGAGGCCAGCCAAGAGTCATCCCATGTGCGACGCGAATAATCCTCATTCAGAATGATATTGTGTGTGTCGATAATGGTTTTGGAAATATCGGAGGTTTGAATGTTTATCTTTCCATCCTTCACTTTTCGATTGGTATGAAAGACGGTGAAGTGAATGTAATCTCTCGTTGGGCCAACACGGAAGGTAAATTCGTCCGTGTCTTTTTCCGAATCCTTCGGTTCTTCGCCTTCTATCAGAATGTAAATATTGTCTTCATCATGGGCCAAGCGAACAGAAGCCGGATACTCATTGGATTCACTTTCTTGGCCGTTCAAGGGGATGAAAGGATAAGGCGGAGTGGCTTCGTTCCATATTTCATCAGTGTCGTTGCCGTCGATTTCCGGTTGCTCATCGATTCGGGGGATGGAAATCATTTTTTCCGGCTGCTCATTTTCCATGATCCTCAATTCTTGGATTGCTGCTTCCGTTAAATCGGAAATGGTTGATCGTTTCACAAGTGCTTCAAATAAAGCAGCGGCGGTTTCGAGTTCACCACCATCGCGTTTCGCAAGGGCGATACCGAAAAGTGCGGCGTCTTCCCGAATGCGGTCTGTCTTTTCTGACTGTGAGCGAACTCGTTGCAGGATGGCTTCTGCATCCGCTGACGCACGTGCTTTCTCGAGTTCAATCAACATGGCCGTGCTGGGAGCTGCTTCCAGCGATTCTTCATACACTTCGATAGCTTTGCTTTTATCACCCAACTTTGTATAGATTTTGGATAAGGCTGAAAGATAAGCCTGTTCCGTGGGATAGAATTCATTGAGAATCTCGAACATGCGTGATGCCCGTTCCAGATCGCCTTTCTCGGCAAGCCACCCAGCCAGATTTACAATGACTTCTTTTGCCCCCAATGAGGTTTTGTAACGTAGAAGAGCTTTTGTGGAAGGTACAGCGCGTAAGTCGCGTTGGATAGTTTCTTTTTGCGACATGACGCCGCCATCTACTATCGCAAACCGTTTTGTATTGGCTTTCAAAACCTGTAAACAAGTTAGCAAATAAGAGCCTCGGTCCATAAGAAGGAACGGAATCATTCGATGTTCCCCTGCGAATTCCTTACCTAATTCCGAAACAGAAGAAACCCGCCGCAAGGCTTCCCGGTAGGTATAAAATTGCGATTCGGTGTCTTGGAATGAAAGGAAATTCGACGGTTTCTCCATCATGGTTGTCAATTCCCGATAATACCGGTTGCGTTTGATTCCACTCACCGAGCCGGCTTTAACATCCAGCATTTCCCGCAGGAGTCCGGCGTCGGAAGCAAAAATAAGTTTTCCTTCATCGATACACCAGCTGGGAGAAAGGGGAATTACCGGAATCGGAGGCCGATAGGTTGTAATAGCAGTGCCTCGATATTGTTCCCCCTCGATGGTGACAGGAACCTCGTTTTTTTGGATGAATTCATGAATTTTATCGAGCGTTTGGTTCGCTTTTTCAACATCGTTGACGCTGAAAAAGATTGCCGCACGATTTGTAGGGACAATTGAATTCAAATCCATGATCATTTGGACAAAGCACCATTCGTCGCCCATCCATGAAAGAAAATCATTTTCAATCGAAAAACCGATTTCTTGTTGAAATGTTTCCAATTGATCCATCGGATTCATTTCTTCTGGAAGTTCTTTTGTGACTTTTTGAAATATTCCCCAGATATCGTGAAAAGTTAAAACATTGGAAGCATAAAAGGAGCCGGTTTTGCGGGGGAGATATTGTTCATATTCAAAATCGGCCGGTTCCTTATCGAGAAGGGGAGAAAAAATCGTATCCGCTATTTCGGGATAGAGCATCGTATAAGTCGTTGCAATCTGGTGGCCTTCTTCTCTGGCCTGATACGC
Source organism: uncultured bacterium (assembly GCA_964412555.1). GTDB lineage: Bacteria > Hinthialibacterota > Hinthialibacteria > Hinthialibacterales > Hinthialibacteraceae > CAYPPG01. Next base: position 9,498 of record CAYPPG010000120.1, read on the forward strand.
CGTCCCCATCGCTTTCACAGTTTTTGTGAAGTATGGGGCAAGGATATCGGAGATTTCCAATGCTTGTTGTAAATCTCGATCCTTGTTGATCATTTGCAGTGCTCTCAAGGAGTTGATAATATTTTCAGCAATTTGGGGAATACCGGAAAGATTCATAAATAGCGTCGAATAGCGGGGGCGTGGAAGTTTCTCCAGTACGGATTGGTACAATGGATCATCCGCCAGTTTGTTTTCTTCCATGTCCATGTTTTCCAACAGTTGAACCAATTTGGGTTTGCTGGTTGAGATCAGTAATAAATTCCCGTTGAATGAGTAGGCAAGGCTCAATCCCGGGATCATGCCGGGGCCGTACAGAGATTGAATTTGAAAATCTTGAAACAAGTCTTGTTCCTGAATGAGAGGCAGATGAAGCTCTGTTGCTCGTTCAAAGAGAGTTTTCAACACTTGATCGGCCTTCTGGGGATCATCCACGTTGGACATATACACTACCGAGGGGATTTGGTTAATCGCTTCTCCCATTCCAAAGACAGATACAGCGTATTGATCGCCTTTCAAAGCCGAAAGACCATTTTTCAATTCAGGTACATCCCAAAAGGCATCCCATTCTGCTTTGAGAATCCGCCATTCCAGGAAATCGTCGAAAGTTGCAATCAATTCCCCAATGGCTTCCTCGAAATTAGGGAATTCTTGCTCCGGTGCTAACGCGTGATTGGTCTCTAGAAATACAATTGCATCACCAGTGACAATTTTGTCAAATTCCTGCGCATTCGCAGAACAAAAGGGAAATAGGAACAGCATTCCGATAACGAGAACGAAGGAAAAAAACTTGGGCATTGCGAAACTCCTTGTTTTGAATTTCATTTTCACTTGTGTGTATCCATATATTATACGCGAATGGAGGAAAGAACATTTAATTGCCGGATGAAATTACGAGCAAGGTTGAAAGATGGCTTAAAACGGTAATTGTATATTCAATTGTGCAGAAAGGAATAAGTGATGTGCCAAGGGTACGGTTTCCGTACCCTTGCGGACAACCGATAGAGTATCATGTTTCCGTCAGTTTGTTGGGAATCCGTCAAGGGTGTAAACTACACACCCTTGGCACCTGCATCAACTCGGATGGGATTGAATAGAGTCTTGTTTTTTGAATTGTCATATTGATATACGTGAAGTATAATATTTGTAAATTTTTCTTTGATCGCCTGTCTAGCGTTTTATGCGTATATGAATATACTTGAGAAAAGTAAACACTTTTAAATTTGAATGATTCAATGAAGGAGCAGCATCATCATCATGTGTAGTAGAATTTCATCTGTGTGCGTCTTGTTGAGTGTGTTGTTAGTGGGTTCGGTGGGCTGGAGCGATCCGATTACCTTACCCTATCCAGACATGGGCGATGTCATGGTGGGAAAGGGATACAATATGTTCACCCTCAACACCACTCCCGCTTCTCCTTTTGCATCAAGCGAATTGAGAAGAAATCCCATCAATCATTTAGAAATGAAAATATCCCTCATCGAAAATTCCAGTGATTACAGCGAAGCGTTTTCAATCGGAGTTAGCGCTGGTTTCGAAGGATATGGATTCAAGATTTCCGATGCATTTGAATATGCCGATGAACATGGAATCAGCAGTAAAAATATCACCTTGATCATAAAGGGACATTTTATTAAACATTATGAGAGTCTGGCTAATTTATCATTGATTGATGATGCGAGTAATACGTTAAAAAATCAAGGAATGCCAAAATTTTTTGAAATGTATGGGCATAAATATGGTACCCGTTCACACATAACAATAGCAGATAGGATTCAGCAAAAATAAGTTACAAATTAA
>CAYPPG010000121.1:0-11182 GCA_964412555.1 uncultured bacterium
TTGTTTTTACAAATTTCTGCATTTTTTTTCCTCTCGACTTTTTGCCGGTTCGTCAATTCTAATTTAAAAACAATTCGACAAGTGAAATGTGAAAAAAATAAAATTTTTGATAGACACCTATACACGTTATGAAAATTTCTTTAAAATCAACGTAAAGTCGATAAATTTTTGTGTGTGGAAAAATTCGGCAAGGATTCTAGAACCGTGAAAGAACTACGCGCCCGGTATAAAATCGTTACGCCGATGTTCATAGGCGACGCCTCTAAATAGTAGTATTTAATTACGTTTTATCGTAAATTTGAATTTTGAATTTTCATAAAAAGGATCATTTGGACGTAGGATTAAAAAGCGAGAAATTATGAAATGAGGGTAATGCTGAAATGAGCTGTCTTGTCTTGCTTGAAACCTCTGGTAATCAAAAATACATCTTCGAAACCAACAAACTGCGTGAGAATGTAGGGGCTTCGGAATTGACCTATCGCGTTGGGACGCAGTATGTATTGAAAGCAGTGAATGATGAAGGTGGTCCTATGCTGTGGCGGGAGTCCCCCAAGGAAATGCGGGAGGCGATTCGCCAGCAAGAGGCATGTGACATCGAGGTGATCTTCGCGGCATCGGGCAAGGCGCTGCTGCTTGTTAAGGAAAAGGGGATTGGAGAGAAGATTATCTCCGAAGTGACGTGTCAAGCACTCAAAAAAGCCCCGGGGATTGATGTTTGTGGGGTTGTTGTTGAAGTCAACAGTAGCATGCATAAAGCTGTTCACATGGCGCATCGACGCTTGGAAGAAGTACGGTGCCGTATTCCTGGTCCTGCACAGCGTTTTTTGCGTTTCCCTATTATTGATGAGTGTGCTACTAGTGGCCTGCCTGCGAAACGGATGGCGCATTCTGATATTGACAAACTGCCTAAAGATGAAATTGGTCCACGCTCCGCTGTTTCCATATCCAAGTTAAAATCAAGTAAAAAGTATTGGAACACTCGTATTAAAGAAATTGTTGGTAACAAATATACGCTCCCCAAAGCAACTACCCAATTGGAAAAAGGTATGGGTTGTGACTGGTTGGCAGTAATTCATGCTGATGGTAATGGTATTGGGAAAATATTTCTTGATTTTGAAAAGTTTCTTAAGGAATTATATTCTGAAAAGGAATTAACCGATCGAGACTATATCAAACACCTTCGTGACTTCTCACTTGCGCTGGATGAATGTACGGAGAAAGCATTTCACAAAGCTCTCAATATGTTGAGCCTACGTAAATGTGAAGGCGAAAATATGCTTCCTATCGTTCCTATTATTCTTGGAGGGGACGATTTCACCGCTGTCTGTGATGGACGACAAGCGATGCGCTTCACGAAATGTTTCATAGAAAATTTTGAAGAAGAAACTAGAAAGTGTGATAATGTAAAACAAATTATGCAAGTGGCATTAGACCAATCAAAAGTCACCTGTTGCGCGGGGGTAGCGATCATCAAACCACACTATCCTTTCTATGCGGCGTATTCGCTTGCCGAGGAACTCATCAGCAATGCCAAGAAAGAAGCGAAGAGAGACGAACCTTATTTTTCCGCTATCGATTTCCATGTTCTCTACGATGCCAGCGGAACTGATTTAGAACGAATCCGGAAGTCTTTGGAAGTCGACAATGGGGATACTTTTCTTTTTGCACGACCGTATGCTATTCAAAACGTCAATGGACGGAAAAATCAAAACATCCATGATCTGGAAAATTGTATTCAGAAAATTCAAGAAAAGGATACCGACGGCAAGAGGAAACTCCCCAACAGTGTGTTGCATGAATTGCGCGATGGACTGTTTCATGGCCGCAAGGAAGCAGATTCACGTTTAAATCTTCAATTGGGTAGGCGCTCAGAAGAAGATTTCGGTAAATTGATTTCCAATAAAAGTCTCTTCTTGGAAAAAGAGGAAAAGTATTATACCGGATTGCTCGATGCCATGGAATTAGCGGAATTTTGGGAAGGGAAACAGTCATGAACGCCTCTGAGAACAATACCAACGATACCGGAACCGAACGAATATTGCCAAGTCCTTTCACATTGCAGGTGACAATGTTATCCGACTGGCATGTTGGATCAGGTATGGGGCGTCCTGGGGACGTGGATCGTTTGGTAGTCCGCGATTCCGACGAATTGCCCTATATTCCTGCAAAGACATTGCGCGGCATCTGGCGTGACGCGTGTGAGCGATTAGCGCGGGGATTGGATAACGGTACTGTAGGCGGTTGGACAAAACTGGTCGACCATATCTTTGGCAGCCAACCCAGCCTTGGGGGTGAAAACAATCCTGATCCGACAGGCTTCCACTTCGTACCGTCCAATAAGCCTCTTTCTTCACCATTGAAAGTTTCTTCCGCGAGGTTTTCCGAGAACCTTCGTCGTGCCATGAAACAAGATCGCCGCCTTCTCGATGCGTTAACTTTTATTAAGCCCGGGGTGCGCATCGATCCCAAAACCGGTTCTGCAAAAGAAGATCATTTGCATTTCGATGAAGTGGCTCGAACTCAATCTGTTCTGGAGGCAGAATGCACGCTTGACATCCCCGAGGATGATCCATCCTTTCAACATATTTCTGCTTTGTTATTGGCATCGACTCTTTTGGTCGAACGGTTGGGCGGAAAACGTCGGCGTGGCATGGGCAAATGCAAACTGAAAATCAACGAAGGGAATGTGAATCAAGCCCTTGCATGGCTGGAAAGTCATACTCAAGCACCGACGAGAGTAATGCATGAGGAATCGAATGAGCAACCATTATCCCCTCTTCCCTCTACAACTGAATCCGGATGGATAAGGATTCCATTGATTCTTACTTTGAAATCGCCCTTGGCCGCGTCTTGGAGAACAGTTGGGAATGTGGTTGAGTCGCTTGATTTTCTGCCGGGAACTTATTTACTCCCCCATATCACAAAAACATTGAAAAAATTAAATGTCGATCCTTGCGAAGCCATTGCTCGTGGAGATATTTGTGTTTTATCCGCTTATCCGGAGATTCAAGATAAACGAAGCCGGCCTATTCCTATGGCGTTTTTCGAACAGAAAGATCAAGGGGCAGATCATTCAAAAAAGATCGTGAACCGGCTTAAGGAAAAAGATAATCCTAATAACGTACTTAAGCAATTTCGAGGAAACTACATTGAATCTTCTGCGAATCCAAATCAACCGCAGTGGAGAAAAACACCGATGTGCGTTCAAACCCACAATGCGGTCCTTGACCAAAGCCAGCGTCCGGATTCCGCTGTGGGTGGTGTGTATAGTTATAAAGCCATCGCACATATCGAAGGAGAAGAACCCGTAAAACTGCTGAGTGAATTACGTATACGCGAATCACTTGTACGCACTTTATCTGATCAATGGTGGAAAAATTTGGATGGAAAAATCCATTTGGGACGTTCTATCAAAGATGATTATGGATTAGTAGAACTTAAAACCAGATCAATGGAAGCGTTTCAATCTGATGCTGAACCAAAGAACAATGAGCTAATTGTCTGGTTACTTTCCGATATGATTCTTCGAGACGAGATGTTGCGTCCAGCAACGACGGTGGACGAGTTGCGTAAGGAACTGAGCGAAGAACTTGGTGTTGAATTACACGTTCGTGAAACAGAAAATGGCAATGATCCAAACGCTCCGCTCAATACTGCATTCCGTGTGCGGCGTATGGATTCATGGAATTCAAAATGGGGGTTACCACGTCCAACTCTGGCAACTATTCAGGCAGGTTCTTGCGTTATCTTTACAGTAGAAGGTGAAATTGATGTGAAGAGGTTACAAGAAATCGAAGCCTCCGGCATTGGTGAACGCACTGCGGAGGGTTACGGTCAGGTTTGTTTTAACGATCCGATTTTAAATAAATCTGAAGTGATAATGAGTCGGTTTGAAAATACAAATTCTTCACCAGATCATTGTCCTATTGGCACAGATCAAATTGAATACAAATTTGCGCACCTTATTGAAGAGGAAGCTTGGAAGGCGCAGATTAACCGAATTGTATTATCTTTTGCTCAAAACCGGCAGAATCGGAAAGAACAATTAGGATGGGAAATCATAGATAATAAGATCAGCAAGCCGACCATGAGTCAATTAGGCGGATTGAGAAGTGTTCTTACTTTCTTGAAGAAATGGGGAGATGAAACAAAAGCAATCACCTGGCTTGATCAACTCAAAGATAATAAGAAACGTTCAGAAACTTGGATCAATGATTCTATCGGGAAATGCAAAACTTTACTTGGATTCGAAAAAAAGGAAGAGATACAAGACGAAAGAAATCAAGAAAAAATAGATGAGGAAAAACGGGAGTGTTTGTGGAAATTACTCGAAAAAGAAATTAACAATAAAAGAAAATGGCCTACATTAAATCAAAACGACGAATCGAAATTAAAAAAAGAACTATGGCCTTATGCTGTTCGCGCGTTTTTCGATGCTTGCATTCGCGCGCATAAGCGGGATTTGGATCGATCGATGGAGGAGAAGGAGGCCGATTATGGCACGTGATATCAGCAGCCGATTGATTCTGAAGGGCGACCTTATCTCGTTAACCCCTTTGCATGTGGGCGGATATGGGGAAGATGTCGATACCGACCTGCCGCTTGCACGTAATGGAGAGGGGCAATGGTACATTCCCGGAACCAGCTTAGCGGGAGCGATGAGGAACTGGTGTGAAGATGTATTCGGAATCATTAAAGTGAATCATGTTTGGGGATTTCAACAGGACGATCATGGCCACGCCAGTCACATTTTCATCGATGATTCAGTAATTGAGGATATTGTCTTGATTGAAATCCGTGACGGTGTCGGTATTGACCGTGAATGGGGAAGCGCTGCTGAAAATATCAAGTTTGATCGTGCTATCCTCCCAAGAGGGACGAAACTACCTTTCCATTTGGATGTAGAGATTCCATCTTTTTGGGAAAACAATTCATCTCCATCGCAGTTTGCTCTATTTACGAGAGAAGTGGCTCTCTCAATGGTAGCTGCCTTGCATGAAGCACTAACTGCGGGTGAGATCAGACTCGGTGCCTCAAAGACACGAGGTATGGGTAGAATAAGACTTGAAGGAGCTTCATTTTTCGAACAGCTGTTTGATAATCGCGATATTCTCGTTACTCTCAAGCAAAACAACAATGGATTCATGGTTAAACAAGAGGATATTATCCAAGCACATAAAAAATATCCCGCCAAACAAATACCCGGTTTGGATATAAACATCATGTGGAAACCTCTCAGTCCATTGATGGTGAAGTCTGGATTCGAAGGCATTGCCGCTGATATGCTGCCGTTGGTGAGTGGTTTAAACGGAGGAGTTGCACCGGTCTTGCCAGGGAGTTCAATCAAAGGTGCATTGCGGAGCCAGGCAGAACGAATCGTGCGAACGCTGCTACATCGTGATGTCTTTGATATTTCCGATCCTAAAAAGCGGTTCATGGAACAAGTCAAACTTCCTTTAATTGATTCTTTGTTTGGAACTGTTGGTGAGAGCAAGTCAGAACGTGCTGAACGGTCTCGCACGGAGAATGAAAACGATCCCCTACCTGGTTTGGGCGCATTAGGTATAGATGACTGCTACATGAATTGTACATTATCGGAAAAGCAGTGTGAAGATATCTTAGACTCGAAGGACGATTCAACTTTACGCCAATCTTTGGACAATTCCTGTGCCCATAATTGGCAACACGCCTACCATGTCGCCGTGGATCGCTGGACAGGTGGAGCGGCGGAAGGGGCATTGTACACCGTGCTGGAGCCTCACAACACTGCGTGGGAACCACTGCAATTATCGCTGAATCTTTCCCGTATTAGCGAAAACGACAAATACCCAGTGCTTACGCTACTTCTTCTTACACTGCGTGACCTGGCGCAGGGGCGAATCCCGATTGGATTTGGAACTCATCGCGGGATGGGGGCGGTTGAAGTGGAGTCGGTTGAGTTTAAAGCTAGGGGGAGTGACAATCCTTTCGGAATATTGGATGGATTTCAACTTAAGAGAGGACGACTTAATGATCTTCCACATGAGTTGCATGACTTACTTCAAAACGAATGGAGAGCGTGGACGGGCACGAAAATCAGAAGATGTCACATAAAGAATTTTACTGTTTTCAAGGATCAAGAGATAGAATTTTGTTCTGGAATTAATGTAATCATCGGAGCCAACAGCACAGGAAAATCTCATTTATTGAAGATTCTCTATGCACTGACTCAATGGATGACAAGCAAGAGTTTCGTAACTGATAAAAAGCAAGAATTATTATTTGATCTTTTCAATGGTCTTTTTAGACCCGAGAAAGGTGATATATCATTGTTATTGTGAGACCATTCCAATGATATTGAATCTGATATCAGTGTAAAATTTACAAACCAATATAAACAAAGTACAAAAATCGTTTCAGAGAAAAAATACCTTGAATATCATCCGTTGGTCGTAAAACAAATGAAAATAGCAAAAGGGATTTTTATACCACCAAATGAAGTATTATCAATATATCCAGGATTCAATGCTGCGATAGAAAATAGAGAATTTGAATATGATCAAACATATTATGATATATGCGATGCCTTGGATTCCAATCCTCTCAAAGAAAAAAAAGATATTATACAACGAATAATAATTGAATTAGAAGATATTTTGCAAGGCACTATAATTCGTAAAGGAAATCGATTTTACTTACAAAGCAAATATGGACTAATTATAGAATCGCATCTAATGGCTGAAGGGTATCGAAAAATTGGCTTGTTGCTTCAACTGATCAAGAATGGGAAAATTAATGAAAATACGGTTCTATTTTGGGATGAACCAGAAGCAGACATGAATCCCAAAATAATCAGTAAAATTGCTAGAATTTTGAGACAATTATCAGAGGGACTTGGAATACAAATATTTGTAACTACTCATGATTATTTGCTATCAAATGAATTATCACTTGCAGCAGAGTACAAAAAACAACCGAGTATCCCGATGCGCTTTTTCACAATGAGTCGAACAATAGATGATGAACCTGTTTTAATTCAAAGCGGAGAAGTTCTAGCTGACTTAAAAGAGAATCCGATATTGGATGAATTCTCAGCATTTTATAGTCGTGAAGAAGACGAAATTCGTAAGCATATAAACAAAGAGGTATCACAATGACTATAATTGAAGAAGGTAATCATCAATTCGAATTTGGAAATTCCTGGAGTGTGCTTAAATATGATAAATTCGGTTCTTATTACAAATCTGAGATGGAACATTATATGAAACCGACCAAAGCTGTCGATATTATATGTGCAAGAATTATTAGTAACGATTGTCCACTAATATTAATTGAGATAAAAGATTTCAGTTCAGGCGATCCCAATAAACGGAGATATAAAGATATTCCTTTGGATGTTGCCTTGAAAGTTCGTGATACAATTGCTGGAATTATTGGTGGTTCTTATCATGCAGAAAATAATGAAAAAGCATTTTTCAAGAATTCGTATAATAAAATGAACTGTCCTCCCCGCATTATTTATTTTTTTAAAGATTTGGATACAACAAATAGACGACCTAAAACACGTCAACAAGGTAAACAAAGAGATTTGGAGGGTAGACTCAAAAAATTTTTAAATTGGTTGACAAAAGATGTTTATGTCTTGGGTGAGAATAACTATGATTTTATTGATGATTTAAAAATTAGAAGAAAATAAACAAATGGAGATGTGAAGTGACTGATATATCTCTCTATTATCATTCATGCAAAGGAATACAATTACAAGCTGCTATTAAGACATTTGCCAAAATCAATGTCAATATAGCAATTGGTTTACTTTACACAGCAAATCACTGTTTGCTATGTCGGTTTGAAAACAATACTCTTCTAGGATCAGATAATATTCCATTGGAAAACAATGTTATTGACTTTGTTTACGAAGCACGAGTATTTTGTGAACTAGCAGAACTGCGTTGGCTTAAAGATCCTCGAAAAAATAACCATCGTGCAGTTATTTTGTCTGAAAAAGCTTTTTCACAAGATCTAGTTGGATGGGAACTTCATATCGAAACGATTATAGACACAATCCCTCAAACCTATTTGCTCTGGGGTGAGGGAAGTAGTAATAAACCGTCTAACGTTTGGAGTAAATTGGCAACCTCACGAATCGGGGCTTTGCATATTCCTACACCAGATGTAGAAGAGAAAGATCGAGTAAAATTAAATACACTAGAATATCTGAAACATTACGAGCAAGGCAATGTCGCTGTCTTTGATGAACGTTTGCTTAACCTGGAGGTGATTCATGCCTGATTTCCATAACCCATACAATTTCGTCCCCGCAGTGCCACGTGACGATGTATCCAACGAGTTGGGCGACAAAAAACCGGTTGGGCATCACCGTTATTTTGAAGACCGCATTAGTGGAACGATTCGGGTGAAGATGACCACCAAGACTCCTCTGTTGCTGCCTGATGCAGCGAAACTCACTGATTTGGAAAATGATCATAAAACATTCCCCGTGCGTATTGATTCTGACGGTAAACCTTACCTCCCTACCACATCGGTGAAGGGAATGCTGCGCTCAGCCTACGAAGCAGTGACGAACTCGAGGATGGGAGTATTTATTGGCCATGAAGATAGATTAGCATATAGAAAACCTGCAAGAATTCAAGTTGTCCCAGCGCGAATTGAAGAAGTAAAAGATATACCTGTTGGTGATCAAAAGAAGCGAATTGTTCGCATTAGAATTTTAAAGCAGTTGTGGTTAAGATCTCCAGCAAAGCTTCCTGCTTATGAAAATAATAGCAAAGACAATGATAAAGGGTGGAATAAAGTAGGAAAAAAATACTTAGATGAAACTCTAGATGATGCTTTACGCGAGCATTCTCATCAAGTTTGGGTTCAAGTGAATCGAGTTGGAAAAGTTGAAAAAATTCAAAAATATTCCAATCAAAAGCCAAATGGTCATACTTGGTTTGAAGGCTGGGTTTTGATTAGTGGTCCCAATATAGGTAATAAAATATATGAACGAGTTTTTGTTGTAACTGATAGTGATCGAATAATTGAATTTCAAGAAAACCAGGCTGAAGAAGTGTGCTCTTTATGGAGTGAATTGATAAATGATTATCAAAAATTTCACGAAGATGAGGTTAAACTACGTAAAAAGAGAGGACAAAAGCCTTCAGATTACCTTGGCAGAGATCCAGGGAAAACCGCCTGGTCTCGTCATGTTTATGACAAAGAAATGCTCGAATTGAAATCCGGTACGTTATGCTATGTTCAATTTGATCCAAATAATCCTCGAAACATAAAAGGTATTTATCCAGTTGCAATTTCCAGGGATTTATATGAACATCCACCTGAAGGATTATTAGACCATTCTTTGAAACCGGCAAGAGATATTAATTCTCTTTCCCCTGCCGACCGTGTCTTCGGCTGGATTAATCAAAACGGAAAAGGTGCTTATCGCGGGAATCTCCGTATTAGATCCGTAAAATGTGTATCACTCGATGCAATTGAATCGTTCGATAAACCGGGATTACCTCTCGCTATACTCGGTGAACCCAAACCGCAGCAAGGACGATTCTATGTAGCCAAGAATCAAAAGGGAGAGGCGCAAGAAGAAGGCCTGACTAAGGAACAAGCTGGTTATAGTGCGATTAGCATCAATGGAGAGAATAAAGGATTGCGTGGACGGAAAGTGTATCCACATCATGGAAATCTGTCTGATAAATATTGGAATGATCCTATGAGAGATCGAACACAGGAACAACCTCAAGAATATCACAGATCTGGAGATATACGGGACAGCCAAAACCGTTCGATTCAAGGATGGGTAAAGCCGGGTACGGAATTTACTTTTGACCTGCATGTAACGAATTTGTCCAAAGTCGAGTTGGGAGCGCTGCTTTGGCTTTTGGACTTAACTGAAGGTTTTTATCATCGCCTGGGCGGGGGCAAACCGCTTGGATTTGGAAGTGTGCGATTAGAAATTGATCATGACAAAACATTTTTACACGGCGGGGAGCAGTGGAAGCGGTTTTATCGATCCCTGGATGATGACCTCGATCTGGATAAATTCAATCAGATAGAAGCCATTCAAGAATATAAAAATGCGGTGGAAATAGCTTACGGAAAAGAATTCGACAAAGTCTCTTTTATCGCGGCTTTCCAACGGGCCTGCCAAGGCTTTGACGATGGGCTACCGATTCACTATCCGCGAACTGAAAAAGCACCAAATCCCAATGGTGAATCATTCAAGTGGTTTGTGGCAAATGAAAAAAAAGAAAATCAATATGTGCTTCAGGATTTGCAGAAGGATGAAGGGTTACCGATTTTGTATTCAACAAAGAGATAACATATCAGATAGTATACCAATGGAGAAAAATCATGGGTTCATATCATTTAATGGGTCTTGGTTTATCTGTAGGTGCAGTCACCGGTCCTCTATCTTACCTTGCTCACCGTTATGAACGGTGGAATGAAAGCGACAAAGAATTTTTTGCATTTTCTGGTGAAAAGATTCAGAGAGATAGCGGAGAAAAAGTTGGTGACATTCAAGCGTTGATTCTTTTCACAACATCAGAAGTTATAAATGGAACAAAATCATGCTATGACTTTATTGATAATCAAGCAGGGATGTGTCCACAACAAAAAAAGCCTTCTGGTAAAGGCAAGATGAAGGAAGTAGTTAAAAGGTTACTTCCCCCTCTTTGGAAACAAATTGCAAAGAACAGGTCATCTGTCAAAGTGTATTGGATTGAGGTGGATCGTACTGATCTTCAAAGCACTTTTGAACGAACCACGCGTGTTATCTTAGCAGTTAAAGGTTGCGGAGGACTTGGCAAAGAACTTTGGATTAATCTTACCGGTGGAAATAACGTTATCAATTTGGCACTACAATTATCTGCGCAATTGATACAGAAACCTGCACGTTTTTATTACGTGCAAGCGGAAGATTCGATGGCAGAAAAATGTATTCATTTTACTAACGAGGAAGGATATTGGATCGATCTCCCTCTTCTCCTAATTCATATAGATGAGGTTAGTCGTTATGTCCTCGAACTCATATCAGAAAAAAGAGCAATGCAGATGGAAATACTGTATACGGATGTCAAGAGAGGTCAGCATTGGAATTTCTTTAAGGATTATACATCTTGTAAAGATTTTGGTTCTTCGCTGTTTGGTATGGATAAAGGAGGAGAAGCCAGTGCATACCCCC
>CAYPPG010000122.1:0-1464 GCA_964412555.1 uncultured bacterium
AATCCCGGACTTAGCAATGGCTGCTTAGTATACGGAAAAAATTTACACTCAAATCCTAAAAATATTATCCTCAATAAATCTCCATTCATTCCTTCAGCATAAAACCATTCCTCTCCCATACAAGAAAAAATCTTCCACATCAAAAAATAATCAAAACTCGAATCCAGAAAATTCTTTCCTTCCTCAAAAAGGCACTGGCTTATTCCCAAAAAAATTTATTCAGTGCCTTTTCCACAACAGCAAAAAAATATCCAATACCGTTATCCTGCAACATACATTATATGGAGTAGAAATTCATTTCTTCTGCACCTTATCCTTCAATCTGCTGTAAATCCGTAGTTACAGAAAAAAAATACCAGCAAACCATTTCACCTTTTTACAAGAAAACATTGTGTCCACAAAAGGCTTTATTATTATTATCCCGGCAGAGCCGTGTCACACAACAATGGAAAATAGAAAAAAAGTAAAATCACTCCCCCAACAGTTTGAGTTTTCGGGCCATTGCCTGAACCCGCTTTGGCTCCCATTCCGGAATCGTGCGCTGTCTTCGCTCACGCTCATACTCCCGAAACATCTGCTCCGGCGTTTTGTTTGGAATGCCAACAAACTCAATCTGCAGTTCCGCTCTCGATGCCCTTGAAAGAGACCGCTCCTGCTCATACGCATCCAGTCCAATATCCTCGAAATCCGAATCTTCGAATTCCCCTGTCACGCACACGTTCTGTTCCATGTCTTCGTATTCCATTTTATCCCTCCAGCCATCCGTTGATGGCTCTTCGTCAAAGTAAGAGCCATCGACGCGACACAAAAACAACGACAGAAAAACGCTACCGTAAAATAGCGGCTAGATTATGTGAGCGAACCACCCGATAAATGTTTCCCTTCCGCAATCGAAAAAACGTATCAATCAGGAAGGGAAAGATTTACGATAGGTGGTTTGCGCCCAAGCCGCGTAACAACCGAAGCCCCTGTAACTCCTGTCTCGAAGTAATGAAAATCTCTGGCTTGATTACGTATACCTCATTGATTCGAAACCTTCCTCTTCCCCTAAACAATAATCCACTTCCACTCGCCATCCGTACTCCACTACAGATAGGCGACTCCACCAGCTCGCCGCGATCCCCCCGGATCGCTGGCGAATACCGAACCATTTACTCGCGAAAAGCGCCCAGCGCCTAAGCGAACTCCCTTCTCAACGTTGTCGAAATGCCGTCATCGCCCCTGCGATGATCCGGCATCGGCAACGACTCCCATCGACAAATTCGAACCTACTCGCCATCCGTGTTCCACTACGGAAAGGCGACTCGGTAATCTCGCCGCGATCCCCTCAGATCGCCGGCGAATGCCGAACCATTTACTCGCGAAAAGCGCCCAGCGCTTAAGCGAACTCTCTTCTCAACGTTGCCAACATGCCGTCATCGCCCCTGCGATGATCCGGCATCGGCAACGACTCCCATCGACAAA
>CAYPPG010000122.1:1564-11104 GCA_964412555.1 uncultured bacterium
GGCGAATACCGAACCATTTACTCGCGAAAAGCGCCCAGCGCCTAAGCGAACTCCCTTCTCAACGTTGTCGAAATGCCGTCATCGCCCCTGCGATGATCCGGCATCGGCAACGACTCCCATCGACAAATTCGAACCTACTCGCCATCCGTGTTCCACTACGGAAAGGCGACTCGGTAATCTCGCCGCGATCCCCTCAGATCGCCGGCGAATGCCGAACCATTTACTCGCGAAAAGCGCCCAGCGCTTAAGCGAAACATCACTCCTAAGAGACAAATACTATTCCGGCTCTTTCACGGATTGGAGAGCCGAAAATAACTTCAATATCGAAAAGAAGAAAAAAAATCAGGACTCACTCGCTCGAATCCTAAGAGGAGGAATCCCCCTCCTGGCCGATCCGATCAAGCAGTTTGGCCAGATTGCGGATATCGCTGCAAAAGGCCCAAATCCGCTGCGTGTCCCAACTGTTCGTGCTCTTGTTGAACTGGCTGTACTGAATACAGCACTTTTGTACATTCACGACTCGATCCACTTGGAACACTTCGTCTTTTATAACACGTTCCTGATTCCAGATACTGATCTGGAAGCGGCCTGCGCGGTCCTTATATACCGGTTGTTTTTTTCTGTTTTTTTCCATTTGTTTCACCTCCTGGCACGCCTGTGGGCGAGTCCAACGGACAACTCGCCCTAAAGGCGTCCGAAGGTGAAACAAGAAAATACGGAAAAAATGTCTGCTAATTCAGCACTTTCGAGAACCGAAACAAAGAGAAGAAGGAGAACAAATGACGCCCTTTGAAAATAGCTGCACCATCACAAAGGTGGACACATCGATATATGTTTCCCTTCCACATTCAGAAAAATCTAATGCATCGTGGAGGGAAAAAATTTACGATAAAAGCTCTGTGCCCACGATGCGTAACAAAAGCCATAGTAAAAAAAACACCACTGATTTCTTTTACCCCTGAACACAATTTCTTCTCTATACAAAAGAAAAAGAAATGATGCCACTGCCCTGCATCAAAAAAACATGCTGCCGATTTATTCTCGAATGAGTCGGCTATCGCTCCCGAAATGCTTGTCATGATCTGTTCTCACGCGTTGGTGAAACGGGAAGCACTCAAAGCAGTTCCAAAACGTGCGCTGCAAATCCGGATTGTAGGCTAACTCCAGCCGGTTGCCGCACACGCAGTAGCCGGTAAACCGCACGCCGGGTCTCTCAGGCTCTGCTTGCACACTTTGTTTTGTCTCAGACACGTTCTCTCACCTCTTTTTTCTTTTGGCCTTCGCAAGCGGCTCTCTTCACAGGATAAGTGAACCACGATATATTACATAAAAAAAGTTATTTTCTCCGGGCTGAAGACCATACACCCTTCTTCTGATAAAATCTTTTGACCAGTCTCATGGCACGGCGGATGAGCTGCAAATCAAAGATCATATCCTCGTAGGTGCGATCATTTTTCTCGTCAATCAGCTTGTCCTGAAAATGAATGTTGATCTGTTCTTCCACAAATGGATGCAGATGCGCGCACTCTTTTAAAATCAAGAAATCCTTTGATTGTTTGGAAGCGCTCAATTCAAGCCCGCTATAGCCAGCTGAGGCTGATACAACGGCAAGTTGATTCGTGGGCGCCTGAATCGCCGAATACCAATCGCTTATGCCTTGATAGTTCAAGGGCTCATAGACGCATGGCTGGGCATACGTTTTCAAAAAATATTTCTCGATGTTCTCGTACATTTTCCCACGCTCCAGGAAAACCGATCCGGTTGGTTCTCCTACTCTATTGAGAACCAACCGACTGACAAATAATGAAAGACGAACAACGGTAGAAAGATCGGTAGTATCTGCCAATAAACACTCTATGCTGTAAAGTGACAGGAAAAGAAGAAAAAATGAAGGACTGAATTGTATGATTACACCAGAAGAACTCAAACCATTCTTGCTCCACGAAGACAAAATTGTTCGCGGCGAAATCGCATACTATTTTTCCAACGCTTGGTGGGGGGATGAGGAAATGATTCCCCTTCTCCTTCAAACTGTCGAAAAATATGGGGATAAAGAGAATTCTCAGGTGCTCTCTTTTGCCAAACATTTCCCGGTCACGGAGAGTAGCCTGCCCAAACTATTGGATATTGTTGAGTTCATAGATGAGCCTCCGGCCGAGTGGCATGTGAACGAGATTCTGTCACGCATTCCGGTTCACTTATTCGAACAGTACAAACAAGACATTCGTTCCCTGTCAAGTGTGAACCAAAAATCGGCCGGAATGATCCCTGCCCTTGCGGCAGCGGCAAAAAATACAAAAAGTGCTGCGGGAAAGGGTAAGCGATATAATTTCAATATGGAAAGGTAAGATATGGTAGAACAAAACACTCATGAGCGAATGAGCGAGATCAAAAATCTGCTCGATGTGTATTTCAAGCAACATGGAAATGAAAATTTGCGGGGATACGCTCACAAACTGTGCGAGCGAATCGAAAAAGAAGAATCGTTATCAGTGGCTCGCGGCAAAGCCGAAATCTGGGCTACCGCCATCGTATACTTGATAGCGCGGTTGAATTTTTTATTCGATCAACATAATGAAAATTTCTTGACCACAGAGTCCATTTGCGAATTTTTCGGCACGAAAAAGACGACGATAAGAAACAAAGCACATCACATTGAAAAAGCCTGCAAAATTGAGATCGGCGAGGAGGGATTGTGCGATCCCAAAATTTCTGATTCACTCAAATTCGTCCAACTTGAAAACGGCTTTATTGTCCCTCAAAGCAGGATGAATATAAAAGGCCATGAGATTGTCATCGGTGTGGCTTCAGAAGAAGAAACGAAAGAGATTGAACGTTTTGAAGAAGAACAACGCAGATTGCACGAGCAACGAGAAAGAGAAAAAAGGAAGCAGCGCGCAGAGATTAACCGCAAACTCACGGAAGAAAAAAGGAGAAAAGAAAAGGAACATCAACCATTCCTTTTTGACGATGAATAATGGTGGTGGAAAAAGGCGCAAAAAAACTGCACAACTCAATATTTATCGCACAACTTTTACATTCGATGCTTTCGGGCCTTTTTCCCCCTGTTCGATCTCAAATTCCACTTCTTCATTTTCGTACAAATTCTTAAATCCGCCTCCTTGGATATCTGTGTGATGGACGAACAGGTCTTTTCCATCCTCTTGTTCAATAAATCCATATCCCTTCTTTTCGTTGAACCATTTTACCTTACCTCTTGCCATCTGTGAAAATCCTTTCTTTTTCTGAATTGAGGCCATAGTATGTCATGAAATCCAGGATAAATCTACTTGGATTGAATGAGTACCGTAATGAAGTGAGCAGACACGAATAGGGAGCACGATGCAGACAACACGATTCTTCACAATATGATCTCGAATTGATCATATGATAAGTCATGATACCTTATAAGCGCCAACACCACTGGCGTTTGGCTACGATCAGTGGGAAAAGGTAAGATGGGGTATCAAGATAAAATGATTTCGGCCAGTATCGCAGACAATATCAATATATCAGCAGATTGGAGGATAACTTCTCATGACTGAACGCCGATTCCTGCGTGATAACATAATGGATGAGCTGCTTCAGGAAGTTTGGATCGCATCGGAAAAGATTGCTCAACTCCCTACGCCCATTCAGGAAAATATGTTTACTTCGTTGATCGAGTTATATGAATCGAATATTGTTGTTTTGAGACGGATCGAAAAAGCCATTGAACAACTTAGGGAAAATGAACCACAGAATGAAATTATCAACACACTCGCCGAATCCGCTGCGTTCATTCAGCTGGCGTTAAAAGGGGTAAATCACGCGATACATTCCGGGGATTATAAAGAGACAATAGAGCCAAATGCCTCAGAAAATTCCCCATGAAAACGACAATGACCATGCCTCTTTGAGAGTGGCCGGATTGTATAAATTTGTATGACAGGTTGGAAAATCGGATATGACGGATTACTCCAATGCAGCAGAAGAATTCAAGGAAATTTTAATCGCGGATTTTCTCAAAAAAATCCGGGGATTTCCAGAAGTGAAATCATAACGCGAACCATAAATGGCCGTGTTATCATCGATACGATTGACAACGTGTTCAAGCACGCTGCAATCCGGGGACTGATAAAGAGCCAACCTCAGGACACCGGATGGCATTCAAAACGAAGAAAAAGGAGCGTGCTTGAAAGAATTATAAAAATAAAGGTTATCATTAAGCAAAGATTCCGGCAATTCATCAAGCATGAAAGATTTTGATTTTGGGATTATACTCAAAGTACAAGATTACTATACCACCGGCCCCAGTTCCGCCTCAATCGCCGCCCGAAACGCATCGCCGCCTGCCATCTCGATCAGGATATGGTCCCGGTCATCGGGTTCGGGCTTGAATCTGTCTAATAGTTCTTTTCTTCTCTCCATTACTTCCGCCTCCAAAGCCGTTCGGTTGGCTTCGCCCGGAAAGCCAACCGAACAATCATTGGATTGATCCAATATTTCTTTCGCTTTTTTGGGGTCATTGAGCACATCCTAGACAGGATCGACGAGACGATTCGACACCATAACACACCCGAACATGGCTTCATGGATCATCTCTTCTGTCGCTACGCCTCCCGGAACACTAGAAATCACCCGATATCGAAGCCTTCCCCGATCATAATCAAACTCAAATGTTCCACATAGATCACCGTAATTCGACCTTGTAACAAGTTCTGTGATTTCAGGATATTTTTCGGGAGGTACTTGAACGAGCATATTCACATAACTGTAGAATCGTTGTGAATCCTTCGGGAAATAAAATTCACATGGACAATTGACAATATCTAGTTTAATGATTGCCCTTATTATATTCTCCTCTGGAATACATTCATACTTCGAATTCATAATTTTCAGATACTCAATGACCTTCAGATACACATCACTCATGGCTTGACTCCTCCTTGTTTTTTTGTGGCGTTCACATAGATTAGATAGCGTTATCGGTGAACTTTTTGAAAAAATCTTGATGTTTTTGAGGAGAAATTCATGGACGCGCAGGACAAGAGAATTTTTCAAATCCTTCATGATGAAGAACTGGAAGTGAATTCTGAAAATCTTGCGACATATCTGGCATATTTGAAGAAGAACATTTCCTTATCGTGCATTTTGACCGGAATCGAAGATTTTGAGTGGGAAGAATTTTATGTTTTTGGACCAGGCGATAAAAAAGAATACGAGAAGTTAAAGAAAACCAAACCTTCGCATACAGACAAATTCAATCTAACCGAATTTGTCGAGGAAATTGATGACGATGTGGGGATTTTGGTGAATGTCAAAAGGATTTCAGACAATAAATCATTTCAATTGCCGTTGGCCGATCTGGAAGCCGCGGATAAGAAATCAAAGAACTATCAGTTGCTCGATGATTATTCTGTCTGGTTCACCAGTTACTGAATGCACTTATCATGCATTGATTTTGCATCCCGTTTGAACCATAATTGAATTCGAAAGAAGTAATCCCCCTCTTTGTTACCCTCCAGAAGTTCCCAACGCGCACAATGGTACCTTAACCAAGGGCTTCCCCAAATCAAAGAGGGGATTTTTTTGTTCTCCACGGAGGATTGTTCTTGAAATAGTGTACAAAACACCATCATTGGATTCGTCAGTCTCTTTATTGCAATGTATTTACTGCCGATATTCTGACCTAATCCAAATCCGCTTTACTCCCAAATAAAGACAACACTCTCTTTTCCCAGCGTATCCACCACGAATCCGGTGTTGTACGATTGATGCTATTACCATCAGCATCTTCGGTACTGTCCACAACCGACTCCGTTCGCTTGAACCACGAGAGAAAGCGTGAAATATTCTTGTGGTGACAATAAAATCGTTTTCCTTCGGATGAGCGAAACGGCGCGATGCGCACCGTTCCATTCGGCAGCAATAAGCGTGTTTTTGGCTTCCCCTTCATGATCATAGGCCCGCATATAATCCCAATACTGATATTATACTGCCTGCGGGAAGGTTTCACGATTCGTTTTAGGCATTTCATCAAGAAAAAGAAAAGAAATCAGGGGATTCGGTTCAACAGCGACTGCAATTTCTCCCAGTTTTGCGAATAAAACACATAGCCGGCTTTATCCATCCCCAAAACAATCCCGAAATAATCTGAATCATACACGAGAAAGCCGCAGTCTGCGGCCTGATCGGCATTCACCATGATCCAGTTTTCCAGATCCTCATCGCGTGGATGAAACATCACCTCCCAACCTTCAGGCCAAATGACCATTTCACCATAACCGTCCGGACGATCCAAACGCCTGAGGCGTGATTTCAGGACGGTGGGCGAAAAACGCCCTGGTGTTTGGGAACCAGCAGGAAACGCTCAAGTTT
Organism: uncultured bacterium; assembly: GCA_964412555.1. GTDB lineage: Bacteria > Hinthialibacterota > Hinthialibacteria > Hinthialibacterales > Hinthialibacteraceae > CAYPPG01. Next base: position 7,925 of record CAYPPG010000122.1, read on the forward strand.
ACCGTAGCCTGCAAGTCGGGGTATGACAGCTCGGCTCAGGAAGCGCGTGTGGAATTTGTCCCGTGCGTTTTGTTCCGAGCCTCTGAGAAGCTGCGCAACCTGTTGGTCTCGGACGGCAAAGGCAAACCGGTCGAATTGCGTGGCCGAATCGCCACTAGCTCATTCGACAAGAACGGCGAGACCCGCTATGCGACCGAAGTGATTGTCGATCTCCGGGATTTCAGCCTGTTGCGCTACGGCGAGAGCAAAACTGCCCCGGCCACTCCCGCACCAGGCGCCAATCCCCATTTCGAACAGAAAGGAGGAGCCAGGTATGCAAGCAATGAACCATTCGCTGGAGGAGATTTTTCTGGCTTTTGAGCAGTGGGTGTGTATTCATCCATTAGGATTTGCCCTGCTCGTGCTCATTGCCTGGGGACTGTGGTTTCGAAAAACGGACCGCTTCTGATTCATCCCCCCACAAGCGCTGCCCGCGGATCGGGCGAGCAGAGGGGCAACCCTCTCTCGCTTTTTCTCTCTTCTTCCATCACTCGAGATAAGACAGTCATGGTTTGTGCAAACACATTCCCGAACGAGAATTCACTGACTGCATGATCTCGGCCAGCCATTCCCATCCGAACCGCGACCTCCGGATTGTCTGCCAAAAAGGAGATGGCCTCAGCAAGATTATCCGGATCATAAACTCGCAGTGAGGTCAGGCACGCATCTTCTGTAGAGCCACCACATGAAATCCTGGGAAGCCAAGGGAAAACCGGCTTTCGGTGAAGTGATTCAGCATTTCTTCCCCAAAACAGAAAATACCGAATCAAATCCAGAGCATAAAATCCTCCTCTTCATTTCCAGTGGGGTGGAATCCTCATCCAAGATCAATCCTTCTCGAATCCACATCCCTGACTTCGTTGATCTGGTCGTGATCAATGTAGGTGATGAATGGAGATCAAAGTTGGAAATACCTTGGCTCTCCAAAGGAATTTTTCTGCAAATTGGACAAATCTCACAGCTATACCAAGCTGCCAAACGAGCAATTCAAGAAATCCAAAAAAGGCCATATCCCCATGTATCCCTAGTGAAAATTCCAAAAGCAAAGCACTCCGAATCCCCCGATACGAATTTGGATTTTGTAAAAAGCAATTCAATAAGAAAGAATCGCGAAGAAGGCAAATATAACCATCACACAATGGAGGTAGGAACATGACACAAACCAATCAACTTTATGCAGTAAAAGCGAAATGCCACCAAAGCGGCGGTATTTTCCTGATTCAGTTCAAAAAAAGCGGAAGCGGTTTTCGAGTAATCCGTGCAGAAATTCCCGATCCCGGAAAAAGGCCGGCTGAAGAGGCATCGGCTGTAACCCTCACAAACATGGATTGGTCGGGTTATCCCGGCTGTTCGATCTGCAACACCCGAAAAATCGTTCGATGCGGAAGATGCAGAAAATTAACGTACCAAACAATTCTTTGGATACACGATTCACGTGCGAGTGGTGCCACCATTCCGGAATTATCTCCGGAACGTTCGACCGTCTCGAAGGCAAAACCTGTAACCACCAGGGATCAACTGAAACCGGCATCATGGCCGCCTGGGATATTCGACCGGTGTAATTAAGAGCACAAGAGAGCAAGGAAAAACCACAAGAAGATGGAAAAAATACTCGAAAACATGAAGTTTGTAACCATAACCCCAAATTTCTTTCAACAATACCGAAAGAAATGACTATCAACAAATGTATGAAACAAACCAGCAGAAAGGATGCACCATCATGAACCAGTATCCGTGGAATATACCAAAACCACTGAATACGAATGACATGATCCCGATACTGTCAGTAATCGCAGTAGTTCTATTCGCATGCATAATGTTTTTTGTTATGTCGCACATAACACAGAAAAAAACAGTGGAGGAGGAATTTGCGGAAGCATCTGAACTCAACTTCTCTCATCCCGGAACGCAGGATTATTCCTTTCATGACGGATTCATGGACTCGCCAAATACCCGAAGTTCGCAGATACAAGTTTTCCATGAAATCGCTGAGGCCGCATCATATCTCAAACAATCGGGAATCCGGAAAATCATGCTGGGCAAGATCACATTTCAGATCAAAACCATCTTTTGGGGCGAATGGTCCGAATCTGAAAAAAATACGATCAACGACTTATTCAACCGTGAAGAATTGTGGAGCCAAAACCTCAACACAGAATTCACCAAAGATTTCGGTCAAATCAGTGTGGATGTAATCGCTTCGAACGAGAGTCAATCCGATGCCATTCTTTCCGGTCCAATTTTTGTCTCTTTCATCGCCAAACGGAAAGATTATGGGATTTTGAGTAAATTTCTCAGCAGGGATCATGGATCATTGATTGGTGCGAGTTATCTCGAACTTCACACCATCCCTGATCACAAACTGATTGCCTATTTCCAAATCAATGAAAAAGAAAAGATTCAATAAGATTTTTAACGGTGATTTTGTTCGCCGCGTAACCGATAAGAGCGAAGCCCATCCTGCTGCTGTTCTTACCTCGTTTTTAACTCGGTTTGGGATCGAATGCGGAACGAATCCTCATTATTGTGTGGGGGACGAGAATCATCCGGCAAGGATGTATACAGCAATTGTCGGGACAATCTGCAATCGTGCTGAGCCACAGATTCTTCGGCTCGCATTACTCTATGCGCTGCTTGCAAGGCGAGATGAAATCCTCACAGAAGATCTCGATTCCGCTATCGCCTTTTGGGACTACGCACGCGATTCCGTCCAATATCTGTTCGCTTTCAGGCAAAACAATTCTGTATCAGCAAAGATCATGGAATTCCTTACGGATGAAAAGGAATGTTCTCTCACTGATCTTCATCATCTGTTTCGCCGCCATATCAAAAGTGAGCGGATCATGACCGCCCTGCAGGAACTCGAATCCGCCGGATTTGTCCAAACTATCCGGCAACCGACCGCCGGCCGATCGAAAGTCATAATTCGGCTGAAATCTCATGAAAGAAGCGAAGCATTCGAATAGATTCAAGAAATCATGTTACTCCAACCTCGAATATCGTTACATCCCAATAAAAATTAATGAGTTATAAGAAATATTGCACCATTTCACTGGGCCACGGATGCAAAATACATATACCAATAAATAAGTTTTTTGTATAGCCTGCCGACACAAAACAATCTATTGGATGAAGCGCAGT
>CAYPPG010000123.1:0-10765 GCA_964412555.1 uncultured bacterium
CATATATTCTAGACGGTTACTCCTTGTTTTGCTTTAATTGGGGGAGGAACTTCGGGTTAGTGTTAACGTTCAATAGGATGACCGTCCGTCTAAGCGACGTCATGACCGGAATCCAACAAGCGGCCGAACAAGTAGCCGCCAGTTCGGAAGAACTCTCCTCTTCCTCGCAGAATTTGGCCAATGCAGCAACGGAACAAGCTGCCAATTTGGAAGAAACTTCCGCCTCGATCGAACAATTGACGACATCCGTCGATCAAAATGCGGGCAATGCGCAGAAAACGAATGATGTATCCAGCAAAGCCGCATCGGAAGCGGAAGAAGGTGGAAAAGCGGTGTTGGAGACTGTGGATGCCATGAAACAAATCGCCGATCAAATCACGATTATCGATGATATCGCCGATCAAACCAATCTGCTCGCCTTGAACGCCGCGATCGAAGCGGCCCGCGCCGGTGAAATGGGCAAAGGATTCGCCGTCGTGGCAGTGGAAGTCCGCAAACTGGCGGAACGGAGTTCCCAAGCGGCAAAAGAAATCAGTAATTTAGCCAAAGACAGTGTGACAAGAGCTGAAAATGCGGGGAAACTGATCCAACAGGTTGTGCCGGCTATTCAAGAAGCCTCGCAGCTTGTCCAGGAAATTGCTTCCTCCTGTGAAGAACAATCCAACGGTGCGGATCAAATTCGCAATGCGATTATGCAACTCGATCAGGTGACTCAGCAGAACTCCTCAACGAGTGAGGAATCCGCTTCCGCCAGCGAAGAACTCGCCGCCCAAGCGCAGTCACTCCAAGAGTTGGTCAGTCAATTCAAGATATCCACAAACGGAAACGGAAAACATCAACACAATACTCTTCAGCAATCCAGTGCGACTGCTCGCATCGTGAAGCATGATACTCTACAAAGTCTTCCGAACAAAACAGCTCAAACGAATGAAAATCAGGATGAGGAGTTTGAGCAATTTTCATGATCTCATATAATCAGCAGCCCTACCTCTTGTGATTTTACAGGGGGTAGGGCTATTTTTTTGTTTGAAATCAGGCCGTATGTGGTCTTTACAAAATAATATTTCTATTTTATGTTCAGCATAATCTTTTGATCATTCCTATGCGGTCTTATGAACAACTACAACATTACTCAACCCCATGATCGCTTTATCAGCAAAATGTTTGCTCAGCTGGAAATTGCTGAGGATATTCTCTTTCAGAATATTCCCGTGATTTCAAATCATGTATGCCCTGGTTCCCTGGAAAATACCGGTGAAAAATTTGTCACAGCAGAATTGGAGAGATATTATTCGGATATTCTTCTCAAGGCTCAACTTAGAAGTGGAAGTGATGTTTATGTATATCTGCTTTTGGAGCACAAGAGTTACCATGAACCAGAGGCCGCTTACGATTTGCTGCAATATATGATGCGAATTTGGGAAAAAGTGAAAGAAAAAGGAAAACGGCTGCCACTTGTTTTTTCCATTGTTATTTATCATGGGAAACGAAGGTGGATGACGGACACCAATTTCGCTAGTCTTGTGGATATACCGGCTGGTTTGAATGATTATGTTCCCCACTTTAGCTATTATTTATTCGATTTGTCTCGATATGATGATGAGGAGGTCAAGGGAGCTATTCGTTCTCGGGCAGTTCTATTATTGCTCAAGCACATTTTTGATGAAAATTTTGGTGAACCGTTTATCCGAGTGTGTGAGTTGATTAGCAAATTAGAGGATGAGAAAAGTGCTTTGGAATTCATGAAAAGTGTTTTAGAATATATTGGAAATGCTACAGACAAGATCACCCAGGAAGAAGTGAAGGAAGGTGTTTTAAAAGCGTTGCCCCTGACAGGAGAAATATTGATGCCCACGTTATTTGAACAACTCAAAGAAGAAGGCCGTGTTGAAGGCCATAAACAAGGTCTGGAACAAGGGGTGCAGGAAAGTATTGACCTCGTCTTGTTGATTATGGAATTGAAATACGGGAAGGAAGGACTTGTTCTAGCTCCGAAAATTCAGAGTATTACATCATTGGAAAAGTTGAAGGAAATCAAAAAGTCCTTAAGAACGGATATATCTCTTCAAGAAATGACTACCTTCCTGGAAAGCATATGAATCCGTAATGAAAAGGATCACTTCGTCGCCGCAGTCATACCCGATTCCGGGAGTTCATCCGTCTCCGCCGCTGTTGGAGTTCCACCGGATTTGTGACGAATAAAGAAAAGAATCACTTCTACAATCAGCGCGATTGCCAAGAGTAAAATTGCCGATCCAACAATAATCAAATCGTTTTGGCCATTCGAAATATATTGAATCAGGTTCTTGGTAAGCGCCCAGATTGTCAATATAAGCATCACGACCATCGGTACCGCCGTCACATAAGACGGGCGTTTCATGGTGACAAGATATACCGTCGCGGTCAGTAGCACCAAACCGGCCAGCAATTGGTTTGTCGTTCCGAATAAAACCCAGAGTGCTTTTCCGATATCCGATAATGCCAAATAACCAATCGCCAGGATCGCGATCGATGTGGAGAGGTAACGGTTTCCCAAAAACGGCATGTGAATCGCGTTCCCGATTTCTTCTACGTTATACCGCAAAATACGGGTACCAGAGTCGAGAGTGGTTAACGCGAAGGAGACGACTACCAAGGCGACAAAAGTACTGGACACTTCATACGGAATCCCAAGCCAGGAAATAAACGTTCCACCGCCATGAACAAATACGGAGAGTTTCGGTCCTAATCCGCTTGCCGCATTCCAACTGGCATAATGATTGAGCCATTCTTGATTGGAACTGAACGCGGCGGTACAAGCGATCACTGCGAGGATTCCCAACGCGCCTTCGGCCAGCATGGCTCCATAGGCAACCGGACGTGCGTCCGATTCTTTCGCCAATTGCTTGGCCGTAGTTCCCGAGGCGACAACGCTGTGGAAACCGGAGATCGCGCCACAGGCCACGACGACAAATAAAAGAGGAATCATGCTCGGTAAATCCGGACTGGCAGTATTGATTGCCGGTGCACTGATGGTTGGCTGGAATATGAATATGGAGACATACATCAAGATCATTCCAATATAGAGTGTGAATGCATTAATGAAGTCACGCGGCTGCAATAATAGCCAGACGGGGAGAACGGATGCAGCGAATGAATAGATCAAGAGGATGTAAAGCAAAGGAGTATAGGTGAATGGAATCGGTAGGTAACTTCCCAACCAGATGCAAAGTAGAGTCAAGAGTGTACCCACAATACTGACCATGAGCAATCCCACTTTCTTTTTCCGCATCAAAACACCGAACGTCATTGCGATAATCATCAACATGGCGGCCGGAAATGTCGCGCCAGGATACGTGGTGAAACCTTCCGCTTCTGACTGGAGTAGGCTGGCAATCACTTTTGCGAAAGTTCCCATCGCGAGAGCCACAGCAAAAAAGATCAACAATAAAAATAAAATCCGTGCACGTTTGCCTAACAGATTGTTTGCGACTTCCCCCACGGAACGGCCTTTGTTTCGAATTGAGAGAACGAGAGAGGAAAAATCATGTACAGCCCCCATCAATATCGACCCGACCACCAGCCAGACGACAACGGGAAACCAACCCCAAATGACAGCCAAAGCCGGCCCCAGCATTGGTGAAAGTCCTGCAATCGATGCAAAGTGGTGGTTGAAAACGATGGATTTGTGAGTAGGAAGATAATCAAGACCATCTTCCATCGTCACCGCCGGTGTTGGCTTGGAATCATCGAGTTGGAAGATTTTTTGAGCCAGATATTTTGAATAAAAACGATATCCCAAAAGAAGACAAACCAAAGAAGCGACTACTGGAATCAAAGAATTCATACCGAATTACCTTTCGTGATAAATTGGGAACTGTGCTGAGTAAAACATACGCATATGATTACAAGTGGTTTATGAAAATCTCCGTGGGTAGAACAGGCCTCTCGTTGGTCTGACTGGGGACACGAGAACATTTGTATAAAACCCACCATAATTTAAGACATTCACATATAATTGTATCATGAGTTGTCTTTAACCTAAAGCGGTTTCAGAGTCAATCTTCTTGTGGAAAACACGAATCCAAAGACAACTTGTGGACAGTACGTTATACTTCTTCTAATGAAATGCATTCAAGAGAAATGATCATGAAAAAAAATTTGTTCCTAGTTTCTTTTCTTACCATATTTATCATTCCTGTATTTGGGCAAAACACCATGAAACAGGCGCGCCCGGTGATCCCCATGTTGAAAGACGGTTCACCCGCCGCTTATGTCATGTTCACTCGGCCGAAACAGACGCATGGTCTTGCCCTCATGGCTCCGGAAGGGAGTGGTGTTCAATCGGACGTATTCATGGGGCATGAGGGAGCAATGCCGGCGGCTGATTCGGAAGATCATGCCCTTTATTTTCAGACAGCCGCCGACCGGCTTGTAGTGGCGACAGGTACGTTCTATCTATCCATTCAATATTCCGATCGTGGACAAGGTGCCATCGAAGTGGATTATTACCAGCAGCCGGATAAAGGGACGGCTGAAATCAGCACGGAACGTATTTTCCTGCGCAATAGTAGGGTATGGCAGGAACATACTTTTTTATTGCGCGATGCGATTCTGGACCACCCATTTCCCGGCGAATGTGATTTTCGTATCCGGTGTCCCGGTGTGGTCATACGGGCTGTTTTTCTTTCCCGAATTCCTTTGACAACTCCTCAACCCACGTTACAACGCATGTTCCGTCAACCGGAAATATCTCCTCTGCCAGGCTATCAATTCGGGATCTTTCATCGGGATTCTTCAAGTGCGGATTTATGGAAAGATGCGGAAACTCTTCAGAAAAAGAGCCAACTTTATAAAGCGTGGGGAGCGCGATATGTCGTTGATACGATCGACGCCAATCAAGTGGCGAAGGAAAGCGAAGGATATGATTTTACCAAATATGCCGAACGACTCGATCGGCTCTCTTATTTTAATTTAGTATGGGTTCCCCGCTTCAAAGTGGGGGATGTCAATCGATTACCTCAATCTGTGGTTTCTCATTTGCAGCGGGCGAAGGGAACGGAGCGTAAATCGGATGGTCCGATGATTTCCCTTTTGGAACCATCCTTGATCGATGTCTATTCGAGAATGATCAGGGATATGCGGCAAAGTATTCTAACCAAAAAAATCCCTATGATGATTCTATCTTTTGCCGGAGATTGGGGGCCTCTTTATTTGTCATCCGAAAGTGGACAACAATCCGGATGGCCGGATATCTGGGCAGGGGATCCGCTGGCGGTTCGGAATTTTCATAATTATCTCCAGGCAAAATATGGTGGTCTGCAGGGGATTCGGTCGGCATGGAATGTGCCGATTCGAAATTGGAATGAAGTAATACCCAAGATCGATAATGACGCGAATCCGATTCGCCGGCAGGATACCTATCTCTGGTACCAATCTGCTTTGACACGACTGGCCGCACGAATGGTGCAGCGGGTTCGTACAATGTTTCCCGGCACTCAAATCGTGTTGGAAATCGGGGATAATTTTTTCTATGGCGCTACAGACTTTCGGGCATTTGCGGATATTGCTTCGCAGCAATCCTGTTCGCTCTTGATGGTTTCACAATCGTTCAATCCAACTGCTTCCTCTAGCTGGCAACTGGTAGCCACTGCTTGCCGGCAAAGGGGGGTGTCTTGTGGACTGAGACTTGCACAAGCCGCAGATGAAAGAGCAATACTTGGCGCACTTTTTTCTCTCGCTGCGGAAAAGGGAAATTTATTCTTTTTCGAAGAAGACGATTTGGCCAGTGCGAACGCTTGGGAGAACTATGCGAAAGCTGTTGGTTCTCTTCGCGTAAGCCAACCGGACCGGAAAATAGCTATGGTTTTTCCGCGAACCTCGATGTATGCGCAATCATCCAATGCATTCGATAGTTATGTTCGGGAAGTAAGAGAATTTTTCGCTTTCGATGTCATCGATGAGTATGATTTATCGAATATCACATCTTCACAATATCCATTGATTTTTATTCCTTGGGGACATCTCTGGTCACGGCAGGCAGTGACAGCGTTGGAAAATTTAGCGCGTTCCGGATCGGCATTGGTTGCAAGAACAGATCATCCTTGGCAAACACTTATGGGGGAAGTGGAATTCAATGAACAACTGTTTGCGACCAAATTGGTTCGCAGCGGAAATACTTGGGAGTTGGAACCGCGCAATTCGAACATTTCTTCCGATGAGCAAATGGATCCTTATGCTCCTGCCGAACGCCGAATCATCAATCTCGGCAGTCAAAGCGATGTTCCTTATCTCGAAGGAGATTGGGGCGCTCCGCAGAACAAGACAACCGCGGCCGGATATGGTTTTGATTTTCCATCCTTTCGCTGGCTGCGGGAAAGAGGCCAGGTGATGCTGCCAGTATACCCACAGAGGGATTACTCTTTGATCGTCGAAGGATTTATTCCGGAAGATAAGAAGTGTCAAGTTTATATAAATGGCCGTCAATTCGGTGTGATCGAGGGGAAAGGCAAATTTCAATGGAAACAATCGTTGTCAGGGAAATGGCGTCCCCGTCAAAGGGATGTCGTTGTTTCATTCCGTGGACAAACGTGGAATCCAGGAGCGGTGTTGGGAGCGACGGAAACGTTCCAAGTCAGTATGGCCGTCAATCGTGTTGCTTTGCTGCCTCCCGATCAAGAACTGGATCAAGGTTCTACAGACGTGTCGAAATTACGCGATCCGAATTTTACCCGCGAAGCCTTGCGCGGTTCTTGGATGCGGGAAGTTGGGCAGGGAGTGACGTTGTTGGCTCCGACGGATTATATGAATGATTGGGTGTTTATGGAACTGCTGAATACGCTTGTCATGAATCCCAAGATCCTCGATCCGCGTTATTCTTTCCAACTGCCACCGGACGGAGTTCAGAATCAAGTGTTTGTCAGCCCCTTGTCAGTAGGGGCGGTCTATCTTAATGTATCGCAAAAACCGGTGCCGGTTGGGGATCGAAGGATGGGGAATTTTCGTATGATTCCTTCGCGATCCATCTATTATACGAATTGATGAATTGATTCTCGGATCGGATAACATCGTATGGCATCATGATACTTGTCACAAATGAACGCCTTCCAATCATTTTGATCCCCTTATTGATTACATTTGTTCTTCTATTGATATTTGTACATATCGGTCCGGCGTGCGGGTGGTGGGGAGAGCCTCGGCCTGTTTTTACGGATTTCGTAACATTGTGGTGTGCTTCCGAATTGGCGCAGGAAGAAGGACCGGCGGCGATCTTCTCCATTCAGATATTGCATGAAAAAGAGCAGGAAATTTTCCCCACGGCCGGTGCATCGCCTTGGCATTACCCTCCGACTTTTTTGTTATTTGTCTATCCGTTGTCATGGATTCCGTTTTGGCCGGCGGCGTTTCTTTATTTAGGATTGTCATTGTGGATGTTTGTAAAGGCGGTGCATCGGTTTGCTCCGTTTCCGCAGACCTATTGGTATGCGCTGGCCTATCCGGCTACGTTATACAATTTTGGGCATGGGCAGAACGGATTTATCACTGCCGGACTCTTGGGATGGGGATTGATTTGGTTATACGACAAGCCGATTTTGGCCGGAATCGGGTTCGGCCTTCTCTCGTATAAACCGCATCTAGGTGTTTTGATCCCGATTGCTCTCTTGGCCGGTCGATACTGGAAAGTTTTATACTCTTATGTTTTGACCTGTTTGATTTTGGGTGGAGTCAGTTTGGCTGTATTCGGGATCGAAGCGTGGTGGGCTTTTTTCAACAACATACCCGTGGCAACAGAAATTCTGCAGCAGGGAGCGATCAATTGGGCGAAAATGCCAACCGTTTTTTCTGCGGTTCGAACCATGGGAGGTGGATTGGGAATCGCACAAGCATTACAAACTATTTGCGGTCTGATTCTTTTGACATCCGTGATTTCCTTGTGGTATCGGCAAGCGAGTTTTGCCTTGCGTGTATCGGTTCTGTGTTTGGGGATGTTGTTGATTACGCCGTATTCGTGGGATTACGATTTGACGGTGCTCTTGATCGCGTTGGTCTGCTATACGCTGGAAGCAGAAAAGAACGGATGGATTCGAGGAGAGAAAACGGTTTTAGTGTTGTGTTGGTGCTTGCCTTTTATCGCGAATAGTCTAGCGATGGGAACCCGTGTTCAATTGGGCGCGGTGGGATTACTTGTATTCTGGCTTTATGTTATACGACGATATTTTTGTATTGATAGAACAACTTATTTATTCCACTTTGATCGCCAACAAAAACGGTGAAGCGGATGTCATGGTTGAGACGTACACGGTTTCTCCTGGGACCATCCGCTTCCAACCATTCCTGAACATACAAAAACCAGCAAAAAACACAACGATGTTTTTTTCATGACTCCGGCTCTCCTTTTTCAAGAATATAAAATCAATCATAGCATAATACGTGAGTCGCGAATGAATATTTCATGTGTTTTTATTCTTTTTCCGGATCACCGAGGGTGAACAGGACACGATCAATCTGGAGAAATAGCAGGAATGGTTCACTGGAATCATAAGCGAAGGTATGATTGTTTGGAAAATCGGAATTCGCAAGAGTCGATGGATTCTTTTGTCGATCCATCCCGCAAAATTTTTTTAGGATAAGGAGATAATTGTATGAGTGATTGTACCAATACCGTGAAATGTACGTGCACCTATCCCGGATGTCCTCGGTATGGTAAATGTTGTGAGTGTATTCAGTATCATCTTCGTATGCAACAACTGCCGGCCTGTTGTTTTCCGCCGGATGTGGAGCGGACGTATGACCGGTCGTTTAAGAAGTTTGTGCAGACGTATAAGCATTTGTTGTGATGGGAAAGCTCTTTTTTACGAATTCGTGAAGTATTCACATGCTTTAACGGAGTAAATATAGTGATTCTATTGATGACCCAGGGCATTGCTCTGGGTTTTTCATTTGTGTAGTGGTATTCAACATTTTCTTTTTTTCTGATGGAACTTGTTGGGATCGGTAATTTGATTTTTCAATCAATGGGGGACAAACAGTAATGCACTGATTTGAATAAACTTATGAAAAGAGATTCACGCTCTCCATAAATTTTTCGTTGAGAAATATTAAATTTTTGCTAGACAATTTAAACAATATACTCTATACTTATTTATATGCTTGAATAAACCCCCGTGTTGGTCTCTTCAGGAGAGCATACCCATGGAATCGAAGAGCAAAGGAATGCTTGTTGTCGATGATGATGAGAATTTTTATCGTTCAATTTGTGCTTCTTGGAAACAGGAGTTTGAAGTGCATTTTGCTCCGACCGCCCAGGCAGCACTTGATCTGGTGGAACGAGAAGACATAGCCGTTTGTCTCATGGATTATCGCCTTCCCGATATGAACGGGCTTTCATTGCTCCAGATTTTTCATAAAAACAATCCCGATATTCCAGTTATTTTCATCAGTGGATATTTGAATGAACAATTGAAAGAAGATGCGCTTTCTTTTGATTTTTGAGCGTATTATGTTTTGAGCAAGCCAGTAAATCCGGAGAAACTCGCGCAATGTATAAAGACATGTTTAGAGAAAGGCGGAATTCAGTGGGCAAATGCGATCTTGAAGCAGCATAAATCAAAACGAATAGGGCGCTCACAGATTCACGAGAAAAGAAAAGTACGTGAAAAACGCTTGGCCGAAATCATCAAACTGATCGCTTGTGAGCCGGAAAAATGGACTGCTGGGATGTTGGCGCGGAAATACAGACTCTCTACTCGGCAAATCGAGATGGATCTCAAGGAACTTATGGAGAGAAAAATCATTGTTCGCACGTCAGGTTATCACTTTCGTTTGGTGGAAGATGAAAAAAGTCCGAAGTGACGTTACTTCGAAGTTGGGTAAAAAATAAAAAAAGTCTTTGACAATTGAAGGGGGGGGTATACTATCTATTAGTAGACAAAAAGGAAAAAAAGAAAGGAGGATAGTGGTATAAATTCAACTAATCATAAGTAGCAAGTAATGAATTTGATAGGATTTTAACATTTGCAAAGGAGGCATGAATCATGAAACCTTTCAATTCGCTATACTCTATGGTGTTACTATTTGTACTTCTTATTGGTGTCGGGCAGCACAATGCAAGCGGATCCACATCACCTGAAATCACAAAGGTGATATTGAAAAGTGTGGACAATGCAATTGAAGGTGTGGAAATTAAAGCTGCCATGAAAATGATTCGTTATGATTTTCCTGGCCTTCAAGAAGATTCTGTCAAAAATTATGACGGCCCCCTCCCTCAAAAACGAGAAAGAAAAAGTGATTCCAGTGGAGGTTACACACAAGAGCGGAATCTGACAATTACTTATGCCGGTGGGAAAACTGATGCCGTTCATCAAGTTTTTGAAAGCGAGAAAAGTGATGCGTTTTCATATACCGAATTTTATGGTCTGCAAGAATTTGCAACCGATGCCACGAATCCTACGACTGGCAAAAAGACACATATGATTTCAGAAAGAGCTCGTTTAATTTCATTTTTAACTCCTGTTTGCCATACGTTTGGCAGAGGATTGAGTTGCTTCGCGGATCTTCCTTTGCAATTCGAAAAGATTCAAGGAAGTGATTCTTTATACCAATTGAAAATCCCTAGAAGTGAAAAGCCATTTTGGGGATCTTTCATCCTTGATCAGACCAAAAATTTTTGTTGGACGGAAGGAGAATTTTTTAATGGACCGCCAGGACAAGAACACAAAGATCACAAAAAAACATTCACATGATTCGTTAAAATTGATGAATTTAGGCTCATCATGGAAGAGAGTCT
>CAYPPG010000124.1:0-9987 GCA_964412555.1 uncultured bacterium
GGCTTCGAGGTTTCCCACCTTAAATGCCTGTCCAAATTTTGGGGTACATTATATTTCGATTTGAATGGACAGAAATGTTACTTTATGTCCGATGATAATCCTTTATCTCCGATAGAATGATCCGGTAGCGCTTCCTTGGTTTCTTCAACCGGTGATTCTTCAACCGGTTGTTTATACATTTCCCGAACCGTTAAAATTGGTCCGGAAGCGATGAACGTGAATGTGAAAAGGAATAACATAATTTTGACGATCAATACTGTCACACAAAGGATCAATACGAGAAAAACCGTGTGTTGATAAATGTTTTTCTTCTCGACGTTTAATGAAGAGACGTCGGGGTACCGAATGGTGCTTACCATTAAACAGGCCAGAATAACCATACCAATATGGATACCGGTTCGTATGAAGGGAAGAGTCATTGTACTTTGGACAGGGCCAAAGTAGTCTTGAAACACCAAAACCATTGAAGCGATGAAACAGGCGGGGACAGGACAAGGCAATCCCTCGAAATATTCTCTTTTTTTCCCGCCGGCTGCTTGTACGTTATAGCGCGCCAAGCGCAGGGCTGTGCATAAGGTGTAGACCAGGACTAAGGATAATCCCAGGCGATCCAAATTCTTGTATAAAATGGTGTGCATCAGAACAGGCGGGGCGACGCCGAAGGAAATGACGTCCGCCAATGAATCCAATTGCACTCCGTACGATGATGCGGAACCGATCAAGCGTGCGACTTTTCCATCGATTAAATCAAAAAATGCGGCTAGGAGAATAAGCAGCGCCGCGAATTCATATTTTCCTTCGATTCCAAATATGATGGCGCTTACCCCGCAAGCGACGTTAAAGCATGTTAACAGATTGGGGAGGAGGTGAACCAGTTTGATTTCTTTTCGGCGGGATTTTATGCGCCGAACATGAAATTTGCGCGAACGATTCGAAGAGGAATTCTCATTGTGCTCTGACCGTTTTTTTTTCTTTCGCGACCAAAATTTGGAATTTTGTGATGAAGAATTCATAGTCATTTATGAGCCTTGTTCAATTTTTGCTTTCATTCGCTTGATCGACCCATTTGCGTAATAAACGAATATATTCCGGTCCGGTTCCACAGCATCCACCAAGAATACGCGCACCCGCTTGAACCAGGTCCGGAACGTGACTCATCATCGCCTCGGCAGTGGTCTCATAAACTGCTTTTTCGCCTTCCAAGCGAGGTTGACCGGCATTGGGTTGTGCCATAATCGGTAAACTCGTTCCTTGGCGCATTTCTTTGACAATGGGAATAAATTCCTGTATTTCAACCATGCAATTGGAAGCGGCAACCACTGCGCCAAGGGATTCCATATCACGTGCTGCGTCCATGGCGCTGGTGCCAAACATGGTTTTATAACTATCGCCCGCTTTTTTAAAGCACATGGAAATGACGATAGGAAGATCACTCACTTCCCGCACCGCTTCAAAAGCGCAGCGGACTTCGTTGATGTCCATCATTGTTTCAATGATGAATGCATCGATTTGTCCCGAGGCAAGGCCGCTTGCTTGGCGTTTGAAATCTTCTTTCAAATCTTGGAAGGATTTATCGCCATACGGTTCGAGTAGAGCGCCACTTGGGCCGATATCTCCTATAACAAGACAATAATCGGCAGCAGCGGCGCGCGCCGCTCTGACACCGGCTTCATTGATTTCTTCTGTTCGTTCTGCCAATCCATGTCCCGCCAAGGTTGGAGGTGAGCCACCGAAGGTGTTGGTCAGGATAAAATCGCTGCCGGCATCGACATATTGCCGTTGTATTTCCGCCACTGTTTCCGGTCTTTCGACGTTCCATAATTCACCGCAGGAACCTTGTTCCAAGCCTGCTTTCAGTAACATGGTTCCCATTGCGCCGTCTCCGACGAGCAGGGATTTCTTGTCGAGTAAATCAAGAAATGGATTGTTGTCGTTCATATTCCGTTCCGTTGTTTGATTGTGTTTCCGTAAAAACCGATGTGGGTAGAGCTAGTATCACCGCCTGCTTGATTTTCGAAATGAGTGCGCTTGCTTTACCCTTATTATTGATATTCGTGTTGAATATATCATCAAAGATGTATGTCTCTGTACTATTATAGAGGAATACGTAGAGAATGATTAGGAGTTTATGAAAAAAACGCTCGTTTATGAGAAATTGTCTTTTCAATCGATTGAGGATTAGTTTAGGGTACGGCGCAATAAACCGGTTCTATCTATCCACGCTGCCCGTACGACATCGAAGTGCGCGCGCGTTACTTTCCAAGCGGGATCATTTTCGGGTAAATCATCCGGTAGTTCTTTGACATATTCCGCAAACAAAGCCGACAAAAATCCGAAAGCATACCTTGGTGTAGCGAGGGTGTTCAATGTTTCTTTAAGGTGGTTGAAATCGAAATCATCCTGGAAAAGATCAAAGAGTTTGTTTTTCGGGCTATCGGAAGTTTGGCACGATTGAAATCGCTGATTGGCAATTTCATAGAGTTCCTGTCCGCTCCATTTCAATTCCGGGATCAGATTCGATTTATCCAAACGAATCCGTTTCAAATCCTCGGGGGAAGCGTTGCGGTAGATATCTTCCAATTCAATGGGAAGGAACAGTTTCAGCCCCATTTGGGGATATTGTAATAACTTGATATCCAGCATTTTTTGGATGAATTGTTTCATCAATTCTTCGTTGGCGCTAAGGAGCGAGGGTTCATCGATACGATCGACCAAGACGTAGATGCCCTTGTAGCCAAAAGATTCAAGTAGATCGATAAATCGATGAAGAAGATTGTAACGGCTTTCTTCGTCCGAACCGGCAGGCAGCATAAATTCTCTCCGTTCTTTCGGATACAAACCGGCGAGAATTTTCGAAAGTAACACCGGATTGCTGGGGAGTACCTTGACACTCCGATTTGCGCGATAGGCACGATTGCGGGTCGTGGAACGGAAAACGAGCGCGCTCCCCCAGGTCAAGAGCAAACCCGCCAATCCCGCTCCATAAAAATAGAGAGCGGGTAAAACCGTGATTTCGAGAAGGATTGGAATCAAACCCACAATTACACTGATGATCGACAACAAAATGCAGAATAACATTCGAAATTTGGATTGGTGACCTGAATAGCGCAATACCTTGGACAATCTCCGAATGGCTTCCGCCGCCGTTCTTTGATCTGAATTGTAGTACAGGGCGGTCATAATCAGCAAATAGATAGATTGTTTACGGCTGAGATGTTCTTGTTTTTTTCCGGTGGCGAGAATTTCATCCACCAGTTTGGTGACGCTCAAGGAGAGGATGCAATCCAAATGATCGGAAATTTTCCAGCGGTTGACAATGTCTTGCGCCGCTTGCAGTGTATCGCGGCGTGCGCCGATGCTTTTGCGATAGCGTTCAGTAAACGGATTGTAATCGATGTATTCGACCAGAAAGACTTTTTCGTCCGTATTCGAAGCGTTGAATTCTTCGATCCGTTTATTCATCATTAAGCGGAGTGCGCTTTTCCCACTTCCTTTTTCTCCGAAAACGATACCGGGAGCCGGTACGCGTGGATTGCCAAAGATGCGATCGAATCCCCAATGAACGGCAGAAGAATCCATCGAAGAAAGGATCAAATCCTTATCGGCATCTTCGCATGCGAACGGATCCTCCTGCAAATCCCAATATTTACGCCATGTTTGTGTGAACATATCGTTATTCCCTCAACTTTAATTGGTATCTCGTGACATTTTGAATGAATGTTCTACGTATTATGGTACATTATGGTTACTTGTCTATAGTCAAATGGGTGTTTTGGGTGGATGTTGGCCGCCTTGGAAGAAGGGCACGCGAATCTGGATATCGCTTTGAAGATTTACGATCTGCGAAAAGAAGCAGGGCTTACCCAACAGAAACCGGCAGATTTGATTGGAACCAGCCACTCCACCATTGCCCGGCTGGAAGATGCGGATTATGAAGGGCACTCGCTTTTCATGTTGCAGCGTATTGCGAAGAAGGTGCGGATTGAATTTGTTGTTGCTGAGTAAACTACGGAGATCGAGTTGATGAACGGCTTCAGAGAGTTCTTGAGATTGCTCAACTTATAAGAGGGGAAAGATAGAAGGATTTAGGTGATTTAGA
Source organism: uncultured bacterium (assembly GCA_964412555.1). Classification (GTDB taxonomy): domain Bacteria; phylum Hinthialibacterota; class Hinthialibacteria; order Hinthialibacterales; family Hinthialibacteraceae; genus CAYPPG01. The sequence continues at coordinate 4,100 of CAYPPG010000124.1, forward strand.
GAATTTTCCGTGATCAGAAAAACACAAAAATACCTTAGTTGGAAACGAGATAATTCAATGTTCCTGAGGTCAAAGTCAACCGGTTTCCGCTCAAGGGGAGAAGAATCACCCGGAATTGGTATTGCCGGCCAGGTTGGGGGCCACCAGCATATTTCGGGGCGGTCATGAATTCCCCGTTTGGGGTCCACCAGAAATAGTTGATATTGCCATCATAGGTTTGCCCAAGGTACTCGAATTGGCCGCCGTCTTCACGGACGAAGATGTGGTATTCATTGACCGTGTCCGAATCAGAGCCGAAGTTCCAGGCCAGTTGGATGGCTCGGGAATCGGTCGTGTCGCGGTCCGCTCCCGTCGAACCGCTGGGGGCCAAGTCGTTACCGCCGAGGATATCATCGTAAATGACGAACTGGCGGGGCAGCAGATTCGGCACTTCAGGACGGGTCAATTTCAGGGCATTCCCGCCTTCGACATTCAATCCGACCGGCGCTACGGCATTCAAGTAATCATCGGCACTGCGCTGATCGTCGATGCGGACGACACGGAAATAATAAACAGCGTTGATATTCGGGCCGTTGGCGAATTCATCCGCCAGGTTTGCCCCTCCTTCCTGCCAGTCCAGCCGCATGATGGAACCACTCCCTGTTTGTCCTAAGAATTTTACACCCCCGATTCCTTTGCGGACATAAACGTGCCAATCGGTTGCGGTGCCTTGATCGGCGGTCCAGACGATCGAGAGGTTGCGGGAATCGATGGGGTCGAAGTCGGTTTGGCCGGTGAGATTGCCGGTGGTGTCCTCGGGATTGTCGTAGATGAAGACTTGTTGATCCTCGTTTGGAACAGGGGTTGTGGAGGAACTCGGTGTCGGGGTAGGAGTGAAAGACGCGGGGGCCGGTGTCGAGGGTATTGGAGTCGGGGAGGGAGTTGGAAAGGAAGGAACCGGCGTTTCTTCCTTGATGGTGACGGTTTCTTCGGAACCGCTTGTTCGGTAACTGATAATCCCGTCGATGAACGCTTGCGGGTCGCCGCCGTTGTTATTGACACGGTATGTTAAAGTGACGGGGGTACAGGGAACCATGATCCATGCGAAATCCAATTGCCCGCTTGTGCCAGGGGAAGGGGCAATGGCCGTGTTGCCGCTCAATACGGATTCGAATATCCAGCCTTCAGGCAATGTTTCTTGTACACCGAGGGCAGTTAAATCACCTCCATGCATGATGGTCACTGTGATATCCACTGTGGATCCTTCGACTGAGCGCACACGCATTGCTTGTACGGTTTCCGCGAATGGGATTATATATTTTTCTTTCCTAGCATCGATTTTCTCATTGCCTGACGAGAATACGGGGATAAAACCATCTTCACCGGATAGATCAGGGGCATAGCCGCCAGCGTTGAAGAACTGGATGGTGCGGAGGGTTTCGTTCAAGTCAATGATCCAATCCTGTGGATTGTAATCGCTGGAATGAGGTTGGCGGGATTTGTTTTTGCCGGAAGCGGGGACATAACCGTCTTCCGTTGAAGAAGGTGTGTCGGCACAATGATATCCAGCGGAATTGAACAATTGGATGACACGCATCAGTTCGTTGAAGGAAATGCCATAATCCCGGTCCGTATCCGCTGTGTGATAGGTTTGATCCACCTGAGAGGAAAAAGGAGATTGAATTTCCGGCCCATCAACACGATAGGTGCTCCAGCCGCTAACGGTTTTTACGCCGGCTTCATCCTCGGGAACGTTCAAAACAATGATCAAAGTTACCGGGGATTCCGGAATTTGCACCCAGCCGAATTGTAAAGGAGCGGAACTTCCTTCGGTGGGTTGAACCGGAGTGATATTTTCTTCTATTCTTTGAAATGTCCAGTCGTCCGGGAGATCGTTGATCACCATGCCTAAGGCGTTCGGTTTTTCCTCATATTCCACTCGCACGGTGAGAAGCGTTTCTCCGCCTGGAACATAGCCGGAATTGGAGATCGAAAATTCAACCGTACTGTTCCCGGCTTGTACACTGCCGGCTGCAGCCGTTGCGAAACGTAATCCATCGATCAAGTTGCTTGCGGAGAGTTCATGGAGACCGTCACTTGCCGTATCTTTTACTTTGAATTTTACCTGAATCAAAATGCCTTCACCTGTGATAGCGGAAGCCATACCGGCAAAACCGGCGATGGTGACTTTATCTGTGCCGGCGATGGGAGAGACGGTTGAAAAAGTCTCGGTTAATGTGCCGCTGCGGTCGAGTTCTATGAATTCCAGTTGATCGGAAGGATAGTTCACGGCGAACGAGAATGAGGTAATATTGTCAGCCTGGGAAAGACGAATTGGTACTGTAACCGTGGTATTTGGTGTTCCATTCACAAGGTCAATCGCAAGGGCAACGGCATCCAAAGGTTTCATGGGAATCGCCCTTACAGACTTTCGAGTTGTTTTTCCACTGATCGTTTGAACATATGCCTCAAAAATGGCTTGGGCGTCGCTGGGAGTAACATCCCCGTCCCCGTTGAAATCCGCCAGCCACAAATCACTTCCGTCGGGATAAGGAGAAGTGGCGGTGATCTCGCCGGATACGATTTTCATGTACAATTCGAATGTGGCTTGGGCGTCGGCGGGGGTGATGCTGCCGTCATTATTGACGTCACCGCGCATTTTATTACTTTCATTGCCGCTGATGTGAAGGTTGGGGCCGCCAAGGGGGCCGATATCATTTCTCGAACCGTCCGTATCGTTATATATTTCATCTGGGTCCCCGGCATCGATGCAGGGGCTGGTGGACTGTAGGTGAAAATCTTTTTCCGCTTCAGTAAATTTCACAAATAAAGGATTTTCGATGAGACAAGATTCAAAATTATTTTTATCCGTACTTCCCGGCGTATTAAAGATGCAGCAGAATTCCAAGAGGAGATTACTATTATATACTTTACTCGGTCATAACTTGAGCTTTTGAAAAGAACTGAAAATTCCATGTTAGTAACGAATTTAATTGTTTCTTGTGCGTTACATGAACTTGATCCATAAAATCCGTAATCGTCATTTTAAATGTTGAGAATGTATCATAATATTTACAATACAAACATTCCTTTTTCACTAACTTCCAAAACCGTTCGATGAGATTTAGATTCGGTGAGTAGGCGGGAAGAAAGAGCAATTCAATTTTTAACGACTTTGCTTTTTTTTCGACCAACTTACATCGTTGATATTTGGCATTATCCAAGATTAGAGTGATAGGTTCCTTTTCATATTTGGTCCGAATCTTGACCAATAGATCGTTCACACTCTGCGCATTGATATAACTGGTATTCGTAATGGTGATCAATTCGTGACTGATCGCGTCTAACGCCCCCAACACATTAAACCGTTGTCTCCCGGCAGGCGTCTTGATAAAAAGTCGACTGAAACTCCAGAGGTATCCCAGGAAGAGACCAAAGACAAAATGGGATGCATCCACAAAGAAAACCTTTCGTTTTCCCGCTTTCGCTTGTTTTAAACGGGGAGTCAATTTTTCTTTTTTGAACCTGGCCTGCTCATCCGGATCCGCTTTACTGGGGATCGAACCGACTTTAAGACGGCGCATTCCCATCGATTTTAAAAATTGACGAACCTGAGTCAATCCGCGTTGAATTCCAGTTAGGTTATTTATGACCATTCGGGCTTCATTCAAGGTGGCGGGAGGATTCTCTTTAAAATACTCTTCCAGTGTCGTGCTGTGCGGGGTCAATTCACTCTGAGGCCGATAGAATCGAACTTCCTTCAGTTGTTCAATTCCACCTTCCTTATATTCCCGGATGTAGGCACGTATCGTATTTCCTGAAATGCCTTCGATTTTAGCAATCATGGAATGGGCAATCCCCAGACTTTTCAACAAAAGAACACTCATTTTTTTGAACTTTTGGATGAGGATGGTTATAACGTTCATACCGAAGTCGATCGATTATTTCTTGGGTAAACTCAACTCTTATCATTGAAACTCAACCCGTATAGTCAAAATAGTAAAACAAGTTATGATAGGTCAAACTTCAAAACATTCAAGTTATTGAAAATAAACATGTTAAGTGATCGTTTCATAAGCGTTTTTTGTTTTTAGAAAAGCTCAAATCATTCCCGCGTTGAGTATATTTGAGTGTTGTGGCCCATAAAAAGAACTTACTCCTCCATACCGAACTTGAAGATATTGAATGGATTCTCCTTGATTTCCCGTAGGAAATGCTATTTGTCCCCATGCTCCAGGATAACCTTGACTGGGACCATCACCATTGGTGTCACCACCCACTGTATCATCTTTGATCGAAGTAAACACTATCGGCTCCGAGTCGGTTCCTTGAAACTTGATCTTTCCATTCACTGTCACCGTACCTGAACCTTCATACATTTTTACAATCACGCCTGGTTCAATAGTTAATGTTACGACATCCCGCACCCCGTTTTCATTGCTGTCCGTATAGGAATCTTCCTCATCATATATCCCGTTTCCATTCCAATCCTCGTATGATTCCCCTTCCGCTATCGTTAAATTCCCAGTAACAATATAAGGACTCCCATCCTTCGTCCAAGTTGTATCTTCAGAAATCGTTCCGCGCACTTCAGTTTCTGCATGAGTCAACTGAAGAAAACTAGCCATTGTGAGAATAATGATCAATATTAAAAAATTGTTTTTCATAATAAAAAACTCCTATTCGAATTGTAAGAATATTAGGGATGTAAATTGAATTTACTTTTTGCGATCCAGTAGACCGACTTTATACCCGCAGGTACACTCCCGATTCCCTATGATGTCTCGTGGGCGTTGGCCCAAACATTCTTGACACCAGACCTTCATACAACCTTTGCATTGCCACATTCTCGGTGATTCGCTTTCTTGGCGGCCACAAAATGAACATTGCATCATGATGAGATTCCTTTCTTCATTTATGATCGAATTAACGTAATAGCATTCTGGATATCATTTCTTCCAGTAACACAACGAGAATCGGACCGGTGATGTTGATGACGAGAATTTTTATCGACTCATAATCGAAAGGCCACACAGGACACGATTCTACGATCTTGTAAATTTCTCTGATTTGTAAGATATCGACGGGAATCGCGCATAAATTTCCCTGCTCGACGGATTGCAGTGTTTCTTTAAAATTATTGTCAAAAGACTTGGAGATTTGTTCTAAATATTGTTTTTTTCTTTTTTTCATCGCATGATGAACGGATAATAAAGGTAGAAAAAAGATCGTAATCGAAGAAATGACATAAAAAAGTCCGATCAAGGCGTTATTGAAGGAAAGCAATTCTTGGCCGGACTGTGATCGTGCAATCGTCGCGCTAGCGACGGTTAATCCTACGACAAAGACAATACAACTCAAGATTTTTCCAAGTTGGCCAATGGATGCTAAACCTCCGCACCCATCAGGATGAAGAGGGGATATATAAAAATCCTGATTCGGTCCAAATAAGGACTTCATGACTATGGAAATCGAAATACTTTTGTATATGATGTGAAAACAACTTGCCAGCAAAAAAGAGACAATGAGAATATACCAAAGTGTGACCAAACCAAAATGATTACCTGGTAAATTCCATACACGATGCTCTGTACCATCCAGTTTTTCAATGTTGAGACATTGAACCAATACAATTCCAGCAAAAGGGATCATAAATGAAAGAACACCACATATTTTTGAAGAGAGTCGAAAGACCATTTTTTCCATGGCCGATAAGCAAATCCGTTTTTTCAACACTCCTTCTTCGATCAGGATATGGAAAGCGTGTATTGTGCGAAAGTAATAGGCGGATATAAAAATGAGTCCAAGGGGGATGGTAAAAGAGAAATTGATGAGCCAGATATAATCTTCTGTGAATGACGCCCCGGTAAAAAGTCCCATTTTGTATTTCATTGGAAATACTGTAACAG
>CAYPPG010000125.1:0-9818 GCA_964412555.1 uncultured bacterium
GTTGACAATAAATACTGATGGTGTAGGCAGTGCAACATTTTCGCCTGATGGTACCTAAGGTGTACCCCATTGTCTAGACAATGGGGTACACCTTATACAGAGAATCGATGCTCTTTAATGTTCTATTTTGAATAGATTTGCTACTGCTATAAACCAGTAATCTTCACATGAGATTAAAGTTCACTTGACACACTTGGCAATTTGGCTAAAATGCCAAGTAAAAACAGGTTTCATTTCTAATCTTTTTCACAGGGAGGAAATATAATGGGCAAAAATATTGGCCGAAGAGAATTGATTAGTGCTGTTGGAGCAGCAGCGGTAACAAGTGCTATTACTGGTGAAGCGTTGGGGCAAGAAAAACCTTCCGGTAAAAAAATTATCGGCGTGTGTTGCAGTCCACGCAAGGGCATGACAACCTCATCCGCGCTTGCTATTTGCTTGCAAGCAGCAAAGGCATTTGATTCAAAATTGGAAACAGAACTAATCGAATTGGCAGATTACAGTATCCCCGCTCAGGTAGCAGCCGGGCAGCCTCTTCGTGAAGGCGAAACCGATGACTTTGGTGAAATCGTTGAAAAACTCGGCGATCCAAATGTCATAGGAATTATTGTCGGTTCTCCCGTCTATTTTGGAAACATGAGCGCTTTGTGTAAGGCCTTTTTGGATCGTTGCATTGCATTTCGAAAAGATGGATTCAAATTAAGAAACAAGGTTGCTGGCGTTTTGGCCGTGGGTGGTGCTCGTAATGGCGGGCAAGAATTGACGATTCGTTCCATTCAAACCGCTTTAATGTGCCAGGACATGATTATCGTGGGCGACGGACAACCCACAGCCCGAATCGGTGCAACTTTTTGGAGCCAAAACAATTCAATCGATGACGATTCCTTTGGGAAGGATACCGCTCAAAATCTCGGAATTCGGGTGGCAGAATTGGCTACAATGATCCATAAGTAAATGGTTGTTTTTGAAAATACCTTTATAACATAAGGAAGAATTCCATTGGATCAAACGACGAAGAAACAATTAGAACTTAGAACGAATATCATCAAATCTCTGGCGCATCCCGCTCGTTTGTTGGTTGTACAGACTCTAGCCGAAGGTGAACGCTGTGTTTGTGAACTCACAGAGTTGATCGGCTATGACATGTCAACCGTTTCAAAACACCTGACTCTTTTAAGAAATGCCGGGATCATTGAAGATGAAAAAAGATCGAACAAAGTCTTTTACAAACTCAAGACTCCCTGTGTTTTGAATTTTTTGAAATGTGTTGAGCGCGTTCTGGAAGAATCCCGGCAAGAGACAGTGAGTATGCTGTAATTTTTTTATACTTATTATTGGCAGTTTGGCCAAGTTGGAAATGAGGTTTTTTATTCTATGAATTGGCAAACCGAATGGAAAAAACTGGTGGGAATCATCGCGGTGTTTCTGGGTTGTTATTATCTTCCCGTTGATTTTCCACGCTTTCAAAACGCCTTGCTCGAATCCTTCTATCTCGTGAAGTGGTATGCGCAAGAGCATGTTTTGTTGTGTCTTGTCCCCGCGTTTTTCATCGCAGGCGCAATCGCCGTTTTTATTAGCCAGGCCGCCGTGATGAAATACCTTGGACCGAAGGCTCCCAAGGTCATGGCTTATGGAGTGGCTTCGGTATCGGGGACGATCCTCGCAGTCTGTTCCTGTACTGTGTTGCCATTATTTGCAGGTATTTACCGAATGGGGGCAGGGCTTGGCCCGGCGACGGCGTTTTTATACTCCGGCCCGGCGATTAATGTGTTAGCGATTGTGCTTACAGCGGCAGTGCTGGGAGCCGAAATGGGTATCGCCCGCGCGGTCGGAGCGGTTTTGTTTAGCATTGTAATCGGTCTCGCTATGCATGTGATCTTTCGTAAAGAAGAGATGGAAAAAGCCAATGCGGCGGCGCAGATGCCTGAACCTGACGTATCCAGACCGCTTTGGCAGAATGCGCTTTATATGGCAGTGATGGTTGCCATTCTGGTGTTTGCCAATTGGGCGCGTCCGGAAGAAGAAACCGGGCTGTGGTTCTGGATTTATTCCTGGAAGTGGATGCTGACCGCCGGATTTTCGCTTGTTCTGGCGGTTTTACTTACCGCCTGGTTCCGGGTGGAATGGTGGAAGGTCGGCCTGGTCTGTGTCGCTGTTGCGGGTTCAGGGCTGGCGGCTCCGGCTCATCCCATGATCCCCTTTGTTATCGGATTTCTTGGCCTGTCGGTGATTATCAGCACACGCAAGGATGAACTGGGCGACTGGTTTGAACAGTCCTGGGGATTTGCCAAACAGATTTTACCGCTCTTGTTATTTGGCGTCTTGATCGCAGGTATGTTACTGGGCCGTCCAGGTGAAGAAGGACTGATTCCTTCCGAATGGGTAAGCGCCTCAGTTGGTGGAAATTCATTTCAAGCCAATTTCTTTGCTTCTGTTTTCGGGGCGTTCATGTATTTCGCTACGCTGACGGAAATTCCGATTCTTCAAGGCCTGATCGGCAGCGGTATGGGTAAGGGACCGGCGCTTGCTCTTTTGTTGGCAGGACCTGCGCTGAGTCTTCCCAATATGCTTGTGATTCGAAGCGTGTTGGGCACGAAAAAGACACTCGTATTTGTGTGTCTGGTTGTGGTTATGGCCACCATCAGCGGAATGATATTCGGAGCGATCTGGAGTTAAACAATGAGTGTTAGGTATTTCTTTATCTTATTCTTGAATGCTTTCCTTTGGTTAGCCTTGATTTTCGATTCTATTGCAGAAGAACAGAGATATACGCTTCAGGAGTGCATTCAAACGGCACTCGCTCAGAATCCTGACATTGAGATGGCCGAACAAGACATTGCCGTAGCGGATGCCCGAAAGGACATTGCGCGTGGAGAACGCTGGCCTTCTCTATCGTTAAGAAGTACATACAGCCATTTCTTGAATCCGCAACGCTTGAAAATGATCAATAAACCAAACGAATCCTCACTTTTCAGTGAAGATATTTGGAATGGCAATTTCAATTTAAGTCTCCCTTTGTTTACGGGCGGGCGGATTATCCACTCCATCAAAGCAGTGGAATTATTGTATTTATCTTCCGAAAAAAGGTTGGCGCGTACCCGGCAAGAATTAGTCTTCAACGTCAGCAGCGTGTTTTATGACATTTTAGCACAACGGAAAGTGATTGATTCGCTGCAATTCTCTCAACAAGTATTGGAAGAGCACGAGCAACGGATCGATCAACTGATCCAAGCCGAACGAGCCGCCAAGGTGGATTTATTACGGACGCAAGTGCAATTGGTGAATGTGAAACAAAATCGAATCAGTGAAGAAAATAAACTGGATATCAAACTCCGGATTTTAGCAAATTTAATGGGAGTCGAAAATGCCTCCGAGCCTTTGGAAATAGAGGGTGAGTTAAAAGAAAAACCTTTTACAGCAATCAAAAATTCTGCCCTTAACCTTGCTTATGAGAACCGGACCGATCTCAAGGCCGATCGGGCGGAATACCAGGCGCAAGCCAACCGAGTCAAAGCCAGTGCAGCGGAACAGTGGCCTACTCTTTCTCTAATTAGCTCCTATGGGGGGATGTGGGGAATCGATCCGGCCTACCGGCAATCCGGCGCATCCTCTCTGGAGGATGAAGGCTTTATTGGTTTTTCCATCGAGATGCCTCTTTTTACAGGTGGACGCATCCAGGCGAAAGTTAGAGAAGAACATGCAAAACAGAAAGCACTCCAGGAAAAAGTACGAAAACGCCGCCTGCAAATCGAATTGGAAGTCTACACTGCCATTGAAACGATTCGTTCTGATTACCAACGTGTACTCGCTACGAAAACCGCAATTGCCCAAGCGAATGAAAGTTTTCGCATTGAACAAGAAAAATACACAGTTGGCAAAGGAACAATTACAGATGTGCTTGATGCCCAATCGGCATTGTTTGAATCTGAATCGAACTATTATCGCGCGTTAGCGGATTTGAATATTGCTCATGTGCAACTCGAATTGGCAATGGGAGAATCTTTATGGCCGTAGTCAAAACGCGAAATTATATAGTCCTGAGAAACTACGCTAGGGGTGGTGTGGCGCTCTTGATTTTCATGATTCTTTTGTTCAGCAAAGGCTGTGGTGGCAAGGATAATTCACAATCTCAAAAGAAGAAAGCCCCGCTTGTCGTTGTTGAAGCGGTTAAAGAGGATGTTATCGTTCGTACCCTCGATTTGACCGGCGAGATTGTGTCTATCGAGATGGTTGAGATTAGTTCCATGCTCGAAGGTCCTATCGTATTTTTCCCATGGCGGGAGGGAGATTATGTAAAGGCCGGCCAAAAACTCGTTGAAATCGAACGGGAAATATACAAGGCAGAAGTCAAGGCTGCTGAGGCGGCTCTGATGGTGGCAGAAGCGAAACTGATTGATATGAGAGAGGGAACACGGCCCGAGGAAATTGAAAAAGCCCGCCAAAGTGTGCGCGAAGCTGAACAAAACGCTGTTTTTGAGAAAGGTGATTTCGAAAGAATTTCTCAATTGGTTGATTCCGGCGCTTTACCCGGTGAAGAATTGGAAAAATCTCGCGTCAAACTGACTGCGGCTGAAGCAAAAATGACAACAGCCCGTCAACATCTTGAAATGCTCGAAAAGGGCTACACGAATTCGGCTATAGCTGTTCAGCAAGCGTTAGTCAAAGAAGCTTCGGCGAAATTAGATCTAGCCAAAGCACGATTTAGGGAATGCCTCATCAATGCGCCCTTTTCCGGTACGATTACCAAGGTTTTTGTCCGACAGGGTGATATGGCAGCCCCAAAGACACCACTACTCACACTGACTGATTTGTCTTCGTTGGTGTTTCGAAGCACGGTACCTGAGTTCCACGCCGCAGAAGTCCATAACGGCATGAAAGCGGAAGTTCGTATTGATGCCCTTCCGGGCAAAGTCCTGAATGCTGAAATTGCCAGAGTTTATCCTGAACTCGACCCACGCATGAGAACACGAACCATAGAATTAATAGTACACGATGATGTCACACTAGTTCCGGGTATGTTTGGCCGGGCACGTTTAATCCTAGAATCCATTTCAAACGCAATCACCGTGCCCGTTCAATCCATCCTGGTCACCCCTATTGGTGACCAGATGGCCTTTGTCGCTGAAAATGGTAAAGTCGTGCAACGAAAGGTCCAGACAGGTATCGAGCAAGGAGGGCGGATCCAGATTCTTTCCGGCTTGAAATTGGGTGAAACTGTTATCGTCTCAGGGCAGGAAAAACTAAAGAACGGCATAGATATCCGCTTACCCAGCGTTCCAGGTGAAATTCAATCCGATGGTAAAATTAGCAGTCGCGAGGAATCTTCTCAATGAAATTGACACAATACGCCATTCATCGCCGTCTCGCAACAAGTGCCATCCTGCTAGCATTTATCGTGCTTGGCATAGTCGGCTTGGGGCGACTGCCAGTGGATTTTCTTCCGAGTATTACCTACCCGATGATTAAGGTACACATCTGGTGGCGGGGGGCCACGCCTGAGGAAATCGATAAAAACATCGCCGATCCCTTGGAACGCCAAATGGCCACAGTGGATGACATAGATTATCTTGAATCCTCTTCTATTGAGGGTATGTACACATTGTTGGCCAATTTCCAATACGGTGTCAATGTAGATGTGGCTTATCAGGATGCGTTGGCGGCGATGGCACGCGCAGCGCGTGAATTACCGGAAGACATCGAGCCGCCAATTGTCATTAAAGCCGATCCTTCACAGCTTCCTGTTGTTCAATTGACAATCAGTAGTAACCAATGGAGCCTGGTCGAGTTGCGGACATGGGTGGAGGAATGGTTGCAGGACCAACTATTGGCTGTACCTGGTGTGGCTGGAACCGAGATTGTCGGTGGACTTAAGCGCGAAATCCGAGTTCATCTGGATCCTTACGCTTTGGAAAAGTATGGCATCAGCCTGGCGAATGTGCTCAAGCGTTTGCGAGAGGAGAACGTTGAACAATTCGGGGGCCGGGTCACTGTAGGACCGAAGGAGATCATTGCCCGCACAATGGGCGAGTACAAAACGCTCGATGAAATACGCAATGTTTTTTTAACTCGGGATAGGCAAGCGAAAGTTTATGTACATGACGTAGCCGAGGTGTTGGATTCGCACGAGGAAGCTCGGGTAATCACGCGCTTAAATGGCAATCCCTGCGTGAAACTAAGCGTACTCAAGCAAGCCAGCGCTAACACGGTTGAAGTGGCAAATGCTGTAAATCAACGTATTTCAGAAATTGAGCCAACGCTGCCTGAAGGCCTCTCACTTGGCATGGTCGAGAACCAAGCCGACTATGTTAGCGCTGCACTAACTGGGGTTCGTAACGCAGCGGTCGAGGCAGCGATTTTGGTTATTCTGATCGTTTGGCTTTTTCTTGGTTCGTGGCGGCAGGTTCTGGTGATCATATTAGCCCTTCCATTAACGCTGATTTTGAATTTTGGCCTTATGCAACTTGCCGGATTTTCCCTCAACATTTTTTCACTAGGGGGCTTGGTCATTGCCATCGGGGTTCTGGTAGACAATTCGATTGTTGTTATTGAAACCATTACACGAAGGCGGAATGACCATCCAGACCTATCTACTAACAAGGTAGTTATTGAGGCCATATCAGAGATCGGCCCAGCTATTGTCGCTGCTACGCTTTCATTTCTGGCTTTGTTTGTGCCCTTTTTACTCGTCCCTGGGCTTGTCAGCCTGTTATTTCGTGAGTTGATCCTGGTCATCGCTGGTATCGTTGTCATCAGTTTGTTGGTGGCAGTAACAGTAACACCTATGATTACCGCGATTGTGCTTGGCGAACAAACACAAATCCGAAAAAAATCTGGTTTCGAGCGTTTTTTTGAGCGAGTGATCGAAGCTTATGGCTGGACATTAGGCAAGGTACTTAACTGGCGTTGGGTTGTTATTGTTGCCTTTGTAATGGTTCTTGTCATTGCTTTTCTTATCATGGGGCGATTGGGAAGTGAATTTCTGCCCCAGATGGATGATGGTCGGATTATGGTCAAGGTCAAATTACCAACCGGCGCTTCTTTGGCTGAAACAGATAAGGTGCTCAGAGAAATCGAAGAAAAAATGGGAGAAGACGAGCGAATTGAAAGTCTCTTCACCCTTTCAGGTGGTAAGGTATGGGGTCTCTATACCTATGAAATTGCCAATGAGGGAGAATTGAATATCCAACTTGTTTCACGGCATCACCGCGAGTTGAGTACAGATGAATTTATTGATTACCTGCGCCCGATTATCAGTAAGATACCGGTCCCTGGCGGAAAGGCCATGGTCATGCAGATGAAACTTAAGGGAATCCGCAAATTGGGCGATGCGGATATCGAGGTCAAAATTAAGGGGAGGGATATCGAAAAACTTTACAGTATCGCTCGTCAAACCACTGGTTTGATGAATGGATTGGATTATTTCACAAATGTATACGTCTCGATGGATATGACCAAGCCTGAATTTCAGGTGAATGTTGATCGGGAGAGGGCTGCAGAATTAGGAATTTCCATAAGCAATGTTGCCGACACAATGCGTTCACTAATCACTGGGGCTGTTGCAACACGTTTTCGCGATCAAGACGAATACTACAACATTCGCGTAATGATTCCTGAAAGCAAGATGATATCGCGTCATAATGTTGAAAATCTACCTGTGGAATGTTCACAGGGTGGGTATCTCCGTATAAAAGACGTGGCTGAAGTCCGGCAGGCCGTTGGTCCTGTAGAAATTGTGCGTGAGGATCAGGTTAAACAGGTCATCGTTCGTGGAGACGCCATCGGAGTGAGCGTCGGCCAGGCTTTAGAGGAATTGCAGAATTCTATGGAGAATATGGACAAACCCATTGGCTATGACTTTTCCTATGGCGGTCAAGCACAAATGATGGCTGAGATGAAGCAAACAGTTTTATCCATTTTAGCATTTGCCATCTTCTTTTCTTTTATCGTACTTGCGGTTCAGTTTAATAGTTTCCAGCTCCCCGCATTAATCCTGGGTTGTGTTCCATTTTGCTTAGCTGGTCTCGTGTTCATTATGTTTTTCAGTGGTCTGCCACTAGGCGCAACGGTGATAATTGGAGTGTTGGTCATTGTTGCTGCGACAGTTAACGACGGAGTTTTGCTTTTGACCTTTGCAAATGAAATTCGAGAACGAAAGGGGCTGTCAGCCAATGATGCCGTTCTCCAGGCGGCTAAAATCCGTCTCCGCCCCCGCGTCATGACGACCATAGCAATCCTTGTCGGTTTCATTCCGCTCGCATTGGCTATTGAGGAGGGCGGCGACATGCTTCAGCCAATGGCCGCCGCCGCGATTGGCGGTTTGTTAATGGAGATGCTCGTCGCACTATTCTTAATGCCTTGCTTATATGTCTTATTTAGAAAAAAATCTAAACCGGTGGGAGGTGTTGTATGAGAAAGCCTGTTTTCAACAATTTTATCGTTGGCGTGATGAGTGTTTTACTACTTATTCTGTTTTTGAGAACAACAGTCCATGGCGCTATCCCCGATCAGCAAATACCTGGTGTTTGCCCCCCGTTTCATTTGTTGGATGAAGAGGGAAACGTGATCGATCCGATCAAAGGGATCAATGCGGATAAGCCTTATTCGCCCAAGCAAACGTGTGGTAAATGCCACGACTATGAAAAAATCACACAGGGATATCATTTCCAGCAAGGAGCGGATGAGAAACCCACGGAGGATCAATCCGAGCGAGTTCAGTGGGCGTTAAGTCCAGGGAACTTTGGTGGAACCTGGTGTTCGCCCGCGCCGTTGTACCGATATCTCTCTCCCAAAAAGAATGATTTAGCCGTGACAATGGACATGACTTCCCAAACCTTTATCACGGCTGGGTGCGGGAAATGCCATCCTGGAGGCGGCCCGTTGGAGTTTGATCGAGACGGCGAGCGATACGATCAATGGATAAAGAATCCGGCAAGCGGTCTGGTTTCCGGTGGTGAGAATAATCTGGACGGTGACTATTACAAAACCAACTGGGACAAAACCGGCGTCCTTGAGGCGGATTGTTTATTGTGTCATATGCCAGAGTATGATTTCAGTACACGAAACAAGCAGCTCGGCTTAACAAACTTCCGATGGATTCCAACCGCCGCCGCAAGTTTTGCTTCTATTGAAGGTTCTGTTGCAAATGGCGAAGTGGTTCAGGTTCTATACGATAAAACCAAATTCAATCCTGATGGAACGGTTTCGCTCCATATCGTCCGTGAGCCTCGCAACGATACATGCCTTCAATGCCACGCTAAACCAGGTTGGAAAAAACGCGGCGCGAACTTCCACTCTCGAACCGATGTCCATCTCCGTGCCGGGTTGAAATGTGTGGATTGCCATCCGGCGGGAAGCTCGGCAACCGATGAGCGTATCAAAGGAAAAGAACTCCATCAAATTGGAAAAGGCGACGATCCCGGCGGACAAGTGCGAAACGATCTCGACAATACCTGCCGCAGTTGTGAGGATTGTCATGACACCGGATATTTAGGCGCTCCCATTGCGACTCATCCTTGGTTGCCGCCCTTGCATCTCGACAAAATTGCCTGCCAAACCTGCCATATTCCCGAACGCGCCGTGAAAGCCGCGCAGTTCCAGGCGGGCGATGTCTTTAATCCCGGTCCGCGCATTCCAACCAAAGGAAAGCATCTCTGGACGTTTTACGGACCGGATATGAATTATTGGAACCATTATGGCGACTTGGAAGCCAACGGGTATGACGACAAGCCCACCGATCCTTATAAACCCGCATTAACGCTGTATGAGGAAAAAATCTATCCGGTCAATCGCGTCCATAGCGCTTGGCCTGGAATTGAAGT
>CAYPPG010000126.1:0-9652 GCA_964412555.1 uncultured bacterium
CTATTAGCATTTTCCTTCCTCTCCTGTTATTAACTCATATTATCGCAAGTGATTGGGGGGACAAAATCGATGAAATATAAGCTGTGAACGGGTACTATTGTAGTTTATCCAGTAATTACGAAGAAATAAGAAACGAATCGTTTTGCGGGATTTATGACAGAAGCAGAAAGGCGACCATGAAAAGCACTCTCGAATACAAAGGATATCAAGCGGCGGTTTATTTTAGCGGGGATGACCGGTGCTTTTATGGAAAAGTGTTATGTACGAAAGATTTCATCGCTTTCGATGGGACAACGGTCTCCGAATTGGAAGATTCGTTTCATCATGCCCTGGAGGATTATTTCGATCTTTGTCAAGAAGAAGGGAAAGAGCCGGGGGTGCCGATTTCGGGAGATTTTGATCCGAAAATTGCTCCGGAACAGTTGGCGCAAGAAATCATGAAACAAAACACAAAATTGAATTCCGAAGAAATCGATCATCTTCTTCGTCTTTGTAACCACAACCTCTTGGATGATCATGATGACTCCCGCGAGCGGTTTTGGACCCACTGGAAAGGGCTACAGCGGGTAAAGGTCAATGGTGAGGATGTGGATTTGAAGAAGGTGGTTTGAGGAGGATGATTGTCTGAAGGGGGATTCGCTGTCATGATCCTCCTCTCAGAATAATGTACGTTGATCTTATCGTACGTTAAAATCAACGTATGTTAAGTTAAGAGTACAAATTTCTGTCTGAAACGGGATTGGTCGGGATTATAGAATTTTCAGGATAGGGGATGTGGGTGTATAGATATTTTTTGGAAATGTATGGAGATTTCTTATTGGTAGTGCACGCTGCAAGGGCAGACTGACGCTTGCCCCTGCTACCCGGTGATTCTTGCAAGGCCTGATTAACGTATTCTCCTTGCCACCCAAATTTCACAAAATAAACACCTTACGCGTTCACCGCCTCTTTCTTCAGACAGCATTTTTTATACTTTTTCCCGCTGCCGCAGGGGCAAGGATCATTGCGGCCGATTTTGGTGGAGCGGACGGGGGCAGGTTTGCGGCGGGAGGAAGCGGAGCCATCCCCGCGGTGGGTAAATGTTTGTTGTTGCTGCGGTTGCAAGCGATCTTGAGTGTCACGAGAGACTTGGACGTGGAACCAGTGAGTTACGCTTTGCAGTTGGATGTGGTGATACATCTCTTCGAATTGCATGAATCCTTCTTTTTGATATTCCTGCAAAGGATCCTTTTGGCCATAAGCGCGGAGACTGACGGATTCCTTGAGGTGGTCCATCGTATACAAATGGTCTTTCCATTTCGCATCGACAGTGCGTAGCATGATGACCGACATGAGCCATTTGGCCATGTCCTCGCCGAAATGTTCTTTTCTCTGTTCGAATCGAGTACGCACTTTCTTTTCGAGAGTCTCGAAAATCTCATCCCGTTTCATACCGGATTCGAGACCGAGATACCCGATAGGATCTTCACCGAACGGGATGATAATATCGAAGTACGTTCGAAGCAGGTTCTTTAAATTATCCAGTTCCCAGGTGTCTTGATCGCGCGGATCGGGCATGGCGATATCGATGAGACTGTCGATCGCCTCAAGCACCATATCCCAAAAGTAGTGCTCCGGATCTTCACCGTGCAACAGGTCGTGCCGGATGCCATAGATGACTTCACGTTGTTTGTTCATCACATCATCGTATTTCAGGATGTGTTTGCGAATGTCGAAGTGATGCGCTTCCACCCGTTTCTGCGCATTCTCGATGGCCCGTGTCACCATGCGATGTTCGAGAACTTCGCCATCCGCCATCCCGAACCGGTCCGCCATGGATTTAATCTTTTCTCCACCGAAAATGCGCATCAGGTCATCTTCCAAAGACAGGAAAAAGCGGGAAGAACCGGGATCCCCTTGCCGGCCTGCACGGCCTCGCAACTGATTGTCAATCCGGCGGCTTTCGTGCCGTTCCGTCCCGACGATATGCAGACCGCCAAGTTCCGCCACACCGTCCCCCAATTTGATATCGGTTCCGCGTCCGGCCATGTTGGTGGCGATGGTCACCGCACCGTTTTGTCCGGCCATAGAGACGATTTCGGCTTCACGCTCGTGATGCTTAGCGTTGAGAACCTCGTGTTTGATGCCCTTCTTTTTGAGCATTCCGGAAATTTTTTCGGATTTTTCAATGGATACGGTTCCGACAAGAGAAGGGCGTCCCTCTTTATGAGTCTCGACGATCTCATCGACAATTGCTGTGTATTTTTCCTTGCCGGTTTTGAATATCGTGTCAGGATAATTCAAGCGCCGCAATGGCTTGTTGGTGGGGATGACGACAACATCGAGTTTGTAGATTTCCATAAATTCTTGCGCTTCCGTGTCGGCAGTTCCCGTCATCCCAGCGAGCACTTCGTACAGACGGAAGTAATTCTGGAAAGTAATGGTGGCCAGCGTTTGGTTTTCGCGTTGGATTTTAAGGCCTTCTTTCGCCTCGAGGGCTTGGTGTAGTCCATCGCTGTAGCGGCGGCCGGGCATTTTGCGGCCGGTGAACTCATCCACAATTACCACTTCGCCATTTTCGACCATATAGCGATCGTCACGTTTGAACAAATGATGAGCGCGAAGAGCTTGCTGGATATGATGAATCAGATCGATGTGTTGCTCATCATAGAGATTGACGTTGAGGATATTTTGCATTTTGTCGCTGCCGGCATCCGTCAAGACAACGACCTGGTCTTTTTCATCCACGGTGAAATCTTCGTTTTTGATCAATCTTCGAACCGCCCGGTCCACAACATAGTATTTATCCGTCGAAGCATCGGCCGGCCCGGAAATAATGAGCGGCGTACGGGCTTCGTCGATCAAGATGCTGTCCACCTCGTCGACGATGGAATAGTAGAGTTTCCGTTGAACACAATACTCCTTAGCAATGGCCATATTGTCGCGCAGATAATCGAAGCCGAATTCATTATTGGTGCCGTAAGTAATATCGCTGCCGTAGGCAATGCGGCGTTCTTCGGGTTCCATGTCATGTTGAATAGTGCCTACTGTCAAGCCAAGAAATTCAAAGATCGGTCCCATCCATTCACGGTCACGGCGAGCCAGATAATCGTTGACAGTAACGATATGAACCCCTTTGCCGGTAAGGCCGCGAAGATAGGCCGGTAAAGTCGCGACCAATGTTTTCCCTTCGCCGGTAGCCATTTCGGCGATTTTGCCCTGGAAAAGAACCACTCCACCGATGAGCTGAACGTCGAAGTGGCGCATGTTCAATACGCGGCGGCCAGCTTCTCGAACGACGGCGAACGCTTCAGGAATTAAATCATCCAATTTTTCCCCGTCGTTGATTCGTTGTCGGAAAATATCGGTTTGCTGCCGTAATTCTCCGTCAGACATACCCTGCGCCCACTCTTCCATATTGTTGATGGCTTCGACCATGGGAACATAACGCCGCATATCCCGCTGTTGTTTGGTGCCGAATATTTTCTTGAGAACATATTTGGTTAATGACATTCTATTAATCCTGTCGTGTGATATCCTGTATTCAACAAACGGTTTCCAATGTGCATTGTCACATAATTATACGGACATAACCGATTCAACGTTTTGTGATCGTTGCACAAAAAAAACATTATAGTAGCTTTTTATCCGATTTCGCATACCAATCCAATGCTGATGAGATTTCCATGTTACGACGAGAAAAAATCGAGACCTTGCGAAAAACCTCTTTATTTAATTCTCTGCGGGATGATTTGGTGGAAACAGTAGCTGATTTTTGCCATCCTATAAAAAAAGGAGTCAACGAATTTCTTTTTGAATTCCATGAACCAGCGAACGGCTTTTATATTATTGCTTCCGGACTGGTGAAAGTGTTTCGTTCTTCTGCAGATGGAGGCGAACATATACTTCATTTTTTCCGCGAAGGAGATATGGTGGCAGAAGCAGCGTTGTTTGATCTGCGCGTATATCCTGCATCCTGCACAGCATTAGAAGAAACGACGGCACTTTATTTAGGGAGAGATGACTTTCTTTCGCTTGTCTATAAAAACCCGGATTTGTCTATCGGTGTAATGAACAGCCTCTCCAAGCGATTGCGTAAATTTACAGCCATGATCGAAGAACTATCCTTGAAACATGTCACTTCCCGCCTTGCTTCCTATATATATGAAAATCGAACAGAACATACCGAAGGATATTATTGCCGATTGGATATCTCGAAAGTCACACTCGCTTCGCATCTTGGAACGATCAAAGAAACACTTTCCCGTTCTTTTCGCAAGTTGAAAGATTTGGGAGCTATCCAAGAAAAAGCGGAAGGATTTATCGTCATCCTTGACCTCGATCTTTTGCATGAAATCACTCATGGACGAAATGTTTGAATCATAGTTGACTTATGCTAACACCCGCCCTTCCTTCTCCTTCTATGATGTGTACATGGATTTCAAAAAAAATACGATGACGTAAGGTACCTGCCTTACTTCGTTCTTGCGCTTACAAAATTCTTATAAAGAAGGAGAAAATAGATGTTTTGTTTTCAATGTGAACAAACGGCTCATGGAACAGGATGCACGGAAATCGGTGTATGCGGAAAAGATCCCAAAACAGCCGCATTACAGGATTTGTTAGTCCATGCGACAAAGGGAATTTCGATGTATGCGCATCGTGCCCGAGAATTGGGAGTGAAGGATCGCGATATCGATGTATTCGTCATCGAAGCTCTTTTCGCTACAGTGACCAATGTGAACTTCGATCCGGAACGGATACGGGAATTGATTTTTCAAGCGGTGGAATATCGCGGCAAAGCCAAGGATTTATACGAAGAAGGATGTCGAAAAGCAGGCCAAACTCCAGAGATGTTAAATGGTCCGGCGGTCTGGCAGGCAAGTAACGATATGGAAACACTCCACAAAGATGGCGTGGGTGTTGCGATCGACAAACGCTTTTCGAAATTGGGAAAAGACATCGTCGGCTTGCAGGAACTGTTGACGTATGGAATCAAGGGAATGGCTGCCTATGCGGATCATGCGCTGATCCTCGGACAAGAAGACGACAGTGTATATGCTTTCATTCACGAAGGGATGAATTTCCTGACCAAAGACTCAGCGACCATCGATGAGTTATTTGCCATGGTCATGAAATGCGGTGAGGTCAATTTGAAAGTGTTGGAATTGCTTGATTCAGCCAACACCGGCGCTTATGGCAATCCGGTTCCCACAAATGTGAGAACCAGTCCTGTCAAGGGAAAAGCGATCGTCGTTTCCGGACATGATTTGAAAGATTTGGAAGAACTTTTGAAGCAGACGGAAGGCAATAGCGTCAATATCTATACACACGGTGAGATGCTGCCGGCGCATGGGTATCCGGGATTGAAAAAATACAAGCATTTGGTAGGCCATTACGGCGGAGCCTGGATGCGGCAGAAAAAGGAATTCGATCAGTTTCCCGGCGCAATTCTGATGACCACAAATTGCCTGCAAGAACCGAAGCCGACCTATAAAAACCGTATTTTTACCTGTGGACTCGTAGGATGGCCGGAAGTGACGCATATTCAAAATCGTGATTTCTCCCCTGTTATCGAAGCCGCATTGGCTGCCGATGGTTTTTCAGAGGATGCTGTAGAGACGACAAAAATGGTCGGTTTCGGCCATAACGCTGTCTTGGGTGTGGCCGATAAAGTGATCGATGCAGTGAAACAGGGAGCGATCAAACGTTTCTTCCTGATCGGTGGCTGTGACGGTGCGGAAGTGGGAAGGAATTATTACACCGATATGGCGGATACGATTCCGGACGATTGTGTGATTCTCACTCTCGGTTGTGGAAAATTCCGTGTACTCGAATCGGATGCGGGAGGTGACATCGGCGGGATTCCGCGCGTCTTGGATATGGGGCAGTGTAATGATTCGTATTCAGCCATCAAAGTAGCTCTGGCTTTGGCAGAAGCATTCGAAACCGATGTCAACAGTTTACCGTTGTCACTCATCATTTCCTGGTATGAGCAAAAAGCGGTATGCGTGCTTCTAACACTGCTTTATTTAGGTGTCAAAAATATCCGTCTAGGACCTAAACTTCCTGCCTTTGTGACACCGGATGTATTGAATGTATTGGTGGAGAAATTCAACATTATGCCGATCAACTCCGTACATGAGGATTTAAGTGCAATGTTGAATGTACAAGCGGCCTAATCATTCAGATGAAACATGTCGAGGAGGTTTTTTCTCCTCGACATTTGATACAATCTTACCATAATTCCCACACATAACTTTTTCGATTTTGCTGACTATCCATTCGCCTATCAAAATATTAAAAATAAATTTATACTGTTTTAAAATATCAATCCTTTTCGATGAGATCACATCATGTACTATGACATTACTTCGAAATTTATCTCTGGAAGAGGGAAAAAAGCAATCTACAAATTTTATGAAAAACAAGAAGCCACCCGTTTAGTAGTGCTCAAATCTCTTCCTCAGGAACTCCCCGATATCAAAAAAGGAGATTTTTTGATCAAAGTTACTGATCAAATCGGAAACGAAGAAATCCATATCTGGGAATTCAAGACCAAATGGAATCCCCGGGATGTTGAAAATCTAATGGTCTATACACTTCGTGCCCGGCAAACTTATAATCTGCCGGTCAAACCGGTGATGTTTTTATTTTTGCCAAGTGAATCGGCATCCGGTCACTATGAGGATGATCAATTCCAATTTGAATTCGAATTGATCAAAATGTGGGAAGTGGATGGAAGTTCAATCCTAGATACAGAAGATTTTTATCTTTATCCGTTTCTGCCATTAATGGCTGGGGAGGAAAATATATTGTGGGATGCCGAGGAAAAGTTGTATAATAGTGAATTGAAACATGAAGAAAAAATCGATTTATTAACAGCAATGACCATATTTGCCGGTTTGCGTGATCAAAAAATAAGCCAACGACTCTATCAACGAAGGAGAGATATCATGTTCGAATCTTATGCATATGAGCTATTCCGGGAAGATGCGATAAAAAATGTTGGTGAAGAATACAAAATGAAAGGTCTGATGGAAGGACTAGAGAAAGGGCGCATGGAAGGGCTTAAAGATGCGATTCAATTGGGATTAGAACTGAAATTCGGTGAAGATGGGTTGTCGTTATTTCCTCAAATTCAATCTATTGATTCTTTTAAGAAATTGGAGGCAATAAAATCACATTTACGAACAGCAAAAGAACTCGATGAGATCAAATCTTTCCTTTGAGTTCATTTTCAGTTCCTTGACTTACTCCATAACATCCATCGCCTTCATTTTTTGTAATTCGACTTGTTGATATTGATTTAGAATATTTCGATATACAGGAGTGATTACAATGATGCCAAGGATACCAGGCAACATTAAGGCATACCAAGCCCCCCACGATGCACCTATTGCCAAGAGTATAAAAGAAGCGATCAGCATGATGATTGAGACGATGATCAAGAACATACTCATAGCCTGAACAATAGCTTTTCCTTTGCCTCGGGAAGCCAAACTCCCAGCAAGTCCACCGTAAATTCCACCAAATATACCCAATAAGGTTCCAGGAATCCATTCCCAACTTCCCGGCACAGTAAACAGACCACTTTCCTGTTTTGTGAGCTTCATCGATCTTACCCAAACTGTACCAGGGCCTTCCATACGAATTCCCAGGCGTGCCTTTTCCGGCTTTTCACCTTTTCGCAAATAGAAAGGTGTTTGGGAACGGCGCCAATCAGTTGTGCCAATAAGTGCATCATCAAGAGCGCGGGAGAAATATTCCTGATTTTTACCGAATACGCACAGCATTTCCAGATAGGCTTTCTCTTTCACGTTTTCCGAACGAATATCGGCATGGTACATGAGAACACAGTCTTCAATTTCGGGCAAAGCAATCGTGTATAAAGGAATGGAAATGGCTTGGCTTCCTTCGTAAGAAATTTTCATACTTTGTTCACCTTCAGTATCCAACATCACCTCTACCTTCTCTTTCAAACCTTCACTCAATTCCGGAACTTGATCGATGTCGATAACGGCCAAATCCTCTGCTTGTGCTGATGCAAAAGAAAATAACAGGCATATCCAAATTAACAATCGCACTATCCTTTTTCTCACTATCCGGTCAGTCATCCTATTTTCCCTCTCTTTCCTTCGTATTTATTGACTTTTTGTATGCTTGTAATAGTTTGCGAGCTGTGTTTGGTTCAATATTTCCTTCGACGAGAAGAATCTGTAATTGACGCTGAAACGGATCTTTCAATTCCGGATTATCGGCAGCTTTCACTTTTTCGATCAATCGATCGAGTCGCAGGCGGATAGTCGGATAGGAAATCCCGTATTCTTCCGCGAGAGCTTTGAGTGATCCGGATGCAAGTAGAAAACGTTTCAGGAACTGGTAATCCTCCTCATCAAGTGAGCTGATCCATGCCGGCAGTTCTTTTTCCATGGAATTCTTCCTTGCGTTCGAACTTTCATTTTATTCAACTCTACTTTCATTATATTCAAGTATCGGTCAGATTCAAAATAATTGAAGTGGATTTTAATAAAATTGAAGTGAAAAATGCGGGCAGGGATGCCCGTGCTCCGACTATTCGCTTCTGCTATGCGCTCGAACTCACATGGAAAGACGAGACTCTGTTACAAGTTCGCCCGAAACATCCGAAAATGCTGTTAAAACAAATGAAAGAAGAACAAGAAAGGAATGAGAAATACCAAGCGCACCGAAAACGAATGGACGATATTTTTCATAAAAAATATCAGCTCGTTACGAAAGTGTATTCCCTGAAAACCATAACCCCAGTGACGGCAAAAACCGTTGTCGATCCATTGTTGGAAACGTATGTTCTTGCCTATTTCTTTGTAGAAATCAAACCGATAAAGATCATCGAACGGGAAGGGGATTATATTATTGCATCTACTCCCGATACAGCCGCAGAAGTGAAATCAGAAGGGGGAAAACGCAATGCGTTAAGAGAATTTGCCGTTGAACAGGCGGTAGCTGATGAGAAAAGCAATACCCTTATTGTCACCGCGATTCAAACCACACATGAAAAAATTGGGAAAATGCTCGCTCGTATGGAAGAGAGGATTCGAGCAGAGAAGCAACAGAGAATACCCGAAACTTATCAAATCGAAGTGGTCTTACTGGAAGGCGGTACGCGTCCACTGCCAGCGACCGAGAAAGACCGTGAATCTGTGGAGCAATTGCTCAACAAAAAATTAGAAGGACCCTATACTTCAAAGGAGATCAATTTGAAGAATGTTCTCGATGTTTTGCAAAAAAAGAGCGGCATCGAATTTGTTCTGGAAGAAGGCGTCTCACCAAAAGTGAGTTTTGATTTGCAGGATCCGACAGTCAAAGAAATATTAAATGGTATATTAAACCTCCATAATTTGCATTATTCGATATTGGACAAAGAAAAAGTCTGGATCGGTGAGAAAAACGGTCCACATGATGGATGGACATTCAATACAAACCTACTGGAACAATATGGGATTACCCAGAAAGATTTGGAATTATTCGAATTCAATGCAGTACGTGTATTAGGGAAAGGGATTGTGAATTTGATTGCAGAAAGGGGCGAAGTCGGTACGGCACAAATATCCCTGACCGAACAGTATCATTGCACAGTTGTTTTAGTTCAACGTGAATTGGAGAATGAAACCATGAGAGTTAAGGAATAAAT
>CAYPPG010000127.1:0-9590 GCA_964412555.1 uncultured bacterium
ACGGGTCACACCTAACCGACTCCAGGGGGGTCAAAGGTACCCGGCTATTGACATGACTCTCTTGAAAGAAAATCAACCTCTTTGACTGTCACTCTTGAGGGGAAGAACTTTTGACTGTCGAGTTCTTTATGATAGGTGGGTAATTTTAGGATTTCGATTTTTTCAATTATGGATTCTTGTGATTGTATCTGGAAAGTATAGCGAATAAGGAATATTAGAGTCAAACAAAATATGAGGTAAAGGAATATGTACCAGTCAATCTTACGTTATTGCAAAAGAAATTATAAAAAAATCATTTCTTTTTTCTTGATTACACTTCTCATACTTCCTCCTGGCTTTGCACAAATGGTGCAATTTGAAGAAACAAAAGAAGATTTAATCGATATTATTCTCGATAATGGTTTGCTTGAAATCAGCGAAGAGGAATTCGGGAAATACGACATCAATCAAGACGGCAAGATCGATGTCGCCGATATTATCTCTCTGATCCACAAGCGGGATTCAATCAACGATGCATTGGCAGCAGTAATGTGGGCGGAACAAGCGGGTTCCACAACGAATGCGAAAAGTGTTCGTCCACTTGAGATGGAAGAAATCAGTGATTTTGTCGGTGAAAATCCGAATGCTGTGGATGAACTCGCCGTGTATTTAACCACGAAAAAATTACTTGGTTATGAAAGTGTCGGAGAGAAAGATATCGATACTTTGTTGCAAACCATTCAAGCAAGTTGGTCCGAGAATTGGAATGATAATTATAAACAAACCATAGCCACCCTTGCGAACGGCGGAGTGGATACCGATGGAGATGGAATCATCAGCGGTGTAGCCGATGTCGATTCGCTGGACGCGCAAGTCCTTGCCTATAATGAAATCAATCCTTCCGCATTTGCCTCCGTGATGACCAACAAATTCGGGGCATCGCCTTATCTGCCGGAAAATGTGTTTCTCAATCAATACTTACAAGGCTTGCAAGAACATCTTATTTTAAAATTAAGCGAACGTACCTCCTGGTTTGAAGCGTGGTTGATGGCCTGCGCGGATGATGATCTCGGCAGCCAAACTGCAGAAGAACTTCGCCGACGTGTGTTGGCGACTCTTCTTCGGCAACATTTCATGAATCTAAAAGTCTTGTCGCAATCCGGCGTTTCGTTAGTGAATGAATTGACTGACGAACAGGGGCCAACGGCCAATCAGATTATCCCGGACAAGGCGTATTATGTTTCGGCAACGGTCGATGAAGTCACGCCATACACGCATGCCTGGAATCCGCGGGAAGAATTGGTCCCAATCGCGGGCACTCAGTATTTTTCCGCCACCAAAACCGAAACGTTGATCACGGATCTCTCTTTGACAGATCCGCAAGCCTCCCGCCTGATTCGGGATCAAATGCATCAGCGTATGAAACAAGAAGGTGTCGATGAATTCCTGATTTTAGCTGAAGCCGCACCTGTGAATGGAAATCAGAGAGTCGTTGTCGGTGACATGCTGGATGTCGGTGCAAAATTAGGGGTGATGAATGAGGAATATGGTGATTTGGTCGATTTTCTTGAAGATTTTTACGACACAAATTCCATTCCAGATGTAAATGATACTATTTTGGCTTCACCGGAAAATGATCTTGTGATTCAAGTCATTCTCGAGGCGTTCAAATTCATCGCGATTACAGATAAAACCCAATTCTTTGTGCAATCCTATGACAATCCTGTCGATCCGAATTTGCATAATGCTGCGAAAGGCATTGCTGCGCTTTACGTGAAACTTTACGGTAAAGCTTACCAAAATAACATCAATCCCAATCAAGATATGAGCTTGCCAGGGATCGATGACTTGTATTATCGTAATACACAATCCCAGCCTTCTGCGGGATGGGATGCATGGCGTGCTCAATTTAATGAATATCGTGGAACGTCTGACATATATCAATTGCTGACCGGCGATCCGGTGGGGGATACAATTCAACAGGTGTCCGTAGTGAACACGAACGGTTCGACAATCTTCAGCAATTCCCGTTTCAACGACGAGCAAATTGAACTGCATCCGGCCATGGTCCGCCTGCTGAAATTGACCATGGCTCTATATCTTTACGAAGAAGCTGCTTTGGCGCATAAATCTTCGCTTTATCAACAGCGAAAACCCAGCCCGACAGGTATTCCTCAGAATGATCCACTGTTCGACGTTGTCAACAAATACATCGTAGCATTGAAACTGCTCGACGAGGCGGTACCGCGCTCGAAACTCTATTGGGGAAACGAGGAAACGTTATGTCTCGGTCCGGTCCTGATGCTGGTTGACGTTGTTACCCAAAATTTGATACAAAATCTGGGCAATCGAATTCCTTATGCAGCGCATGGTTTGGACTTTTGGGGAATGGGTGATAAACCGTTTTCGCTTGTTGGCGTCGGAGAATTGAAAAGAATTGCGAATACAACAATTGGCTTTTTGGAAAAAATTGAGGAGGAAGGGGATCAAGCAATAAATGATCAGATTCAGCAGCAGATTTTGGGTGAAAAAGTGTCACAGGAAGAATCCAATGCGAAAGCTGCTTATTTTGATTACGAAGCGTCCAATCATGCACTGGCAGCGGCAAAACTGCGTGTGGATGCGGCCAATGAAGAAATGAATTTACAGGATATTAAAATCCAAATTGCGGGTAACAAAAAACAGAGAGCTGAATTTCTGAAAGATGCAAAAGAATATTATAAACTAGCCAATGATGAGAGTGTGGCAGCACAACAGCGAAAGAAGGAATTAGCGCAAAAGCAATTGTTGGTTGTGAAAAACCAATTTGATATTCTTAAAACTCAAGTCGGGGATTTGATCGATAATGTCAAGCAGATGGAAGATAATATTCAATCGTCCGAACAAGCCGTCGAGAATTTGTTGATTGAATATAACAACAGAAGAAAAGAATTATTTGAAAATGCGGTATGTATTAGACCTTTCGGTGGACTTGAGGTTGATGTGAGTCAGTTAATTTCCAACGAGGACTGTCATAAAATTGGAGGGTATCGATCCGTCAATAATCACAATCGTCCGAGACGGGATTGTGGAGACCGTGGTGGGATTGCTGGATTGGTTCAAAAAATTGATCGCGATCTCGGCTGCGCGATGGGTGATTTTTGGAATGAATATGAAGATGAAATTTTGACCGTCGCTAAGATTGTATCGGTTGCGTATACCGGTGTGGATTATGTCAGCATTGCGGTGGGGGCGATCAAAGGAGTTGAGGGCGTCAGTCAAGGGGATTATGACAAAGCCTTTAAAAATTTTGCACAAGCCGGCGCTTCCTTGATGGAAATTCCGGCGGTTCGTAGTGAAGTAAAGGATGTTTTGAAGGATTCCGCTGTCGGCGAATTGATTCAAAATTATCAGACTTTTGAAGGAAAAGCCCAACCTCTTATCAATCTGATCAAAAGCGGACAATACAACAATCCGAAAGCGATTAAAGATTCGTTACGCAGCCAATTTTTGACGATGGCAAAAGATGAATTCGGTATAACTGAAGAGAATGTAGATCAATTTATCAACAATGCCGTTTCAGAAACATTGGCCGGACCGATGCGGGAACTCGGTGTCTCTTTTGCTATGAAGGGAGAT
Organism: uncultured bacterium; assembly: GCA_964412555.1. Lineage (GTDB taxonomy): Bacteria > Hinthialibacterota > Hinthialibacteria > Hinthialibacterales > Hinthialibacteraceae > CAYPPG01. The sequence continues at coordinate 3,598 of CAYPPG010000127.1, forward strand.
GAACTCCAACAATTTGTTGAGCAGGAATTAGGAATCACCGTCGATCCAAGCGATCAGAATCTCATTGCCAATGTTTCCAAACAAATTCGGGATAATGTCATTGGAAAGATCGAAGAGGACTTTCCAGCAGTCGCTAATGGTCTGAAAAACCGTTTTGACGACGCACAAATAGAATCGTTCAGTGACTGCGTTGAAAATCGATTGATGGACTTCGTTGTCGAACAAGAAGAAAAGTTGGACGGCGCATTAAATGATCTAATGGGATTGAAAAATAACGCCATATTGGCGGACGGTGGATTGAAAAAGTTATCCCAGTTAAAGAATCTTCCCGATCATTTGAAAAACCAGATTACCAGAAAGTTTGAGATATTTATTAAAAAACGATTGGTTGAAATTGAAGATAAGGTCAGCGTGAATGTTGCGAAAGCTGCGGAAATTGCCGTAAAAAGTATCCCACCTGAATTTACCGATACCATTGTGAAAATCCGGGAAATCATGGCGGAAATTCAAGCGTACACCGATTATCTGACGGATCGAGAAAATCATGCGCAGACATTCACCAAAATTATGGATATCTATGGAACGAGTAGGGATGACAATAAATTCGAGGAAGAAAGAGATAAGCATATTCAAATGCTCCGCGATGAAATTGAAAAAATTAAAGAAAAACTCCCCATTGCGAAAAGGGAATTGATGGATGCAGAGAATTTGCTGGCTGTCAAACAGCAGGAACTGGATCAAGCGGAAGCGGAAGACTATATCGCCGGAAAAATGCTGGAGGCAGGGAAGTTAACTGGGCAGGCGTTGGAAAGTGAATTGCAAGCGGCGATGATCGACACCGTGATTGCCCAACAGGAAATCGATGCGGCGAATAAATACAAAGATGTCTTGGATGTCATGCGCGATCACTATCAAGAAATTATGAAACAAAAAGAGATGGAACGCGATGCGGCGCAGATGCGTCAACGGGCGGCGGAATCCCAACGAAAAATCGCAAAATTGAATCAGGAACGCTTCGAAATTATGCAAAGCCGGGAAGCAGAGCGAAAGCCGTCATTGTTCCTCCGTAACCGGCATAAAGAGTTGGTCTTCGATATTTCCCGGCGTGCGATCTTTGATTATGCCAAAACACATGATCATCTGCATGGCACGAATTTCTTGAGTCTTGTTCGTAACGCAAATCCGGAAAGCGCTGCTCAGTTCAGTATGGTTCTGGATCATTTGGATTTATTGCTGTTCGAACGCACCCTCGACCAGCAGTTCCGGCCAGTGGGACTGGAGGATGCGCGGAATTTTGTTTCCTTGACACTGACCCAAGAAGATATCCCGCGTGCCATTACTCTAAACGAAATGAATTTGGATTCGAATTTGATCCCCAATGGAACATTTCGTGAAGATGACTGGTATGTCTGGCAAATTGAAATGTATTTGGATTCCGGCAACGGGATTTTTCATCCTGCTAAATTACCTCAGGTTGATAATCGCGACGATGTGCATATTACTTATCAACTACTTCCGCCTGACTTATTCCCACAGGAAAAAGTGATCAAGGTTCCTTATCAAGATTCGGTAGAACGTTTGGTGTATAAAGAAGTGCAGTTTTCCACCCGCAAAGCCTATGATCCGGAAAGTGAAATTGGATTCAAATCCGATGCCAGGGGGAATCCGCCTCGTGTTCGCCTGATTCATTTAGGGGATATGTGGTTCCCCAGCAAACAGAATCCTAAATCCATTCATGATATTGCCATGGCGCCGGTTTTGTATAATCCCGATCATGGATATGCGATTCCGGATATTACTGTCATGCACAAACTGTTTACGAATTTCCAATATCTCATCAGTGGTTTGTTGCCGTTGGAAGCCGGGAAAATTAATGCCGAAGAGGAATCGGCAACGGGCTTTTTCGGGGCGAACTATCCCTTATTCGGCACGTGGTGGATACTGATCAAAAAGGATTTTCTCTATCCCGAATGGGAATTGAAAATTGATTTTGGAGGAAGCGGGATCTTGAATATGACGCAAGAATCAAATTATCAAAATTCGTTTCAAACACCAATTTTTAATGATGATGGATCCTTAAAAGATCCTAAATCTTATACACCTATTATAGTTAATGATCAAAATTAAGGAGAAAGAGAATGAAACGTTTCAGCTTATTAATGATTGTTCTTCAATTTTTCAGTGTGACATATCTTTGTGCTCAAACCCTTGAGGAGGAAGTGCAAGAGTTGAAAGAGAAACTTGCGGCGCTGGAAGCCCGTTTGGAAGTTGTGGATCAGCGGTTCGTGAATTTGGAAGCGGTGGATGAAACCGGGGAAATTGACCCGAAAGCGAAAGATTCAGATAAATTAGATGGAAATAATTCTGATGATTTTGTGAAGAAATCAGGAGTTACGGAGAATTTTGGTATTGGAACCACAAATCCATCAAACCGCTTACATGTAAAAATAAATGCAACTAGTGGACAAAGAACATCTGCATTTTTTGAAAATATCGGTAATCCTAACTCAAATGGTATAATAAATAGTATAAAGATCGGAATAAAAGATGGTCCAGCATTGTCTATTTGTCAGCGGGGCAATAATTATACTGCTGTATCAAATTATAGGGGGTATGGAGTAATTAATACGGATGGAATCGGTGGATTACGGCTCCATAATTCAAATGAAAACGCCAACATCGAATTTTGCATAGGAACAACAAACAATAGTATTCCAATTGCTTATATGAGATTAACAAAAACTTCCCTCAATGTATTTGGCAATCATATAGCTACCAGCAGCGATCAACGTTTCAAAACCGATATCACACCGAAACATGACTTTTTATCCAGGATTATGGAAATGCAGCCGGTTTCCTATCGTTGGAGACAGAAAGAATTTCCCGAATATGGCTTTGATCAGGCAATCCACACCGGTTTCATTGCGCAGGATGTTGAATCCATTTTCCCGGAAGTGATCAGCCGGGACGATAACGGTTATCTTTCCATTGATTATACGCGACTGGTACCCGCGCTCATCGGCGCGGTGAAGGAGCAACAGAAAATCATCGAGGAACTCCGTGAAGAAATCAAACGCATTGCCAAATAACGTAAACAATAGATATGGGAGTAAGAAAAGTGAACCGTACAATTTATGCGATTTCAACCACGCTTATCATTTGGATCGGATTGAGCGACACGGTCTGTGCGGGAACTGAAATTAACTTACCAACCAATGTGCAAGTCAGTCAGAATGATCTGCTTGAAATTCCTCTTCAATTTTCCTCGGCAGATCCTATTTCCGGCTTGAATGTCAAAATCGCAATTGCCGTGGGAACAGTACGCCTGCTGCCTGCCACTCCCGCATCGGTTCATGGCAGCTATCGACTCTACATTCATGATGTATAGTATTATGAAATGAACCTGCTTGTATATTATGAACAGGCTCGCTCATTCAACGCCCACAACCGAACTATCATTAAATAATATGTATTGTATGTTAAATGAATAAGAGGAAAGGTAAACCAATGGAAAAACTAAATTTCTTAACATGCTCAATCCTAATCCTCGTTTGCTCTATGTCAACAACATTCGCACAGGATACTGACCTGCAATCGAAAGTCGATAAACTGAAAAAGAAACTAGAAGCGCTGGAAGCCCGTTTGGAAGTTGTCGATCAACGGTTTGTGAATTTGGAAGCGGTGGATGAAACTGGGGAAATTAACCCGAAAGCCAAGAATGCTGAATTTTTGGATCGTTTAGATAGTGCTCAATTTCTTAGATCTGATGGAAAAGCAGTTGATGCTGATGAATTAGATGGTTTAGATAGCAGTAAGTTTTTACGATCTAATGGAAAAGCAGTCGATGCGGATAAATTGGATGGAATTAATTCATCATATTTTGTGCGAAATGATGCCAGTGCGATTGCCGTGAAGGCAACAGAATTTAAATTAGGGTATGGCATATCGAATGTTGGATCGGATTCAAGACAAAGAGCACTTAAAAAAGGGAATCCGGGCCATGCTCATTATGATCTATTGTCCATCAATTATGATGGAGATTTTGAGCAGGGTGTAGAAATATGGGGACCTACCAAATTTCATGGGGAAATGGTTGGAAAAGTTGTAAGATCAAGTGATGCAGCGCTGAAAAAAGAAATTAAACAAATCGAAGATCCCATAGATGTTGTACAAAAGATTAAGGGGATCTCATTCAAGTGGAACGAGAATTATGATGCAAAAAAAAGATTTATACCGAATCAAAAACAATACGGTTTTATTGCACAAGAAGTTGAAAAGATCCTTCCAGATATAGTACAAAAAAACGAAAATGGTTATAAATCGATTGATTACAATGCATTAATTCCATTTCTTCTTGAATCGATCAAAGAACAACAATACCAAATCGATCAACAAGAAATTAAAATTCAGGAATTACAAAGAATACTGAATGAGAAATAATGGAGATGCCAAATGAAAACGATTAGCCACATTGCATACACAATCATAATTATTGTTGGTTCAATTCCGCCATCGCTTGCACAAGAAACTGATTTGCAAGCCAAAGTGGATGAACTGGAAAAGAAACTGGCAGCTCTGGAAGCCCGTTTGGAAGTTGTGGATCAGCGGTTCGTGAATTTGGAAGCGGTGGATGAAACCGGGGAAATTGACCCGACAGCCAGGAATGCGGAATTTCTGGATCATTTAGATAGTGCTCAATTTCTTAGATCTGATGGAAAAGCCGTCGATGCGTATAAATTGGATGGTGTTGATTCTTCTGGTTATCTACGAGCAAATGGAAAAGCTGTCGATGCAGACAAATTGGATGGTTTTGATTCTAAAAGTTTATTGATAAATAGTACACCTGGATCAGGTATATTCACCGATACTGGAAATCAAGGCTATGCTTTTTATTTGAGTTATCATAAAGCATTGACATAATTTTCCCGTGTCGGTGGAGATCATGAAGTAATCAAAATGCACGAAAATGGTGATATTGGATGTAGAAATATCTATCAACTAAGTGATATTCAGATGAAAGAAAATATAATGAATTTAAGAAATGTGCTTCCTCAAGTAATGAAACTGAGAGGCGCTTATTTTTCATGGAAAGATCATAGTAATGAAAAAGATATTGGTTTAATTGCTCAAGAAGTACAACCATATTTTCCTGAATTAATATTTGATAGCAATGGGAAAAAAATGCTAAATTATAATGGGTTTATCCCAATATTAATCGAAGCTATAAAAGAACAACAACACCAAATCGAACAACAAAAAAGCCAAATCAGGAAATTGCAAATAAGACTAGATAAGAAATAATGGAGGTTACTAATGAAATCAATTATCTATATTGCATACACAATCATAATACTTGTTGGCTCAACGTCTGCATCGTTCACTCAAGAAACCGATCTACAATCAAAAGTCGATGATCTGGAAAAGAAACTAGAGGCGCTGGAAGCCCGTTTGAGTGTGGTGGATCAGCGGTTCGTGAATTTGGAAGCGGTGGATGCGACTGGAGAAATTGATCCGAAAGCGAAAAAATCCATCAATTCAGATACATTGGATAATAAAGAATGGTCAGATTATTTTCTTGATAATGGTAAAGCCAGGAATGCAGATTTATTAGATGGAAATAACTCTGAATCTTTTTTGGGGAAAAATCAAAAGGCAGCAGATGCCGATAAATTGGATGGAAAAGATTCTGGTTCTTTTGTAAGAAGTGATATTGATAAAAACATTTATGGTTTAACTGTTTTTAATGAAAATATCCGATTTAACAAAAGTGGACCATGGGAATTTACGCTTGGAAGTGGTTATATGACTATCCATTATTTATCACCACTTAAGGCACTTTTATCACTAGATGCTAATTCTCATTCCGTATCAGTATGGAAAGACCTGAATGTTAAAAGTAATATATATTATGGAGGTCAAATCGCAAAAAGCAGTGACATAAGGATTTGTCCACAAATAACTTGAACAATTATATTACCTATGCTATAATTTCT
>CAYPPG010000128.1:0-9499 GCA_964412555.1 uncultured bacterium
ATGGAACTATAGTATAGCCCCTAGATGTTCAAGTTAATTATGGACAATCCCTAAGATTAAAAAATAGTGTTGTTACAATTAATGATTCAATGGGTGTAATAAATAAATTGCGAGGTGTAAAATTTAGATGGAATGACAATGGAAAAGAAGATTTTGGATTAATTGCACAAGAAATTAAAGAAATTATTCCAGAATTAGTATCAATTGATGAACGAGATTACTATCGCGTTTCATACATAGAATTGATTCCATTCTTGATAGAAGGAATGAAAGAACAACAACTACAAATCGATCAATTAAAAGAAGAAAACCAAAACATAAAATCGGAATTACAAAGAATCCAACATTAATCATATAGGAGAAATAACGTGAATTGTAGAATACCATTCATTACAAGTTTATTGATTGTTTGCTTTGGATTTATACTGCAAGTCCAAGCCAGCACGGAATTATCCTTACCAGAAAATGTTCAATTCGCGCAGGATGATCTGTTGGAAATCCCACTACAATTTTCTTCAGATAAAAATATTGCTGGATTGAACGTAAAAATTAATACAGCAGAGGGAAACGTGCGCCTTCTGTCGGCTACACCATCATCCATTTACAATGACTACCGGTTGTATAAACATGAAGGAAACGATAACAAAATGAACCTGATCATGTTTCATGATCAAGCAAAACCATTCAACGATCAAAGCAAACCGGTGCTCAATTTGGGAGTACTCGTCCGAAAAAACGCGCCTGCAGGAACGTACCCTATCGAATTGACATTAGGGGCGGTAACTGATGAGAATGGCGATTCTATCAGCGAATTGACATTGACTTCCGGTTCCATCACCGTTGCCGGTGTTCCTGATCCAACAGCACCAACCATTGCCGTCGATCCGAAGAATCAAACAATTCGAGTCGGAGAGACTGCTGTATTCAATATCGTGGCCAATCAGAGTGATAGCGCACGACTGCCCATAAACCTTACCGACAATCCACCCGGCGCCGGCACTTTCGAAAAGAAAATGGAAGTAGCCGGAAATTTGATGTATGAGTATACATACACGGGAACCGCGGAAAACGTTGGCGATAATTTGATCAGCTTTATCGTTGAAGATTCAGGCGATCCAAAAATGATGGATTCCGAACTGGTTCTTGTCAATGTCGAATCCGACGGGGAACCGCCGAGTTCTCAAACAGCCAAAGTGGTAGTGTATGATAATCCAAGCACAGCTACCGATCTAACCGGCCAAACCGATTTTGACACCATTGATGATGTTGGACTGACTATTGCCTGGAATATCGAGAAAGGAAACGCTACAGGGTGGGATATATACGTACGGGAAGGAATGCGGGGGCCAAAATTCTTGGCACGCGTCAACGATCCCGAGGCCGCATTAATAGAATGGAAAAAGGACGCTCAAAACATCGCTCCTGCATTTCAAAACGGCCCCAACATCAATACCGCTTACACCTTTCGGGTAATTCGGTTGGACGAACAATTAGGACCGGATGATTTCTATGACCAACCGGGTTATGTCGGAATCAATCTCGAAGGCGGAAGCCAGATTTCATTAATGCAACCGGATATGCCTGATTTATTGAATCGTCAAATAGCCGTATTTGACGACATATTAGGCGGAAATAATCTTGCGACAAAATCAATCAATGGTTCCGACGGCGATTCGAATGATTGGCGAGCATTACAGATCGCTTTCGGATTCGACGACGATCCGTCGACCGTGATGGACTATCAGATTCTCGTGCGGGAGAACGAACAAGATCAGTTTACTTACCTTGGACATACAAACAGTGGAAACATCCGCTACTTCTGGTGGACACAAGACAACGCCTTCGACACCGCCCCGGATTACCGCGACGGCCCGCAGGACGGAAAAACATACCAATTCCGTGTGGTAAAAATTGGCTTTGACGGTTCCCGCGATGGCGTATCCAGCGGTTGGATTCAATATAACACATCGGATACCGATTCATCATCGAATGCAACTAAATCTCATGTATTTGTCCATGATAATGTGATTTCCCAAACGGATTTAACCGGCCAAACCGATTTCGATACAGAAGGCAACGCCGAACTCGTGATCGGTTGGGATGCCGATGCCACGAACGCTACCGGTTGGGATATTTATGTACGTGAGGGATTGCGAGGACCGAAGTTCCTGGCGCGAGTGAAGGACGGAAGCGCCACCTATCTGCAATGGAAAAAAGATTCTCCCGAAGTCTCGGATGCATTCAAAAGCGGACCGAACTTCAACACTGTCTATACATTTCGTGTAATCCGATTGGATGATCAATTATCAAAAGATGATTTCTTCGATCAAGCGGGATATGTAGGGTTGAACGTAGAAGGCGGAACCAACATTCCCCTCACCCAACCGGATCAACCCAATTTACTGCACCGTCAAATCGCGGTCTATGATGATATTCTAGGGGGGAATAACCTGAGCATGCGTCAGAGCACCGGCGAAGATATCGATTCCTCCGATTGGCATGCATTGCAAATCGCCTTCGGTTTCGATGATGATCCCTCAACCGTCCTTGACTACCAAATCCTAGTCCGCGAACAGGGAGGCAATTTTGTTTACCTCGGCCACACCAACAGCGGAAACATCCGCTACTTCTGGTGGACAGAGGACAACGCCTTCGACACCGCCCCGGATTACCGCGGCGGCCCTCAGGATGGCAAAACCTACCAATTCCGTGTCGTAAAAATCGGCTTCGACGGATCGCGTGAAGGTGTCAATAGTGGTTGGATCAATTACACCGTTTCGGAAAATTTACAATAAGTCCCCCATGCAATACCCAAAAAACCATCGCACCTTCCAATCCGGTGCGATGGTTTTTGCATTTATTCAACTGCAATTTCCTATTCATTCAAAAGCTGTTTACCATTTCAATCCACAATAAAAGAAAAGAACACAGACAAAATCCCTGCAAATAATGACAAAAATTTTTTGCAGGAACACATCCTGTAGGTTATACTGAATATGTTACGATTGATTGTGTGATATTGATTGGGACATTGGTATATGTGTTATCTGTTTGATGTGCAAATCCTGGAATCAGTATTCTTTTCTCAAATCACATATACGTCTATCTGAGGGACTTTGATTTTTCAATAAACCTTGCTTGTGCAAGTAAGGATTGAATTCTAATTGAACAAGGGAGTGATATCATGAGATCAGCATTCGATGCAGTAAAACGGTTTCTCGAAAGTGAAGATGGTCCGACGGCAGTGGAATATGCAGTGGTGGTGGCTTTGATCATTATTTCCTGCATCACGATGATTACCGCCTTCGGTTCGCAATTGGGCACCTGGTTCACCAATACCTCTTCGACAGTCGGCGGCCTGACAACCGATGGTGGTTGATCTGTCGCCTCGCTTGCAACAATAAGTACGTTTCACAGAACTGTTTTATGACGAGGGAGACTTACTACGGGAGTGTTGCTCCTTTAGCGGTTCGATTTATCAAAGAATCGAACCCGTAGTAAGTCTCCCTCGACTATTTTATAATGGTATATCGCCGCCGTCTCAGCGGTTTTTTGGGAATACCTGATACGGCGGCAAACAGTATGATTTCTTTTTAGCACTGTATATGGAGCAGACAGGATGTCCGCACCACAATTTTTGATGGCATCGTGACTGGCAGGAGCCTGACGAAATAAGGGAGAAGCATATCACATCATGAAACTGGAAATCATCAGCGCCATAATTATCTTGACACTCGCCGCGTATATCGATTGGAAAGACCATCGAGTGCCGAATTGGCTGACCTATACGGCATGGATATGTGGAATTCTGTATCAGACTATCACGAATGGTTTCGATGGTTTTACGTTCGCTTTGCTTGGATCGGCTGTCGGTTTGGCTACCTTGATCGTTCCGTATGCCTTGAAGGGAATGGGGGCCGGGGATGTCAAATTGATGGCTGCCGTCGGCGCATGGGTGGGTTATATTGCAACCTTGCAGGCTTTTTTATGGATTGCTTTGGTTGGTGGGGTGATGGGATTGATTTCTATTGTTCGCAGCGGACAATTTAAAAAGCGGATGCGTACGATTGGAAGAGCCGGTACCAATCTGTTTGCGTTTCATGATTTGGACTTAGGCAATCCTGACGATACACCGCAAAAAATTCTATTACCGTATGGAGTCCCGATTGCTATCGGGTATTATCTCTATTTTCTCCTCGGCGGTTTGGTATAAAAATGACAGTTGTATCAGGTAAATATCAAGAAGTCGATTCAGCCATTGTCGCAAAATTACGCCGTACTTTCGGAAACGAACGTGTTTCCAATGAACCGGTGGATTTGATGACCTATTCTTATGATGCCACCCGAAAAGAATATTCCCCCCAGGTAGTCGTTTGGCCGGACAATGCGGAAGAAATATCCGAAGTGCTGAAATTGGCAACCGAACATCGAATCCCCGTCTATCCACGCGGTGGTGGAACCGGTCTGACCGGCGGAGCGCTCGCGCTGCAGGGTGGGATATTGCTGTCGATGGAGCGAATGGCGAACATTCTCGAAATCGACGAGCAGAATCGCTTGGTGACGGCACAATGTGGGATCGCCTTGGCTCAGTTGAAATCCGCTGTACAGAAAAAAGGGTTGATGTATCCACCCGATCCCTCCAGCGCAAAAACGGCGTTATTGGGAGGTACATTGGCCGAGTGCGCCGGAGGCTTGAATTGTGTGAAATACGGTACTACGAAGGATTGGGTGATGAAAGCCAAAGCGGTGATGCCCACCGGCGAAATCATCAACGTCGGCTCGAAAGCACGCAAAAGCGTTGTAGGATACAACCTTCTGCAATTGCTGATCGGCTCGGAAGGCACACTGGCAGTGATGACGGAAGCGACACTGCGTTTGATCCCTTATCCGGAATATCGAAAATCGTTTTGTGCTCTATTCGACTCAGTCAATGATTCTGCAATTGCCGTGCAAAAGATGCTGCAGAGCGGGGTGACGCCATGTGCCGTGGAATTCATTGATCGTGTCTGCCTCGAAGCGGCGAACAAACATGCAGCGGATAAGCAGATTCCTATTGCCGAAGCACTACTATTGGTCGAAACGGACGGCTACGATGAGCAAACGGTCTTTGAGGAATTGAAGATTCTATCCACGATTTGTCAGGAACAAGGAGCCACACAAATTAAAGAAGCACAGTCGGAAGAAGAGCGGATGACATTATGGTCAATCCGCAAAGCGCTCAGTCCGTCAATGTATGAAATGGCGCCGTTCAAAACGAACGAGGATATCAGCGTACCGATTTCCGAGTTTCCCTCCATGCTGGCGGAAGCGTATGAGATCAGCAAACGGCACAATGTGCTTGTACTCTGTTTCGGGCATGCCGGAGACGGGAATTTTCATGTGAATTTCATGTCTCACAAGGAAAAGGATCCGGATGTCGAAGCGGCCTTGGACGAATTGTTCAGAGCAACGGTCGCGCATGACGGTTCGATCTCGGGCGAACACGGTATCGGTATCATGAAGGCTCCTTACTTATCCTATGAAATGGGAGAACGGGAGATCAAATTGCTGGTTCAGATCAAAGACTTGTTCGATCCGGCGGGGATTTTGAATCCGTCGAAGATTGTGATGGAGAAGTAGGTTCACAGATTACTCTTAGGATCAAAAGGAAAAACTCATGGTGAAACGGCTTGATATCAACACTTTGGATGAAAAAACGCAAGAGTTTCTGAAAAGTATTCAAGTGGAAAAAGAGCAATATTTACTCGAATCTAACGGCAAACCTTTTTTAGGAGTGGTATCTCCGGATGAGGTTGAACGAGTTGAACGTTTTAAAGTGCTTGACCGGATGTGGGGTAAAAATACAGGAGTAAAAGAGAATGAAGTGCAAAGAGATGTGGCTGAGGCGTTAAAAGTAACATCGAATCGAATCCTATGATTCGGGTTGTGTTGGATACTAATGAGTATGTGAGTGCACTGATTCAACCAATTGGTGTACCGGCTAAAATTTTACAGATGTGGCGCAAAGGAAAAATTTTTTTGATTACTTCTCCACTAATTCGAGATGAAATTCAACGAGTTCTTTATTACCCTCGAATCCGAAATAAATATAATCTTAACGAAAAAGACATTGATGATTTCTTACACCTTCTCGCCTTAGAAACTTTTTCTACTCACGATAACATTCGTGTGAATGTGGTTAAGGAAGATTTCTCGGACAACAAATTTATAGCATGTGCATTGGAAGGAAGGGCCGATTACTTGGTGAGTAGTGATCGTCACTTACTTCTGTACAATGGATATCATGGTCTAAAAATTCTCAACCCTCGTGAGTTCTTGCTGGAATTGAAAGAACAAATTAAATAATTCCTTTTTCTGCTAATATTTTTTCCTATAGATCAGTACGGATAAGTGTGATACATTGTCAATGCTGGATAATTTCAACGACATCGTAATCATGAAATAGAAAGGACAATCATGGATCGGCGGAATTTTTTGAAAACCATGGCCGCATCAGGTTTGATGGCGCAAGCGGGAGTTGGCTCGATACTTGCCACCGAAAAGAAAAAGCCCAATTTTGTGTTCTTTTTGGTTGATGATCTTGGATGGACGGACTTAGGATGTTATGGGAGTACCTTCTATGAAACTCCCAATATCGACCGGTTGTGCAAATCGGGTATGAAATTTACAGACGCGTATGCAGCTTGTCCGGTTTGTTCACCTACCCGAGCGAGTATCATGACCGGCAAATATCCGATTCGTGTCGAAATCACCGATTATATCAGCCCCTCCGGTGGGAATCAGCCGGAACAATGGAAGAGGAATACCGAATTACTACCGGCATCCTATCAGGATCGACTGGCTTTACCAGAAATTACCATCGCCGAAGCGTTAAAATCAGCTGGGTATGCCACCTTTTTTGCCGGGAAATGGCATTTAGGACCTGAAAACTATTGGCCGACGGATCAAGGATTCGATTTCAACAAAGGGGGCTGCGAACGGGGTGGACCTTACGGCGGGGATAAATATTTTTCCCCTTATGGCAATCCCACTCTGGAAGACGGGCCGCCGGGGGAGCATCTTCCGGACCGATTGGCTACCGAAACCTCGCAATTCATTGAAAACAATCTTGAAAATCCGTTTTTTGCTTATTTATCCTTCTATTCAGTCCACATTCCATTGATGGCCCGAAAGGATTTGGTCGAGAAATACCGGCAAAAAGCGGAAACATTGGATGAAGACCGTCAAGTCTGGGGAAAGGAAGGCAGCCGCAAACTGCGTCTTTTACAGGATCACGCTGTTTATGCCGGGATGGTGGAAGCCATGGATCAAGCCGTTGGTAAGGTGTTGGATACGTTGGATCGAAACGGTTTGACGGATAACACCGTTATCATTTTCATGTCTGATAATGGTGGACTGTCCACATCCGAAGGCCATCCCACGTCGAATCTCCCCCTCCGCGCGGGCAAAGGTTGGTTGTATGAAGGTGGCATTCGCGAACCGATGATCATTCGTGCCCCTGGCGTGACCAAACCAGGCAGCGTATGCCATACACCGGTAACGAGTACCGATTTCTATCCCACCATACTTGAACTTGCCGGTTTGTCTTTGAAGCCGGATCAGCACAAAGACGGATTCAGCATGGTTCCCATATTGCACGGAAAAGGAATCGAACGCGAACCGCTCTTCTGGCACTATCCACATTACGGGAATCAAGGCGGTGCACCGGGAGGGGCAATCCGGGATGGCGATTGGAAATTGATCGAATGGTATGAGGGACGACAGGTGGAACTCTATAATCTGAAAAACGATATTGGCGAGACTGAGAATCTCGCTGAACGACATCCTGAAAAAGTGCGAGAGTTACATACTAAACTTGCCGATTGGCGAATACAACTGGGGGCGAATTGGCCTTCCCTCAACCCCGCCTATCATGCAAAGCCGTAAAAAAACCTCTTCCGGATCGAAATTGGAAGAGGTGTCACATTCCATGATATGGTCATACTGAGATGGTAGGGCACTGAATTACTTGAACATTTCTCGCACAGCCTTTTCGTCGGCTTTTTTCACCTTTTTGAGTTTCAAAAGATAGTTGACGATGGGTTCGGGATCGTTCTTCAAGCTGTCACCGAACAATTTGTTCATCACATCTTCAAACATATCCGGGCGAGATTTGGTCGGCTTGTAGATGAAACGCCGTCCCACTTTTTCACGAACGATGTACCCTTTGTCGCACATATGATGGATCATTGTCTGGACAGTGGTGTACTTCCAATCCCGTTCCTTTTTGATGTGATCCAGCACACCGTAAATGTCCGCTTCCCCTAAATCATACAGCGAGCTCAACAACCAAATTTCGGCGGGTGTTAGTTCTGTCGATACTGCTACCATGTTCTTGTCCCCTTCATACATGAGATTTGTGTAAATGACATAGGGTATAATATCAACATCCGATTGAATTACAAGGGGACAAACAAAAAATGTCGATTGTACGATCTGCTTTACGATAGAAAAGAGGGTATGAATTATACTAAACCATAAAGAAAATATTGTCTTATTTTCGTATTGGAAAACAAGAACTTTAGAAGGCCTTAAAATAGGGAAACGCTCGAAGTCTTTAAATTTGAGGTGCTTATGAACCTTTGAAACGGCAAATATCACATTGGATGCGTATCATATTTCGTCTGTTAAGTGATATTTGATAGACAGTGGCTTCTGTATTTATTAGGATTTGATTCTCATGGAATTGAGGGAAATTTTTTTTGAGAAATTTTCTGATTTGAACGTGCATCTCCGTATATCTTCAATGTTTTTAAGGGAAAAAGGGTGAAGAAGCATCGCACTGTCATAAGTAAGGGGTAGACACATCGGTCTACCCCTACTCGATTGTAGGGGCAATCCAATGTGATTGACCCCCTATTCCTGATTACTCTATATAGATTATTGTCCAATCTCTTCAACTAATGTAGTTCTCGAATAAGTTATTGTACTTTCACTTTTTCCACCCATTCTTCGTGCAACTTTTGTAGTGATTTTACCTGTTCCGGATGCCGGTCGGCAATATTTGTCATCTCCGATACGTCTTCTGCCAAATTTACCAAAAACAGTTTATCTTCTTTTGTCAATGTCCCTTTATTGGATGTGTCACGGGGATTTCCCAATAATTTCCAATCGCCTTTTCGCACTGCCCAGCTGTTTTTACCGGTTTGCCAGTGAAAAACCTTATGCGGTGATGAGTTTTGTGGGGATTGAATGATGGGAACAATGCTTTTCCCGTCAATTTTATGCTCTGGTGGTGCGAGTTCGCACAAATCCAGGATCGTCGGGAACCAATCGCATCCGGTTGCCATTTGTTCGCGAACGTCGTTTTGAGGAATTTTTCCCGGCCAACTGATGATCGCCGGAACCCGTATACCGCCTTCGAAGAGGCTGAATTTTGCCCCCCGATAGGGGCCTGCATTTCCACCTGTCACCCGCCGCGCTAATCTGACCCACCCGGAGTCACCCAGTTTGACCCGTC
>CAYPPG010000129.1:0-4868 GCA_964412555.1 uncultured bacterium
GTGTAGCCAGGTTGTTCGATATAGTCGAGATTCAAGGGTGGAAGTGTATCGTCTAACACCTCCCGTAATGTTTTGTTGTGAGTGGTTAGACTCACTTCTTTATCTGCATCCTCATCAACAACTAATGTGACACCGCAAATTTGTTTGAAAAGAGGTGCATATTTGGATAAAGGAGCAATCATTCCGGCAATAGCGGTTAATTTGGCGTCGAGGCCTTTTGATGGTTGTTCATCTGTTGAGGTCTGAGAGACTCGACTTAATCCATATGCTTCATTGCCTCCAAAATGTCTTTCCCAAATCGTCTCACTCGAGTAGATCTCACCATTGTAAGCAAGATTGATGACATTCCCATTATCCATCACTGCACGGGAACGAAGCACGGGGACATAGCCGCCGAACACTTCCAGTTGTTGGATTTTTATGTTCCTTTGATTGCCTGTTGCGGAAAATTGATAGGAATATTCGCTGCCGGTTACCGGACATCGCAAGAGGGACTTGTCTTTCACATATTTGGGGTAAAGATCATCCAACTCCATCGGCAATTTACCGTCATGATCTGCTTTGTATTTTGCGAAAGCGGAAGCCATTTGACGAAAGGTCTTGCGAACTTGTGCCTCAGGATCGTTCAATGTCTTGCCTTGAGGAACATCATTTTCCCAACCGTGAGAACTGAAGAAGACTTCTCCGCTATACCATAAGTTTAAGCGCTTAGGTGGATGATTCATGCAAATCACGACAGGAACACGGTCTCCAAATTGAGAGAGTTGTCCTGTTTTCCATTCCCGGTAATTCCGTCCCAATCCCTCTGTCGGCGCAAACTCGAACATATAGCTGCATGTCATATTGGGATCCACCGTATTGGTGAAACTCGTCGGCGGATTGGGATTGTTGGGGCATAGGAGGATTGATTCATCCTGCAGATATTTCGGATACAAATCGGAGAGCCAGTTCGGTAATTCGCCATCATGGTCATTTTTATAATCGGTGATGGCGATGCTGATTTTGCGCAGATTTTCTTTGCATTTTTCCGCTTCTTTTAATTCTGACGGTGTTCCCATTCGTTGTTCGAATGTCTGGCCGGGTGTCAATACATTAGTAAAATAGATGGTTTGGTTTCGGATTGATGTCGGTGGATTATCTGTTGGGGATTCTGGCATGGGAAGTGAATCAAGGGAGACATTTAATTTTTCTGCGATTATTTTATGAGCGTTTTCTCCCTTCATTTCGACGGCAATGATTTTTCCTGACGAATCAATAAGCAAATTCACCGGAGTGGTTTCGATTCCAATTATTTCAAACGGTTTTGGATCGCTGTCTTCATCTATGATTTGCGGCCAGGGGATTTGCCAGCGTTCCGAATGGGAAAAGATAGAATCCTCCGTTTGACCTTTCCAAACAGCAACCGCAATGAGACCGTGATCGCGAAAGCGTTTGTACAGAACATACGCTTCCGACATGCATTCTTGCATTTCCTGATCGGTATCGCTGAAAAACAGCAATAAACAATATTTTCCTTCCCCTGGATGCAAAGAGACTGGCAATCCTTCGATACTATACGCTTCGATGTCCGGTATCGTTTTGCCTTTTGCCAGGTTTGGGTTTTCTGCGGTTCGTACTGACGTAGCGAATAATATGCTACAGAAAGACAAAAGTATTAAAAAAGTGTATTGAACCAATTTTTGAGAGCTCATGAGCGATTCTCCTTGTGACAAAATTTTAAATCCTGCTAATCCTACAATCCTGGTCATCCCGATTCAGACAATAACTCCCTCCACACACCTTCGTAAAACAATTTGGCAGGAGCGCCGCTAAATGACACTGCGAGCCATGCCGCCTCATCGATTTCTTCCCGTGTTAGACCTTCTGAAAGCGCATGTTCGATGTGGATTTGCAGGCAATGATCGCATCGCGTGGCTACTGCCAGGGCGATATTCATCAGTCGTTTCATTTTTGCATCCAATGCACCGGGGGTGTTGGCCGATTTCATGAACAGCTTAAACGCTTCCGCGGATTGGGCAGCCGGTCCATCGGATAATTCAGTATTTGGTGAAGGTATTGGGCTACTTGCTTTCACATTTGTGGCCGGTGCTTCTGGTGGATGTTCGCAGCATGCAAACTCGGTGGGCATCTGCTCAACTTCAATCCGTGACTCGGTGGTTGATTTCAAAGCCTGGCTGACATCTTGTCCTTGGTACCCATCGCGATATGTTCCGATTAGATTTTTCGGTTCACCCATTTCGACGTGGATGAGATATTCTTGTTTTTCAGTTATGCGGCCTATGCGCGAGGTGTCAGTGTGTCCTCGTTCACGCATTGATTCGACGTATGCATCCGCTTGTTCTTTCGGCAATGCAACAAGCAAACCTCCGGACGTTTGGGCGTCGAACAGCAAGGAAAAATCTTCGTCTTTTCCTTCTCCGTTTTTTGATACACCTTCTGCGAATGCTTCCTTATTGCGATCGATTGCGCCGGGCAGGATTCCCTGCCGCACACCCGCCAAGGCTTCGGCGAAAAATGGGACGGAAGCGATTTCGATCGTTGCGCTTACGCCGCTGTGTTTCATCATTTCGGAAAGATGCCCCACTAGGCTGAAACCGGTTACATCGGTGCAGGCATGAGCACTAAATTCGGGCATCAATTCTGCCGCATCTTTGTTTAATTCCGCCATCGATTGGCCGATTTGATTGATTGCTTCTTCCGATGCGCGACCGATTTGGGCGGCAAAGGAGATGATGCCCGTTCCAATTGGTTTGGTAAGTACAAGAGCATCACTGGGACGTGCTCCGGAATTTGTGATGCTTCCTTTTCCGTCGATCAAGCCGGTTACGGCAAATCCGCATTTCACTTCTTCGTCGTTGATGCTATGACCGCCGATGACACTGACTCCCGCTTCATGCATCGTATCGATTCCGCCGCGAAGAATTTCCTGCATTGTCTCATGCGGCAGTTCTTCAATGGGAAAACCGATGATGGATAGCGCGCAAATCGGTTTCCCACCCATCGCATAGACATCGCTAACCGAATTGGATGCACAGATTTGTCCGAATACATATGGATCGTCGACAACTGGTGAGAATACATCCACTGTTTGCACGAGATTATATTCACCTTCAATGCGATAAATGCCTGCATCGTCACCCGCTGCCACACCGAGGAGGACGTTGGGATCTTCATATGTCGGCAAGGTCGGGAGAATTTTCATGAGATCGTTATGATTGATTTTGGAGGAACAGCCGACCTTGCGCACATGATGCGTCAAGCGAATGGTTTCTTTTGGAGGATCGGGACGTTCTCCTGCGCAGGGGCATAGATCGAAATTTTTGAAGATCTCGCATGGGCAGGGTTGTTTGGGATTACAGACGCAGTGTCCCAAGGCAATGGAACGAGCCATGATTTCCTTACGTTTTTCCGGTAGGCGCATAGGTTTCCCTCTTTCTTTTTTAACGTGAATAAATAGGGGATGTTACATTACTTTTACGGTTGCTGCGGTGTTCGAATAACACTTTTTTTAGATAGGAATCTATTTAAGAAGATTTTTTATAGCCATTTCGATCCTTTCATCATCCCCATCCAATAAGGTACGAACATCGATATACACTCTCTCTTCTTGAACGCGAGTCGCCACGGATGGTTCACCCAAGCGAAATTTTTTCGCGAATTCGCTCACGCTTAAATTGGGATGCTGGAGGGACACTACTGCTGTTTCCAAAGGATAGTTAGGTAGCGAACCTCCTCCGCATACACTGTAATCTTTATGTACTTCGCAGGGTACATATTTCGATAGCCTTTGAGATAGCGCCTCTGCATGTTTCTGTAATTGATCGAGCGGGATCGTGATCATCCGTAACGCCGGAACTTTTTCTAAGACAGTTTCCGGATTCAGAAAAAGTTTAAGTGTCGCTTCGAGTGCAGCAATCGTGAATTTGCCTACACGCATCGCACGTGCCAGCGGATGCTTTCGTATTCTGGCTATATATTCTTTCTTTCCCACGATAATCCCTGCCTGAGGCCCGCTGATCAATTTATCGCCGCTGAACAGAGCCACATCGGCGCCAGCGGTGATGCTGTCCTGCACCGTCGCTTCATACGGCAAACCATATTTGCTCAAATCGACCAACGCTCCACAGCCTAGATCGTCCACGACAATCAAATCCCGCCCTTCTTTCAAAGAAACAAGATCTTTTGTCGGCACCATTTGTGAGAAACCGATGATGCGGTAATTGCTGGGATTTACCCGCAACAAAACTCGTGTTTTTTCCGTGATCGCATTTTCATAATCGCGTAAATGAGTTTTGTTTGTTGTCCCAACTTCGGCCATCTGTGCTCCGCTGGCGGCGATGATATCAGGCAGGCGGAAAGAGCCGCCGATTTCGATGAGCTGTCCGCGTGAGACGATGAGCTCTTTGTCATTACATAACGCTGTCAATACTAATAACGTTGCAGCTGCGTTGTTGTTTACAACAGTTGCAGCTTCTGCACCGGTGACTTTTTGTAAAATCTCTTCGATCACTGCATCCCGCCGTCCCCGTTCGCCGGTTACAAGATTGATCTGCAGGCTGCAATATCCATCGAGATTGTTGACGGCTTCCATTGCCTCTGTTGGCAATACTGCACGGCCAAGACCCGTGTGTAAGATAATTCCCGCCCCATTCACGACACGCCGGATTCCGGCTTTTTGTTTCGCGGTTAACAAAGATGTAACGTTGTTCACAATTACGTCCATTTCGGGGACAGGATCGATGTTGTTGACACGAATACGGTCAATGATTTCACGTACGGCATCGACTTTTTGTTCATGAGAAAATTGATCCATGCCTATCATTCGATTGACTTGGTGCAATACTTTATCAACGGATGGCGGATAACGG
>CAYPPG010000129.1:4968-9413 GCA_964412555.1 uncultured bacterium
GATGATATCCAAGGTGTACCGGAGTTGCAAGCAACATTGATGACGATGAAACACATTTTCGGTCCTGAACTGGAAGATGTTTTCCAGCAAGTTTGTGACAAAATAAGCGAATTTGAAGACAAAGATTTTGCTTTGGTATTTTTGGAAACCACGTTAAAATATATCAGTAATGCAGCTGATAAGATACGTGAAGGGGCGATCAAAGAGGGCATTCATAGAGCCATTCCCGATCAAGGAGAAAAAGTCATGGCGACCTTGGGAGAAAAATGGAAAGCGGAAGGAATTGAAATCGGACGAGAAGAAGGGCGGAAAGAAGCCCTGACATTGGGAGAAAAGTGGAAAGCGGAAGGGATTGAAATCGGACGAGAAGAAGGGCGGAAAGAAGCCCTGACATTGGGAGAAAAATGGAAAGCGGAAGGGATTGAAATCGGACGGAAAGAAGGCTGGGAAGAAGGCCGAAAAGAAGGATTGCTCGATGCGATTTCGATTGCGTTGGAAATAAAATTCGGCGATGAAGGCTTGGCGTTGTTTCCACAAATCGAAAAAATCACGTCGATTGAAAAATTGAATGGTATAAAATCCGCCCTGCGAAGTGCAGATACGCTCGATCAAATAAAAGTCCTCTTGAGCAGTTGATAAAGAGATTAAGGCAAACGCGAAGATTCCTGATTTCGATTCTCTTTCCCGCGAAATTGAGGAATAAGATGGCGGAGGTGAATGGGAGTCGAACCCACACATCGCGCGCCAGCGCGACACAACGGCTTTGAAGGCCGCGGGAGCCACCGGGCCCCTCCCACCTCCGTGTTTTTTTCTATTTTACGAATATTTTGTGGAAAATGGAACCCTTGAACTGCGCTGTTGGATCATGGTGTCTGTGCACTCATCGATCATTTTGCGAAAAAACAAGACTTTTTTAACCCTAGAATGTCACGCCTTCTATTGCTTCAATTTTTGAGAGAGAATTGCAAAAGAAAGTCCGATATCATTTTTACCTTCATATACGTTTTATCTCTTTTGAGAGAGGGGAGAGTGATGAAATCAAAATTTTCGATTGTGGTTTGTGCGTTCGTGATTTCTTTGTGTATGTCTGCTGTTTCTGTCAATACAAAAGAAAAAAATTCTGGCTTTGCGCCAACTATTTACTTGAGTTTTGACCTGCCCGATCAGTGGACATCCATTTATATGAAAGCCAATGGCATTCAGCTTCACGTGATCCGTACGCATGGCGAGAAGCCGGTTATGGTGTTAGCCCACGGCGGTTTTTCTCATGGTTTAAAATGCTGGAGCGAACTTGCCAACGTTTTTCAAAATCAATACGACGTCATTATGTATGATGCCCGGGGGCATGGTGATACGCAAAGAACCGGGAAGAAATACACTCTGCAGGATCATGCAAATGACTTGAGTGGTCTCATCCAAACATTGCAGTTGAAAAAGCCCATTATGATCGGTCACAGTATGGGATCCTACACAACGATGATGACTGCGGCAAAATATCCCAATCTTCCTAAAGCCGTCGTACTCATCGATCCTTTGCTCCGCATGGTGCCTTCAAAAGAGGATCAGGAAGGCATTCGTGAATTCAAAAAGATGGCGGGAAGTGTAAAAAAGGATTATCAAACTTTATTTGCACAAAAGAGTGAACTAGTTAACCATTTGGATATTCATGCCCTGCCAGTAATCGATGACATTTCAAGGCTGCGCCTGGAGGATTTTGAAAACTACTTTCAAAAAATCACCTGCCCTATTTTCATTATTTGCGCGGATTCTTCTATCGAAAAGAAAGAGAAGGAAAAGCGGTTTGTCAAAAAATTTTCCCACATCGAAATGATCCATATTCCGGGCGCTGGTCATGTTGTTCATCGGGATTGTCCGGAAGAAACCACAAAAGTGATTCTTGACTTTTTGAAAAAAGTCGCTCAATAAAAGGAGATATCATGCAAAATCGTTTATTTCAATCGTTCATCATTCTTCTTTCCATATTTGTTGTTTCCAATATCTCTGTAGCGGATACCTATAAAACCGTCCGGCCGGAACGAGTTGGATTGTCTTCCGAACGCTTGGAGCGTGTGGATCGGCTGATCGAGACCTCGATTCAAAAACAAGAAATTGCCGGAGCCGTCGCTTTGATTGCCCGGAAAGGACAACTCGCACATTTCAAAGCATATGGTTTAGCCGATAGTGAAGAAAAAATCCCGATGAGGCAGAATACGATTTTTCGCATTGCCTCTATGAGCAAAGCGATTACCACGGTTGCAGTGATGATGCTCTACGAAGAAGGCCGTTTCGCGATTGACGATCCGCTGCATCAGTACATTCCGAGATTTAAAAATATGCAAGTTTTGATACCTCATGAAGAAGGAATCGAACCGCCTTTTCATTTGGTTCCTGCCCAAAAGAAGATTACCATTCGCCATTTGCTGACTCATTCATCGGGTATCATTTACCCAAACAATGGACATCTTGGTGAATTATACAAAAACAATAAGATTGGTATGGGTCTCAATGGTGGCAGCGAAACCATTGGCGATATGGTGAAGCGGTTATGCAAATTGCCACTTAATCATCATCCCGGTACTCACGTCGATTACGGATTAAGCATCGATGTGCTTGGGCGGCTCGTGGAAATTTGGTCGGGGAAATCGTTTGACAGATTCTTACAGGAGCGCATTTTTGAGCCGTTGAACATGAAGGATACCTTTTTCCATGTTCCTGCCGAAAAACGTCCGCGTTTCGCAGCGATCCATAAGCAGGATGAAGAGCATGGATTGGTGAAAATCGAAGACGAATGGAAAGGCGCCGATTGTCCTACCACTTATTTTTCCGGTGGAGGTGGATTGTGCTCCACGACGTATGATTACTATCGGTTCTGCCAAATGATGTTAAACCAAGGTACGTTAGATGGACACCGTCTACTCAGCCGAAAAACCGTCGAACTGATGCTGCATGATCATCTTGGCGCTATGGGTATTGACTTTGGCATGGAAATGAAACAACCGGGTTTTGGCTTTGGTTACGGTTTCGCTATCCATTTGGACCAAAGTCTCTCCAACAAAATCCGTTCTGCCGGATCCTATGGTTGGGGCGGTTATTGGGGGACGGAATTCTGGATCGATCCCAAAGAAGAACTGATCGGCATTATCATGACGCAAAACCAACCTGGCGGAGCTGTAGAGGCATTCAATAAGTATGATGATGCAGTCTATCAGACAATCGACGATTAAACATTATTTGTTTGTATGAATTTTTTCACTTTTTGTGTTGGGCGTTGTCAAGGACAAGCACCCAGTCGTTGCCGCATTCCGGTTCGCCAGGCGGGCTAAATATGCCATCACTATAATTATCAGAAATAGTAACCGTTTCACCATTTCTTGGATTCATCCACCTTCCATGGATTTGAGAATGTTTCAATTTGCCCAAATCGACTTTGATGTCATGTCCGTCGGCAATGTAGAATACGGCATAGCTTCTATTGTTGGCTCGAAACGCTTGAACATGGCTGTCATACGACTCCGATTGTCCTTCTACTATGAGACGTTGATCGGGAACGCCGTTTCTATAATCAATGGATTCGAACAAGGTTCGAATGTGCCGGATTTGATGAGCGCCGGGTAAATCCAATGCGCTTAGAAAATCTTGGTTTGAGTTTGGTTGTTTGCTCCAGACGTCCTGCGCGCCATAAGTATGACCTGCAGCTCCGGCGAGTAATGTGAAATACGCCCGCCGCCGTACGTGATAATCTCTAGCGCCCCCATTTTGAAAAATGGCTTTGCAGTCTCCGATCGGTTTGCTGCCTTCATACCACGCTTCGGCATCGATAACAGGCTTTGCCGGTTTTGTTTGATAATCAGCCTCGATTGCTTCCCACACCGACCAATCGCCTGCTTTCTGGGGATCATGATCGTGACGGTAGGTCTCATCGATAATCGGTAGATGTTCGGGAGAACACCATTGGCTGGTTTGCCAGGTGATGAAATCGACGACAGAACCGAGGTTTCTCGTCCGTGAACTGTTTCCCCAAATGGAATGAACGGTGACCAGTTTCCCCCCTTTCCATCTTTGATCCCATCCCGTATTCCTCGCACAGCCGTTTTCACTTTCGATAAAGGTACCTTCCAATTGCCGCCTTCACCGACGGTCATCCAGACAAGATGGTTTTCATCCTTATAGCGGTTGGCAACCCATTTCCAGTCGTTGTAGATTTGTTCTTCCGATAAACGCCCTAATTTCAAAGGTTCTCCCCAATGCAATACCGGCGCGAGGTACAGTCCCTTGTTCTTGGCTTTCATGATGAATTGATCGATGAATTGCCAATATTCTTCATTCGGTTGTTGCATCATGTCATCATCGTAAGGCTGGATTCCATAGGCGTTTGGTTTGTGTAATCCCGTGTCCAACAGGCATTGAATGATCGTAAATCCCTGGCTTTTGCGTTTGTCCAAATA
>CAYPPG010000130.1:0-8913 GCA_964412555.1 uncultured bacterium
ATACAATCGTTAAAAAAGAATCGGATCGGCTATAAATATTAGGAATCAAAAATATGACCTTAACGATAAAATTACCGGATACCATAACTCGACAAATACAAGAACGGCAGATATCAGAAAAAGAAATAGAAAATGTCGTTTTGGCAACATTAGAAATCTGGCTGGGCAAGCCGAAAGTAAAATGCGATGATCGCTTTACCGAAAGCGCCAAGCCTTTCATCCAGCGTCTGATAACACAAAATCGAGAAATTTTTGAACAACGGGCTCAGCAGTAATCATCTCGGAAACAAACCATGCTATACGACCTCACTCTCGCGCTTCTTTGGTATTTAACCCTGACTTTTCTCGGCGTCATCGTTCTGCCGATTTCCATGATAGTATTTCGCCGCATGCCGGAATGTGGGATTCTTCTTTCGCGCCCGCTGGGGTGGCTTGTGGTTTCCTGTATTGCTTGGATTTTGGCCTATTTCACCCCGTTTCCCTTTTCCCGAATCGGCTTGATTCTCATTGCTCTGGCGCTACTGGGATATTCGGTATACCTGCTGTATACGCGCACGGAATGGACGCTACGGAGGCTGCGCGCGCATTGGCGGACTGCCTTCAACGGGGAAATCCTCACGATCATCGCGTTCTTGCTGCTTTTATTCGCCCGGCGCGCGGAACCGGATTTGGAGACGACAGAAAAACCGATGGACGCCATGATGCTCAGCGCCTGCATTTCGAGCACCGATATCCCACCTCGGGATTTGTGGTTTGCGGGGGAACCGATCAATTACCATTACGGTGGTTATTTTCTCCATTCTATCCCCGCCAAACTCACCGGGATTCCGGTCGAATATGCGTACAACCTGGCTATTCCTGGAGTAGCGGCGATTGCTACATCCATCGCTTTTGTTTTAGGGCGTGCGTTGTTCGGACGGTGCCGCTGGGGGATCGTAACCGTAATCTGCACATTGTTTATCGGGAATATGGCGGCAGCCATGTCGGCCACATTCAAAGGATTCTCGTTGATTAAACAAATCTGGGGATGGCGATGGGATTATTTGTGGAATACTTCGAGGATCATCTATGATCCCGGTACGAATCCATTGGAAACCATCAATGAATATCCGTTCTTTTCCATGATCTGGGGAGATCTTCACCCCCATTTTTCCAATATCCCTTTCGTGCTGTTCTTCATGGCTCTCAGTTATTCTGTTTTCAAAACCATTCTGCGGTATTCCCCTAAAAATGTGTTTCGATATCACATTCCTCTTCTTGTGATTACGGTGATATCCTGCGGTTTTTTGTTGCCGACCAACATATTCGATTTCCCGATTTTTTCTTCCTTATTCGGTGCGTTGATTGTCATCGCTGTCTTCTTCAGAATCTCCTCAGGAGAGAGCTGGAAACAGGCGCTTGTACCCGGAACCGTTCTACTTCTACCCATCCTTGGTTTTCTTTTTGTACAGCCGTTCTGGTCGAATTTCCATTCGCCGCTTTCGCAAGAGAGCATGATTCGCTTAAGCCCCTATCAGACCGATTTGTTCGAATTTCTTCTTGTTTTCGGCGCTCCCTTAGTTGCAACGATCATTTTTTTCGTTCTCTTAGGGAAAAATTATCTATACAAGAAAAGCAAAGATGTTATCAGCTTTATTGCATGCATTTTGGGGATTCTCTTTATTCTGTTGTGGGCACAAACCGGCCATCTCATTGCGGCATTGATTCCGATGATTGCACTCGGCTTATGGGGAATTATTTTGTATCACTCCATCTACAAGGAAAAAGCGAACGAGGAGACCACTCGTGAGCTGTATGCCCTGGCAGCCTGCGCCTTGGCCTGGTCACTCATCTCTGCCTGTGAATTCATCTATTTGAAGGACAATTACGGTTCGGCACGGATGAATACGTTGTTTAAATTTCACTTCCCGGCATGGATTTTATTCGGTGTTGGACTGCCGTATCTTCTGTATGCGCAAATCCGGCGCGAAGACAATCTGCGATTCAAAATGTCGTCTGCAATAGTGGGTTTTGTCGTTTTTATTGTCTCCCTCATCGGACCGGCATACACGTTATCCTCTTTATATTTGATGCCTCAAACACAATCTACGCTCAACGCGATTGTTCAAATGCAACAGACCCAACCCCAGCATTACGAAATCATCCAATGGCTGCGCCAAAATTCGGAACGTACCGATCGCATTCTGGAAGTTCCCGGTTGCGCCTACCGCTCGGAAAATCGTGTTTCCATTTATGCCAGCCGGCCCACTTTACTCGGTTGGGTGAATCACGAAAGCGTTTGGCGTGGCGACAAGTTCCGGCAGCAAATTTACGGCCGCAAAGAAGCCATTATGCGATTCTACACGACACAAAATTGGCAGGAGGCGAAAGGATTTCTCAAGCAACATGATATTCGATATGTCGTCTTTACTCCTCCATCGCCGGAATGCAACGACACCTATGCGCAACTGCCGCAAATGAAACAAGGGATTTTCCGAAAACAACTGCAGCCGATCATCACGCAAAAGAACAATGCCATGATGCCGTATGAGTTATATCGTGTTCCCGATGACTTATAGTTGGAGGCGCCGGTAAGATTCCGGTTAGAAAAAAAAGATGGTTCGCAAAGAAAAAATTCGTATTGGACTCATTGGAGCCGGCTCGTTTGCTTGCCGCTACCATATTCCCAATCTACTCAAAAGAGACGATGCCGAACTCATATCCATTTGCCGCCGTTCAGATGATAAGCGGCGATTGATTCAGCAAAAATTTAGAGTCCCTGCAGCCTACTCCGATTATCATGAGATGCTTGAAAAAGAAGAACTCGAGGGGATCATTATCAGTTCTCCCCATCATGTACATGACGAACAGATCAAAGCTTGCTTCGAACGCGGTCTTCCCGTTTTGGTAGAAAAACCGATGACCATCGACGCAGATCGTGCACAGGAATTGCATGAGTATGCGGAAGAATGCAGTATCCCCTTTCTTGTCGGATATAACCGCCGCGTAGATAACCGTTACCGCGAAGCAGCGAAATTGATCCAAAATGGTAAAATCGGTGACATCCGGTTTTTGGAAGCGCACCTCTTTGTCGATTTAGAATGGATGTTGACCGGCCAATTGCCCCCTACCGAGGATTTAAAAGAAAAATGGTGGCCGGATGCGGATCGTCCGAATTTTCGCAGCGACAAGCGAATGATCGGTGAAGGTTTTCTTGATGACGGAGGCTCACACGCCATTGACGCGATGCTTTGGTTATCCGGTTCCCACCCAACTGAAGTCACTGCCTTGATGCATTCCCTTCCCAGTGGACTTGAAATTCGTTCGTCTGTTACGATTGTTTTCGAGAACGGCGCGTTGGCAAGCATCAGTTGTAGCGCCGATACACCTGCGATCATTCCGTATGAAACCATCGTTTATGGTAGCGAAGGGGCAATTGCCTTGTCGCGAGATCATTTTCTTCATGTATACCAAGGCAAGCAGTTCAAACCGAAAACGACTTTTCCTCCCTTGACGACCACGGGAAATTTTATCGATGTGCTCATGGAAAAAGATGAAATTTTATGTTCGTCCGGAAATGCTGTGAAAGCCGTAGAAATAGCGAGAGCCGCCTTTCAATCCCATCATACAGGCCGAAGCGTAAGAGTGTAAACAAAAATCAACTCTCCGTCACAATCCAGGGTTCATCTCCAATTTTCAAGACGATATCCGGAAACGCCAGGGGAGAAAACGTTTGCCCTTTTGTATAGATTTTGCCCTTTCCATATTGATCCACAGCCGGTTCCCAGAATTGCTCAACAATTCTATTATTTAGATCGATAATCCACGCTTCCGGGACGCCAAATTCCGCATACGTCGGCACTTTTTTATGCCGGTCGTAATATAAAGTCGTATCGGACACTTCGATCACGAGCAAAATATCTTGCGCGGTGGGAGGTTTATAGAAATAGTTATCGGAACGATGTTTCAACAGGGTAATATCGGGTTGCAGTTCATTATATTCATCCAAACGAATCGGATTTTGAATCCAAAGGAAACATTTTCCACGCAGTAATTCTCCAAGCAGTTCCTGAATTGATGCTACACAACTTGCATGTGGACTTCCAATCGGTGTCATACGAATAATCTCCCCATCGATCAATTCCACCCGATCCTCTTCTTTTAATATATTCGTGCGACCCATTTCGTGAAAATCATCGACAGTAAATCGATGTCTCTGCGGCTGAACGGCCATGATCATACTCCTAAACAACCTTGGTTGTTTTTTTCTTCTTCACATCATTCTTTACCCGAAGTACACAATACATATATGTTATCTCCAAATAAAATTGCATACAACAAAATCTTTATCATCTCCGCCTAATCTGATATATCATCAGTGAACTTGATCAGAGTAAAACCGAAGAAACAGAATCATACCCTTCGCAAATGAACCGAAGGGTGATAGGTGCGACTCTCTCTTGATCTTCTTTGTATTATTCAGAAATAACTGCGATTGGATTTCCTTCGCAATCGATCCGTTGGATTCCCTTCTCCGTTCGTTTACTTTGTGCCAGGTTTTCGAGATAAAACAGGGTGGGGGCGGTAATGTGCATATTGTTCAAAAACGGTTGAGTATAGTTGACGTCGCCGTATACTACTCCACCGACGTGAATGGGAATCTTCACTCCGTCCACCTCCCGCCACTGCGCATTGTGGTTGTTCCAATCGACACCTTCCGTTAAAAATCCATGATCTCCATGATGATGCAGGGCAGCGGCGCGCAGGATTGTCAACCCTTTGATTTCTGCGTGGCGGTCGCGATTCATTTTCGAGGCTTCCAGCCATGAATACGCAGCTTCGGCATTCTCCCATAAATAGGACGTATCCCAGGAATCCTCCATATAGAGAAGCCCCTGTGTCGCCACGCCATTGCGGTCTTCGTGCATTTCGAATCGTTCAAGCCCATGCAAACAATGTTCGAGCGCCCATTCATACAACGAGGAATCGCGCAGCAACGATGCCGCACGCCATAAGCAGCGAAAACCGATGCTGTATGCGACATTTTCATGATCATCATAGGTGTCGTGATTACAGCTGCCAAACGCCCCGCCGATGTCGCGAAAGACATGGGCCGCCCGTTTCACTTCTTGAGAATAATCCCGGTACCCTCGCTGTGTCAGTTCAATCCAGAGCCAGAGGAGAAACGTGCCGTCTCCACTGTGATCGAATTGCGGATCTTTCGCATTCCCATGAGCAGTGAATTCATAAGAAGAACCGTCCGGTTTACACCGCCGTGGATACCAACCGTTCTTGCATCGTCCGATGTTGTTCCAAAGCCAATCCGCCGACCGCAGCGCAGTTTTCCGCAATCGATTTCGCAGAGGTGGAGAAACCTCATCGGAAGCCCATAACAATTGCATGGCGATATAGGCGCTGGAACCGGGACAGAACCAAGTGTCGAAACGGTTGTTGTGGAGATAGTTATAATATCGTTTGTCCGATGGGATATCGCGATATGGTTTCATGGTTCCGTCATCATGGAAAAAATTTCCTTCCAAGGCATGGTATAAGACGGAGGTACCGATCGCCTGCAAGCGTGGATTACCGAATACTCGTGCGTACCACAAGAGTTCATACGCTCCGCCGACCGCATTGGCTGCCCACCCGACACCTTCCAGTTCGCCAAATTCGTGCCAAACGGCGGGGACTCCATCAGGATCGACAAAGGTTGAGGTTGCACATAGATTGCCTTGATAAGTCGTAAGACAGCGCCGAGTGGTAAAATGCAAGGAATCTTTCACACTATCTACAATGGTATATTCCGGATTGGCCGGCCGATAAAATCGCTTGGGCATGATCGTTCTCCCTTTTCACCGTTTTTCTTCAGTTAGAAACTCCGAAAGCGGATAATACACTATAAAAGAATTCCATATTCAAAGAAACTGCTTGGAGGGGCGAATTGGAGCGCGGGTATCTTGCCCGCATCTTTCGAGGAATACAGAATCATAAACTTTCTTCTCTTACTATAAAAAAATAATTTTTCAGGAAACCGCCCCTGATTCTTTCCACTTTTTGCTTACTTGTGATACAATAAAAAGGAGAATTTCGATTATTTCTGTAATTATTTTGAGGTTCAGTTTGCTTCTGTTCCTTCCGGAGAGCAAATTCTTATGAAAAAAACATCTGTTCAAGAGGCTGTCTTTCCAGCTTGCGTCAACGAAGTTCCGGAAATATGCAGAGTGATCACGGAAGCAGCCAGAGAATGTGGGATGGATGATAAAAATCTGTGGAAGTTGGAAATCGCCTTGGATGAAGCGTGCACCAACATTGCCTGTTATGGTTATGAAGAAGGCTGTGAAGGCAAAATCCATGTTCAATGGGATTGTCAAGAGAACGATTTCACTGTTGTTATCGAAGATAAAGGATTGGCTTTCGATCAGAGTGAACCGACTACCCCTGATTTTTCATCAGATATTTGCCAAAGAAAAGCAGGGGGATTGGGAAGATACATCATGCGTAAGTTCTTGGATGATATGTCTTATCATCGGGAAAATGGGAAAAATACTCTGCGTTTGGTGAAAAAACTGACTAGTCCGGAGGAATCCGATTAGTCGAGCATAGGAAAGCGGAGTCAGTAAATTCTTACCGTTTCAGAGAATGCATCATTTTTCGTTGCCAAAGATAGGGAGAGTCTTGAAACGCTTCCAGTGATATGTCATCCACAGCCAAGTTGGCGCCGTCTAAAATGACACCCGGAAACGCCCCTTCCGTATTTTCATTTTGTATCACAATAATCGGTTCAAAAGGGCCGGGCTGCGAGAACATTCCGGAAGACGCTACTCGATGCCATTCCGGTTCCGGCGGAAGACGATCATTGGAGATGAACGAAACCGCATCTTGATTCCCGTTCGTCAATCCTAGGGCGAAGAATCCTCCACCATCTCGTACTTTCTGTACTTGAGCGGTGGCTGTCAGCATTCGAGGATAAAAGTCTTCATTCAGTTCGTTTGGACCGATTTCAACTTGGACAGCAGAGACCGGTTCTTCGAGAGACAGCAGGAGAGATTGATTGAAGCCTCCCGGTAAAATCGTTCGGTTAAATTGATTGGTCAAAAAGGCATCGGCTCCGATCGTTGCTGATTCGTTGAGATTTACCCTCGAACCCAATCCTTGCAAGACGGATTCAAAGGAGCCGTCAAAATCGACAGAAATCTTCGTATTACCAAGAGCTCGATCAATATCTCGGGCGGCCGGAAATACCCGGACATTATCGACATACATTTCCGCACGTCCGAAAGATTGGCTTCCGTATATTTGAATCAATGCCTGCACTTTGGGGCCGATGACATCGTAATATGTGGAAAGATATTGGTAACGGCTTTCTCCAAGAATTTCACCTTGACGCACAGTCGTATAAGACAAATTGGAACTGTCTTCTGCAAGGGCTAGAGTGATGTTCGGAAGGTCTCGGTCGTTTCCTTCCAATTTTTCCACGGCAAACCACATCGAGATGGTTGCCGGACCGGCAGGAATTTCTATCGGCTCGCTTAATAGAGCGATCGTTTCGCCGGGATCGATTGTAAATATGGCTCCGTATCCGTCGGTAATCACGTTGATTGGTTCGGGCGGGATGGGTCCCAGCTGCACTTCTCCCGTCCGATCACCCGGTCTGCTGATGAGCCAGTTCGTTTCTTCAAGTGAATCGACGGAGAAGTTGTAATTCCGCTCCGGTTTCCCTTCTCCAGGAGGTACAACAGAAGCGGTGTGAATAACGGATCCGTCGAAATCAACAGAATTTTGACGCCGTTTCCCCAGAATGGACACTTGCATCGGCTGAGTGGCTTTGCCGCCTGGGAATTCAGGAAACAAAAACACAACGCCATGCGCTACATGGGCCGCTTTCAATCCTCCGCCGGCGGCAAAGGTCGCTTCAAATGGCACATCAGCGATATTCACGGCTGGTGGATCCAACATGTACTGCAGTGAATAGGGAGAAATATAAGCATAATCCTCGACTAAGGGGGCGTCCGGCAAGATAAAATCTTGCAGCCGAAATGTCGAGACTTTCAGATTCAATTCGTCGGTGACTTCGAATATTCCATCCGATGCTCGGACGATATAGCCGCTCTCCATCGGAAGGTTGATTTTTTCAAAAGAAATTTCATTATCGAGTCCTCGCAAGACTGTCGGAGATTCCTCACCTCCTTCAATCTTCCAAGTAATATCTTCTATCGGTGTATCCTGATCTTCGATGAAATCATTGAGAGTAAACACATTATTGACGGCTTCGTTGACAAGAAGACGGACATCGGGAATATCTTTAAGTACCGGTGCACTATAGACAACAACATAAAGTGGAAAACTGGAATAGGTTGCCCCTTTGGAATCAATCAAGCGCACGTGAACAAAATTTCTCCCCTTGGCGAACAAATCGGTGATGTCTTTTGGTGGCACAGGGGCGGATAATTCCGTGAAACTAAAGGTTGCATGAGAGACAAGTCCGGACGGTTGTGTCACTCGAAGAGCGATCGTGTCTTCTGTCAACAGAAATCCCTGCCCATCTCTGGTGGAAGAGAGAACTACTTTCACCTTTCCGGTGGAGGTCGCTGAAGGAATCGTCACTCGGGTTTCGTTTGTATAAAACACGAAGTTTTCATCGAGCGAAACACCGTTTGGAATCGGCGGCGCAAGTTGCCCTTCCGGCAACGGTGTTGGAGTGGCGGTCGGAGTCGAGGTCGGAATGGGAGTGTTTGTCGGAGATGGGGTTCGAACTCGAGGCGTTCGGGTAGGGGTGGAAGTTGGTCCCATTGTGTTTGTCGGGGTTGGAGTGACTGTGGGTGTCAATGTCGGAGTCGGAGTGGGAGTGCTTTCCGGAAGAGAAATAAGAATTCTGCGCACTTTGTCATTTCCGGAATCAGCCACATAGAGATTTCCATTCGAATCCACTGTCAA
>CAYPPG010000131.1:0-8836 GCA_964412555.1 uncultured bacterium
CGGCTTCGAGGTTTCCCACCTTAAATGCCTGTCCAAATTTTGGGGTACATTATAGGCAAACAAGGAAGCATCGATATTAATTCCGCAATAAATTTTCGATTTTGAACGGTTGAACCTATTAAAAATTCAAAGTGGGTAATGGACGAAATCACGCAATCATAGTTTTTGGAAAGATTGAATAGATGGGTTTTATCCTTTTGCTTCTTTCGAAGATGATCAATCAATATATTAGAATCAATTAGAATCCTGTTAGGTTCCACTGGCTCATCCACTCTCGAATACGATTATATTCCTGTAATTCTTCTTGTGTTAATGTAGGGGCTCGAAGAAGTAAATTTTTGAGATTGTTTTTTCCATTATGTTCATTGTGAATTGTTTTGACGATGATTTCGACTTGCTTCCCTTGAAAATCCGCTGGCACGCCAATTGTGATTGTATCGGAGTGAACATCTTCAATTTTTCTGATGGTATTCATGAGTTTGCCTCGATGACGATTTTATCCATTCTTTCTATTTAATCAAAAAATGTGCCCATGCTGAAATCAATGAGTCATTTTTCTTTATCCCTCTTGAAAATTATAGAATAAAAGTCTTTGGCAATCAATACAGAAAAAACAGAAGGTCATCGATCGCAAAATCCATTTGTCAAACCTTCCAAACTGCGATAAAATACCCCCAGAAGCGGTGAGTCTATCGGGTATTCATCCCGATTTCAAATACCAGGAACAATCATGGATCGGCAGTCGACGAGATCACAGAGAGAGAAAAATCAGCAGTATATCCTCAAGTTGCGCAAGCAGCTGACGCTGGATGACTCCGAGTCGTTTTATTATTCGTTGGTTGAAAATATCCCTCAATTTATCTTCTGCAAGGATTTGGAAGGACGTTTTACTTTTGTCAATCAACTGTTCTGTAATTTGCTGGAAAAATCGATTGAAGAGGTTATCGGGAAAACAGATTTTGATTTTTTCCCCCCGGAAATGGCGCAGAAATACGTCGAAGACGACCGCCGGGTGATGGAGCAGAACACGACATTTGAAGACATCGAAAAAAACAAAGTCTTGGAGCATGAAACAAAGTATGTTCATGTCGTGAAGACTCCGATTCACGATGCCGAGGGCAAGATTATCGGCATTCAAGGGATCTTTTGGGATATTACGGCGCGAATCAAAGCGGAAGAAAAATTGCGGGAAGCCAATGAAAGGATGAAACAGGATTTGATTGCCGCCGCCAAGGTTCAACGGGGATTCATCCCGGAAAAAACTCCCGACATTGAGAATTTTCGCTTTGCTTGGTTGTTCGAACCGTCGGAATATGTAGGCGGCGATCTTCTCAACATCCTTCGGCTCGATGAATATCATTGGGCGTTTTATGTGCTCGATGTCGCCGGCCATGGAGTCCCGGCTGCTTTATTGTCGGTATCTCTTACCCGAATGATCGATCAATTGTCCGTTTCGCGGGAAACCATCCTCGATCAAACCTCCCTCCAACCTGGCCCCAATGGGATTTGTGATCCTAAAAAAATCGTTTCTGCTCTCAATAAACGGTTCCCTGGAGATAATACAAAATTTTGCACATTGCTGTATGCGATTCTTGATACGCGGAACGCTACGGTTTCATGGGTGCGAGCCGGACATATGCCTCCCTTATTGGTGAATCGAGATGGTGAAAAAGCACACTTTTTCACCGAATCCGAGGGTTGCTGTATCAGTCATCTGTTTTCAGAGACAAACAATGTCGTTGTTTGTCGAACTCAAATGGAACCGGGAGATCGATTTGTCATCTATTCGGACGGGATCATCGAAGCCATGCGAGAGGAGGAAGAATACGGGTACGATCGGATGGCAGATATGATGCGTCGAAGCGTTACATCTTCTTTGCAAGGCGCTTTGAAAAAGACGTATCAAGACGCCGAAAAATGGATCAAGGGAAAAACGTTTTCGGACGATGTCACTTTGCTGGCGTTAGAAAGAACCGGTTACTCATGATGAGGATTCTCTCCCGAAAGTGATCGAATTCCTATCTTGTAGAACAAGCGTCTCGCTTGTCCGGTAAATGCAGTCAGGGACGACTGCTTTCCCCATTTATATTGACCTTTCCGCCAATTCACTGCATCGATGTCCGCTTACCACTGCTCCTTCGATTGTTGCTGGCAGGCCGGTGTCCGTCCAATCCCCGCCGAGAAAAAAATTTTTCACATCGGTTTGATGCCCTGGACGTAGCCGTACGTTTTCCGGAGTTGCGGAAAATGTCGCATGGGGATCCCAAAACACCATCGCGGAAAGAGGGATGAGTTCTTGCGTGTTTGGATAAGAGGCTTGAATATCCGCAATTGCCGCCTGAATCAGTTCCTGCCGGGAT
This sequence comes from uncultured bacterium, assembly GCA_964412555.1. GTDB lineage: Bacteria > Hinthialibacterota > Hinthialibacteria > Hinthialibacterales > Hinthialibacteraceae > CAYPPG01. The sequence continues at coordinate 2,361 of CAYPPG010000131.1, forward strand.
AGTTTCAATTTATCTCTCGCGGCGCTGGCGACTAAACAGATGCAGTATTGGCTGTGTTCTCCTGGATTCATGAAATTGCTGCGGTGCAGTACCCATTCGTAATTCGAATCCATCAAGCAACAAATCCGGTCTTCGGAAATCGGCCGTTCATACCACAAATACACACTGAGAATGGGAGAGGTTCCCAAGGAAGGAATGGAAATCCGCTCCGATAGTTCGGAACGTTTCAACAAATCCCGCAATGCACGTTCCGGAACGGTGGAAATGCAGGATTTGCAGGGGATTGTTTCACCCGAAGCCAAACGTACACCTGTGATTTCGCCGGAGTTGATATGCACTCGTGTTACACGGCTGTTCAAATGAACGGCTCCGCCTCGATCGTGTATAAATCGGGATGCATGTTTCCCGTGCAGTTCATTCAGAGCCACGACCGGCAATGCCATCCGGGAATCCTTCGCATGGCCGAGAAACGCTTGTTTGAGCACTGTGATAAAAAGTGATGCATCGGCTTGATCCGGTTGTTCATTCAATGCGGAGAGTGCGATGGAATTCCACATCAAGCGGTTCAGTCCTTCCGGTTGTTGCAAACGGGAACAAAGATTGGAAACCGTTTCCGGTTTTTTAACCGGTTGATCGTTCCGAAGAGTCCATCCGAAACGAAGGGCTGCCCCTATTTCCTTCCAACGTATACTTTTCATTCGGAAAAGTCCTACTAAAAGATGGAGCGGTCCCGGCAGGCTTGAACATTTCAATTCATCGTGATAACCAAACGGTCCACGATAGGTAATGTGCAGTGAATCTTGTAAGCGTATGCCGCTCTCAGTTCCCAAGCGTTTCATCAAGGAAAAGGTTTCATGATAACATCCCATCAACACATGTTGGCCATTGTCGACGCTGTCCCCCGTTTGTCGATCTGTGATGGAATAGGTGCGCCCTCCGAGAAAGGATTTTTGCTCGATAAGGGTGACTTGCGCTCCCGCTTCAGCCAGTCGAGTCGCGGCGGCAATTCCGGCAAAACCTCCCCCGATTACGACGACGTCGGCAGCCATCGGGACATCATCCTCCAGCGGCTCAACAGCCATTCATTGAGCGCGATTCTCATTTTGGTTTGATTCGGCACGCGAATTCGTTGACTAAATACATCGTATTCTTTTTGTACTATATTTTCGAAAAGCAGGTAATAAATTTTGCGCATGATCTCAGCCGCAAATAAGAGATGATGATCCCGTTTTTCGTACAATTCGCGCGATCGGTTGAAATATTGTTGGGCGCGTTCCGCCTGATGTCGCATCAATTCGATGAACGCGGGTGAATAGTGATGACGGAATAGTTCTTGTTCCGAATAGCCGAAACGCTCAATCTCTTCTTGAGGCAGATAAATCCGGTTGATTTCGGCATCTTCCGCCACATCACGCATAATGTTTGTCAATTGCAGCGCTTTACCGAGATTGACGGCATATTCTTTTGTGTCGGGAGAGGTGTAGCCGAAAATTTCAATGCACATCAAACCGACGACGGAGGCGGCGCGATAGCAGTAGATTTCCAGTTCTTCGAATGTTTGATACCGTTTACAGGTCAGGTCCATTTCCATTCCGTCGATCAAGTCATGAAAGTACTGTTTCGGGATAGGGAAATATTCAATGACGCTCTGCAAAGCCTGGGTAATTGGATGGGATGGATTTTGTTCGTAACAAGCGTCGAGTTCTTTCCGCCATTCATCGAGGCGCCGGCGCGCTTCATCCGGATCGTCGATTTCGTCGACAATGTCGTCTGTGTGACGACAGAATGAATAGATCGTGAAAATCGCATTCCGTTTTCGTTTCGGCAGAAACAGAAATGAGTAATAGAAATTGGTTTTGCTATCTTTGGTTTTTTGTTGAGTATACTGGTATTCGTTCACGCTCAACTTCCCTTGCGTCAATACATGGTTTTCCATTGCCCGGCCGATTACCATAAGGGAAAATGCATTTTATAATAATTGTAATGAAGGTAAAGCCATCTTCCTCGCTTGCACAACAATGCAGGCGGGGACGTCTGCTCTACACACGCTATAAAATGCGGGCAAGGATGCCCGCGCTCCCAGTAAGATGCGGGCAAGGATGCCCGCGCTCCCAATAAGATGCGGGCAAGGATGCCCGCGCTCCCAGTATCTTGCCGGTGCTACGTTCTGAATATACGTTCTCCGCGCTTCCTATACCGCTCGATACGTCCGAAGGATCGCAGGCCAAACCGCAGAAAATCCAGTTTAGAGAGTTTTGGCCTTTGTTCGAAGACATTGTACCCGTTTTGAGCAAGACGGCTGAGGATTGTGGTTCCCCCTAGCCAGGTGAATCGCAATTCGGATGACAAAGGCCATGCGACTCGGTCGAGAAGGGGGTATCCCTTCTCGAACAACTCCCACGTTTTCTTTCCCAAATTTCTCATGATTGCTGTGAACCGCTCGTCATAAACATGGGCATATAGTTCATCGACAGTGTATTGATTTTCTTTCATATCGTGGAGGGGAATGTAAATACGATCTTTTTTTTGATCAATGCAGATATCTTGCCAGAAATTCGTCAACTGCAACGCTGTACAGATATGATCCGACCAGAGGAACAATTCTTCTTCCCGATATTCAAAGAGGTGTAAAATCAAGCGTCCGACGGGATTGGCGGAATACTGACAATATGTATGGATCACATCTTCGAATGATTCATATCGTTTGACGGTTACGTCTTGCTTGAATGCCCGTAACAATCCCTGGAAGAGTTCGATTGGCAATTCACGTTTTTGGATCGTGTCCGCAAGTGCAATAAAAATCGGATGTTCTGCCTTGCCTTCATAGCAATCGATCAACTGTTGATTCCAGTCATTCAAAAGGTCGATGCGCCGTCCTTCATAACTGGCTTCATCCGCAAAATCATCCGCGACGCGGGAAAATGAATAAATCGCATAGACATGAGGACGCAGATGTTTGGGGATGAGAATCGATCCCACCGGGAAATTTTCGTAGTGGGATACGGTCAGTTCCCTGCAAAATTCATAAGCTGTCTTTACTGTCCACCGTTTTTCGGTGAATTGAAAAGGCATTTTGTAAAATGATGCAAGCGTTTCGGCAGATGTTTTCATAATACATTTCCCAACGGTATGGTACCACAGTCACACTAGACATACCACCCTATTTTGGCTATTCCCAACGAAGGATATTATTTTGAAATACTTTTGAACCTTAGACGTATGAGAATAAAAAAGGAAAATTCCATGTCCAACGAAAAGCATTCCGAACAAAATGTCCTGAGTCCAGCGCGCGTGGTCATTCGGATTATTTTGGCTATTACCGCTTTCGGCTTGATGATATTTTGGACCGCCGGACGTCTCGATTATTGGCAAGGTTGGTTGTTTGCCGCAATCAATTTGATTATCATCGCTGTTACATATTTCTTTTTGACCGATAATCCGGATTTGATCAAAGAGCGAATGAAACCGGGACCGGGAACGAAATGGTGGGATAAAATTTTTTTTGCATTCTATATCCCTCTCTGTGTCTGTGTATACGTCTTGGCCAGTATGGATGCGGGGCGGTATGGTTGGTCGCCTCCGTTTCCGATTTTCGTATATGTCATTGGGTATGGAATTCAATTGTTCTCCCATTTTTTGCTGGTATGGTCGATGCGAGTGAATTATTTCTTTTCTTCCACCGTTCGCATTCAAACCGACCGTGGACATCGAGTGGTGCAGGATGGTCCGTATCAGTATGTCCGGCATCCCGGTTATGTGGCCGGTATTTTACTGTTTATCAGCACGTCGATTGTTTTGGGATCTCTTTGGGGACTTGTTCCTGCCGGTTTGATTACGGTTTTGCTCGTGATTCGAACCTATTTGGAAGATAAAACGTTACAGCGGGAGCTACCCGGTTATTTTGAATATACGCAGAAAGTGCCTTATCGCCTTCTTGTTGGTATCTGGTAATCGTTATAATCCCAAACGATCGAATATGATATCGACATTTTTCAGCAAATCATCGACTTTGAAAATCGCGTCCAGTTCATCATCACTGAACTTCGAAGATACTTCGGGGTCTTTTTTCAGCTCATCCAAGAGTGTGGAATCGGAATCCCATGCTTTCATCGCGCAGGCTTGTACAATGCGGTAGGCGTCTTCACGGGACATTTCTTTTTGTGTCAATGTGAGCAGCACTTTCTGGGAGAAAACCAATCCTTTCGAGGATTCCAGGTTTTGCTGCATCCTTTTCTCGTGTACCACCAGATTTTGGATAATCCAATTCATCTTGTACAGCATATAATCCAGTAAAATCGCCGCATCGGCTAACGTAATGCGCTCGACGGAGGAATGGGAAATATCCCGTTCATGCCAGAGCGTCATGTTTTCCACCCCAGTATGCATATATCCCCGCAGCAGTCTCGATAAACCGGTGATTCGTTCGCAGACGTTCGGATTGCGTTTATGCGGCATGCAGGAAGAACCTTTTTGTCCCGGTGGGAACGGTTCTTCGACTTCCCGAATTTCCGTTTTTTGCAAGCCGCGGATTTCCACCGCCATTTTTTCCAGCGTGCCTCCGATAATCGCCAAAGCGCAGAGAAATTCGGCGTGACGGTCGCGTTGAATGACTTGATTACTGATAGGATCCGGTTTCAGCCCCAATTCTTCACAAACAATGGCTTCCACCCGCGGGTCGATGCTGGAATACGTACCCACGGCGCTGGAAACCATACCGACACGAATCGATTCCTTCGCGTTTTGCATTCGTTCGTATTGCCGTTCGAGTTCGGCATACCACAAGGCGGGTTTCAATCCGAAGGTCATTGGTTCCGCGTGAACACCATGGGTTCTCCCGACCATCACGGTGTGTTGATATTTTTTGGCCAGTTCGCCGACGGATTGCCGAAGGTTATCGATTCCTTTCACTAACAAATCCGAAGCGGCCACAAGCTGCAGGGCGAGAGCCGTGTCCAATTTGTCGGAAGAGGTCATTCCGTAATGGATGTAGCGAGCTGCAGGACCGACATGTTCGGCAACATTTGTGAGAAAAGCGATCGTTTCATGGTCCACCGTTTTTTCAATCTCGTGAATGCGTTCGATTTCAAAAGCGGCTTTTTCCTGTATGTCTTTCAATGCCTCATCCGGCACAACGCCGAGTTTGTTGTGCGCAACGCAAGCGGCAATTTCCACTTTCAGCCACATCTCGAAGCGGAATTGATCGCTCCAGATTTTCCCCATTTCCTCCCGAGTGTACCGTTCGATCATGTTCGTTCTCTCCTATACTCCTATACCAGGTTTGTTGGGCATGACAATTCTGCCCCGATCTAATTCCATGCCATGAAAGGGATCGTTCGCCAGGAGGGTGGCTCCATCCAAGTCCAGGTAATCGGCCAATGATGATAAATGAGCGGCGGCGGTGATCCCCAGCGAACTTTCGATCATGCATCCGAGCATAACGAGCATTCCGCACCGGCGCGCAATTCGGATCATATCCTGTGCTCGTGCCAGTCCACCGCATTTGGCCAATTTGATGTTAATTCCCTGTACGATTCCCGTCCAGCGCTCCACATCTTCCGGTCCTTGAACCGCTTCGTCGATCAGTATTGGAATGTCGGTCGGATTTTGACGATTGAGCCGCGCATATCCTTCCCAATCATTGGATTTCAATGGTTGTTCGATGATCCGTACTTCTAAATTACGCAGGTAAGGTAAATATTCCAATGTTTGTTCGCAAGTCCATCCTTCATTGGCGTCGATCCACAACGGTTTTTGTGTGATTTCTCGAATAGAAGTGAGAATCGATAAATCATTATCCCCTCCGCCTTTGATTTTCAAAATGGGATATTGCTCCGCTCTTCGCACTTTTTCAAAGACTTGTTCTTTCGTATCTATCCCGATCGTAAAAGATGAAATAGGATTATTTTTCGAATCCAATCCAAAAAGGGTATGAATCGGCATGCCTTCTCTCTTTCCTCTGACGTCATGCAATGCCAAATCGATGGCTTGAGCCAAGCCGGATTGGCCGGGATATTGTTCCAACAATTCATGAATGATTTCATCGATTGGCCGCGTATAATCGTGAGATTGGGAAAGCCATTTTTTTGCCAATTCCAGCATATCAACGGCGGATTGGCCGTGATAATAAATCGGGGCTCCTTCTCCCCATCCTTCTCCGATTCGAACGAATACGTTGTGAACGGACGTTTTTGTCCCGCGGGAAATCCCGAAGGGATCCCGTAACACCAATTCACGAATTTCTGCATGAGAATCACTTTGGAAGTTCATCATAGTGTTGATATTGTATGACGATCATGATGGAATGGGAATTGATTCCAGAGAATGCAAAAGAATATTTTGAATTTTCTTACGCGTATTGGTCTTAGGACACACCTCTCCTCTTACACTTTCTGCTTGGCAGAGGCATTCAATGTGTGAATAAAATGACGCCCCGGTAAAAAGTCCCATTTTGTATTTCATTGGAAATACTGTAACAG
>CAYPPG010000132.1:0-8744 GCA_964412555.1 uncultured bacterium
CGCACCACAATGATTCTCTATTTTTCATGCAACGCATCATGAATGCATTGCGACAGTTCATCGATGCGGAGCGGTTTCATCAGCATATCCCGGATCCCATACGTTTTCGCTTTTTCCCGTGTAACACGTTCATCGTATCCGGTGTATAGAAGGATCGAAATATCCGGCCGGATTTTCAACAGTTCTTCCGCCAGCTGCGTGCCTTTCATGTGCGGCATGATCTGGTCGGTCAAGACCAGGTTAAAGCGGTTGGGATCTGCTTGAAATGTTTCTAGCGCTTCCTGTCCGTTGGAGCATGTCACGACATGATAATTCAGTGATTCGAGCATCCGGATCGCCATGGTTTGGAGTACTTTTTCATCATCGACATGGAGTATCCATTCCCCATTTCCCTTGATCATTTTACGAAAACCTTCGGCAGATTGAGCGGTTTTTTCGGAAATTGGAAGATAGACAGAAAATGTGGTTCCTATCCCAGGTTCACTTTCAACTTCAATCCCTCCCTGATGATTTTTCACGATTCCCAGCACGACGGATAAACCCAAACCGGTGCCTTCGCTTTTCTCCTTTGTGGTAAAAAAAGGATCGAAAATCTTGTCCATGATAGCAGGTTCGATCCCCGGTCCGGTATCCCGTACCTGTAAACAAACGTAATTTCCCACTGATAATTCGGAATAGAGCGTCTGTTTCATTTCCGGAATCTCATATTCCAGCAGAGAGACCTCCAAGACTCCCCCCTGATCCCGCATCGCATGAGCGGCATTGGTGCAGAGATTCATCAAGATTTGGTGAATTTGATTCAAGTCTCCAAGGATATTCACCGTTCCGCATCGAATATTTTTTTTAATTTCAATCGTAGCTGGGAGGGTGGAGCGCATCATCTTCAAACCTTCCTTGATGACCAGCGCGATGGAGAACGGCCGTTTGTCCATATCACTGCGGCGGCTGAACGCCAGAATTTGCTTGACTAAATTTGCTGCGCGTTCGGAAGCCTCTAATACCGTGGTCAAATAGTCTTTTACAAGTTCCGGCTTGGAAGTGACATTCATGGCAAGTTGAGTAAAACCAGTAATGCCTGCGAGAATATTGTTGAAGTCATGCGCGATCCCGCCGGATAGGGTTCCAAGCGCCTCTAATTTTTGCGCTTGCAAGAATTGCTTTTCCAATTCCGCCCGTTCTTGTTCGACTTGCTTGCGGTCGGAAATATCCCGGTTGCTGGCGCGGTAGCCGATATACTTCCCTTCTTCATCAAATACAGGTTGGCAGACATGATCCATCCAGCATTCCGTTGCATCCCGCCTGACGATCCGGAACTCTAGTTGATAGTCCTTTTTAAAATCTATCCGTTTGCATGAGTGGTTTAACCATTTTGCCCGATCTTCCGGATGGACGATTTTGTCGAGAAGCTCCGGATCTTGGATAAATTTTTCCGTTCGATAGGAGGTAATCCGTTCGCACGAGGGGGAACAAAACAGGATTTTCCCTTCCGGAGACACCCAATATTCCCAATCAAAGGTAAAATTGGCGACCGTGCGGAATTTACTTTCGCTGTCATGTAATTCTTTTTCATACCGCTTTTGCTCGGTAATGTCATCGTACACAGCGACCACTTCCCCGCTCGGCAGTTTAAAGATGTAGTTTTCTGCCCAAAACATAATTTTATCGTCCTGATATTGAGTCAAAGGCAGCGATTCCGGTTCTCCGGTTCTCCACACCCGTTGGAGCATTTCAAATATGCCCATTTCTTTGACGCCGGGATACACCTCTTCAATTCTGTGTCCGATATGTTCTTCACGGGTTTTATGCCCAGATTTAGCGCCGGCTTGATTGATATCTTGAAATACAAAATCTTCCCCATTTTCAATGGCTTTATACACCGCGAATCCCGAAGCCATGTGATTGACAATCTCGTGGAATCTACGTTCGTTCTCCCGTAGCGATTCTTCTGCATCTTTTCTTTCGGTAATGTCACGAGCATGAACCGCAACACTTTGAACTCTCCCCTCATGATCAAGTATTGGATAAACCATATATTCATTCCAGCGGTTATCCCGGATATCTTCTGCTTTGAGCGGTTCAGCCGAATCGAAAACATGCTGAACGTTTGCTTTCCGTGTTTTTGATACTTCCAGCGGGAAATAATCCCAAATGCAGGTTCCAATCAATTTTTCCCGGCTTATCCCAAGGCGTTCAGCATGAACGGAATTGGAATCCAATACCATTCCGTTTGGATCGAGAAGCACAATGGAGGAGAATGACGCATCCAAGAGGGCGCGGGCGGTTTTTTCGTTCTCATGAATAATTTGAAGGTTTTTTTGCTCTTTTTCTTTTGTACGTACCGCATGGATGATGCTGGAACAAGTTGAGAAAAATGGTTCTAGAAATTGAACGAGTTGTTCGTCATATCCATTCGGCCGATTGGCGATCCCGGCCACACCAACCAATTCACCCCCGAAATAAAGGGGGACACCCATGAAGGAATGAATCAGCGGATGCCCGGCGGGGATTCCGCCGGAACGGGTATCGTGTGCCACCTCGTTTGCGATCACCGTCTTGCCGGTCACAGCGGGTGCGCCGGCCAGGTTTTTCAAGTTGCGGAATTCCAGATTTCTTGCCCGCAATTCCGAATACAGTTTTTGGTATTCTTCGTTCCAGGAAATATCGGAGAGCGCCAGGCTGAGTTTATACATCTCGCCGTTTTCATCCAAGAGCACTTCATCAAGGAAACCGTATTCGCTGTCTGTCAGGGAAACAATTGTATTCAAGAGTGAATCGAAAACCTGTTGGGGATTCTCTTCGGTAATGTAATTTTCTTGAGCGAAGCGAATCGATTCGATCAGTTGGTTGTAATGTTGCAATTCCTCTTCCCGTTTCTTGATCTCCCGAAACAAGAGATGATACGGTTTTGTCAAACCGGAATGAATCAAGGCGGCATAGATCAAGAGGAACGAGAGCAACTTGAAGCAATGCCCAATAAAATTGAAGAACCCATAGACATCCACATACAGTGTAAAGGAAAGTTCCGCCAAAATCGAAAAAAGGATAGAAAAGGTAATAATTCTATAAATGGGTGAAGAAAAAAAATTCCGCTTCCGATACAACACAATCCACGCCACACCAAGAATCATGCAAATCGAGTATTCGCTCATCACTTTGAAAAGAGTAAGACCCTCTCCCTCCATATAACACGCCGGAAAAATTGGCCAAACGAAAATGGTTATGAATAAACACGCCGTGAAACCGGCATACGCTCCCCAAACGAGATTCAGAGAGAATCGTTTTCCGAGAAAAAAGGGAAACAGCAAAAGAGAAACACTTTCGATTAGGCGCCCGCCAATCCACAATTGCGTAGCGTAGTTTGTGGTCAGTTCATCGGGAAAGATGCCCATTCCTTTGTACGCCAAGGTATGGAATAAATCAAATATACCGACAAACAAATAGGCAATCCCAAGAAAAATCAACGCCGTGTTATCGAGAAATCGCCTGGAGTTCCAGACGAGCATGAACACTCCCCAGGCTACGGCAATACTGAACAACTCGGCCAAGGTATAGAAGAGAAGATAATTTTGCAATTTCAGAACGAACAAACCAGCAAAAACAAGGATTCCCCAAACCAATATCTTTATTGAATTAAATGGTTTAAACGTTTCCAATTCATCCGGGTACTTTTGTGGACAATCACAGGAAATCCCCCTTTGATTGGAGACAGATTGGGCGTGAATGGAATAGCAATTCTCTTTTGACATCCTACCTTCCCCTTATCAATAACGACAAACAATATTAACTCAAAAAATTACACACACCATACATTTCGCAATATATTAATCATACCTCCAAATCAAAAATCGTACAATCCTGTTTTTTTTAACACAATCCTTATATATTCAGAAATGCTGTACAATATTTTTAGAGAGATTTCTTGCTGACATGAAACGGGTAAATGGGGTAGACACATAGGTCTACCCCTACATACGTGTAGGGGCAATCCTGTGTGATTGCCCGTTATTAGCACGTCTTTGTCATGAACATGAATTCCGAAACAAACTTTGACGTCTTGTTCAGACAACTCGTAGATTATCGTCATCAAATATCCACTTCCCAAAAATCCGATTCAGAGTACATTTCATCGATATACTTAATGGAGAATCGAACGAGATGAAAAAGATACCCGTCTATCCAAGAATATCGCGGTTTAAGACTCCTGAAGCGTTTCAGGAACGGTTGAAAGAGCTTGGATTGAGTCTTCCACTCGATGATCGAATATTAACTGCATTCGAGAATTCACCCTTGGCGGAATCGATCGACATCTTCGGAAAAACGATAGGAAACCGCTGGTGCATCCATCCAATGGAAGGGTGGGATGGAGAAGCGGATGGAAATCCTTCGGAATATACCCTGCGGCGCTGGCGGCGTTTTGGGGAGTCGGGAGCGAAGTTGATTTTTGGCGGAGAAGCGACAGCGGTGCGCGAGGATGGCCGTTCCAGTCCGAATCAGATCATGGCAGTAGACCACACAAAAAACGGATTGGCTGAACTTCGCAATCATGCATTGGAAGCGCATAAAAAGTTGTATGGGAGGATAGATGATCTGCTAATTGGGCTGCAATTGACGCATTCAGGGCGGTTCAGTAAACCGAACCGGCGCGACCGTTGGGAACCCAAAATCGCTTATCATCACCCGATTTTGGATGCCAAGTTCGGCATCGATCCGAATGACGATACGTTGATATTGAGTGACAGCGAGATCGAGGAAATCATCGAGTGTTATATTCATTCCGCGAAGATCGCTTATGATGTGGGATTCGATTTTGTCGATGTGAAACACTGCCACGGGTACTTGGCGCATGAGTTGTTGAGCGCATATACCCGGCCAGGAAAATACGGGGGATCGTTCGAAAATCGAACACGTTTTTTACGGATGATCGTGGACGGCATCCGAGCACAAATACCGGGGCTCCATATTGCAGTGCGTTTAAGCGCTTTCGACCTCATCCCGTTTCATGACGATAAAGAAACAGCAAGCGGAAACAAAAAAGGCGTGGGGATTCCGCATGACTATCAAGATTGTCTCCCTTATCGATACGGTTTCGGAACAGATGAAAATAATCCGTTGCACTATGATTTAACGGAAACATTTCAATTCATTCAACTGCTGGAGGAATTGAATATTCCACTCGTCAATGTGTCTTGCGGGAGTCCGTATTACAATCCGCACATTCAACGCCCGGCGTATTATCCGCCATCCGACGGTTATCGTCCGCCGGAAGATCCGCTGGTGGGCGTCGTGCGGCAAATCGACGTGACGCGGCAGATCAAGGAGCGGTTTCCGAACCAGGTCATCATTGGAACGGGGTATACCTATTTGCAGGAATATCTACCATTGGTAGCACAAGCGGTCGTTCGAAAAGGGTGGGCGGATATCGTCGGTATCGGCCGGATGGCGCTGGTGTATCCCCAGATGCCGGCGGAAAGTCTGACGAAAGGAAAATTGAATACGAAAATCATCTGCCGCACATTCTCCGATTGCACGACGGCTCCCCGGCACGGGATGATGTCGGGGTGTTATCCGTTGGATGATTTTTATAAGCAGTTGCCGGAAGCGGAGAAGGTGAAGGAAGTGAAGAAGGGGTAGGTTTTGGTGGGATTTGCTTTGCTCATCACACCCTACGGCATATAGAATCTCAAAGGCAAGCCATTGATAATTACATTCGTTTTTCTTTACCCTTCCGCGTTGCGGCCTTTCATCCTTGCAGGCTTCCACGCCCCAAACAGGGACGCGCTTTCCCGAAAATCGATTGGACTCAATATCGAAGCCTATCCTATTATGGCGGCCCGACGGAAAAAGTGGATAAGGAATCGGAAGTCTTGGATACAATCGAGCAAGAAATAACTGAAGAGAATCCTCAGTAACTCATGAATAACAATCGTCAGTCACTGCCATCCTTTTTAATCACGATCGACACCGAAGGCGACAATTTATGGTCGCATCCGCAAACCATTACGACGCAAAATTCACAGTTCCTCCCACGATTTCAAGAGTGTTGTGAACAATACGGCTTCAAACCGACGTACTTGGTGAATTATGAAATGGCGAAATGCCCGGTATTCCAGGAATTCGGACACGATATCTTGAAAAGGAATCAAGCGGAAATCGGGATGCATCTTCATGCATGGAATTCTCCTCCCATTTCCCCGCTCACACCAAATGATTTTGAGTATATGCCGTATCTCATCGAATATCCAAAAGAAGCCATGCGGGAGAAAATCGCTTTCATGACCAGCTTATTGGAAGATACGTTTCAAACCAAAATGATCAGCCACCGCGCCGGCCGATGGGCGTTCAATGAAATCTATGCATCGATATTGGCTGAGCATGGCTATCATACCGATTGTTCCGTCACCCCGCATCTATCCTGGTCGGAATATTCCGGGGATCCGAACGGGAATGGTGGGACGGATTATACGCATTTTCTTGAAGACGCTTATTTTCTAGATTTGAACAACATCCGCTTTGCCGGAGATTCATCCTTGCTGGAAATCCCGGTTACGATCCTGCAAACGCGCTGGAACCGCATCACATCCTTGCGCGATGTGTTCCCGAAGGGTTCCCTTCCCTATCGCGCGTGGGGCCGGTTGTTTCCTTCCCTTTATTGGCTGCGTCCGAATGGGAACAATCAAAAAGAGCTTCTATCCGTGCTCAAAATGGCGATCCGGCAGAAAAAACAGTATGTGGAATTCATGCTGCATTCCTCGGAACTGATGCCGGGCGGCAGTCCGGCGTTCCCCACGGAGAACGCGATCGAATCCCTTTACGAAACGCTGCATACGCTGTTTGAATATGCACAGCCCCATTTTCGCGGTGCGACATTATCCGATTTTTATCATTCTTTCACTCAAGAAGAAGATACTTAGTTACGACGAATATAATGGTAAAACCTCCTCGAAACGTCCTGGTTCTCGGTTCCGACAGCCGCAGTTTTCTATCGGTGGTTCGTTCATTGGGGCGAAAGAATCTGCGAATGCATGCTGCCGGATGCGGCAAAGATGTTCCGGCTTACTATTCCAAATATATTCAGGCAGTTCATTCCCTTCCGGATTATCGCGAAGGAGGGGAAGCCGAGTGGCTGCATGCTATACGGCACATTTTGCGTAAGGAAGATTTCGATTTGATCGTTCCGTGCGCCGATTCGTTTATTCTTCCTTTCCATATCCATCGGGAAGAATTGAGTACTTTTACCCAATTGGCGATTCCTGATGAAGATGTGTTTCCTTTTGCATTCGATAAGTGCAAGATGCACGAACTGGTGTCCTCTCTCCATATCCCTTTACCGAAAAGTCATCTCTTTCAGCCGGGGGATGAATGGGCTTCTTCGATAGCACATTTTACATTTCCTCTGGTCATCAAGCCGCAGCAGACATTCTCGCTGGAAAACTTGTCGCATCGGAATGATGTGCAAAAGGCTTATTCCGAATCCGAGTTTCATCGGATTGTGAACGAATTCGCTTCCCACAAATCCCTTCTCGTTCAAGAGTTCTTCACCGGCACCGGAATCGGTGTGGAAGTGTTGGTGGATCAGGGGAATATACTCTTCGCGTTTCAGCACCGGCGAATTCACGAGCCGCTGCATGGAGGCGGCAGTTCGTATCGAAAGAGCGTGCCTCTCGATGCGGAATTGCTGCAAGCAACACAAACCATCACTCAGGCGTTGAATTACACCGGACTGGGGATGTTCGAATATAAATATAATTTTCAAACGGGCGAGTGGATTTTTATCGAATTGAATGCGCGGGTGTGGGGATCATTGCCGCTCGCTCTTGCTTGTGGAGCCGATTTTCCTTTTTATCTGTATCAGTTTTTAGTGGAAGGTCGAAAAGAATTTCCGGACACCTATAAAACCAATATCTATTGCCGGAATACGACGTTGGATTTGCGGTGGATGTGGCATAATCTGCGGGCCAACCGGAATGATCCGACATTGAATGCCCTTCCCCTGCATCGAGTCTTTCTCGAATTGTTCAATCCGATTTTGTTGCGGGAGCGAAACGACACATTGGTCCTCGACGATCCCAAACCGGCTTTCATAGAAGGCTATTTTTTGTTCCACCATCTGTTTACGAAAATGCGATATGCTTTGTGGCTGCGGTTTCTCCACATTCCGTTCATCCGCAAAATCATCTCACGAAACGTGCGGCAGAAACTCGATAAAGCACAAAAAATATTGTTTGTGTGCAAAGGAAATATCTGCCGCAGCCCATTCGCACAACGTGCGGCAGAGCAAATATTTAAAAACGATAAAGATATTTCTTCTTCCGGCTATTATCCCGAAGAAAATCGCCCGTCACCTGAAACAGCGATTGAAGCGGCCTCCCAATTCGCAATCGATCTTTCCGCTCATCGCTCTTCAATCATCGATGAAACGAAAATGCAAGAAGCGGATATAATCTTTGTTTTTGACCGGGAAAACGATCACTCCCTGCGTACCCATTTCCCGTTCGCGAAGGGGAAAATCGAGTGGTTTGGCTTGTTATCTCAGAACGGCGCGATTGAAATCGAGGATCCTAACGGGAAGGAATTAGCGGATTTCCAGCAAGTTTATCAAAGAATCATCGAGATGATCAAATAGGAAGTCATTGTGGTGCAGACCTCTGGTCTGCAGAATTTCAATGCAGACCAGAGGTCCGCACCACAACATACTATAATGTACCCCAAAATTTGGACAGGCATTTAAGGTGGGAAACCTCGAA
>CAYPPG010000133.1:0-8404 GCA_964412555.1 uncultured bacterium
TGATACCTTAACTCAAACAAAGGAAAATTCCATTTCCGACTGAAGCAAAATACTCATACGTAATGAGTTCAGAGCAGTTGATTCTTGTTCCTTAGACAATTTTTCAATATGTTGATCCAATGACACTAATAAATGGTTAGGTTCAAAGCGAGGTGATATAGGCGGCTTTATTTTCATGTAATCAGCAGTATTCAACCAATCCGCATCGACAAGACATGAAAACAGCATTCGAATCATAAATTCGGTTTGTATGAACTCCAAAGAGGATTGAGTACATTTTGGAAGATCAAGAGTACCGGTGTCATGCATGAATCGTTCATGAATAGTATGAATTTCATCATCTTTTACTTTTTTAACTTTGCCGGCTAGTTCTCCTTGAAAGTCCGATAATCCTCCGTGATGGCCAGCAATGACCGCCATACATTCGAGTGAATGATATAATTTGCATGCTAGCGCAGCCCCATAAATTGCATGTTGTGTTTCACTGTTTTTTGTTCGAAGACCGGCTAAATACTCTTGGAATGGATCACGATATTTCCCAAAATCATGCAACCATCCTGCTAGATATGCGGCATTCCCCAAAAAAGAATCGTCAGGCAATACATCATTGGCAAATTGCCGAGCCAATTCCGCTACACCGCTCAAGTGATCCTTCAGCAACTGCCACTCTTGGTCCATAGATTCAGGAGGTGGAGTATGCGCATAATATTTGCGTTCACGTGATTGATCTTGATTCATGATGTCCTATTCATTTTTTAGTCATAAAATCCGCTTACTTGATCGATAAGGATTTTCCAATACGATTGAACAAGTACTGTCAAATGTATTTTTAACGTAATATAGTAATTCATTTAACATTAAATAATTTCTATGTAAAAGGTCAAGATAATGAAAATAATCAAAATAAGATCCAAATTAGCTATTCTCGGATTTTGCTAATGCAGTTTCCACTTTGCCATCTTTTGAGTTCTTGTACTTTGAAAGGAAACAAAGACAATAGCAATTGAGTTTCCGGCAAAACATCCCGCCCGATCACGCGGCTCAAGCATCTTTCCAATCCTTGAATGATGTCCGGATTGGGATAAAACAATATTTTGGTAAACGAGTCTAGGATCAGTTCGTGCAAGGCTTCCATCTCCGTATTTGGTTGCAGTCTTCATTGATCTTATCCTTTCTTGTATAGCTAACAACGAGTAATGAATGCGGAACATTTCTTTAATGATCGACGGTCATGCAACCATTTTAGCGGCGGTATTTTCCATCCAAGCAACATTGGCTCTTGTGAGATGATTCGGCGCATACGTGGTGATCCAGACATATTCCCCATTGGTTTCATTCTTCGTGATAACCGCAATCAATTCATGGAATGATTCAGGAAGCAGGAAATACCACGAATGGATGCCACGGTTCATTCGCTGTTGAAATCCCGGCCTGTACCCCCGTTCCCCCATCTCCTCGAATTTCAATTGCTTACTTTGACAGAAATACAAAAAAGCATCGTCTTCAGTGAATTCTCTTCCGGTATGTTCATACAATCGTTTCAAGGCGTGATGAGAAATAGTGAATTCCTGCGCTTTCCCAAGCCTTAAAAATCGTGTTCCATTGACCGCCATTGTACATCCCTCCAGCCCGTTATTTTGCAATCGTCACCATTTTAATAAACAAGAAAGATGCCAATTTACAGTTTCTGAAAAACAAATGACTATAACCATTTGGATTTTCATGAGTTAGTGAAATAGAAATAAAACACAAGGTAATTCATCAAAATCGATAAAAATGAAGGCCGGAACGATCAATTACTGATGAGTATTATTCAAAAAATGATCAATAAGTTGTTAAAAAGGGATTATTCCGATAGACATTTCAGAATCACAGTTCCCGAACACGCACCATCGGTCCCATGGATTGTGATGATCAACGGATTATTATTGTCAGTTGTATTCGTCATGATACAATCAACCCAACAAGATATATGTTATTATTGATACTCCATCACGATTACCAATCGAGAATAGAGAATAAATCATGAACACAATCAAACGATTTCAAGGATGCCTATTGGGACTCGCCGTCGGTGATGCTTTGGGAACCACACTCGAATTTAAGCCGCCCGGCTCTTTTACACCAATATCCGATATGGTTGGAGGCGGACCGTTTCATCTCAAAGCCGGTCAGTGGACAGACGACACATCGATGGCTTTATGTCTTGCTGAAAGCCTGATCGAGAAAAATGGTTTTGATCCAATTGATCAATTGGAACGATATGTCCGGTGGTGGAAAGAGGGTTATTGGTCATCTACAGGAAGATGTTTTGATATTGGTAACACTATTTGCTCCGCTCTTATCCAATTTCAAGAAACAAAAGAACCGTTTTGCGGCTCCAACGATCCATATTCAGCTGGCAATGGCTCCATCATGCGCTTGGCTCCCATTCCGATGTTTTATGCCAACGATCCTCAGAACGCCATAGAAAAAGCGGGAGAGAGTTCAAAAACAACTCACGCAGTTTTGTCCGCCGTGGATGCTTGCCGGTACATGGCAGGAATCATAGTTGGATTACTGAACGGTGCCAGCAAAGAAGAAGTTCTTAAATCCAATTATGCGCCCATCCCAGATTATTGGTCAAACCATCCGCTCTGTCCAGAAGTCTCAGAGATCGCATGTGGCTCCTTCAAGCAAAAACAACCACCGGAGATTCAAGGAACAGGATACGTCGTCAAATCTCTCGAAGCGGCTTTATGGTCATTTAACCATTCCACTTCTTTTGAAGAAGGATGCTTAAAATCGGTCAACTTGGGAGATGATGCCGACACCACCGGAGCTGTCTACGGCCAAATCGTTGGGGCATTCTATGGACTTGATGGAATTCCTGAAAAATGGTTGGCAAAACTGGCGATGAGAAATGAGATTGAAAAGATCGCCGAGAAATTATGGAAGACAAGCAGGATATAGGAAAAAGAAATATTTCAACCAATGAAATCATTCGATACAGTTCACTCTTACTGTAAAAACGCCCCAATCAAAACCCTCGGAAGAAAAAAGCACATATTCTGACACAACGATGATTCTGGAAGAAAAAACGATTTGAATAGGAATAAGATCGAATATGATAGCATACCAGCTGGTTACTTATTGGTTACTTTTTTATTTTTGGGCTTGTGAACGGAGAGTCGTAAGTCCAATAAAATCAACCTGCGCCGGCCGCGATTCGAACGCGGAACCTCCTGATCCGTAGTCAGTTTTACACTTTTCGTAAATCCATCTAAATCAAGCATTTACAAACAGTTATTTACTTTGCCCCACGTTGACACCTCCTCCAAATCCCCCTGAAACTACCCTTAGATTGCACGGTCGTTGCACGGTACAAGTCATCGGAATGCGATTTTCTTTTCCTTGAAGTACGGTCATTTTTTGATAACATCGATGATGCCGTAAGGAAACTTCTCAACTCAAACAACAACAATATGGTTCCATCCTCCAGTGCTCCCATTATCACCAAAATGCAAGGCCGCTCTTTGTCCAAACGGACATTGAAATAAATCCCGTCCGCCCAGAAATACACATAGCGTGTGCCGGTGTAATCCCTTTTTTGCCAGACCTCATAATCTTTCATCCATCCTTCTTTCAAACGGACGATATTTGTTGCCGGCAAGCCACTCGGGCACTTTTTCCCCATGGAAATCCAGCAATTGTATTACAGATTTCAGCTGTACACAAATGATACGATAGAGTCTCCCCGTTCAAATCGTCTGAATTGCGTCACTGTGTGGTTGATAATAAGGGAGAAGGGAGGCAAAACGATTCCGCTCAAAGGGATTAGGGATTTTTATATTTAATAGTTGTTACGATGGAGTTTTTTTAGTTCCTGTTCAAGACGCCGGTCTTCGGTGACAAAAAGTGTGAGTCAATGCGACCTATTTATGGGCTTGGTTATGGTAACATTTATAGTTGAGGCAACGGGAGGGGAATGAATAGTTGTCGCTTGACAATTGGCGAATATGTCATCTTTTTTTGAATAATGCCTTCTACTTGCGAGTTCAAGGATAAGCCAGAAAAGGCATTAACAAAACTTTTCAATGATCCAACATCCTGATTGGGTAAAAATACCACCAGTGCATTTTTTCTCACGTCAATTTTAAAATAGTCAAGTTTGGCATATCGCTTGATTCCCTGCTCAATAACGTTCATTTCATCATCTGTAAAAACTTGTGTCGGAGTCTTTCTCAAAAATACTTGCGCATTTGGGTTTTCATAAATTTCGTAGCCATCCGGAATTGTATCCACCGTTGTTCCTTCTGAGTCGGATTTGGTAGAAAAAAAGTCCCGCACTTTGCCGGTTTTAGTTTCTTTTTGATAAAGGTAGTAGGTTTTGTCTTTGCGGTTAACGTAGGTAACAGTCATGAACCAGTTCTTTCCTTCCCTAACCCCTTTTGATAGATTTTTATTTGACTTTTTCCCTATTCTGTACAAAGCATCAACGGGATCGCTGCCTTTCAAAATTGTTGGCACGTTCCGTGGGGGGAGAATATTTTCATTGACTATCTTAGTAGCACCAGTATCCGGCTTCGTTTGGATGATCTGTTTGCTTTGCAGATTTTCTCGAATTTTTTTGGATTGAATGCGGTGTTGATCGGGAAATCTTATCCAATCGATAGATTTGGTTGCTTGTTTGTATTCGTTACGTTGTTCCTCATCGAATAGCAAGGTTTCAAAAAGATCTGGCCGGGATGCCAGTAGTGCCGCATCGCGATAAAATTCAAATTTCTTTCCGGACTTTTCTTGGACAAGATGTGGAATAAGTGCATACACAAACGATTCTCTTCCATCCCAGGGAAATACTTGATCGTCTTCAATGATATTCCATCGTTTTTGACACATACCGAACCATGCAGCCAATAGTGATTCTTCCCATTCCGGATTGGGGGGATTGATGATCGTTCGATTTACATTCCAATTGGCTTCTTTTCTATTCGATTCGATAGCGGCAAATCCACCAATAATTTCAACGCCGGTTTTCAAGCGGATATATTCTTCTTGATAGATCCCTGCGGCGACCCAGATTTCGTCTCCTGGCGCTGATTTTGCCACGGCATCCTTGATCCGAATGCAGGCATTCAACCAATCGGATCCACTGCGATTCCCTGAGGCATCGCAATCAACGTAAATGATATTTTTTTCAATTTGATTGTTGTTTGTGAATCCCCATTCAAACATAAGTCCCCCCGCAGAGACATGAAACACTGAATCCCCGCGGGGGGTATAATATAAATCAATTTGCAACCGAGTATGTCAAAGTTCCACTTCTCAATGTCGCGCGATTGCCGGTAAGAGGCATGAGGATAACCTGGAATTGATACGTATGCCCATCTTGCGGACCGTCGGCTAACTCGCTGTTGGTACGGAACTGGCGGTTCGGTGTCCACCAAAAATAATTCGTGTTGCCATCGTACGTTTGCCCAAGATAGGTATAATCCCCACCGTCCACACTGACGAAGATGTGGTACTCATTGACCGTCGACGGATCACGCCCGAAATTCCACGCCACTTGAATCGCACGGGAGGCAGATGAATCGGAATCGGAACCGGAGCGCCCTTGAGGCGCAAGATCATTTCCACCGAGAATATCATCATAGATCACAATCCGGTCTGCATTCAAATTCGGCAGTTCCGGTTTCGCCAGAGATACGGCATTCCCGCCTTCAAGATTGAATCCGACAGGAGCGGAAGCATCAAAAAAGTCATCCGGCCCTAAACTGCCGTCAAGCCGGACCACCCGGAAGGAGTAAGCCGAATTGAAATCCGGTCCGTTGGCAAAGTCGGCATTGACGAGTGTGTTATCCGCATTCCAATCGAAACGGGTGGCCGTTCCGCTTGCAGTGCGGCCAAGGAACTTGGCGCCACCAAACCCTTTTCGGACATAGATGTGCCAATCGGTGGCGCTGCCTTGATCCGCATCCCAGGCGATGGTGAGGTTGCGGTTATCCACCGGGTCGAAATCGGTTTGGCCCGTAAGATCACCACTCGTGTCACCCGCGTTGTCAAAAATAAATACGCTTTGTTTTTCACTGGTAGGCGTAGCGGTTGGACTGATTGGCTGCGGGGATGGAGTGGGCGTTGGGGTTGAAGTGGAGCCAACTGTTGTTTCTCCTCCAATCATGCCGCTTTCTTGCGAATCTCCGGTAACCCAGTTTAACACTCCACTGAAACTCCCTGTTGTCGAACCAACCGGCGTAATATCATAGTTGAGAACGGTGGTGAAATCGGAAAGCAGGAACCATCGGATGGTGTGCGTGCTGGCGATGTAACTTCCACCATTGTTGATATTAGTCACAGTCCATCCTGTAGGTACGGTCTCTTCTACCGTAAGAGCAGTCAGTTCTCCGGATGTGGTAATGGATATATTGACAGATTGAGGCAACCCTACTGAGAAAGAGGATGGGAGATCCCGGCTTGCTTGAACCGTTGCGGTTTGTTTGGGCGCAACCGATAAGGCAGAAATGACTTTGCGAATGATTTTGCCGGATGTGGCCGGTACAAAAGCGCCGCTTGCATTCATGGTGTATGAGCCGCCGGCTTTCCAAATCAACGCGGCGTTCAATAACTCCTGCGTCGTCGGTGAGGATAGGCCTTGTTTCCAATTGAGCGCTCCGGTTAATAATTCATTGGTCTCGATGACAAAATCGCCGTTCGTATCGACCGGATGTGTTGTTGCACGGGATAGAGCCGTCTTGCCGGTGATGGTTCCCGATTTTTGTTGTCCGTTGACGAGGTATGAGAACGTTCCAGTAAATGAATAGTCCGCTGTGCTGGCTGCGGGAATCGTCACTGTATATTCGCATGTTTTGTTGCTTCCCTGCAGGAAAAACCACCGAATCGTGCGGCTGTTGGATACGAAACTGCCAGATTCATTGATACCTGTAGGAGTTCCCAACGCTGCCGGCACGACTTCTTCAATCGTGATCGCATCGGCGGTCACGCCACTTTTCACTTTCACATTTAATTGAACAGTACAATTTTGTCCTGCTACATAACCACTGGGTTGGAATGAGCGTTCGATAACGACCTCGTCTTCAGGAATCGGTGTTGTTCGTGTCAGTGTAAGTAAAACTTGATATTGACCGGTATATATTCCTCTTTCATCGCGGCAAATAATATAATAGCTTCCATTTTTTTCTAAATTAATAGATTGAATTGTTGCTGACGAAAATCCATTTCCAACATTGAGTACTTTTCCGTTAGGAGCGTGTAGTTCGACTTGCGGCCAAAAATTGGAATCATCGCTCACTTCACTCATATCAATCGTTACTAAATCACCATTGATTCCGTTAAATGTGAAGGCATCTAAATCACCAACCGCAATATTTCCTGTTTTGGAGATGCCGTTTTGAAGAACTCCACCATCCGTGTCTTGAGAGGAATAAGAATTACCTGGATTTTTAATCAATGAAATATTGTATTGACCTTGGTAAATACCTCTTTCATCTCGACAGATAATCAAATGAGTACCTGTTTTTAGCAGCTGGAATGATTGGATTGTTGCTGATGAAAAGCCATTTTCAACTTTCATCACCGTTCCATCAGTGCTGTGGAGTTCGACTTGTGGCCAAAAATTTTCTATTTCACTCGCTTCTGATATCAAAATTGTTACAAAATCACCAGCGTTTCCATTAAATGTGAAGGCATCCAAATCACCTACATCAATCGAACCGGACTTGCTTTCACCACTCTGAATAGGGCCACCATCCGAATCTTGCGTAGAGGTAGTTTTGCCTGGATTAATAATCAAAGAAATAGCGTATTTTCCTGTATACGTATTTCTTTCGTCACGGCAAATAATAGAATAGTTTCCGCTTTGCGTAAGTTTATATGCTTCAATGGTTGCCTCGGAAAAACCACTTTCAATTTTCAAAATTGTCCCATCTGATCCATGCAATTCTACTTGTGGCCAAAAATTTTCATCACTACTTACTTCTCCCATCAAAATTGTCACACTATTGCCTGCGCTTGCATTGAATGCGTATGTATTAAAATTAGCAAAGGTAATTTCACCGTATTTGGTTTCTCCGGAGACAATCTCCGTTCCGCTACTCGGTGGATAGGTTGGCGTTGGAGTCGGTGTGGGGAGATACGTATTTGTCGGCGCCTGTGTTGGCGGGACCGGTGTGGATGTGGGAGCCGGTCCGACAACTGAAACATCAGAAAAAGAACTGATCGTGACTGCGCCCACATTACTATTATCGCGGCTGTCGTAGATTTGGGATAAATTTTCTGTTCCTGATTTAAGTTCCGATGTGGTGGGTTCTCCCCAATAGTTGCCATTAGCGGTAATAGCAGATTTTCCGCTATTTTTCAATTGATATTCCGTATTGTTATAAATATCATTTCCGCTTGGGAGTGTAAAAGT
>CAYPPG010000134.1:0-8219 GCA_964412555.1 uncultured bacterium
TGTTTTTACAAATTTCTGCATTTTTTTTCCTCTCGACTTTTTGCCGGTTCGTCTTTGTCTGAATCAGGATTTCCAGGATTCAAGGATGGACAGGATGGAACACCGGCATCCTGCCGGCTTCATGCCGCCGAGACGGCGGCGTTACATCATCCTTCAAATCTTTCTATCCTGACCATCCCGATTCAGACATTCATTTCGTTCGATCCCATTCCTCTTGCTCAATATCTGCCTGACGCAGAATTTCTTTGACCAAGCTGATGTGAATCTCATTGCTACCATGTGGATTGGGGATGCGCACTTTAAGCGATCCTTTGGACATATATTGATGTCTACCACCAGCAAATGGTCCCTCAAAACCTAAAATCCGCAACCGATTCACGAATTCTTTTCGGGAGATCACAGACGATGGACTCATGCAATCTTCTTTTTTTCAATTTTCAATTGAATCCCATCGAGTACAGGAATTTCGTCATGATCATGTATTTTCAGAAACAACCACTCTTCAATCACTTCCGAAAGTTCTTCCCGGCAAAACTCGATAGAATCCCCGTTTGCCCAAACTCCCTGAAGGCCTGGGACTTCGGCAAACCAGCTGCCATCGTCCAATCGTTTATACTGCGCTTTCTGTAAAGCTTTTTGAATGTAGGTTTGTAACACAATCCACTCCCTCTATTAACGACTCTTAACCTATCAGTATCCTATTTTCCCGGTACGAGTCTGCCTCACGACGAATTTTCGAGATATAGGTTTGTGCATCTTCTCCACAAGCGGGATAAGGCAATAATCCAGCCATATCCGCCCATTTACGTATTGGCTTGACCGGACTTGCTGAGGTCTTTGAGGCTTTCTCTGCTAAAACGGCGATGACTTGTAATTGTTCCTCTTGACTTAGCAGGTCTGCCTTTGCGAGAATCTCTTCCAAAACTGTGAAACTCATGATTTTTCTTCCTGAT
This sequence comes from uncultured bacterium, assembly GCA_964412555.1. Lineage (GTDB taxonomy): Bacteria > Hinthialibacterota > Hinthialibacteria > Hinthialibacterales > Hinthialibacteraceae > CAYPPG01. Next base: position 954 of record CAYPPG010000134.1, read on the forward strand.
TTAGTTTTGTCTGAATCTGGATATCCAGGATTTAAGGATGACCAGGATGTAACGCCGGCATCCTGCCGGCTTCATGCCGCCGAGACGGCGGCGATACATTATCCTGAATATCCTTCCATCCTGACCATCCCGATTCTGGCAATCCTTCGTACGTTCGTGATACAAAAAACACGGTTATAAGGTTTCAAGAATTTCCTGGTAAAAAGATTCTTTCACCAAGCCTTTTTGCCAGCGGTCATGTCTTTTTACCGATTCTTCTCGCTTTTTCTTCGTTAAGGTTAAGAAACGATCCGTCTCGACCGGACCCAACTGATCAAATAATACCGTAATTCCTTTTTTGACAATTGCATCATCGTCTACATATTTTTCTGGTTTCATTTCAATTCCTCTTTCACTTCAGGATGGGCTCAAAGCAAAACGTAGACTACTCATTCACTTTCATTCATGGGATGATCTTTCTGCTGAAGAAGATTTGGTAATGGATTTTTTGATTTTTCTTGCCGTTCAAGTAACGCCTCTGTTCGGATTTTCCAATATTCCAATTGCTCATCCCGTGTTTTTCCCTGTAATTTTGCTTGTACTTGTTCAGCACCATGGTGTTTCATTTTTACGCAGTCAAACGTCTTGGTTTTCATCGCCAATTACCTCCAAAGGTGAATAAATCGAAATCGCGTCGTAGCCGTTTAGAGTATTCACCGCATTGTAATACTGGATTTTCTGATAATGCACGATATGTTTAAAATTCCAACTTACGATCATTTTACATCCACTTACCGTCGCCACGGCAACATGCAAGGCATCGTTCATTCTTTTTGGAGATACGATCCCTGCTTGCAAATAAGCTTGTTGAAGTGCGAGTGCTTCAGGAAAAATCCTGACTACTTCATAAAATTCTATCATTTCATCAAAAAACGAACGGACTTGCATCGGAGCGGGTAGCAATTCATCTTCGACCAAAGCCGAAACAAGGAGATGGAATTTTCCTTTACGAATCAAGTCAAAAAAAGCACGACTAGCTAGAGAAAATTCATTATCAAATACACCTCCAAATACAGAAGTTTCGGCATAGATTCGAATGGCTCTTTTTTCCATTTTTCTCCTGTGTCTTTCAAGTTCTGCAGGGTGAGTTCAAAGCGAAGCATTACTCACCATCACACTTCCTTTTTTGTCAGAATCTGGATATCCAGGATTCAAGGATAAGCAGGATAAAAACTTTATAAAAAACATCCTAAATATCCTTCCATCCTGACCATCCCGATACGGACTTCATTCATTCCTCCAAAACTTAATCTCATCCAACACCACGCTTCCCGTCACATCCGGCCCCCCATATTGTACCACAACAATCGGCAACATTTCTTTCTCACCACTCGCAAAATTCCCCCCAACAAACACCTTCCGAAATTCCCCCAACGGCAAATGATTCACCTTTAAAAAAGTGGCGACAGTCTGTTCCCCATCCGTAATTACCAACGCCGTCATCCCATCCTCACTCCGCTCCCGTTTCATCATCACGCTGCTCATCAACACATTTCCATATAAGTCTGAAGGTTCTGCGCCGGGATCAATCAACATGGCAAAGTGTGTGGCCAACTGATTCGGCAATAACTCCAACCGAATTCCTTGTCCACTCAAACCGCTGGTCAATGATACAAAACCGGGAACCGCCCCTTCCGGCAAAAACGCATTCACATTCAACCCGTTTAAATCCGGCCCGATTGAATCAAAAGTGGAATCAGCCATGAATCGCATAGTGGCGTTGGCGCTTTCTCGATAAGGCTGGATTCCAAAATTGTCAACATAAATTCTCGCTTGCGTTCCTGCCGGAGCAGCAGAAGAAAGTACGAATTGCAACACTGGAATGATCTGTTCTGTCGGGGAATCGTATATCAAACGCATTTGTCCCCATCGATCCACAGGCACTTCACTTTTTATCGGATTTACATACCCAAGGCTTCCATCGACCGGATTGGCAATGGAAACCAACGCCAGTTCGACGGCGGGATTGTCGGAACGTACGGAAACGGAAAGTTCAATCGCAGGATCATTCAAATCGATAATGCCGTTGTATTGCAGGAAAACGCCTTGACCCGACTGCAAAGTCACGATCATCCCCTCACCATCCGTCGCGCCGGCAAAAGCATTGTCCGTGGGAACTGCGCCATACTCGATTGAAGACGTGAGTTCATAACCTGTGACCGGATAAGAGACAAAGTCATGAAGATCGATCAACGAAATCAACGGTGTCGGGCTTGGCGTCGGCGTAAATAATGGCGGAGGCATGGGTGTTGGAGTCGGCGGTGCCGGATTTTCGATGATTTCCCACGCATATGTACGGGAATCTACAAACGGCGTGTCAGATGCGTCCATCATTTGAATAGTAAACTCGAATCGTCCTGTTTCCTCAGGCGTTCCGGCTATTTTTCCAGTATTGGCGTTAAGCGTCACACCATTCGGCAACCGCCCTGATAATATTGACCAATGATAAGGAGAAATCCCGCCCTGTCCTTCCAATGTTACGCTATACGGTACAAATTCAATCCCTCTCGTCAACGTAAATGTCGTGATTTCAATGCCTTCGATTACCCGAATCACATACGTCTTTTCATCGAATCCGAATGGTTCACCCGAATCGGTGACTCGAACGGTAAATTCCGAACTTTGCCCCACTCCCAGCGTGGTCAAACCAAAAATGTGACCGGTCGATTGATTCAAGTTGAGTCCATTTGGTAATTTGCCTTCAACAATCCGCCAAACATAAGGCAACTGCCCGCCGGAAGCGATGAAGTTCTCTGAATAAGGCACCCCAACCAAAGCACTCTTCAATTCCACCCGTTCGATATCGATTTCTCCATACACCTGCATGGTGTATTCATAAGTGCTGGTTTGAACCGGTGTGCCGAAATCGGATACTACAAGAACGAACGTATAAGTTCCCGGTTCCGCAGGAATGCCCTCAATTCGTGCAACCGTTGGTGATGTGATCAGTTCAACACCCGGTGGCAAAATCCCACTTTCCAAGCGCCATTGATAGGGTGGAACACCGAGTTGAGCATGGAACGTGGTGGTATACGCTTCATCCACTCGCGCATTGGGGATGCGGCGGGTAGAGATGAAGAGAGTATCCTGCACATCAATAATATATGTATACTGCATGGTTTGCGCCGGGCTGTCGCTGTCGTTGACTTCGACGGTGAATGAATATGTTTGTCGAGAAGCCGGAGTCCCTTCAATGGTTCCGTTGGCATTGAAACTCAATCCGTCCGGCAAAGTTCCGCTTCGCAACCGCCAAGTATACGGCGGAATACCGCCTTTGGCTTCCAACGCATTGCGATACTCGACATCCTTCGCCCCATCCGGCAGCACCGTGGTCTCGATGGATAAATCGTCCGAGACATGCAGAAAGAATTCTTTCCCCGCAATCCTTCCCGATGCATCCGTAACTTGAATGGAAAAGATATAATCCCCCCGGAATGACGGTGTTCCAGAAATTTCTCCTGTGTTTTCATTGAGTGAGACTCCATCCGGCATATACCCACTCTGCAAATTCCAGCGATAAGGGGAAGGTCCCCCTTTTGCCACAAGAATCACCGCGTTGATTTCCACATTTTCTTTCGCATTCGGCAATACCGCTGATGAAGTGATGGTCAAATCGCTCGTCACCCGCATAGAAAACGGTTGAGAAACAGACTGGCGGGTAGGATAGCTGCTATCGGCAATGGAAATGCTGAAATTAGAGAACTGCGCCGCCGTTGGAATCCCCGATATAATTCCCGTGGCCGGATCAAGGCTCAATCCATCCGGCAGATTCCCTTCCAGCGTGAAAGTATAAGCCTCCTGACCTCCTTCAAAGCGGATCAATTCCGAATACGGTTCATCTTTCAACGCATTGGGCAAGGTGGTGCTGAGAATCCGCAGTGGTTTGGACACTTTCAGCGTAAAATCCTGATAAACAATCCGCCCTTCTTCATCGGAAACGGCGATGACGATAGATCCATACGTCTCTTCGAGCGGCGTTCCCGACAACATTCCACTTTGCGGATGAAGGGATAATCCTCTTGGTAACACTCCAGCGTACACTTCCCACAATAACTGGCCTGCGCCGCCGGATGCTTCGAGTTTCTGATTATAAACTTGCCCGACAATCCCATCGTGAATGCGGTTCGTCTCAATCGCAAGCGGATCGATGATTTCGAGGTTGAATTGCTTTTCCACAATCCGCCCCTCGGCATCCGCAACTTGAATAGTGAAGGAATAAGCACCGGTTTGCGAAGGAACACCGCTAATATTTCCCGACGTATCCAGCAGTAATCCGGGAGCAAGATTCCCGCTGGGATGCAGAGGAGAAATACTCGTAATTTTAAATCCCCAACCGGTTACGCTCCCATCCGAGCGAAGGGTAATAATAACTTTAGAACCAGGCATGGTTACCGTCTTCCCGCTTAATTCACTGCCGGTAAACGGACTGCCTGGAATATTGTTCCCGTTTCCGTCTTTCACATAGATGCGATCATACCCGCTTTCAACTTGTGTGCGGGCATCGAACGTCACACGAATCTCGTTGGGCACTCCCGGCACCGAATAGCTCCATGTTCGATAAGTATAATTCGAATAAGGATGAGGCGATTCGGGAAAACTCACCGGCGCTTCCGGCCCGATAAACGTATAAGGCAACACTCCACCTGAAATTTGCAGGCTTTGGAAATAAGCGGTTCCTCTCGATCCACGTGGTAAACGTGATTCAGTCTGTATCACAAGCGGATCGGCTACAATGATGGTATATTCCCGCTCGGTATACGCTCCCACCAAATCCCTGACACCGATGGCAAAGGTAAATGAACCAGATATAGTTGGTACACCCGTAATATTTCCAGTGGAAGCATCCAAATATAATCCTGGTGGTAAACTACCTGAAGCAACTAAATAGGTGTATTTAGGAGTTCCACCTGTTACTCGAACTCGTGGATTATAGGGCAAACCGGTCTCTACCGCTGGTAATGATGTGGTTTCTATATTCAAAAGACCGGGTGTAGTGAGTTGAACATTTAGTGCTGCCGGTTGACCTGGGATGACTATTACCATCCCGATTGTCACGGTCTGATACCCCGTTTTGCTCACCGTTACATCATATACACCCGGCGAAAGAGAGACAAACTCGAATTCCCCTTGCGGATTGGTTGCAACGCTACGCCCACCGACAACCGTGATGATGGCATTGGCAATCGGGCGACCCGTCGAAATATCAGTAACCGTTCCCGACAAGGGAGCCGGACTTTTCGGCGTTGGAGTGTTTGTCGGTGTAGGAGGAACAGGCGTATAGGTTGGAGTCGAAGTGTATGTTGGGGTAGGAGTGGGCAATTCGGCCAGCGGAATAACAGATGTTTGACTTTCCACGATCATCCCTTCCGCATCCCGTACAATCATTTCAACCCAAACAGAATTTTGTATAGTCTCAGGGGGCGTCCATTGATAACTTCCGGAAATTGTCGCTTGTAAGCTTGTTATGATTTGATCCGTAAAAGGCCGTTCTCCCGATACGCTGTAATAAATATCAATCGTACTGGCTGGAGGAGGTGATTCGATTTGCCAAACCAATTCTATGGGCTGATTTACCAATAATCGGAGAGAACGATTGGAAGAAGTTTGCGTTGAATTAGGAGATCGGGCTTGAAATAATTGAATCAACGTATTCGAAACTAATGCAAACCTGCCCAACGAAGAAATCTGTTCCCATTGCGGGATAACGCGATAAGCTTCTCCGGCTTTCCAATCGGCGGGTGCGGTGTCATGCCATGTTACAGTCCATTCATCTTGTTGTTCTGAAAATCGCAATTCACCACGATCAAACTGCTGAATAATTTCATCACTCCTGCGATACTCATCCGTTTTGGGGGCACCGAGATCATGTGGGCCAAACAGCCCGTGAAGATATGACTGATATTTCTGTGCCAAGGTGGATTGAGGCGGTTTGTATAGCCCCCACATTCCTTCTTTCAAAAGAAAACACCGATTCATTCCACGATTATAGATTAACGCGGTTTGCCCATCGCTGCCATACCGTGTTCGTGTATCGTTATTTAGGAAATCTTGAATGATGACCTTGTGAATAGGATCATCATCCGGCCATTGATGAACATAAACCGAACTGCCATTGTCGAAGGGGAATCCCAACTTGACTGGCCCATCATATCGATTATACGCATTCAAAAAAGCTTGCGATGTTCCATCCTCTTTCCAACTGCCGGGATAACGGCTATCCGAAAACCGCCCGACATGCTGAAGGATTCTCATTACTTTCGATGCAGCAGCGAAATCAGAACCGAAATTTGTGCTTTGCTCATATCCTCTAAACCATGCTCTAGGATCATTTTGAATGGCGGTTTGTGCATCAGATAACCGGATTCCCATATGCAGATGCTCTAAACCATCTCCATTAGGATCAGGATTGCCGCCATCCGGATGTGATGAATTGTTCACATACCCGATTATGGTATTTAATGTGCCGACCGATCCGCTTGAAATCGTTTGACCTTCCCGCCAATTTAATCCATTACCATTTCGCTCGCTACTTTTTCTCAAGTGACCGCAAATTGATAAAATATGTCGACTTTCAACGATGTTGCCATATGCATCTTCGAAAGCGTATGTACGCCCCAAATCGTGTTCGATAACAACAACCAGTTCGCCATATCCTTCCGCGCTTCGGTATACCTTAATGATTCCATCCCCTATAGCACGAACAGGCACACCTTCATCCAGTTTGATATCTTCACCGAGATGATCTTGATCATAAAAAAATGATCTTCCATCATAAGAACCAGGAGTGTAGGGCCAGACAGGATGTTCCCATGAAAAGGCTATTCCATTTGTGAATATTATTGAATAAACGAAAAATCCCCAACGTAAAAAACAAGTGCTCTGCGGAAACATTGTTGGTACCTCTCTATTTGATAAAGGCTAATCAGCAGCCAATTAAGTTACTTTAAAATCTCGGAGAGATAATTTTTTGAAAAAATCTTATTATCAAATTTATCCCCACTAATCCCCACACCTGTTTGTCATAATCGCATACTTTATAATGAATGTCAATGTAACCATTATTTTTTTGTCATCCAAAAATTGTTCGACAAATATTATCTTCATGAAGATTGAAAAAATAAGAGAATTGCATAAAAATGATTCTGTATTCTCACTCCTCATCCCAACTCCCCGGCAACTCCCTTTCCAATTTAAACGCATACTCAACCGCATACTCATTGCTCGCAT
>CAYPPG010000135.1:0-7504 GCA_964412555.1 uncultured bacterium
GTCAAACTTGGATTCGATGGCACAAAAGACGGATTAAATAGCGGGTGGATTGAGTTTAAGGTTTCGAATCATTAATTATCTTTAATAGCTCCTTTCAGAAGAGAACAAGATAAGAATGCCTACCGCTTTCCTTCTTCAACCTTTAACTCAAAGCACGTGGGTATCAGTATTCTGAAACAGTTCAAAATCCCCTATGATAAATACCAACTCACACAAAGGAGGCAACCTATGTCTGATCGGCCGCGTATTATGGAGCGCCCTTGGGGACGGTATCGGGAATATGCTCGGAATGAGCCTTGTACTGTTTGGATTGTGGAGATGAAAGCGGGGGAAGAAGGCAGTTTGCAGTCGCACCGGAATTTTGATGAACTTTGGATTATGCTTACCGAGGGTGCGGAAGTTACCGTCGGGGATCGAGTGCTCCACCCAAACGCCCAAGATGAAATTTTTATTCCCCGTGGAACCAAGCACCGATTGCGGAATTCCAGCGATCACCTCATTCGTATGATGGAGGTAGCGTATGGAGAAGTACAAGATGATGATAAGGTGCGCTACGAAGATAAATATGGCCGTTAAAAGGATTCATGATGATACAATCCAATTATCCATATAAAGTGCTCTGTGTCGGTGATTTGGTTACCGATATCTTTGCCAGTCCTGTCCGCCGGCTTCCCCAACCTGGGGAACTGGCACTAACGGAGAAGATTGCCGTTTTCCCCGGCGGGAACGCGCTGAATACAGCCATCGCGCTGAGACGGTTGGGAGAATCGACAGCTATCGCCGGCAGTATTGGAGACGACGCCTTCGGAGATTTGCTTCTCACTTCCATTAGGGAGTTCGGATTGGATGTTTCCGGCATTCACCGCGAGACCGGAGAAACAACTGCCTCTACGCTCATATTTCGCGTCGAGGGAGAGGATCGCCGTTTCCTGCATTCGTTAGGAGTCGCCGCCGGATTTACGGGAGAGCATATTCGGGCGGAACTTATTCCCCCCAATGGGATTTTATTGGTTGGGGGATACTTGAAATTGGGAAGTTGGAATGATGATTTTCTATCCGATTATTTGAGAAATGCTCAGAAATGCCAGTGCCGGGTGGTGTTCAATGTGTGTCTCGCACAGGATAGCGGTGTGGATTCAACACGATGCCTGAAACTGATGAAGCATGTGGATGTCTTTGTACTCAATGAAGACGAGGCCCGGATCATTACCGGAGAAAAAACATTGCACTTTCAGGCGCAGGCCATACGCCGGGCGGGTGCTCAAGTTGCGGTGATTACTCGTGGGGAAAAGGGGCTGTATGCCGATGATGGAACATCGGCGATCGAAATGGGAGTGTACCAGGTGCCACTCGTCGATCCTTCCGGATGCGGCGACTGTTTCAATGCCGGCCTCGTTGCCGCATTACTGCGCGGATGGGAGTTACCGCGTGTTCTGGAATTTGGCAGCGCAGTAGGCGCATTGGGGGCAACTACTTTAGGATGTACGAATGGTGTACCTGAGTTCGCGAATGTCGAACGTTTTATAGAAGAAAATCAGATCAAGAAATGCATGTAGCACGTGTGGAAATACAATATCGGGAACTCCTTTCAATTCCCAGTACTGGTCGTTTGACTTTCGATAAAAAAACAATTTAATATGCGAGAAGATGATAGAATTGTTCGATCTTCAAAAAGATGATTGAAGGAGAAGAGCCAAATGAAAAAATGGTGTTTTGTTTTGATTCTATTGTTAGCGATGCCGTGTTTGTTATCTGTACTGGCTGAGGAAGAACAAGACTTGCCAAAGGTCTGTATCGACGGGACAGAGCCGGGCTGGGTATCACTCGGTGAGGACGATTTCGCTCATGTGAACTGCTATCCGGACACATGGACGTGGAAAGGAGATATTCTGTACTGCACAGGCAAACCGGTTGGCGTCATGCGGACCAAGAAGGTGTATACTAACTTTGAGTTGGTGGTGCAGTGGCAGCATCTGAAACCGGCGGGAAACTCCGGTGTTTTCATATGGGCGCCGATTGAGGTATTGACTGGGATGAAACCGGATTCGCTGCCGAAAAAGGGGATCGAAGTCCAAATGCTCGATCATGGTTATGCCGAACAATACGAAAAACGGTCCGGAAAAAAGGGAGACTGGTTCAGCACCAACGGCGATGTCTTTGCCGTAGGACAGTCAAAGTTGAATCCCTTCGAACCGACTTCACCCAACGGAAAGCGTAGTTTTCCACGCAAAAATCTCAGCAAAGGACATGGCCAATGGAACCATTATTACGTTCGCTGTATCAACGGTGAAATCCGGTTATGGGTGAATGGTGAGGAAGTCTCGGGAGGAAACGGCGCAGAGCCGGCATCCGGCCATGTCTGTCTCGAATCGGAAGGGTCTCCCATCAAATTCAAGAATATCCGTATACGAGAACTGCCGTGAGGGAATTAAAAATTCTAAGAAACGCGCCTGGAGGGATTCGAACCCCCGACACCAGGAACCGGAATCCTGTGCTCTATCCAGCTGAGCTACAGGCGCAGATTTATGATGGGTATCTAAAAGAAAGTCTATTGAATCATGATTTTAGCATAAAAAAGTAAAAATCCCTATCCCACTTACACGACGGCTTCCGCTTCGTCTTGGTCGTCATAGAACAGATATTTTCTCCATACTTCACGTTTCTTACCGATGACTCGCACCAAATGTAAGTAGGTCGGTAGTGTCGGTTTGCGTGGTCGGGAAAGGAGTGTCATACCGCTTTCCTCGAGGAGGTGGTTGCCCTTTTTGTGGTTGCAGCGTTTACAGGCTGTAACCACATTGGACCAGCTGTCGTGGCCTCCGCGGGAGATTGGAATCACATGATCCAGTGTCAGCTCATCCGCCGAGAACTGCTGGCCGCAATATTGACATATAAAACCGTCCCGCAACAAGATGTTTTTTCGGCAATAGGGAATCGGGCGATAGGGTAAGGAAATATACCGGCGCAGACGAATGACTTCGGGCAGAGACATACTGTAGCTGGGAGACCGCACCGCTTCGACTGCTATTTCCACCAAATCCGCCTTACCGGAAAGAAGCATGACGATCGCCCGTTTGGCAGTGCAAATATTGATAGCCTCATAACTGGCGTTCAGAACCAAGACGCGATGCTGCGTCAACATGATTCGGTTCTCCATTTACGTACCTTTCAAAAAAGATCGATATTAGGTACGAAATCATCGCAACTTACGCAATGCAAGTGCAAATTTTTCAAATAGTTATATGATAAACTCCGCTATCGTTATGGGTGCCGCGTTTCTGTCCAATAATGATAATGATGATCGGCTGAAAGCATTCGAAATCCGTTTTTTTCATAAAAGCGGATTGCTTGTAGATTATCCGCCATAGTTCGCAGCTCAATGATATCAACCTGTTCTTTCAACCAATCGATGGAGGCGCCCAGTAATACCTTTCCAATCCCCTTTCCTTGTCTTGTTTGATCCACGACGATAAAGTCGACGACACCGATTTGTTTACCGATATATTTTATCAACGATTTTGTCATTAGTAAGATGGAGAAACCGATTACTTTTCCATCTGCTTCGGCGATGATTACCTTGTTCGCAAAGCCGTTGATACACTTTTCGATCCATCGCGCAAATAATTCGCTTGTGCGCTCCTTTGGAAATCGAATCTCTCGATGAAAATGGCTGTACGTATGACTATGCTTGCCAATCATTTGCATTTCTGGGAGATCGCTGGTTCGATAATCCCGAATAAAAATTGTATTATCATAAGATTGAACGATAAAATTGTCAACATTTTTGTCTATTTCCGGATGATAAACTAAACGCACCGATGATCCGACATCGATAAATTTATGCTGACTCAAGATATAAGGAAGTACTGCTTCTCTGGCTTCGATGCGCATGGTGTAAAGCGCTTGTGGCTGAATACAAATCGATGATTTCAAGTGTTCAACGACGCTCTTTACGGACTGCGGAGTGTTATCAAACAAATAAAACGGTTGAACTTTGTAATAAGGAACACCAAAATGTTCGGAATGCCAGTCGGAAAACTGTGTTCCCGCCAGAGCGATCAATTGATTGTTTTCCATAAACAACTTTATTTGACCGGTGGATTGAACGGAATTGATGATCCGGTCACGATGAAAATCCGCAATTTCCGGTAGGGCAAGGTAATCCACATATCCGTTCGAACGATTATTTCGCAACGTCTCGAAGGCAGAATGAATGGTAGAGATATGATGATTCGTAGCTTGTATAATTTCCATGTTGGCTTCGATTCTCTTATGTTACACTTATTATAATCTTTTTTGTTAGAAATTTGTTACAGTAATGGTAATTTTATCATAACCATAGAGAACCAAGTTAAAAAGGATCATACGATTCACCTAAATGCAGGATTTCATAAATACGGTGACATCTAATTCTTCTCGCGGGTAACAAGGTTCTTCTCGTGGGTAACAAGGGTAAGCAAAGTCTACCCTTGCTTCTTCTCGCGGGTAACAAGGGTAAGCAAAGTCTACCCTTGCTTCTTCTCGCGGGTAACAAGGGTAAGCAAAGTCTACCCTTGCTGGATACCTATTAGCCAGTAGAGTACGCTCAATTTAGCGAACCGTTTAAGTGCCATGAAGAGCACGATTCGCTTTGAACACATGCTATAAGGATATTTTTTATCTGATGCTGAACAAAATCAAGCAAAATTTATCCTCATATTTTTCTCGGAAACGGTACTTATCCAAAAAAATTCTTCCTGAATCCCCATTACCGGAAAAAGAGCGTCAGTTTCTGAAATTGTTACCGAAAGCCGAAATTCATTTTCATTTTGAAGGGGCAATATCTGCCGAGACGATTTTTCAACTTGGCCGTAAGTACCAAATCGATGATATTCGGACATTGAATGATGCCAAATGGTTTCTCTCCTTTTCCAATGCCCATGAATTTTTCCAACGCTTTTTGCATCTTGCTTCGTTGTTAAGGCATCCTGATGATTTGTATGAAGCCGCCATAGATATTGGTAACAAGCTTTACAAGGAAAATATTCAGTATATCGAAATAACGATTGCACCGCACAAATTCATTCGGGGCGGTATTCCTTATTCCGAATTGATAGAGGCAATCGATTGTGGATTGAATGACTCGGAAGGAGCCAACACACGAGAGCATCGTTTTATTATTGATATAGTCCGCGATTTGGGGCCGGAAATCGGAATGGAAATGGTAAAAATTGTCGAAAAATATCCACATCCGCGTGTTGTCGGCATCGGTTTGGGGGGGAGCGAAGCCTATCCACCAGAATTGTCTAAGCCGGTTTTCGAGTACGCCACATCCATTGGTCTGCGGAAAACTGCCCATGCGGGGGAGGGAAGAGGAGCGGAATCCGTTTGGGATACCATTCATTCTCTCGGTGTCGAGAGAATCGATCATGGAGTGCGCTCTTTCGAAGATCCGGTACTTTTGAACTATCTCAAAGATAATCGTATTCCACTGAATATGTGTCCAATGAGTAATATGATATTGGGTATTGTACAAACGTTGAAAACTCATCCTTTCAGGCAGTATTACACATCAGGTATTCCAGTTACAATCGGTACCGATGATCCGACATTTTTCCAAGTTACACTATCCGATGAATACGAAAATGTAGTCGCCTATCAAAACATCCCACTCTTTGAAATTCCCCTTATCATTGAAAATGCGTTAAAAGCCTCATTTTTACCCCACGAAGAAAAGAGTATTCTTATAGACCGTTTCCGAAAAGATACAGAGTATTTGATGCAAGAGCACAACAAGGTCTAGCGATTGCCAGGACGAGCAGTAGACGAAAAAGGGATACTTCGCTTACCCTTGCTACCCCCTGAACACCAGGGCAAGGCGTCAGTTCTGCCCTGGCGGTAGAGCGCGATCCGGCAAGGGTAGACTTCGCTTACCCTTGCTACAGATAGGAATAAAAAGAATGGGCCGCCAGATTGACGGTTCTTAAAAGAAAGCCGGCAGGATGCCAGCGATACAGTTCGAAGGGCGCACATCCAGCCACCAAGCATGAATGTGCGCGCCCTCATACCGAAAGGAACGCATAGGGCGTGAATCCTTTCTGTTCTCTATTCAAGTACGAGGTACGGGGTGCCGTCAAGTGAATATTTCTCTTGATGACAGCCCGCGTGCGCCTCCGTTTTTCGTTTGATATATTGGTAGAAATCTCGTTTATCAAACACATATTTTTCAATCCGTTAAGAAAAAAATACGGAAGTAGAAAATCAATCACTTGTATCAATATAACAAAACGCTTCGACGATTGTTGACGCTGGGGGTGATTGTATCATTTCTTGTCAGCAACACGGCAGCACAGAATATCGAATCGTATCCACAGCCTGTTTCGGAGTATGTGGAGAAGACAGGGCTGGGGACGATGGTGTTTCTCAGTTACCCGAAGTATTACCGCGATGGCAGCGGGGGATTGCAGCTGACGGATACGACGCTGCGGCCTTCGGAGGAGCCGGGGTGGGATTATGAGGTGACCACCGGCGTCTGGCAGTTGTTTGTGAGCCGGGACGGGCGTTTTCAGGCGCGGCATAAGGGAGATGTGTTCTCGTATCGCTTTGCCAGTCTCGGCTATGGGCGTGGTTCGCAGTTCCGTGCGGTGGATTTGGGAACTCCGGACTTCAGCCGGTTTGAAGTATCGGGTGACCGTATCCGCTGGCGGAACGTTTTTACCGATGTCGATCTGGAAGTGCGGTACATCCACGATATTTTGAAGGTGGATGTCATCCTTCGGGAACCTTTCCTGCAGGATTTGAAGAATGTCCTGCAACGAGGCGAACTGAATCCGGACGACTATCTCACCGCCCGCTTCGACATCGATGCGGTCATGCTGACCAGCGAGGTCAAACGCAACGGCGAGGTCGTGAATCCGTATGCGGAGTCTCTCGACATCGATCGTCCGCTGGTTTTCGAAAAGGATGGTGAAACGGTGCATCGCCTGCGCTCGGTAGAAACGTATATGCTGAATGCCGACGGGGAGCGGATCGAGGATGAAGCGATTCGTTTCCGGACGGCGAATACCTGGCAGCTGCGGCAGGATGGGCCGGGGGTGGCAGAGTTGTCGGTGTATTTGGCGGATGTGGCGGATGCGCCAGAGGGGGATTTGGTGATCGATCCGAGTATGATCTTCGATTACAACGATGGAATCCATGATACACGACTGGCTTATCAATCGTACAGTTATTATGGAACATCCACATCTCTCCAATGGAATAACAACGATCATCTTCTGTTCGGATTTGATGTAGAGGATTTAGATGCAGGAGTATTGATACTGGCTGCGACACTGGAATTATTCGAAACGTACAAACATCAAGGAAATGTAGCTTCGGCGCGCATTTATAAAGTCACCAAAGCATGGGCAGAAAATGATTCCAACTGGTATAATCCTACCCCTTCGAATTCATGGGATACTTATGGTGGGGGTACCCGTTCACAGCTTATATTCCATTGATTTTGTGCCCAAAATCACTTGCGATA
>CAYPPG010000136.1:0-7337 GCA_964412555.1 uncultured bacterium
AGCCAAACGGGAATGGTTGGCCAATCCGCCGGAGCGGTGCCGGGAACGCGCCCGGCAAAACCCATGCAGCGGCACGGATCGCAACCTGGTTTTATAAAGTATTTCAGAATTCACAAATTTACACGGCAGCCGCTCCCCCGGAATCGAATCTCAAGAAATTACTTTGGGGGGAAATCGGCGGTCTTGTTCACAAACATCCTGAAGTCTTTTCAGACGACAATGTAAAAACGCTTCATATTTCTCGAAGCGCTCAATCTTTCCTGACCGGCGTAACGATTCCGGTTTCCGGCACGGATGCGCAGCGGGAAGCGAAGTTCAGCGGCAAGCACGCTCCTCATCTATTATTTGCTCTTGATGAGGCGGACGCGATTCCGGATGAAATTTTTAAAGGTATCGAATCCTGCATGTCTGGCGGTCATGCTCGATTGCTCGCCATGTTCAACCCACGAAGCGAAAGCGGTTTCGTGTTTCGGATGATTCGAGACGGAAGGGCGAATGTTGTCGAATTGAGCGCATTCAATCATCCAAATGTCGTCAATGGCAGAGACGAGATTCCCGGCGCAGTCACGCGAGAAACGACGGTCAGAAGAATTCATGAATGGTGTAGACCGCTATCCGATGGAGAACAGCCGGACGGCGAATGTTTTAAACTGCCGGAATTCCTGATAGGCGCAACGGCAAAAAGCCAAAGCGGAGAAGAATATCCACCATTGAAGGCCGGTTATTACCGTATCATGGAACCGGCGTTTTCATACATGGCGCTTGGCCGGTATCCAAGCCGGGGAACGAATGCTCTGATTTCAAAAGAATGGATTGCAATGGCGCGGTCTCGGTGGGATTTATACGTTGCTGAGCATGGCGAGATTCCACCGGCAGGCGCATCGGCAATCATGGGGCTGGACATTGCGGAATTCGGGAGCGATTCGAATTGTGCTTGTTTCCGCTATGGGGGATTCGTTGAGCGATTAACGACATGGGGCGGTGTAGATACGGTCACGACTGCTGATAAGGCGATTGAGGAATACCGAAAAAGAAAAGTAAACCGTTGCAATACGGACGCGACCGGAATCGGCGCGGGGATTGCTCCTCACATGAGGCGGTTCGGGAGCTGCATGGTTAATGCTGTGAAGGTTGCCGAAAGGCCAACAACAAAAACCGAACTTGGAGAATTTTCCAGGCTTCGTGACGAACTCTGGTGGCAATGCCGTGAATGGCTTCGAAGCGATCCAGGAGCAATGCTACCCCCGGATGAACAACTCATAGAAGAACTGCAAATGCCGACTTATGAAATCCGAGATGGGAAAATTGTAATCATGAAGAAAGACACCATGAAAGAATTGTTAAAACGCAGTCCGGATAGAGCGGACGCGCTTATTCTCACGTTTTTCAAAGAGGGCAGTATTTTTGATGATTGCTGCTTTGATTGAAAGGTGAAACTATGCACATTATCTATGACGACAAAAAAATTGAAGTCGGGCGGGTGTATGCTGGTTTCGCATGGCCGGGTGAACGTCCGGGCTTCGCGGTTCTTGTCGCTGAAGAAAAATATCCGGAAATTGGTTATGCTGGGAGATACCATTACCATCTATGCAAAGAAGTCGAAGAAGCCGATAAGGAACGGCTTATCATAGCTTGTTTAAACTGGAAGAATGAGTTTAAGGTAGACATCAATTACTTTGGCGGCCCCCAAGACAATGAAAATTATCGTTTTCTCTGGACGTGGAATCATAAGTTTCGACCGGAAGGTTTGCCGATGTTCGATGTTTATCCTGCAACACATAATGAATTGATAGGCAGCCTTATCGATATTCTCAAATCCACGATGAGCAAAGAGAACCCACGTTTGCATAATATGAAAGGGAGCAAGTCACTGAATTATTTGATGGAAGTTCGTCCGGAGAATCAAGCAAAAATGACGGAAAGCGATAATCCAGCTGTTGCTGCTCTCGCGTATGCGGTTTCTTCACTGGCGGAATCACTGCCGAGACACGAAGATGCACGTCCACGGGTAAGAAGGAAACCTACCACGGTGACGGGGTATTGAAATTCATTTTCGAAAGAGTTTCTGTGACGTTTCGGAAAAACGCCTTCAACGCGCTTTCCGTGCTGAAAAAAGTATACTCCGAATCCCGAAAATACTCGGTTCTTGATTGCTATTCTCGGTTTCAAGATGGAGCTGATACTCTGATTGTACTATTTCCCACGAAGAAGGATCGATTTCACATTTATCAAATTCTTTGATTTTATTGTCAGAATAAACAATCTTTCCATGTTCCAGGAAAAGATGACCACACGGAAATAACCACTCTCCGTGACTCGCAGTGATACTACGATATTCTTTCATCGAATGGAAAATCATCTGAAGATTTGAGATTGAAACGGCTTTAAAGAGCGCTGTGTTCAAAAAAGCAATCCTACCGGGGGAGATCGCCAGGTAGTCAATGCTGATTTCCGTATCTTGTGCATAAACCTGAAGAGATTGGATTTTGATCTTCCGAGAATAAATGGAATGTTTTCTATCGTCATTTGTATGAGGAAAATCAAAATTTGCTTTCTTTCCCGGCAATGGCATCACGGATAAAGAATCATTGAATTCACGAAAAAGCCTATGAAATAAAAAGGCCGATTTGAATGGCGTTTGGACATTTACATGACTCAAATCGACATATCCGGAAGACGAGATTGAAGTTATTTCTTCGAAGAATATCGAGGAAACTTCTTTTTTCCCGTTGGAAATAGTGCATTTCAGTTTGCATCCCTCAAAAAAAGCGTGATCCCCATTTAAATCAGGAGAAAAAGTGGATTCACTATCGTATAAGTAAATCCATGCCGACAGGAAGAATATTACAAACCAGAAAAAAACACATAGTATTGAAACTTTCACTGGTCACCATTAGCGGTTGTCAAGCAGTAACCGCAAATCATGGAGATCCCAATAATCCACACTTGTATCACCATTCAAGTCACCACCTGTAACCTTGAGTAGGCTGATAAACACACGGTCAAGTAGAACCAAATATCGAGCGAGATTTTCAGCAAGATCAGGTTTAGTATAAAACAGATGGGCTTCCTGAATAGATTTGCGTACTTCCATTTTGTGAAGACCATTACGCATTTTTTCTGTACCTAAGAGCCAATTACTTAACGATGCTTGAAAGATTTTCTGAACATCCGGATTCCCCGATAAGAGATTCGGATACTCAATTAGCAAACTATCAAAATCGATGGGGTATGCTGGGTCTTCGAAGCGGTCATAAATAACTTTGGGTTCAATCCCGACATTGAAAGCATTCGCGGCAAGGATCATCGACTTGAGAATCAGCGTAAAACCTGACAACATATCGACATCGGCTTTATCGACTTCCACCCAGTCGATTTCCACTCTTTCTTGTGCATCGGCAACAATACTCGAAGGCATCAGAATATGGATTTCATCATGCTGTTGAATCTTATCGAGGTTTTTTAGGGAATCGTCAACTTTCGGTAAAATCGTCTCGACAACATAGGATTGTATTTCACTAATTTTTTCAGTCGAAGAAGAAGCATCCATGACAATTTCTGTGGATGGGAATAGATCAACTCGCGCTCCGAATGCATCCAGCAATCCAAGAAACCGTTCATCAGGAGATTCCAAAATATCTATCAGTCGAATGATAGCAATATGTAG
Source organism: uncultured bacterium (assembly GCA_964412555.1). Classification (GTDB taxonomy): domain Bacteria; phylum Hinthialibacterota; class Hinthialibacteria; order Hinthialibacterales; family Hinthialibacteraceae; genus CAYPPG01. Next base: position 3,668 of record CAYPPG010000136.1, read on the forward strand.
GTTCAGTTCCGGATCGTCCGGTATGGCATTCAAGAGATCTTGGTATTCTACCAATGCTTCTCCCGTGCGATTGTCATGAATCAGTTCCATCGCACGTTTTATTCTATCTCCGATCTTCAGTACAGCAATTTTGTATGTCCCGATGGAATTTGCATACGATCTCACAACAGCAAAATAAGTTCCACTCTTTTCACAAATGAATCCCATGTTTTTCGAGGCTGAACTTAAATTTAGGTTCATTTGTAATATCTGAATACCATCCGTGTCATAAAGATAGAGTTGATATCTTTCAAGCGAATCTCCCACGGCTGTTATGATATACTCCGATCCCTGGGATGCATCAAAGGAATACCAAACTTCATACTCATTTTCGTTGAGAACTCCTCGTGCCCATTCATCAATAGTTATGGAATTTATGTTCGCTGAAAAAGAAGTTCCAATGGAACAAAAAAAGATGATGATGGCCGGAACTACTTGTCTTGTATGTCTCATGGTATTCCTCCCCAAGTTTGAATGAACGGTACATTTTAAACCAAAAAATCCGGAAAATCCAATTTTTTTTGGGAACTTGGAGAAAAAAATTCTTGCATTCCACTTTCAACCGTGATACATTTAAAATTGAACCCTCATAGACTGAACGAATTCCGTGGAACTGAACGTGAATCGAACGCTCATGACTCCGACGGTCTTGGGCGTTTTTCTATTCAGCGAAGCGCTCAAGACCGACCGTCTCATACATCCACGTATGTCTATGAGGGTTCAGCGGAAGGTCTTGAGCGTCTTTTTTTGGCCTTCGAATCTTCAACGGAAAGGTAGTGAGACCATTGAATGAAGTAGCGAACGATAACGGAACAAAAAGAAGGGCACTCGGTAGAGGCTTGGCCGACATCATCAGCGTGGAAGAAACCGAGAGCCAATCGGTCACGGCGGCTTCAGCGATTCCGGCAGTCATGAAGATTCTGGAAAGCGTTGAACCGAAGTTCCATCCGGCAATCTTCCAGGCGGTTCAATCGATTCAACGGACGGCTAGCGGGGAATCGGTTCAAGCAATCGGAGAACGGCTTCATGAATTGGAAACCTGCCGGCGGCGATCCACAAAGCCGGAACGTCGAGGTTTTTGGAAACGAATGTTTTCATGGAGTTGAGGGGACGCAGAATTGACCGCAAACGAAGTGAACGGCTTGAAACTCAATGTTGTGTCAAGAAGAGCGAAACGGCCGGAAACTGCTCTTTTTGGGGAAGGGTAGGATTTCCGGTCGTTTCGCGTAAAGCAAGGTCATTTTATCATTTCATGCCGGATGGATACAGACCTTATCGCAATTTGGTTGAAATCCTTGCGATAATGGAGATACATCACAAGGGGAAAGCCGTATGAAAGCGAAGATTCTCTTGATCGTATGAGTGGACAAATCGAGGAAATACTATTTTGATATGCATGAAGATCCAAGTACTTATAAGAAAAAAGCGAATGGTGAGAAAAGAAAACTTAACATGAATCCTGAAGACTTGGAGCGCAAATTAAAACATTTGATGGGATTTCCTGCTGAAGTGGAATGGCTGGAATTCAAGGAAGCCAAGAATAATTATGATAACGATAAACTCGGCAAATTTTTTTCCGCTCTCAGCAATGAAGCCAATCTCAAGAAGCAAGAATGTGGATGGTTGATCTTCGGCATAACTGATAAACCGGCACGGCAAATCGTCGGAACGCAATTTCGCCCAAATCGACCGAGATTGGATCAATTGAAAAAAGAAATCGCCGATCACACGAGCGAACGATTGACTTTTGTTGACATCCATGAATTGGAAATCGAAGGTAAACGAGTATTGATGTTCCATATTCCCCCTGCCTTACAGGGTATACCTACTTCGTGGAAAGGGCATTATTACGGGCGGGATGGAGAATCAATCGGAGCACTGAATCTCAGTGAAATTGAATTAATACGGAACCAGGAAAATTTTGAAGATTGGTCAGCAAAAATTTGCATGGATGCAGTGCAAAACGATCTCGATCCAGAAGCTATTCTTTTTGCTCGGCAGCAATACAAAGAAAAATTCCCCAAACAAGCCGAAGAACTCAAAACTTGGGATAATCTTACTTTTTTGAATAAAGCCAAAGTATGCATTGATGGCAAAATCACCTATACAGCACTGGTATTACTCGGAAAAAGTGAGTCTCAACATTTCCTATCCCCCTCTGTCGCTCAAATCACTTGGGTGCTTCGAGACGATTCGGATATTGAGAAGGATTATCAGCATTTTTATCCACCTATGATTCTCGCTGTTGATAAATTGTTCAGTAAAATTCGCAACCTGACCTATCGATATATGCCGAACACTACATTGTTCCCAACGGAAATCACACAATACGATCCTTGGGTAATCCGGGAAACGTTGCATAACTGCATCGCTCATCAGGATTACACTCTCAAAGGGCGTATTAACGTTGTCGAGGAATCAGATTCTCTACTTTTCACCAATCTTGGCCACTTTATCCCTGGTTCGATAGAAGAAGTACTTCGGCGGGATGCCCCTCCGGAAAAATACCGTAATCCATTTCTCTCTCAAGCGATGGTGAACCTGAATATGATCGACACCATCGGTAGTGGAATCAAGCGTATGTTTGAAACCCAACGAAAACGTTTTTTTCCAATGCCTGATTACGACTTGAGAGAATCGGAAAGAGTCAAAGTCCGGCTAATTGGCGAAGTGTTGGACGAAAATTACACTCGAATCCTAATTGAAAAAGCCTACCTTTCCTTGATGGATGTCCTGGCTCTGGACAAAGTTCAAAAGAAGCATCCTATTACCGATGAAGAGTTTCAACGGCTTAAAGCGCAGAAACTCATTGAAGGCCGACGGCCCAAAAATCTGTACGTTTCGGCAAAAGTCGCAGCTGTCACCGGAGATAAAGCGGCATATATCAAACACAGGGCATTCGACAAGAACCATTACAAACAATTGATCATTTCTTATTTGGAAAGGTTCAGTACGGCCAAACGGGAAGATATTGAAAAATTGTTACTGAATAAGTTTTCTGATGTTCTGACGGAGGAACAGAAAATGCATCAAGTGAGAAATCTGTTGCAAGAAATGAGAAAAGAAGGCACAATCGAAAGAATCGGTTCAAAAAAAACTGCCAAATGGGTTTTATCTAAAAAGAGGGAAGGATCGGTATTTGAAACAAAACTTTAGCAATAAAACAGAGGGTTTTAGCAATAAAACAGAGGGTTTTCCATTCGTAACCCATTCAAATTTAAGTAGATGCGTTTTAGATAACAATTGCCAAATTCCAAACGTTTAGCAATAAATTTAGATAAAAACTCAATCGAACGGAACCGTCATTCCTAAATACGATTACACCGAAAAAGCGTTCTGCGGAACAAATTAAATAAAGGCATTCTGGAATGAGATTGTTTTTCATTTGGATGGCCCGAAAAGTACGGTTTTTCAGCGCCGTTGGTGACTTATAGGTGACTTGGATTTTCGGGAGTTTCTGGGAATCGATGTAAGTCCAATAAAATCAACCAGGCGTGGAGGGACTCGAACCCCCAACCTGCTGATTTGGAGTTTGAAAAAAGTAATACAGGATAGTAAGCAAGGGTAAACATAAATCAAGAAAAATCAACAAATTACACAAATTTCTCTTTCGTTGGATATCACTATAATT
>CAYPPG010000137.1:0-6280 GCA_964412555.1 uncultured bacterium
CACCTGGGAAACCGTCATTTTTGTGCGATTCAATTCAGTTGGAATTATACTGGAATTGGGAAGGAAAGGGATAGATAAGTTATGTAATATCAGTATATTGCGTTAATTCTGAGTAAAATTCTGTAACTTGCAAAACAATATTTGAAATTTCTCCAAATCAGCAGGTTGGGGGTTCGAGTCCCTCCACGCCTGACTAAATAACCCCCTGAAAACATTGATCTTATCATTACTCCCTTCTTCGTTGAGTTTTATTTTTATCCTTGCTCTTGCCCAAATTTTGCCCAAATTTCCGGTAAGCATCGGTAACTCCACTTAAATGATGGACGAATAATTCTTATAGAATTGTGTGCCATCAGATTTTCCTAGAATGTTCCCTACATATTTAGAATAGACTCTGATAACCATGTCGGTATTCTGGTGTCCCAGAAATTGAGCAATCCACAAAGGATTTTCTCCGCAACTCATAGCAATTGTAGCAAATGAATGACGGGTTTGTCGCATATCACGGTATGTGACACCTGCCTTACTCAGCGTTGGAATCCATATGTTCTTTCTCACATTACATGGAAAATACCGCCGCCAAAATGGTTGCATGACTGTCCATTCATACAGAATGGTCCATTATGCTGGATTGGCAGAAACGGGAGGAAATTTGAGTGAGGCATCAAAATATTCGCCGGAAAGGCTGTTGATACTTTCATCGGGATGTCGTGTAGTGATAGCATATTACATATAATTCATTCGTCTTACAAAATGTGTTTATGAAAGAAAGCAATTACACAGCAACCTTAACGGGGAATCCATTTCTTCTATTCGAGACGCAGCAAGTGGCGGGACTCTTGCTGCAAGGAACGGATCGGAAAGAGTTACTCACGGAAGCCATTCAAACGAATGTGTTTCAATACAAAAATACGAAAAGTATCATGAAACGGTTTAACGCCATATTCAAGCGTATTCATGACCTGGATCGGCGGATTCTCGAAAAATTGGCTCATGGAACGGCGCAGGAAGCCAAAATTATCAATCTTTTGACCATCGTCCGGACAGACCGGTTGTTTCGGGAGTTTGTTTCGGAGATAGTGTCGGAGCGGATTCGCACTCCGGACCGCAAACTTGAGTATAAGGATTTTGAGCGTTTTTTTGAGTACAAGAAGGAAACGAATCCTGAAATCAATCCATGGACGGACAAGACCATTAAAAAATTGATTCAGGTCTATATTCAGATTTTATACCATTCGGGTTTGATCGATGACCGGAAGAACAAAGTCTTGCAGCGGTTTTTGATCACAGATGAATTCAGAGAAAAATTGGCGCTTTCGTTTCCACGGGAATTTATCGATTGTATAACCGGCTGAGAGAGAACACCATGACTATTGATGAAAAACTCGACCAGATTTATCCCAAAATCACCGATCCGTTTTTTTTGTCGAACCGGGGATTGGGGAATGAAATCGGATTTTATATATTCGATTACAATCCGAAAGACGAACTGCGGGTGCGGGACCACATTCAATTTCTGCTCAACAAACTCAACAGTCCGTCTGTCCGTATTCACACTATTGAAATCGATTTGTACTCGGTGGTTTTGGAAATATTGGAGAAGAAAAAAGTCATCGATAAAATTCCACTCGATGAAAAGAGAGTGGGATTCGAAGAGATCATCAAGCGGGTCAAACCCATTTTGAAACCCCAGGCGTTCATTGACATCATTTCCGGGCGCATCACGGAAGATGTTCAGCTGGTTTTCCTGACCGGTGTGGGAAAGTCGTATCCGCTTTTACGTTCGCATACCGTTTTGAACAACCTGCACAGCGTTGTCAAAAAACAGCCGCTACTCATGTTTTTCCCCGGCGAGTATGACCAGCGGGAATTGAAATTATTCGGTATGTTCAAGGATGACAATTACTATCGCGCTTTCAAACTGATTGAATAATGGAGAAAACACCATGAAAATCTTCGACATGTTCGCGAAGCCCATTGACCGTGATATCAAGGGAGTGATCACGATTGGTCTGGAACAAGAAGAGGAGATCCAACAGGAACTTTCCGAGTTTGTGGTCACGCGCGAACTCAATCGCCATTTTCACGATTTTTATAATTCGTTTACCAAATCGCTTGATTCCCCCACCGATAAAATGGGGGTGTGGATATCCGGATTTTTCGGTTCGGGAAAATCGCATTTTCTGAAAATCCTCTCCTATTTACTCGAAAACCGGACGGTGAAAGAGACGGCGGCGTTGGATTATTTTACCGATAAAATCACCGATCCCATGCTTTGGGGCGATATGAATCGAGCTGTGCAAAAGGGGGATTTGGAAGTCGTCATCTTCAATATCGATTCCAAGGCATCGTCTGACAGCAAGTCCAAGAAGGACGCTATTGTCGAAGTCTTCAATAAAGTTTTCAACGAATTGCAAGGCTTCAGCAGTGAGATTCCATGGCTGGCGGAAATGGAACGCACAATGGCGAAGGAAGGCACCTATGAAGCTTTTAAGGAAACGTATGCCGAACTTGCAGAACAGCCCTGGGAAGAGAGGCGGGATATTTTCTATTATGACCGCGACAATATCCTGACCGCTCTTTTTCAAGCCACCGGCATGTCAAAAGAGTCGGCGAGCAAATGGTTTGACGATGGCGAAAAGAGCTATTATCTAAGCATCGAAAAATTCTGTAAAAACGTCAAAGACTATTGCAATGCGAAAGGTCCCAATCACAAAATTCTCTTTTTCGTGGACGAAGTGGGGCAGTATATCGGGGACAATACCGATTTGATGCTGAATCTGCAAACCGTTACCGAAGATTTAGGCAAACAGCTTCGCGGGCGCGCCTGGATTGTGGTCACTTCGCAGGAAGCCATCGATTCGTTGACCCGAGTCAAAGGCAATGATTTTTCCAAGATCAAAGGGCGGTTCTCGACTCATTTGAATCTGTCATCCGCCAATACGGATGAAGTCATCAAGGAGCGGATTCTCAAGAAAACCCCAGTGGCGGAAGATACGTTGAACGCCTACTACGGCAGCAAAGGCGCGATCATCAAAAATTTGATTTCCTTCTCGTCCAACACGGCGGAGATGAAATCCTATGCCACCGCCGGTGAGTTTGTTTCGCTGTATCCTTTCATCCCTTATCAGTTCAATTTGATGCAAAAAGTGTTCGAGCAGATTCGCCGGATGGGAGCCACGGGCAAGCATTTGTCGGAGGGGGAACGCTCCATGCTCAGCGCGTTCCAGGAATCCGCTGTCTCCATTCGGGACAACGATGTCGGTGCGCTGATTCCGTTGTCGGTCTTTTATGATGCGTTGGAGGAATTCCTGGATTCGAATATCTGGCGTGTTTTTTTGCAGGCAAATGACAATTCTAACTTGCAGAAAGAAGATATCGATCTGCTGAAAATCCTTTTTATGATCAAGTATCTGAAGGAAATTCCTTCCACGATTGAGAATCTAACCACTCTGTCGCTCCATCATGTCGATACGGACAAGATCGCGCTGCGAAAGCAGATCACCGAATCCCTGCAACGGTTGAAAAAAGAGACGCTCATCGGGCAGAGCGGGGATGAATACAACTTCTTGACGCATGAAGAGCAGGATGTGAGCAAGGAAATCAAGCAGGTGGAGGTGGATGATTCGGAAATTGTCGATTTCATTGCGGAAGTTGTATTCGATGATATCTACAAAGAGCCAAAATTCAAATATACCAAGAACCGGGTATTCGGATTCAACAAAAAAGTGGACGACCGCTTTCGAGGGCAGCAGAGTCATGAGATCACCTGCTGGCTGATTACGCCGCTTCATGATTGGCATGATATGGACCGCCAGGTGCTGTTGGCGAAAACCATCGAGCACAGCGAGTGTGTGGTGCTGCGCCTTCCGCCGAATGAAAAATACATCGATGAAATCCGAGCCGTCAAGCAAACGGAAAAATATCTGCGCACAAAAAGTTCCAAGAGCAATTCGGAATCGTTGCAGAAGATTTTGAACGATAAACATTACGAGGTGAACCAGGCCAAAGGGCGCATCGTTCATGAATTGGAAGAAGCGGTGAAAGAGGCGGAACTTATTTCCGGTGGGAATGATATCCCCTGTGAAGCCCGAAGCGCGAAGGAAGTGATGGGTTTTGCGCTTCATAGTTTGGTGGAGAACATCTTTAAATATTTCGACTATATCACGCATCCGATCAACAGTGCGGATGAGGTTCTGCGAATTCTCACCGTTAACGATATCGAGGAAAACACGTTCTTTGAAGTGGGAACCAACCGCTTGGCGCTGGATGAAGTGGAACGGCATATCGATACGGAAATCCGGATGAACCACAAAGTGACCCTCAAGTCATTGCAAACCAAGTTCACCCGTGCACCGTATGGCTGGGGGGAAATGGATGTTGCGGGGCTTGTTGCGCGGTTGATTGTCACGAAGAAGGTCTCTCCCCGATGCGGCGGCGAGGGAGTGGATCGCAGAGACAAAACGCTCCATGATTATTTGGTCAAATCGCCTCATGCTGAAAAGTTGGTTCTTGGTCTGCGGGAAAGCATCGATACGATCCTCAAAGAAAGGGTAAAAAAGACGGTCAAGGAGCTGACGGGGCAGTCCAGTTATCCCAATGATGAAGACGAGTTGACGGACAAAATCCGCTCTCTGTTGGATGAGCAACTCAATGAAGCGCAAACGGTAAAAGTATACTACCAAAAGCGCGAGTATCCCGGCAAAGAGACGGTTGAACAATTTCTTGCTCTGCTGGAAACGGTACAAAACGTCAAAGAGAACAAGCCGTATTTCGAAGCCATCGATACGCAGAAAAACAATCTGCTGGATCTTCATGAAGATTTGGATGCGGTGAAGGGTTTCTTCAACAATATGGTGCCGATTTTCGATGACGCTTCCAACCGGTTGAGCCGGTTCAAGCGCAACCGGCTTTATTTGAGCGATGACTGCAAATCGAAATTGGATGAAATTCAATCCATTCTGGAATCCAAGAATCCGTATAACCGGATCAAAGATTTGCCGTCACTCGTGGACGATGTCGCGAAGGATATTCAAGGCAAACTGGACGATCTAAAATCTTCGAAGAAAAAAGTTATCGAATCGCAGCGGGCCGTCCTCACGAAAGCATTGGACGATAAGGCGGTAGAGGGCGATGAGCGGGACACCTATCTCAAGCCGCTCGATGAATTGATGCACTCGCTGGAAAACTATGATGACTGCAATCAAGTAGCGGCAGTAGAAAGCCATCTTCAGCAATTGGTGGGTGAGTCTCTGAAAAAGATCGCTGAAATACCAGGGACAACAGAAAATGAGGAAAAAGTTATCGAGCATGTGAACTTCGGTTCTTTACGGGGCGACGTTCGGACAATCAAGACAGAAGAGGAATTGGAGCGGTTTGTAGCTTCTCTTCGGGAAAAGATCAAATCAATGTTGGATGAGGAGAAGGAAGTGATTTTTTACTGATAGTGGATAGTGAAAAACGGATTTTCATAACTAATCACTATCCACTAAAAAAGAGAGGTTTTTCTCATGTTGAGTCTTAATTATGATGACAAAATTTGGTTGGAACAATATAAGGAAATTTTACAAAGCCGATTTCCTGGAGTTGTAAAGGATATCATTGTTTACGGTTCAAAAGCTCGTGGCGATGTTCGGGAAGATTCCGATCTGGATGTCCTATTAATTATCAAAGAAGGTGACTGGCGATACAAACTGCAGTTAGCCGATGCGGGATATGATCTCGCGATTGGAACCGACTGTGTTCCTTCCATCATCATTCTGACAGAGGAAGAAAAAAACGAACGCATTCAAAACGAATCTGTTTTTTATGAATTTGTTCAAGAAGAAGGGATTTCGGTTTCATGACGAAGAGATGCTTGCGGAAGCGGAACGGTTCATCAAGCGGATGAAGGAATACCTTTTAGAAAAAGGGATTTCGTTGCCGAATGAGAATAATGAGTAGTGGGTAGAATTTTGAGAGAATCTTTTTTTGGCTCATCGTGGAAGTAAGTAATTTATGAGGGATTCACCCCAAGGGGGTGGAATAAGAAAGCCAGTGGGCATCGCCCCTGGAATGGAGAAAGAAAGAAGCATCAAGCCCCGAAGGGGCGAAAGAATGTTATTGCACAAACCTCTTTCTTTTGCCCTTTCAGGGCGAATTGATTTTTCTCTTCCACAACCAGGGGCGTTGCCCGCTGGCTATCTTCTAAAACCCCGTTGGGGTAAAAAAGAAATACGCTATCTTCTGACGGCCCGGTAAAAAGTCCCGTTTTGAATTTCATCTGAAATACTGTTACAGC
>CAYPPG010000138.1:0-6258 GCA_964412555.1 uncultured bacterium
ACGGGTCACACCTAACCGACTCCAGGGGGGTCAAAGGTACCCGGCTATTGACACGGCTAAATCCTGTAATTTATCATAATTCAAATTACACCCCTGACGCACAGCCGACAACACCAGGATCGACCAATACGTCATCCCGGGCCGGCCTCGTTTCTTACTCGTTTTCCCGTTCACATCCTGCGCAACGAGTTCCAGAATTTTATCCCGTAACTCGGGCTGACTGTAAATGTATTTCAGCGATTCAAGAATGGGGATTATTTCATCACGACAATTGTGGTTCAGTTCCACTTCCACCACGGATGGACAATCAAATCGCCCCTGGATTTCGAAGGCCTTTCTCATCGGATACTCTCCTCGAAGATTCATAGAAAAATATGGACTATAAAAGGAATTGAGAATATTGATATGTTATCTTCGAGTAATATTATAGCACATAACCGTATATGTTTCAATCTTTTATGTCATATAAGGACAAACACTATCTACTTATTTTTTAACTTTCTTTTGAAGTAATTAAACTTATTTCATCGATAATGACCTTACCTATAACCCCCGGTCCACCGAACTGCACCACGCCAATCGGAGGGTTTGATTTTCCGCCGATCTCAAAATTCCCACCAATACGAATGGGTCGGAAGTCCGTTTCGGAAAGGTAGGTGGCGTGCAGAAAAGTGGCAGCGGTTTGTTCACCGTCTGTGATCACGAAAGCCGTCATGCCGTTTTCTCCTCCAGTTCGTTTTGCATAAATGGTTCCTTTTATCATTGCTGGGAATTCCGGTGGATTCGTAAAGACAGCCACATGCGCCGCATCTTCATTTGCTTCCAATCCGAGCTGCACGCCCTGCCCATTCAATCCAGGCACGAGAGAAATAATTCCTGGCATCATCCCCGACGGTAAGAAAGCGTTGGGATGCAGGACTTCAACATTCTCAATACTATCAAATGTCATATCAATGATGGAATGAATCGGCGTGGAATCCATTTCTGCAACCGAGGTAATCTCGAGTTGATCAAGATATACGGTCACCACTTCATCATCCGATCCGTGTGGAACCACAATTTGCAAAGCGGGATAAATTTTTTGAGTTGGCGATTCATAAAGCAAACGCAACCGCTCCCAACGATCAACCGGAATTACGCTTTTTGTCGGATTAACATATCCGAGGCTGCCGGTCACGAGGTCCGCAATCGCCACCAACCCAAGCTGCACGGCATTGCTGCTGCATCGGGCCGAAACGCGCAGCTCGACCGGTTCGCTGCCCACTGCAATCGCGTCCGGCTGCATCAGCAAAATGCCTTGCCCCGCTTGCAGCGTGCAAATCATCCCATCCCCGTCTGTCGCGCTATCAAACGCGTTGTCCACCGGCACCGATCCGAAAGAAAGCGCGGTCACCTGTTTATAGTCACCAACCGAACTGACGCCGTCCAGCAGATTTTGCATATCCACTGGAATCGTGTTCGGTGTGGGAACCGGCGTCGGCGGTTGTGTGTCTTCTGACGTATTTAACAACAAAAATAATTGTTTCGCAAAGCTTTCGAGTAAAGCCACATCCTGCTTTCCATCCCGATTCAAATCGACCATTTCAATGCGCAAGGTGGTGAAGACTTGTTTCGGGATATCCTGCTCGATGTTTAACGCATCTTCAAAGACATTCAACTCTTTTCCGCATACGCCAGATAGCCAAACATTGGTAATCCCCTCCGGCCCGTTCTCACGGCTGGCGTACAACAAATCTGGAATCCCATCACGATCCAAATCCTCGATCAACGCGTCATCCAATGTCGTGCCGAGCTCATTCACCGCACTGAATTCGATATCGCCAACGCGCACTTCTTCGACGGATGCCGCGCCGAATGACGTATAAAGCCGTGCGCTGCCGTCAAGAGGCAAAAGCAAGAGGTCGTCATAATCATCGTCATTCGCGTTCCCGCTGCGAAAGGCCGTCATTCGATTTCCAACCAACGTGTCTTCGTACGAAGCCATATGCGTCAGTTCATAAACGTTCGGTTCGCTCTGCTGGAAAAAGAAGACCGCTTTTTCGCTCAATGAAACGACGATCAATTCAAGATGGTTATCCCCTTCAAGATTTTGAAGATCAAGCATTTGAATGGTATGAATGGATGCGCCCTGCAGGTCGATTCCCTCGCCTTCGAGCGTATCCCCATCCGCCGACAATGAAAATTTCATGATGTGATTGAATTGCCCTTGATTTTCCAATACGACATAGATTTCATCCAATCCATCCCCATCCGCATCCGCGCAAACCAGCGGCTGGTTACGTCCCTGCTGGACAGCGGAACGAATATCGTGAATCGGGATCGATAGCGCAATCGGTTCTTGAAACGTGCCATCCCCGTTTCCTTTCCAAACCGCCATCGTTTCATACGCATACGACACAACACATACGTCAAGATATCCATCATCGTCAAAGTGCCCCTGCGCAATAAATTCCGGTTCCATCTCCAACCCGAACGGAATCGAATGAGCGATCAATGGGTTGTGAACATCCCCCGTCATCTCAAACAAAAGCAATTCCTGCGCCCCATGCAATGTCGTCAATAAATCCTGAAATCCGTCGTTGGTAAAGTCCGCAGAAATCAACCCTTCCGGCTGCTGCCCCAAATCGATCTCCATCAATTTACCGATAGAAAAATCATTCGTGCATACAATCTGAAACACGGTCGGAAGGGGCGTGGGTGTATTGCTCGGCGTGGGGGTATTCTGTGGTAATGGAGTGTTTGTTGAAGTCGGGGTGTCCGTCGGTGTATACGTTGGTGTGAAAGTATTTGTCGTAGTTGGTGTAGGAGAATTCTGCGGTATTGGTGTTTCAGTGACGGTTGAAAGAACAGGATTCGGCGTCGGAAGCGTTATATCCGTCGGAATCGGCGTGACAGACGGCAGAACCGCCGTATCCGTTGGAATCGCTGTGTAAGTTGGAGTGGTTGTCGATGTGTATGTCGGCGTCAATGTATACGTTGATGTAGATGTCGGTGTCGGCTCAATCGTATTGATCGAAAAGCGATCTGAATACGCTGTGTGACGGAGTGAAGCGCTAAAATTATCGGAAAGAGACCATAAAAAAGCTTCCGCCTGGACGGGAGCATTATAGGCGATCGTTCTTCCCTCTGGAGAAAAAGCTATAGAATATGTAGCGCCATCCTGATTTTCGTAGGTGCACAATAACTCACCGCTTTCTATATCCCATAACCACACTTCTGGATGCTCATAACCTCCCACCAATAAATAACGATCATCCGCGGATAAAGCCACTTGTTCTACCCTTTTAGGCAGGTCACCATACGTCAATACACGAATCTTGTTTCCGCTATTTATATCCCACAAAATGACATTGCCTTCGACGTCACCGCTTACGATCATTGATCCATCGGATGAAAATACAGCCGAAGTGCCTTGTGCCACTCCCTTCAGTTGTCGAATCATCTGTCCCGTGGCCGATGACCAGAGATAGATCGATCCATCTTGACCGCAGGATAAAATCGTATCATCGTCAGGCGAACAATCGACACAATTAACCTGTCCATTATACGATTGAATGGATCGAATCAAATGTCCACTTTCCGTATCCCAAATATTGATCGTTCGATCCATACTTCCCGTAACGATCTTTGATCCATCATTGGAAAAATCAACGCTGGTGATAATATTGGTGTGCCCTTGACCAAATTGGCTCTGGAAAGTGCGAAGTCGATTCTTTGTTTTCGCATCCCACAGCGTCAGCAAGTAGCCATCATAAGAATAAAATCCCGAAACCGTCGCAATAGTTCTTCCATCGGGAGAAAACACGGCGTCGTTTATCTTTGAATCCATTTTCGTAAAAATTTGTGTGGCAGAATCACTTTGCAAATCGATTGTCGAAAAACCGTGCGGTCCAGTAAGTCCGCCCCACATCAACAACGTGTTGCCGTCAGGAGAAAAGTCAAGGCCGGTCAGAAGATCGCCATCAAAAGTAATGACCTGATCGAGCGACCCGCACGTATCTCCTTCAAGGTCTTCATCCGTGGAAGCAGTCACCGCGGCCCGGAAAAGATCATTCTCCACACCCTGAATGTCGAGAATGGCTTCCCAAATCACATTTTTGGATTGCCCAGGCGTCACCTCACCATGATCGCCAGTGATGTGTATCGGTTGAATGGAATAACTATTGCCATCATCATCGGAAAAAGCAATAGAAACAAACAAGTTGTCCCCTGCAGGATGATAAAGATCGAATGAGACAAAAACACGTTTGGAACCATCATCCATCGAATAAGCTTGCACATTTGACACCAATGGCGGTGTCGGGGTTAGTGTATTCGTGGCAGTAGCGGTAAACGTCGGTGTCGGCGTGATGGTGAAAGTATGCGTAGGCATCGGCGTGAATGTTTCTGTCGCCGTTGGTGTGGATGTATTCGTCGGTAATGGTGAGTGAGTATGCGTCGCCGTCGAAGTGGGTGTATTTGTCGCCGTTGGAGTCCAAGTTGCGGTCTTTGTCGGTAACGGAGTAAACGTCTTCGTCGGTGTCGAGGTAGGTTCTTGCGTGTTTAGAGAAAATCGGTTGGAATAACCCGTTCCGGAAATTGTCGTGGTGCTAAACGAACCTTCGAGCAACCAAAGCCGCGCCGTACCATCCCGACTTCCCGTCAACACCTTCGTCCCATCCGGTGAAAATGCCACGGAACCAACCATATCGATATGACCAGAAAATGTTTGCATTAATTGACCAGTATTGGCATCCCACAACTTGGCAGTATCATCGCTACTTCCTGTCAGAACTTGGCTTCCATCCGGTGAGTATGCAGCATCGGAAACATCAGTGAGAATGGAATTGATCCGCTCTCCTGTAACCGCATTCCACTCAACCACTCCAATTGTACTCCACGTAATAATCTTCGTGCCGTCTGGAGAATAGTCAGCTCCATACAACGATCCCAAACCATAAATCCGCTCACCGGACGGACCAATCAACCCTTCAAACGGATCGACTTCTTTTTGCGCCGTCACCGCCGCCCGAAATCGATCACTCAGCACACTCGGCAGATCAACCCCCGCATCCCATTCAATATGTTTGCGTTTACCGGTCGACACACTCCCCGTATCTCCGCTAATGGATTGGGGCATAATAGAATAAGATGTCCCGTCATTATCAGAAAGCGCAAGAGATACATCAAACTGGTCGATTTCATGATGATTCAAGTCATAATAAATATCGACGATCTTCGATCCATCGGTTCGCTGAAATGCTTGAACATTACTCACAATTTCAGGAGTCGGTAACGGTGTCGGTGTCTTCGTTGGGGTTGGTGTATGGGTAAAGGTTTTCGTCGGTGTCGGGGTTTTTGTTCTCGTAGGTGTATTCGTGGGCGTTCGCGTGAAAGTTTTTGTCGGCGTCGGGGTATCGCAATACGAATCGTATTCAACATATAAATCATCAAAATACGCTTTTGTGTAACTTCCGACGTACAATCCCACTTTTCCGCATTTAAAAGTTGAATCGTAAACTGAACTTAATTGACGCCCATTGCAATAAAAACTGATTCTTGAACCATTTACTTCAAGTTCAATTCGATTCCAAGAATAACTGTTGATAGAACTTGAATAGGAATCGTTATCAAGCCATCTTACTCCACTGCTTGTGTGTTCCGATATAGCCCATCCATTTCTATCTTCAATACAGACCATATATCCATACTCATTCCACTCGCTTCTGCGAAACAACACACCATATGAACTACTGCCAGTGGCATCGATAAATTTCGCACGACAACTTAAATAAAAATCAGAAAAATTATGTAGCTCGTAAACAGATATATCGATATATTGGTAATTTGGATTGGGATGATCGCGTCTTGAGCCAGTGCCAATCAACATTCCATTTGAAATATTCCAAATATTTCCTGATGGAAACCACCAGTGATTCGCAATCCCGTCATTAAAATTCTCCAAATAACCAGATTGAGGTTTCACCGAAAGCGATGTAATTTTTGGGGAGGATACGAGCATTTTTTTCGAATTCTCAACTTCAACAATCTCCTGATTTTCCTTTTCCAATCCAAAATTGGAATCATCTTTCAAGATCGTTATAACCTCGGCGAAAGAACTCATTGAAAAAAGAAAACAAATCACTTTAAAAAAGAAAACTTTTCTCATTCCTCTTCTCCTAAAATACGATATAAGGTGTACCCCATTGTCTAGACAAATTTACCCTTTTTTTAAGGTGGATTACCTCTTGATTTTTCCTTTCATTTCGGGCTTTCAAT
>CAYPPG010000139.1:0-6248 GCA_964412555.1 uncultured bacterium
TGGGCGAGGCGATTGTGCTGGTGGATCAGCATCCCTCGCAGATTTCCTTGCAGGCTCTGGGCAATACCTATTGCACCCTCACCATGAATCTCAAATCCCGGGAGGATGTCAATGCCGCGTCCGCCTATCTGATGTTTGACGGGGAAGAGAAACAATACCTCAATCGATTGGAAGTCGGCCAGGCGATTGTCAAGATGCAGGGCCGCTGGACGAAGCCGTTCCTGATCCTGGTGCCGTATGTGCAGCAGAAACAACGGGTGGTTTCGGATGAATATTTACGGCAATACATGGAGCCTTATTCCACCGGTTTCGGGCGGAACAGCCCGCCTGAAGCGGATTCCGCAGAGGTTACGCCGGAACCACTGCCCGATAGGAAAGAGGAGGAAATCACCCTTAACAATCTGGAAAAAGCCTTTCTGGAAGATATCCAAACCAACCCCTTATCAGGAGTGGTGCAGCGCTATAAGCGGTTGGGCGTGAGCCGGAGGAAAGGCAATTATCTCAAGGAACATCTGCAAGCCAGGGGGTTTATAGCGCCGGTGGAAATCTTGACGCACAAAGGCAAAGTGGTGCTATTGGAAATCACAAAAGGATTCATGAATAAGAATGGGCACGGGGATGATAAAGGAATCCAAAAAGGAAATCAAATATCAAACCGAAATCCAGGCATTGTCCATGAATATTGGCGAAAGCAAGCGGCGGAGTATTACCGCGATCGAGGCTATGCCGTCACACTCGAATATCCACTCGAGACCGGAGAGTATGTGGATCTGGTCGCCCGCAAAGGCGAGGAAACCATCGCTGTCGAAATCGAGACGGGCAAATCCGATGTACTTAAAAATGTCCAAAAGAATCTAACCGCAGGATTTGTGACCATCCAAATCCTGGGCGTGGATGCGGAAACCACCCATCAACTGCACGCCAAACTATCCGATCTCTTATCGAGATACCCCAAACGGATCGTCATCGGCAATTGCGCCGATGCCGTGAAGAACGAAAGGAAACCGCATTCGGACTCGATCGAAAAGTGAATCATGCCGCAAGGCATCCTTTTCGGTTGGGTCTGAATACCAGCGCTGAAAGCGCCGGAGTGGAGCCGGAAGGCCTCATTCCGGTGATTTCAGCGTTTTCCAGCGCTCTCGCGGATGAATCGCGAGAGACGGCAACGGCCTGCCTACAGGATATTCTCTTCCAAGTGCTCTATGCGGTATCACTCTCTGCCATACTGTGAAACCGTTTCCAAATGCCGGGAACATGCCATTTCCACCGATCCCCTAACGGTTCGGTTAATCCGAGTCGAGTTGGAAAACGGAGACATTGAAATTCTCATGACATCTCTTCTCGATTCGACTCAGTTTCCATCCGAACTCTTCGGAAACCTTTATCATGAGCGATGGGGCATTGAGGAAAATTTTAAAACCATGAAACATCGTTTGCAAATGGAAAACTTCACAGGCAAATCTGTCGAGTCAATCTATCAGGATTTCCATGCCCGGATCTTTTCTCTCAATTTGACGGCCGTATTGATTCATAACGTCCAAGACGAGATTTCTTACGAAAGTACAAATCGCGCCTACTCATATCAAGTCAATTTCACCAAGGCTCTATCCTATATCAAAGATACGTTGGTTCTTCTCTTCGTGCGATCATCGGTGACAACACTCATCAACGACTTGATGAATCTCTTCCGTCAAAAACCGGAACCCATTCGGCCCGATCGCAACTACTCTCGGAAACGAAAGATTCGCAATCGACAAACTTATTCTTATGGGTATAAACAGACTCGTTAACTTAATGACATTGACTCAGCCGTGACGAGATAATGGAGCCGGCTGCGACGCTCAAACCACAAATCCTGGTAGTTGCTGCGATTACCGTTGCGTTTGAATTGTAAATAAACCGAAGCGGGAAGAGGTGGAACTTCCAATTCCGAAAAACTTTCGGCTTTTTCAATGATTTTATGTTGGATGGCATCAGGAATTTGATCCCACTCTTCGCGTTCCGAAACGGTTGGATACGGATGCCATTCATTCTGTGGAATTAAAATTTCCTTCAACCGCTCTTCTGGAAACGATTGCGCAAGCGAAATATCATTGGCCTGTGAAAATGAATCAGGTCCGATTAAAAATGTGAAGGATAAAAATAAAAAAATCGAAAATACGACAGGGAATGAATTCGTCATCAATTTTGGCATAATTACCTCTTTGCTTGAATACTTTTTTTCAGGATATGCGTAGTGAGTAGATATTTCAAGGAAGAATAGGATTGCAAGGTGAGAGAAGTTTTTATTCCCGTGAATTATATTATTAGAATTACAGAAAGAAGATGGTTCTGTGTTCTTTAAAAAAGAATGGTTCGAATACCAGCTGATTTACTCGAAAATTTGCCATTGACGAACGGGAGTAACATTCGGATCGAATACGACAATTTTCAATGAATCATGCAAATTTCTTGCTGGATTTTCGTTTGTATTGTTGCCTAATGCAGCCCAAATCTCTTGAGGTCCTAATTCATTGGGAGTCCAAAATCCCCAGATATATGTATCGGCAAAGAATCCTGTTACGCGATCAATATCAAAGACTTCATCAGTGCTGTCGGGATGTTGGTCATGAAAATATACCATTGCATGAGTGGGATCGTATTCTTTGTCTTGTTGAATATGTAACCGAATCTTATATGTTTTTCCGATCGGAACTTGAATTTCCCCTTCATTTAACAGACCATCATCCGTGAGAATCGCTAGAGATTGTTCATGCAATTCCATCGTTGGAATGTCACTACTTGCCTCCGCGAAAGTTGAAACAGACCTTGAAGTTTTCGCGTTATTTTTCTTATGAACAAAGAATCCACCCGTTTCAGGATAATATCCTTCATTGTTTCCATGATACAATCGACCCGTTTCGTCGGTCCAACCTTCCACGTTTATGTGATCTTCATCCTTCCATTCATGGATTTCGCCTTCAACGTCATTCTCGGGATCAAGTGTAACATAAAACCGATAGGCCAAGTTAGAACCGACATCTAATCCATAATTGGTCGTGTCCCACCGCACGCCGACTTCACGCACTTCACGTGGATCGAGAGATTCAACATTTGCTTCTCCGATGAATATCCGATCACCGACTTCGAAGTCGGTTGCGGTGTCGATTTTAACAGCTTCCATGTGGACTTTAAAAGGACCGGTTTCCTGACTTAAACATAAGTTGTAAACACGAACGGTCAGATCGATTTCATCTCCCTCGTTAATGTTGGAACGAGCAATCAAGACTCGTTCTCCGGATTCTTTGTTCGGTTCTGGATTATATAAAAAGAATCCACGCATACTCATACGGTCATTCTCGTGATTCAAGTGCCATTTTACATATTTGGCTTTACTATCACGAAAACTATGAAAACGATGGGGTAGAGCCAGACTCAAATCAGGACGACTACCGTAATACTGTTTCCACAAGGTTCCCAATGAATCGAAATCAACAGCGTGGGCGGCTTTCACTCCACCAGCGTCGGCCATCATATAAACAGCGGGTTTATAAGCAAAACTCCAATGACTATTAGGTATAGGTAGCTCGGGATTTTCGATGCGCACTCCCTGCGTGGATGACGTTTCGGTTTTACTGATTTCGGTATCATTCCAAGAATGATTACCATGAAAATTCACATTGACGGAGCTTTTGGTTTCTGTGCCCCCAATTTTGGCAATTTTTGCTTTTCCTTTATAGGCGACTTTGATATCCGTACTCCAATTCATGGCATGAGTCGTAGATTTTCTCTTTCCTCTCTCCGAACTTTCATTCCACTCTAGATTGATATCCGCTTTATTTCCTGTGTAAGCATACTCCGTGTTTTCGGTCATGACTTCCTTCTTTTTGGTTCCATCGGGAAGTTCAAATGTACCAAGATCCGGTGGAAAGGTTCCATCATCGGATGGATAAGAAAGTAGGTGACGATTGATGATCGTTGGTTGGTAGTGCTCATACCGCAAACCACTACCAGCAAATTTCTCATACGGTCCAGGAAGAATACAATCGATGTAGACATTTCGACCGTTATCATCGACTTCATTGAGAATCGGATAACGCCAGATATCGATAAGTTGGTGTTTACCATATAAAATATCATCCTCATTGGTTTCCAATTCGATTTCGCGTGAAAAACTTTTGTAATTCTTGTTCCAACTACTCTTTTTTCGCGTATAGTCGTAGCCAGCTTTCGCTTTAAAACCGAGAGTCACCGCTCCACCAAATATCCAAGCATTAGTGCTCCATGATTTCTCTGTAGAGACGGCTAAACTTCCCCCGAGCGAAAGACTCGTAGAGGAACGATTTTCAGTTTCAACAATAACTTCTTCTTCATCACGAAAAACAACACAAAATTCTGGATGGGCATTTACATTGATCACCTCCCATCCCGTCGACCAATCCGTTGGATCTGCAGGGAGAAAGTCAACGTGCTTGGGAGGTTCTTGCATCACGACTTCTACTGTAAGAAAATTATCCATTTCCACGTGAACCGGTTTGCCTAAACGCAACGAATCCCCGTCTCGATCTATGACGCAAAGAGTTGTTGAACGAGTCACTTGACGGTTATAATCAAATTGATTCTGATATGAATCCGTTTCACCGGTGAAGGTGGTTATTTTTTCCAATGAGCCTTTTTTATCATTGGTTTTGACTTGGAAAAAGGTAATATAAGGAGTAATTTCACCAGAACGAAATCCCCCAAATGATTGGATATTTTCAAAAGTTTGAATATAAGAAATCGCGATTTCCTCAACGGGTTTAGGATGATCGCCATCTTCAACGAAAAAATTTCCGGCAACAACATCGTATCCTCTATATTCTCCGTCGCGATATTTATCTCCAACCGTTATTCCACCTGTTCGATCATATGAATAATCTCCGTGCACGGTGAATAATTCTACTTCAATATTGAAGTAATTGTAATTATATACGAGAGCCAACTGACGTCGGGCATTATGATATTCGGTATCTTGATCCCATACAAAGAGTCCAGAAACTAAACGGAAATTGGATAGAGGATTCCCCGCATAGGGCAACCGGTGGTATTTCTTTTGCGTGATATTGAGATTTTCGTCTGCTGAATAGAAGATCAGGCTACGATCAAAAAGCGCCAGGTCATCTCTGCCATCACCATTGAAATCTCCCGCAGCTGTATCGACATATTTGAAAGGCGCTTCAATATCTTCACCATAACAGATCGGTCCCTGTCCGAGTTTTTTTTCTTCATGATTATATCCAAATGCGCAAAATACGAACTTATTTCGATTGTTGCCCCCACCGTAATAAAAGAACGTCACAATTACTTCGAGTTTGTGGTCGCCATTAAAATCTCCACTCTCCAAGCGAACCGCCATGGGATGAAAACCACTTTCCAATGTTTCCGGCTCAAATCGCAATTCTGTGATTTCATCCATCTTGTTGAATTCGTGGTCGAGCAACAAAAGGGAAATATAATACTTTTGATTTTTTCGGTAGGAGCGCGCTACCAATATTTCTTCATGATATTCATCATTATCATCCGCCGCAGGATAAAGATCCGCAATGGATACATCAGTGAAATTGAATCTCGCGTCATCTCCACTATCATTCAACACCAACGACTTTTTAACGGTAAGCGACTCATCGAGTAATTCAACCACACATGTCCCTTTTTCCGTATAATAACTACGAACCATGTGGTCGACATCTTGCTCTAAACGACCATAATCACTGGCGATCTGAAAAGAACCATAGTCCGAATATACCGTCTCTCTTTTATGAACAAAATTTTCCGTCACACTTTCATCACCATGATGCAGTTGTTTATCACTGGTCATCCAATATGATTGGGATATCAGACGTTTGTTTTCAACCTCTTCCTGAAAAAAAGCGAGTTCATCATCGCGAAACAGAGTCCACTGTTTGGGACTTTCGTAAGGATTATCTTTTCCAGGACGATATGTGCTATCTTCAGCATGAGTTGGCAAATTTGCCGAATTGAGAATCACGATTCCCAGAAACACAAAAAAAACCAATGACTTGTTCATCATTTATTTTTCTCCCCACATGATGGTAGTTTTGTATCAGTAATTTCCGCGAGTATTCTAAACCATCAATCAATGAATGTAAAGACCCTTTTTAAAAAAAATGTGTATTTGTAAGAAAATGTTCCAAAAATACCATCGTTATTCCAATGTACCCGTTCACAGCTTATATTTCATCGATTTTGTCCCCCTCAATCACTTGCGA
>CAYPPG010000140.1:0-6193 GCA_964412555.1 uncultured bacterium
TCTGATCCTGTGTTAATGCCTTGGATACGTATTTCCCGTCAGGAGGCTTATCGTGATGTACAAAGAAATTTATGTTATCATTTTTACTCTGTGGACGCAGTTCATATTGAATTTCTTGATACATATGTTTCAGAAAATCTGCTCCCTTTCGCAGAGGAATTTGCCCATCGAGCTATAAATATGGAGGGTATATTGCTTCATGGAGGAATCGTCGCCAATCTGGATAGTTGGAGTTGGGAAGAAATTAAACAAAAATGACGTACATCCTAAAAATATAAATTTAATAAAAAATTTATTGCATATGAGCAAAATGCTTCACCGAAATACACTCGGTTCTGGGTAACAAAAGCAGCGTCTTCAAGTAACCATGGGAAAGCCGGGCGAGACTTCCGAAATTCTGGTGTTACATGACGAGGCAATCTCTGTCGAGGAGCTTATCGATGTATTTCGGAGTCTCTCATCCTTCTATCAGGGGCGATTCGTTCCACCGGTTCTGTATGAGTAACAAGAACGCTAGAGCAAACGCGAACTGGCTCCGTAAGTTCGTGAGAATGAGTCGACCAATCGAAAAAATTTAAGATATTCAATTGACGTTCAGGAAAAGCGTTATTCTTTTTACGGGCTAAACCTACCTTTTTGAAATCCTAGCACTCATATTTCCCAAAATGTGACTGTCAGTCTGTGGACTGGCAGTCACTACTAGGTAAAGATTGATACATGGATATCAATGTTCTTGCACAATTTGGGAAAAATATGAAATCGGTCAGGAAAAGTAAGGGAATTACTCAAGAACAACTGGCCGAATATGCGGATTTGGATCGTACGTATATCAGTTTGCTGGAAAGAGGAAAGCGGAATCCATCGCTTTTGTGTGTGCTATCGATATGTAAAGCCTTGAAAATCAACCCCTCAGAAATATGTGATTCGATCGATTTAGAGGGATCATGAAGAGTGGTCTTGCAATGATACGATAACATGGAATCAATAAAACCCAAAAATCTATTTGACATTGCATTGAATGAGATGGAAGAAAACGACCAATGTTTTTGGGGGCCAAAATCATTTCAGGATTATTTGGAGGAAAATAATAAAAAAGGTATCAATACCCATCGAACGGCACAGTACATTTCTATCGATTCTTACAATGAACTTGATACTAACTTGAAAGCCAAGAATTGTATGATATTGCGGTTAGGGCATTCAAAAGGTACAGGAACTCAATTTTGTCTAGTAAAATCGCAGAAAGGTCCAAGTAAATATTTCTTATTCGATCAAGAAACATTCGGGAATCTTAAATGCTTGTACTATAAACCACCTTTGAAAGCGAAAAATTTATTCCCGTTTTATCTCATGCCTTCCGTTTCGGAAACGTCTTTGGTCAATTATTCGTTTGCTTCTGGTTTATTCAACAAAGCACTTGAATTGGATGATCTGAACGAGTTCATTATTCCTGCCACCGGTTCTTCGACCTATACCTTTAGTGTAAAACCTCATTCTCAATTCGATGTCGTCACCACTCATAAGAATGGGCAAATTCAGGTAGATGCTCTTTTCATCGGGCAAAGACAGGGGAAACAGCATCTATTTGTACTCGAAGCAAAAACAAACATGACATTCAAATCGATTGCAAAGCACAAACTGATTTATCCTATACTCGCATTTGCTGGAAACGTTCCGAAGGAAATCCCTATTATTCCGTTATATCTAAAAGTTTTTCTGGATCGTTCAGAAATCCATTTTTTTATAGCGGAATGTCATTTTGCTGATCCTCGAAAAAAATTAGATGGGATCGATCAATTACAAGTTGTTGAGGCAAAGTATTTTATAACGCCTTATCCCTCCATTTGAAAAATTTTATTATTCTATTTTTAGTGCTGGGCACGCGGACCGCGGAAAGCCCGACGCGGTCGCGGATCATGGCGGAACACCGGAAAAAAGCCGTGCTGGAACGGGTGCTGGAAACGCAGCGGTGGATTCGGGAGCATGGGCCGGAAACGGTCCGGGCTATCGAGTTGATCACCTTTGAGGAGTTGGAGGAAATCCGGCGGATTTGGGTGGTGGAGAAGCATGAGATCGAGGACCTGCTTCCGCAAATCTATGAACGGGTGATGGAGGAGAAATATCCGGGTAAAGCCATCGACGACAATTTAACCTTCGATGCGGAGACGCTGCAGTTGTTGAAAGAGAGCTGTGACGGGGATGCGCTGCATTTCGAGATGGCGCGGAATTTGTTGGATATCGAGCGGCGGTACCGCACGATGGTCAACCGCCGGGGGTTGTTTTCCGAGATCGAGAACGCGATCGAACGCTGTTTCTATGACGATGAACAAGACGCGCTGGATCGCGCCCGCCTGAAAGCGGGAACGAACAGGCGTGCTTCTTTCCCGCAATCCCAACCGGCGCAGAAGAACGGGCTGCCGTTATTTGAATCGCTCACGGACGACTATGATCATCGATGAAATCACCATAGCCAATTTCGGCATCTTTCAGGGAGAGCAGCGAGCCGTGTTGACTCCGCCTTCCGGGAAGAAACCGATTGTCTTGTTCGGCGGCTTGAATGGGGCGGGCAAGACGACGCTGTTGGAAGCGGTGCAGTTTGTTTTGTATGGGAAACTATCCACCTTTGTGCGGAATAAAAATACCGCTTACGAAGACTATTTGGAACGGCGCATCAACAAAAATGTCCCGCCCGGCGAAGGGGCGTATGTCGAACTGAAGTTCCGCAGCACGGAAGACGGGCAGGAGCATGAGTTGATTTTGCGCAGGGCGTTTGCCATGGGGAATAAGGGAGCCGTTGAAGATTTCGATGTGCAGGTTGACGGGCGATTTGACGAGACACTGGCGGAAACGTGGATCGAACATGTGGACCGGTTTGTCCCTTCGCGTTTGTCGCATTTTTTCTTTTTTGACGGAGAACAGATCGAGGCGCTGGCGGAAACCGGTCATGCGGGGGAAGTGTTTCATGCTGCGATCAATGCATTGCTGGGGGTGGATCTGGTCGAGCAATTGAAGACCGATCTGACGGTGTTGCAGCGGCGGAAACAGAAGGAAAGGCAAAATATCAAGGATGTGGCCGAGATCGAGACGCTGGAAGAGCGCATCGAAGAAATCAACCAGGTGATTTCCTCGAAAAAGCAAGAGTTATCCAATTTGCAGAACAAGATCGACCGGGCGCTCAAATTGAAACAGGAGTTGGAGACCCGGTTTTCGCAGCAAGGCGGGGATTTGTACGCGCGGCATCAGGAATTTGAGGAAGGGCGGAAAGAAGCGGCTAAGCAGAAAGAGACACTGCAACGGCGTCTCATTGAACTGGCTTCGGGAGCGCTTCCACTGGCGTTGACGCGGGACTTTTTAATGGATATTCGGAAGCAGATCGAGTGTGAGCGGGAGGCCGCTCAATCGCAAATCGTGACGGAGGAGTTGAAGAAGCGGGACCGCCGGTTGTTTACGTTTATGAAAAAATCCGATTGTACTGCGGAGCAGTTGCGGGGGCTTCAGGAATTTTTACAACAGGATCTCAGTTCTTACGAACAATCAGCGGAACATGAAACGTATCTGGATGTGGATGCGAGCGTGAAGACGAAAATCGATATTCTGCTTGAAAGTGTGTTGGATCGGGATTTGCAGGATGCCCGAATGTTGCTGAACGAATACGAAACCGTAGAGAGAAATATCGATGAGTTTGACCGGAAACTGGCGGCGGTTCCGGATGAAGACGCCTTGTCCAAGATTTTTGAGGATCAAAAAAAGAATGACGAGAGACTGAAAGATTTGCAGGCGGCATTTGAACGGCAAAGTATGGAAATTGAGCGGCTGAAACGGGAACGGGATGATTCCGTTCGGGAACTGGACCGGAAGTATGAGAAGAGTAAGGAATATGAAGTCCGGGTGTCGGATCTTCATCGAATTATCAAGCATTCCGGCCGGTTGCAGGAAACACTTTCGGTATTCAAAGAGAAGGTGGTCGCACGGAATGTCGAGAAATTGTCGAAGCTGATTCTGGAGAGTTATACACTGCTATTGCGGAAACAGGCGTTCATTCATCATATCGACATCGATCCGCAGACGTATTCGTTGTCGCTGCGGAACGGGAAACAGCAGGAAATCCAGGCGCATGAGTTGTCGGCGGGAGAGCGGCAGTTACTAGCGGTGTCGATGTTGTGGGCGTTGGGGCGGGCGTCGGGGAAGCCGATTCCGGTGATCATCGATACGCCGCTGGGACGGTTGGACGCGTCGCACCGGATCAATTTGGTTGAACATTATTTTCCGTTTGCGAGCCATCAGGTTTTGTTGCTGTCCACCGATGAAGAGATCGATGAGCGGTATTATGAGCGGTTGAAGAAGTGGGTGGGGCATTCGTACATGCTGAATTATGATGAGGCGGCGCAGTCTTCTTCGCTCGATCAAGGCTATTTCTGGTAAGGATTCTTTATGTCACTCGATACGGTACGGATATCCAAGCAGGGGCGCGATCAGTTGATCACGTTGAAACGGCGGACGGGGATTGAGAATTGGAACATTCTCTGCCGCTGGGCGTTTTGTGTTTCGGTCGCCGATCCGTCTCCGCCGCGGAATATCGAGGCAGCTTTGGAGGGTGGCGTGGAGATGACCTGGCGGACGTTCGGGGGGGATTATGAGGGGGTGTATTTGGCTCTGTTGAAGGAGCGGTGTCAGCGGGACGGATTGGATTTGGGGATGGAGTCGCTGGCGTCTCAATTTCGGCTGCATGTGCACCGTGGGATTGCATCGCTGGTGGGGTCAAGTGAGTTGAAGGATATTTCGAGTTTGGTACGGATTGTTGACCAAGGATAGACTACGCTTATCCTTGGTACCCGGTGCAGAAGCGCTCTCACACAGCACTAAAAATTTTTTTTTCCATCTTACCATCTATGACAATGTCCCCATTCTCCCACAATTCCCCCTCACTCAAATCCACATCCTCATCCCAACTCACACCATACCCACCGGCATCGACTTGAACCGTTTTGAAAAACCACTCTTCCTTCAAGCGTTTAAAAGCTTCGTTTTCGAACAATTTCCTGCAATCGTATTGTTTTACAGTTCCATTATCAAAAACGACAAGAAGCATTTGACTGGCTTGAGGTTGTACAGATTTTATTTTTGGGTACGGATTCATCGATCTATCTCATTCCAATCCCGGCAGTTTGCGAAATTCTTGGGATTGCCACATGGATAACAAATCATCTTGATAGTGGCTTGCCCACTCTTTCACCATTTTAATGGCTCGTTTGGGAAGATCGCCTTCTATCATCTCTAGTTTCTGTATATCGAATACGCCATTGTATTCCCCGTAAATTGCATGAAAATGGGGGACTCCATGTTCTTTAAAATACATTTTTATCAAAATTCCATAAAAACGAGCAATGACAGGCATGCTTCATCCCTAGTTCAAAAAATCGTCCGCAACAGATAAAGACTTAATTTTTATTATACCATTTTGTTTTCCAATGTGAATGAAATCTATTCATTACTCTAATCTCAATTCCATCTCTCAGTAGTTCAAATGTCTCACCCCCCATCCCGTAAATCCCAAAATCCAGGCCAATCCAGATTCAGACAAAAATATTTTGATCCACAATTACTTCCCATTTTTTGCGCCTCCCCACATATATATAGAGGGACATACCATTTTCACATAAAAAGGAAGACAAAAAATGAACGAAATAATCACACCCCCCACCGATTTCACCGGCATCGAAGCGAATACCACAGAATTTCTCCGCAACCAGTTCAAAACCATCGAATTGATGCTTTCCCGCATGGCAACGCAAATGTCGGACGATGACGACGTAAACGATCCCAAAACACAATCCTTCTACCGTCTCTATTCAAGCACTGTGCGTCTATACATGAGTGTATACAACCTCGCCGAATCCAAATTGGCCGATTCGCCACAACCACTTGATTCACAAGAGGTTACACAAAAATCAAACAAAAAGAATCACAAGAAAGACAAACAGATGCAACAGCCGAATGCATCAAAGGAAAACAGTCAACCGGTTATGGAAAAGAAGTCTGCCCTAAGAATCGACTTTGGAAACGGAAAAGCGCAAAACCCGGAAATAAACACAAACGGCAAAATTTTCCCAAATTGACCTCAAAATACAACGATCCAAAATCCAATCTCCGCACAAACCGGGTAAAAGCCTGGTAGAGTGGGTTGAATGATAAT
>CAYPPG010000141.1:0-6063 GCA_964412555.1 uncultured bacterium
AATTTCAAATCTTTGTACCGATCCCGTAGGTCTTCCGTAGCCTGGTTCTTTTTTTTGACGTTGGAGCGGATCACGTAGCAACCGTCAAGCCTCGCATAGCGCTTGATTTCCTCTTTTCGCCGGACGTACGAAAAAGCGCCTTCGTCGTACTGGATTTCAAAAAACCGTTCCATGCCCCAGCGGTTGATCCAGGTGTAGAGCCGTTTGGCGATAAATGGGTCATGAGCAAGCTGAAAATTCCCAGTTGTTTCAGGAGGGTGAAGACCACAAAAACCGGGCCGATGACGATGGAATATAAATACTTGATTTCGCGAATGTGAACATATTTGGCCAGGACATCGGTGTCGCCCAGTTTGAGGGCGTTTTCGATCACTTTCACGACAAAGTCCAGCAACTTGGCGAGGCTGCACAAGGTTTTGTTGCGTGCGACACCGTTCTCATCCCGATAGGAGGTAACGATCAAGGGCGTCACGTAGACTTTATCTTTATAGCGACGTTTGGCGTAGGCGACTCGTAGTTTCATGTTAAATATAATACCTTTATTTAAAGGTATTGTCAAGAACATAAATAAAAAAAGATTGATGATAATATTATAATTTACTAGCGATATATGTGGGGGAAAAAATCGGCTAGCTTCAGGCAAAATCAGAAGTTAGCCCAATTCTTTCGATGGTATAGTTGCGTAAGTTCCGTTGAAGGAGCGGTGTCAGCGGGATGGGTTGGATTTGGGGATGGAGTCGCTGGCGTCTCAATTTCGGCTGCATGTGCATTGGGGGATTGCGTCGGTGGTGAGATCAAGTGAATTGAAGGATATTTCGAGTTTGGTTCGAGTGGTTGAGCAAGGATAGACTTCGCTTATCCCTGGTACCTGGTTCACTGCTTTTTGATCAGTGTCAATTGAGAATCCCTTCTTACGGCAGGAAAATCTTTCTTGTTGCCCATGGAAGTCCCGATATGGATGATCAGTACAGTGGTTGGTGATACCTCTGCAGTTCATAATCAAATTGTGGTTGGCAAAACGGTTGCGAGATTCAACGCTTAACAAATAGCTCCACTCGGAAGTCGAACCGGTAGTAGTTCGGGGGCTTGCGGCTTCTTCGTCAAGGATAGACCGCGCTTATCCTTGGTACCCATTTGGATGTGTGGCAAGGATAGACTACACATATCCTACATACTTGTGAAATTTACATGTAACTCAATGTTGTCGTCCACTTGCTCCGAATCATAGGTTCCGGTCAGATTACCGTTCTCATCATAATATCTAATCTCTATACTAATGCCCTCCGGATTGTGACCTCCTCGTCCAAACCGAATAAAAGTAGGGTGGTCACATTCGCTGATTATCGATAAGAAGAAATCGAAAGACTCACAATGACACCAATACCACAGCGGTATCTCTTCAAACGTGATTTTCACCGTTTTGTACAGGAAATCTTCACCGCGAGAATTGCGTGTGTAGTGCTCCATGTCCGCCTCCCCTGAAATGGTTCCCTGATTCGGATGTGTCCATACAATGGTTCCGCCGGAATTGTTGGGACGAATCAATTCAGTCGAAAGTGCAAGCGCATAATCGGCTATTGGGTAATAGGATACCCAAACAGAAATATTTTCTTTCCAGGATTCGATTTTCGCAAAGAAAAACTCATCGATTTCATAAGGATAGGTATTACTGACTTCCCCATTGACGGTCACGGCAACGTTACCGGTTTTCGCTTCCACTGGAACCTGCAGGGTAATACGCGTATCGCTCCAATATGAAATATTCGTTGCTTCCTTTCCGCAAAAGAGAACACGGCTCGTACCCTGGCTTGTCCCAAATCCTTTGCCAGTAATGGCCACAAGCGCTCCGACCGGTGCACTGTCACAAGTGATATTATCGATGATTACCTTGGTTGCAGTAATTTCCGGCCAACAATGCCCCAGTGTATCACGCACAGAGACCACGAGTGTATCTGTTTTTTTGATAGTTTCATCCGAAAAACTTTGTTGTTGAGGTGAATAAGGAATCGGTGTTGGATTCAACTTGACGCCTTGTGTAGATTGAGGGGTATCAAGGCGATAGATGTCATATCCGGTGATGAACTCGAGAGGAATATTACCGATTTGCTTCGTGCTCCATAAAACTACTCCATCTATCGTTTCAATAATTTCCGGTTTGAGCAAAAGATAATACCGGCAATGCAAATTGGCCACCATATTGGTTCCACTACCGAATCCTCGGTTGATGAATATTTGCTCGAAGGAGGATATCCCCCCGCTTCCACCGAAATTTTTGATGGAGAGTGGATTTGTAACCCCCCAAGTTTTTTCCAGCGGTTCCTGATTAGTATACGATTGATCATCCACGCCGGCGGGCGCATAAGTCAAGGTTGATGTCACCGCCAATCCCTCACCCTGGCATTGGTCATAGCGGGCAACCATCAATCCTTCTTCCGGCGTGTTCGTCCGCAATTTTAGATAGGCGGCCGATAGCGAATCCAGACGTTTTTTCATATCAAAATAGAGTGATGTTTTTCCTGTTTGCAACGAGTACAGAAACGTACATCCGATGGCTTCCTTGGGAGATAGATATTGTAACAAATCCGCTGACAAGCTGCCGATGATCTGCTTGTTCAATTCATCATAATCGGCATGGTCTGGATTTTTGAAAAGGAACTCGCAATATTCTTGGAAGATGCTCGGTAGTGAATGGGCGGAAGCCGAATGATTTTGGATTGCCGTATTGAGATTGATGCGATCATCGGTATTGTAGAACCGCTGATTCATTACATTCGCCACGACGGCCTCTCCGGGGAATTTTTTGTATTCCAGCCAATCCAGAAAATGCGACAGAGTGTAATAACTGGCTTCTTCGTTGGCGGTCATGGGGACGCTCAAATATTTCGCCATCGTTTCTGACCAATAGTTTCGTTTTTGTGCCGCGTTCATATTCATGGCTACGGCGGAGTAATAATTGGCAGTGGCTTCGAAGAACCAGAGATTGCCGAAAAACCATGCCGCCGGCTTTCCACCGAGCGAATAGTAATCCCCCTGCAGGTAATGGCACAGTTCATGTGCGGTGGTGCCTCGCATGTCTTGCCAGTTTTCCAGTTTTGTTTCGTGGATCTGAATACAACCGCTGAGCCAGCCTCGCGGCGCGGAATTGCCATTGGCCACGCCCAGGTCGCGCACGTATACATCCACGGTATTTTTCCCGATCAATCCCGCCGTCGGATCGCCGAACACCGCGTTGCCGTCATCCCGTTTCAAAGCCAACAACCCTCGCAACGCCTCATTCATGGCTTTGTCCAAATCCTCGATATAATCGGGAACGAGAGTATCTTCATAGACGCCGCTGCCGACCGCGCTCCAGGCCGCGTCTTTTTTTACCGATTGGGGATAATAGTGAATTTTAAAATTGGAATCGGCGAGTGAAGTGATGAACATGCTTCCGAAAAAAGGAATATAGACTCTGAATTTTCGTTTATAAGTTCGACCGAGAAAACTCGTATCTTCAGCAGGGTGTACTTTGGCATTGGGTTTGGACGCCTTCCCAGATACCGAACTGGAATCAACTTGAGGTAGCGTCAATCGGAATGTCAGCAAATTTGCAGCCGGATCGAACTCGGCCAAGGCCCCCAAGGATTTCCATACTCTATCCGTTTCATCAAAATACTGCACACCCGCTAATGACACATCCACCGAATCCCACCACTCATTATTCACGACTGGGAGAATCAGAACCAGATCCGAATTGAAATCACTTTCTGTATCCATGGAGAGTTCATACTCACCCGACATGATGGCGTATTCGTCCGTTCTTTGATTCGAGGGACCGGCAACCCGATTGAAGGTAATAGTAACTTCACCGGAAGCAAATCCTTCAGGAATTACTACAGCAGCCTGGTCGGATAAGACAATGGTTCCCCCGGCTTCGCCATCGACCAGCACGGGATTTATGGGAATGGGGCTTATTTCCGGAGTATTCGTCAGCTCCGGCGTATAAGTTGGCGTCGGCGCTTGTGTGAAGGCCGGCGTGTAAGTTGACACCGGCGCATGGGTAAACGCCGGCGTCGGCGCAGATGTTGGTGACGGTTCCACTATCGGCTGAATAGCGAATATGGTTTTATCCAAAATATACACTTCGATGGAATCAATAAACACGTGAACGTTTCCCGCGTTCACCGCGGCCGCGGTCTGGATGATGGGAGTCACCAATGAACCTTCGTCTGGCTCATAAATGATAACGATTTGCCGCTCCTGCCGGATAAATGCATTGGCATCGACCGGAATTTGATACGCGATGGAATCGTCCACGTATTGATTTGTTACAAGGTCACCCTTCAGCGCCCCCAATGCGATGGCCACATCGGGAGAATCCGCCCTGACGTTCATTTTCAGCAAGAGGGGATATCCGTCCGTATCAATCGCCTGAGCGGCGTACAGAAGTTCCACCTGCCCCGACCGGACGGTTATCGTAATCCCTTTTCTATCCTGTGAAGAAATGAAACGATCAGTGGTAAAATCTCCACAGCGTATCCCTCCCGCCTCCATGCCAGTAAAACCACCGGGGATTTCGTTCCATCCGTTTTGTTCCAGTAACGCCGCGCTGAAGTCGTTACGATACAGCAACACCGGCTCAGGAATCTGCCCAAAAGTAGAATCACAAGAAAACCCGGTTGATGAAAAAACAGGATGATTGATTGGCAGTACTTCCAACCGGTCAAAAAATACTGTCGTATTATAATCTGATGGCAAACCCAACACTTGAATCGCTGGAGTTATCAGGCCTTCGTCATCCGGTTGATAGAGCAGGACTTCACGAATTTCTTGATTTACTGCGTGTTTTGTTGTATTGGGCAACATGACACCAAGAGAGCCATCCCAAAGTCCGGGGCTTCCTTTCAACGCAACCAATCCTATCTGCGCAGTGGAAGAACTCGCACGAGCATATAAGCGCAACAAAACCGGTGAATCTCCCGTCTGGAGCGCATCAAGCGTGTAGAGAAAAGTAACTTGTCCAGGTTGCACAGTAACCGACAAACCTTTTCCATCCTGCGATTCGGGATACTCCTGAGACAAAAAATTTCGAAATGCGAACGAACCGGAAGAAGTATTAGGAATAAATCCTCCTGGAATTTCTGCCCAACCATTCGCGGTTAATCCCGATTGATCGAATTCAAAGACAATCGGTTCTTTTAAACACTGGATGGGGGTAGGAGTAGCACTCATGCTCAAAGTGGGTATCCCACTGGACGTGGGTGTCCATGCCTGCGTGGGAGTCCAATTCTGTATGGGCACTGTCGTCTGATATCCGATCGGCAAAATGTTTCGGCACTCAGAGAGATCGGTATCATTCTGGGGAGAAAATGCAATTCCCGAAAAGAGATACTCGAAGTCAAAATCCTGATCGTGCACGAATATGGCTTCGCCGATTCTATTTTGAAGTAGTACTATCATTTCCCAATCGTCACAGGTCAAGTTGTTATAGCGCACATCGACATACCCGCTTAGACCTAAAAAAGGTTGGGATTTTAGGTTGTCTATATCCGTTAATAGATTAAAACTGCAATCCAATATATTTAAATTAGAGTGGAGTGGTAATATAAGTGTCTCAAGGTCGTTGAAACTACAATCCAACCACTCCAAAGAAAGGTTTTTCGACAAATCCAACGAAGTTAAGGAATTGATATAACAAATCAAGTTATTGATACCAGAAAAGAATTCGATCCCCTTCATGTCTTTAATATCCATTAAGGCGCAATCCATCATTCCCGTTTTCGATGCTGCATCCTGTGCGCTGAATGTACCGCCGGGTATCACTTCCATGAACTTTTCAACAACTGAACGAAAATTTGGGTCAGGAAAATTGTCCGGAGTGTTGATGTTTTGAGCAAAAACTGGCAGAAAACTGATAAACGTGAATTTAAGTGTGAGGCAAAGGAGGTAACATTTTGAATTCATGATGAATCAACTTTCAAAAATGCATTAGATGAATACTACATTAAATCAATTATATCCATACTTTTTCTAAGGTGTACCCCATTGTCTAGACAAATTTAACCTTTTTTTAAGGTGGATTAC
>CAYPPG010000142.1:0-5898 GCA_964412555.1 uncultured bacterium
GGGTCACACCTAACCGACTCCAGGGGGGTCAAAGGTACCCGGCTATTGACACCTTCCGTAACAGATTCAATTTCTCTCTCGTATACGCCGCTTCTACCAGCGTTTCAAGAATATCCAAAAGTAATTCTTCCATTCGTTGGCCGAATGTATACCGCTTATCTTTTGGAAATTTGGCGATGATTGGAGATATCCACACCAAGATATCGTACAATTTTTGTACTACCACTGGATGAGTAATTTTTGATTGTCTCATATCCCTGTCTCTCTATAAATTTAAGATTAGATTAAAATTCACGCGAGCTCGCTTCGCGAGCAAAAAGTTCCAATTTGATAATCCCAAGGGTAAAAGAGATAAAGTATCAAGCCTAATTAGTCCGGGATGCAACACCACCTACAACCACACGAAAACCAATGTCGTGCCACGGGACGCCGGGAATGTCCCCGTAGCGGCACGCCGAACGCACGGTCCCCGGATAACCGTGCCAACAACCGCCGCGGACCACGCGGTCCGAGCCAAATTGATTCGATTGATTTACTGGATCACTCTCCGGTGTTCGCGAATAATATCCGGAATCATAATAATCCGTACACCATTCCCACACATTCCCACTCATGTCATACAATCCAAAATCATTGGGAATCTTCAGTCCGACTGGCTGCGTTCCTTCTTCATCGGCGTGAGGATTTGTCCAGTAACCATCATTTGCATTTCTAAAATACCAGCAATACTGTTTCATAATATCTTCTGCTTCACTATCTCCCCAATAAAATCGTGTTGTCGTACCCGCCCGGCATGCATACTCCCACTCCGCTTCTGTCGGTAATCGAAACGTCCCCAATCCCATCCCATTCAACCTTGTTATAAACGTCTGGCAATCATTCCAACTCACATAATACACCGGGTAATCATTTCCCACTCCATAACTTCTTGCAGGATTACTTCCCATCACTGCCCGCCACTGCGCCTGCGTCACCTCATACTTCCCCAGATAAAAATCCTTTGTGATCGTCACCTGGTGCTGCGGCCCTTCATCCGAATACCTACCACTCTCATTACTCGGTGACCCCATCACAAACGTCCCCGCCGGGATTCTTTTCAGCACCAACGGCTTCACTCCTTGCGGCATGTTGGGTATTTCTACTTCCAATTCTTCTAGACCTTCCTCCGGCGTAACCGTTGGTTGCGTCGTCTTAGTCGGTACCGGTGTATCCGTC
The DNA here is from genome assembly GCA_964412555.1 of uncultured bacterium. Taxonomy (GTDB): domain Bacteria; phylum Hinthialibacterota; class Hinthialibacteria; order Hinthialibacterales; family Hinthialibacteraceae; genus CAYPPG01. The sequence goes on from CAYPPG010000142.1 coordinate 1,216, forward strand.
GCCGTCGGTGTATGTGTTGGAGTGTTCGTCGGAATCGGCGTGGGCGTATCCGTCGCTAATTGCGGGCATTCAATTTGCGGTAATGGTCTGCGCATCGCCCAGTAATTATATAAAATCCCAATTTCTTCATCATCAATATATCCATTTTCATTTTTGTCAAAAAAATATGTCTGCGCATCGGCTAGTTCGCTAAAAGCAAAGCTTATCAGCACTGCTAGGGCTACCGGTCGAATAACTGTTGTAAATCCCATCGTATTTCTCCTCCTATGATAAGTGTCTACTCCACAAAAATCAATTTTCCATTTTTATGGATATATTTTTTTCAGGATGAAACCTGAAATCTTTTCTATAACCAAGAACTCGTTAGGAATTGTCAGCCAACTTTTCACAAAGTCGGGCAGCGCCTTCATTTGCCAGGTTTGAACCCCTGTTTTTTTCTCCTTCGTGCGCGTGCATACCGTAAAACAATTCCGATGTAAGTCGACTCCTAAATATCTTGCCATTGTCTCCACCTCGTTATTTTTTTCGGTGGAGTAGACGAGCTTTGCGGCGGGCACCAAACTCCTATTCAAGGTCGCTATGCCTTATGGTGGCGCTTCGGTTATAGGTCTGACCAATCTCCTTTACGAGGTCGCTATGCCTCACCAAACGATACAGCCTATAACCTGTCTACTCCGGACTCTTCTATTTTCGTCCGAATTCGCACCGCCTCAAAACTTATTCATACCATCTCCTTCACTTTCCAACAATAAAGAAAATTGAAAATAATAAAAGTAGTTGAATTATTGATTCAATATTTATCCACTGCTTTTTTCCCCTTTTCCTCTGTAATAAGATATTCAAGAGGGAAGGATTGGCAAAATGAAAAACCTTCATCTTAGAATTATCCTGAGTATCCTTTAATCCTGGCTATCCCGATTCAGACAATAGTTCATTCATTCTCGAATCATCCACAATCCGGCATCATCAATCAATACACTGCCAGCCACATGCGGCCCGCCATATTGAACCACAAGTACTGGCAAGAAGGCTGGATTGATACTTTCAAAATTGCCACCAATACTTAAGGTTCGATAATCATCGGTTGATAAATAACTGTCGCTGAGGAAATATACCACACTCTGATCCTCGTCGATCAGTCCGATTGCCATCATGCCACCCGAACCGCTTTCCTTCTTTACCATCACACTGCCTTCCAACAAGCCAGTTTGCTGATTGTCGGAAAACAGCACGATTCGAGCCGCCAACTGATCTAGTAGGAGTCCCAGTTGGACACCTTGCCCATGTAAACCTTGGGAAAGATCCACTGTTCCGAGGTTTTCATCCGGCGAAAGGAACAAGTTTGGATTCAATGTGGAAATATCGCTGATCGAATCGAATGTTGAATCAACGGCAATTGTGATTGGAGTAGTTTCCGATGCCTCAAACGATTCAACAAGAAGATTGTCGATATAAACCGTAACGGGTTCTTCCGTTGCTTCATTGGGCAAAACAATTTGTAAGGCCGGTCGAATGGATGTGGAAGGCGAATCATACAATAAGCGCAATCGGCCCCAGCGGTCAACCGGAATTTCACTGCCGGATGGATTGACATACCCTCGGCTGCCGTCATACGGTTCAGACAATGCGGCTAAACCCAGCTGGACTTGATTGGACGTGCACCGCACGGAAACACTCAGCTCAACCATTTGCTCGCCGGTGGCAATCGGCTCATTCAACAATAACAAATTTCCTTCTCCAGGCCTCAATTCCACGATCAATCCTTCTCCATCTGTTGCATTTGGAAAAGTATTATCCATCGGTACAGCGCCGGTCGAGAGTGACGATAGGTTCTCTAATTCAGATACTGGCAATTTGTTTTCTGACAGGAATTGCAAATCAACTGAAATCATGGGTGGCGTTGGTGTTGGGGTGGGAGTCGGATTTTGGGTTGGAATCGCCGGTGTGGGAGTCGACGGCGGTACCGAGGTATTTAATAGAAGAATCAAATTTTGGCTTGTGTTTTCCAAAAAAGCCAAATCTTGTAAACCATCCAGATTGAAATCAATACTTTCTAAACGTATCCAACTGAATGTTGTTGTTGGAAAACTTGTGCGAAACGATACCGCTTTTTCCCATGAATTCAATTCATCGCCGCTTACGATGGTTATGAGGGCAAAAATCTCACCTTCCGAACCGGTTTCCCGGCTGACGTAAATCAAATCCGGTAAACCATCCAGATCAAAATCGGCTATGGCTACATCTTCAAGTATGGCTCCTTGCGCTTTAATTTGACTGAAATCGACATCTCCGATTTGGACTTCTTCGATGCTTTGGGCATTGAACGCCGTGTATAATTTTGCATGACGAATGAAGGATAAAATGACAAAATCGGTAATTCCATCCTGGTTGGCTTCGCCGCTTTGAAAAGCTGTCGCATAATCTCCGATGTCTTGTTTCCATAAAGAAAATCCTTCGATTTTCTCGAATTCGGTGGAAGATGTTTGACGGCAAAATAGTACCGATGATGGATTTTCCGGATTCCTGTCAAGCGTAGTAAGGATCATAACCGGGCCGGTATTGTCGAACAAAGGTTGAATATCGATCATTTGAATGGTCTCAACCGTAATCCCATTTAGCTGAATTTCTTCTTCAGTCAGTGTCTCACTGTTATCCGGTAAGTGATATTTCCGAATTTGATTAAATTGTCCCCGCTCTTCAATGACAGCAAAAATTTCGTCTTTTCCATCTTGGTCCGTGTCCGAACAAACCACAGGTTGCTGTCTTCGGTCTGTGATGACATGATTCGGCACGGTGACAACGATCGGACTTGCGAATTCGCCTTCTCCGTTGCCCAAAAGCACAGCCAATGTTTCATCGATATAGGAAACGATACAAAGATCGCGGTTTCCATCTCCATCAAAATCTCCATGTGCGAGAAATTCGGTTTCGAGTTGCTCCCCGATGGGCATCGTTGATTGGATGATCGGAGTATTCAAACTTCCAGTCGTTTTCATCAGCACAATTTCTTGAGAGAAAGGCAAAGTCGTGACCAAATCTTTTAAGCTGTCGTTGTCAAAATCGGCAGAAATCAATCCTCGCGGCTCATCACTGAATTCAATTTCCCCAATCTTGGCAATGGATACTTTTGAAATGATAAAGGGGGTGGGAGTCGGCGGAACTGGAGTCGGCGGAACTGGAGTCGGTGGAACTGGAGTCGGTGGAATCGGTGTCGGTGGAACTGGAGTCGGCGGAACCGGCGTATAAGTCACTGTATTTGTTGGCGGTACAGGTGTCGAAGTGTCCGTCGGCGGAACCGGCGTATAAGTCGCTGTATTTGTTGGCGGTACAGGTGTCGAAGTATCCGTCGGTGGAACCGGCGTATAAGTCGCTGTATTTGTTGGCGGTACAGGTGTCGAAGTATCCGTCGGTGGAATCGGTGTATCTGTCGGTGTATTCGTAGGGGGTACCGGCGTGGGTGTGGGATGCAGAGTCGTGATTGTCCGTAAAATCGGCTGCTCGGCAGCATCGAGATACAAAAATGTTCCATTGAATGGCGGCGGTTCACTCGCGGAAACCGGCATCAAAAGAACATAACAAATCACAACCGAAGAAAGCCCGTTTTGATCCGCTAACAGCCACTTCATTTCACACGTTGCGGGATCAGCCATCGAAAATTCCGGTGAAGCGGATACGAAATCCCAACCGTCAGGAATCGTTTCAGTGATAATGAACGAAGCCGGCGGCGGAGCGGCAATCACATCGATCTCAATTTGGACATGGATCGATGAACCAGCCGGATCGAACGTATACATTCGCGTAGCCTTCAATTCCTGCCCGAAAACCTGGCTAAAAGAAGCCAAGCACAAAACGAATGCTGTTATAAACTGTTTTTGCGTGTTCATTGAGTTCTCCAAAATTCCATATTATTAAAAATCAAATTGAAAAATTCACGCGAGTTCGCTCCGCGAGCAGAAAAAGTACCAAAATGAAAAATCCAAGGATTAAAGTGTTAAAGTATCAAGTCTACTTTGTCCGGGATGCAACACCACCTACAACCACCCGGAAACCTAAGTGGAGCCACGCGTCGTCGGGAGTGTGCCCGTTGCGGTACGCCGAACGCACGTCCCACGGAGTATTGCCCCAACAACCGCCGCGGACCACGCGGTACGAGCCAAATTGATTCGATTGATTTGCTGGATCACTCTCCGGTGTTCGCGAATAATATTCGTCATCATAATAATCCGTACACCATTCCCACACATTCCCGCTCATGTCATACAATCCAAAATCATTGGGAATCTTCAGTCCGACTGGCTGCGTTCCTTCTCCATCGGCGTGAGGATTTGTCCATTGACTTCTTTGTGCATTTTTTTCATACCAGCAATACTGTTTCATAATATTTTCTGCATCACTATCTCCCCAATAAAACCGCGTCATCGTTCCCGCCCGGCATGCATACTCCCACTCCGCCTCCGTCGGCAAACGATACCCATTCGCATTCATGTTCGCTTCCCACGTCGATTCATTATAGACATTCGTCAATCCTTTCCTCTCACTCAATTCATTGCAAAACCTCACACAATCATACCATTCCACATAATACACCGGATGATCATCACCCACTCCATACGATCTCGATGGATTACTTATAATGTACCCCAAAATTTGGACAGGCATTTAAGGTGGGAAACCTCGAAGCCG
>CAYPPG010000143.1:0-5619 GCA_964412555.1 uncultured bacterium
TACCGGATGGACGTCTTGTTCTGAATTGTTCCGAGAGTCCGTATTTACTGGGATTTAATCCAACCACGCACCAATTCGAGTTGATCGATCATCCCTTGTCTCGGCAATTGCGGCTCATCAAGAAATGCAAAGATGGAACTCTTTGGGTACGAACCAAGCATCCGGATGAAGAGAATTATCGTTTGGAAATATATGACGGAGAGCGCTTTCAAGTGTTTGCCGATTTCAATCACCAGGGACGTGAAATTCAAATTCGTCATCTTTGTGAAACAACCAATGGAGATGTGTGGATTGGTGATTTGTTGGGAATTGGACACTGTAAAAAAGAAGACAATTTTGAGTATGAATCCATCAACGGGTATCCCGGAAGCGGAACCCTGTACCTCTTGGAAAGAAACAACGGAGATCTCTGGGTAGGAGACCGAAACAAAATTTATCGATATGATGGAGCGCGATGGAGTGCCGTACTCACAGGGATCGATTCGGTTCGCAAGATGAAAATCTTGGAGGATCAAACAGTCTGGGTTGCATCGGATACGGGTATTTATATATACCGGAATAATTCATGGGTCAATCATAATGAAGAGGAAGGATTGCCCTCGGAAATGATCTTTCACGTATTCGAAGATGGATTGAACCAAATTTGGGCGGGAACGACAAAAGGAATCAGCCTCTATCATCCGAATACCGACCGTTATGCGCCGGAAACAACAATCTCCGATCGATACAACCTTAGGGAGACACCACCGCGCGGCAATGTCCAATTGGTTTTCTCCGGCGTGGATAAATGGAAATATACCCGCCGGGAGCGCTTGTTGTTCTCCTATCGCTTGGATGAAGGGAACTGGTCTCCGTTTCTACCACAGACGCGTACATCGTATTCACACTTGACGCCTGGCAGACATCGATTCGAAGTGCGGGCGATGGATCGCAATTGGAACATCGATCCGACTCCTGCCATTTTCGAATTCTCCGTTCTGTTGCCTTGGCATCACACGACGGAATTTATTGCGGCTGCGAGTTGCAGTTCAATTTTAATCCTCTCTCTGATTGCCTATGCGGTTTCTCGAAATCTCAAGTTGGAAAAACTGGTTCGGCTACGCACAAAAGATTTAGAAGTGATCAACCGATCATTGTCAAGTGAAATTGCGGAAAGGAAACTGGCCGAAGAAGCATTGGTCAACAGTGAACGGCTCTACCGGGAGGCCATCGAAGTCACAGATGCGGTGCCGTATTACAGAAATTACCGTACGAATACGTATGATTTTGTCGGAGATGAAATCCATACTTTGACAGGATACACCCAAGAAGAATTTACCCCCCAGTTGTGGACAAAGATCATCTTGAAAACCATTCTTTTGGGCGATGTCGCCGGTTTATCTCATGATGAGGCACTTCTCAAAGCCAGGACGGAAGAAGGAACACGATGGCGGGCGGATTGCCTTATTCGAACTCGTTCAGGAGAAAAACGCTGGCTGGCGAATGCGAGTGTGGAAGTACGGAACGAACAGGGAAGGTTAATCGGTTCACTAGGAACACTGCAAGATATCACCATGCGAAAATTGACCGAAAATGCATTGCGTGAGAGCGAGAAAAACAATAAAGCGCTTTTGAACGCGATTCCGGACCTCATGGTGAGAATTCATAAAGATGGTACTTATTTAGATTGCAAATCGCCCCGCGATTTCAATCCGATCTTTTCCCCGAATGATTTAATTGGTAAAAAAGTGAATGAGGTTCTACCCCCGGATGTCTCCAAACAAGTCATGTTCCATTTACGAAAAACATTGATGACAGGCAAAACCGAGATTTTCGAATATTGTTTGAAAGCAAACGGACGCGAACGCGAATGTGAATCACGATTCGTAACCAGCGGAAACGATGAAGTACTCGCTATCGTACGGGACATCACGGAAAGCAAACGTCTAGAAAAAGAAATCTTGAGAATCAGCGAAATCGAACGGCAACGCATCGGAGATGAATTACATGACGATCTTTGTCAAAATCTCACCGGTATCGCAATCCAGAGCAAAGTATTGGAAGAAAAACTCGCCTCCCTTCCCTTACCGGAAGAACCGAACATGGCAGAAATTACCAAGCAAATCAATAAAGCCATCAGCAAGACTCGTATCCTGGCAAAAGGGCTTCATCCTATCAACTTAGAAAGTGATGGCCTACCGGCATCCTTGGGCGAAATGGCCTCCAATGCTGAACATCTTTTTGGAATTGTGTGCCGATTTCATTATGATCGGTCTCTTCCGATCATAGACAACACAAAAGGCATGCATCTGTATCGGATTGCACAGGAAGCGCTGAATAACGCTATAAAGCATGGACATGCAAAAAACGTCGATATCACTCTCACGTCACAGGATCACCGAATCAGTTTAACAGTAAAAGACGACGGAATTGGAATTCCGGAAGAACTGGAAAAAAGTAACGGGATGGGGTTGCGGATTATGAGATACCGCGCAGGGATGATCGGCGCCACAATCGATATTCATCGTGAACCAAATGGAGGTACTCTTGTCATCTGTTTTTTTGATGAGGGACCTTATGAATGAAAAAGAAGGGAGACGGTGATGCAACAAGGAGGTGAAAGAAAGAAAATCTGTGTTTTCGTCGTTGACGACCATCCTATTGTCCGTCAGGGATTGACTCTTTTATTCAATCAAACAGCGGATATGAAAGTATGCGGGGAAGCGGAAGATGCCAACCAAGCCTTGCAGCAAATCGCATGCTGCAGGCCGGATGTAGCCATCATCGATATAACACTAAAAGACAGCAACGGTCTCGATTTGATCAAAGATTTAAAACTTCGATATTCCTATTTACCGATTTTAGTGCTTTCTGTACATGATGAGTCAATCTATTCGGAACGTGCATTGCACGCCGGTGCGAGAGGCTACATCATGAAAGAAGAATTGACGGATCAAGTTGTGGAAGCAGTCCGGCAGATTGCCAATGGAAAAATCTATTTGAGCGCGAAAATGTCCGAACGAATGCTGGACAAATTGGCCAGTGGCTCCGGTTCAATCGAAGAATCACCGATTTCCCGCTTGAGCGACCGGGAACTAGCTGTTTTTCAGTTAATAGGCCAAGGTTTGAAAACGCATGAAATCGCCGAGCAACTCCACCTCAGTCCCAAAACCGTCCAATCCTACCGCTCCCGCCTCAAGGATAAATTGAATCTGGAAAGTTCCTCCGAATTGCTGCAATACGCTTTTCACTATGCTCAGGAAGAAAGTCTTCAATAGTTGTTTATTGATTCCCACAGATTGACAGCCAATCACGTGTAGGCAATTCACCTACATTGCTATAGGCATTTTACGCACAACAAAATAGGACAAAACCTGATAGACAAGATAGTTTCCCTTCTGTTAGATTACCATTAAATAAAAAAAATTGTTTTTTGAATCGCTCAATATTGCTATATGCAGAGTAAGAAGTATGCGGCTCAAGACTGGAGCGCCGCGATACGATGAAAGCGATTTTGTTCGTTTCGTTCACGCTGCGGTGCTCCGTCGGAGCCGCCCCGAATAAAAAAATGCTAAACACAATAGATTGATAAGGAAAGCGATCTCACCAACACACATAAGAAACAAGTATGCAACCCCTTGTTGCACATTTTATATTATACGGGAGGTATAGTATTATGAAAAAGTACCAATTCACATTTGTCGCTCTGTCCGTTGTTGCTCTTTTCGCAACGGCAGTGTCCGCCCAGACGGTTTTTGTCTTTCAGGAGGGATTAAACGGGTATGAAGGTACGTCCGATACATCTTATTGGCCGGATGATCCATTGGATATTGCGGGGGATAACACCACCTTCGAATGGGACACTAGTTCACTGGCCTACGGATTGATTCATTTCGATGATGTTATCGGAAGCGGATCGGGGCAAGTGCCACCCGATAGTACCCTCATAAGCGCGATTTTGACTCTGACCTGTTCCGGATCAGGAAGTGAAACTGAAATCGCAACCTTGCATAACTTGTTGAAACCGTTTAATGAAGATGAGGATTTCCTAGCTTTTACAATGAATTATGACATGGTTCCCGGCGATGATTATGCGGAGGATGTCATTGCTGAAATTCCCGGTCCCTCTAGTGGTGATAATATCGATCTCGATGTTACGAGTAGTGTCGCTGCCTGGCTCGAAGGAGAGCCGAACTATGGTTGGATTGTTGTACCGGGCGGTAGCGATGGAGTCGACATTCAATCGTCGGAAGCTTCAGGATCGACAATTCCTACATTGACCGTGGATACACCGATCGGAGTATTCACCTTCCAAGACGGATTGGATGGGTATGATGGCACCATGGATACTTGGCTCAATACGGGTAATGGTGTAGCGGATGTCTTTGGAGAAAATACCCGCTTTGAATGGGATGGTGACGATAATGGTGGATCCAACTTCGGCCTTTTGCGGTTCGACAATATTATCGGAACCGGTTCAGGACAAATTCCACCGGGAACGACGATTAACAGCGCAATGATCTCTCTTTCGATTGTCGATGGTGGGGATACTGCCGAACTCCATGAAATTCTTCCTGGAGAGGGAGATGAATCCACCGATTTTGATAATTCCACTACAACCATGCTGGATTGGGGAGATGGATTTGAACCTATTTATGGAGTTCATTTTGCAGAAGACATTGTCGCGGAGGTTCCAGGAGACACTGGGAATGTCGAAGTGGATGTCACATCGACAATTGCGGGATATGCGAGCGGTGATAAACCCAATACGGGCTGGATCTTTTATCCTACCGGCGGCGGTGGAGTGGAAGTCGTTGCCAGTGAAGGGGCCTCGGGTGACTCCGGTCCTCCCAAGTTGACGATAACCATTGAAGGCGAAGTCGACGTTCAGCACTTCTCCATTTATTGATAAGTCCTTCGAAAAGGAGAGTTCTAAACCAACAGAACTCTCCTTTTCCTTCTTCTAGAAACATGTCAATTTTTATACAAAAATATTCATTTTAGGATGTGATAAATATGAACAAAAACCAGCATGCTTTCACTCTTATCGAACTATTGATCGTCGTGGCGATCATCGGCATCTTGGCTGCCATTGCGGTTCCGAATTTTTTGAATGCACAAATGCGTGCTAAAATCAGCCGCTGTCAGGCTGACATGAAGGCAGTTTCGACTGCATTGGAACAATATTATCTGGACTGTAACTCGTACGTTGAAGATCATGATTGGCCGAGTGGTGGAATGGATGAAAGAGGTTTATTCCGATTAACAACACCGGTTGCATATATGAGTGCACTCCCCCTCGATCCCTTTCCCTCCTCACAAGTCCGAAACTGGTCAGAAGAGAATCCCAATTTTGAATTCGGATCGGGAAATGCAACCCGAGCAGGTATCCAATGGCCGGCCCAAGCGTACCTTATCATTTCTCCGGGTCCGGATTTGGACGAACAAGTGAGCGGGAATGATGGATTTCCCTTCGGAACCACTATTTATAGTTATGATTCAAGCAATGGATTGGATAGTACGGGTGACATTGTGCGTATGGGGGGGCAATATAGTGCAGGACGCATCATGGTGGATGGAAAGTTTGTCGCGGGTGGATGATTTTTCCTTTCATAGTTCCTCGTATTCTTGGAACTGATG
>CAYPPG010000144.1:0-5497 GCA_964412555.1 uncultured bacterium
AATTCCAGTCAAGAGAAATCAAAGCGCAGAAAGCTTCACCTATTCCAACACCAACAGCACAAGTCAAAAGAAATCCAAAACCGGAAAGAAAATCTGAACCGAAATCTCAACCCAGGCCAGCTGCAAGATCTGAAAGCAAAAAGCCATTGTTCGCAATGCAATTGGATGTGATCGGAAAAAAGCCGATGAGCGTGGATCAGATCATGGAGTCATTGGAAAAAGCTGGATGGGAATCCAAAGCCAAAAGCCCGCGCACAGTTCTCTTCATCGAACTCGGCAAACTGATAGATAAACACACTCTCAAGAAAGCGGGTAGAGGGATGTATGCAAGAAGGTGAGAATTTGAAATTATATTTCCTCTATACTTTTCTTCTTGCATTTCTAAAATCAATTTCCGCTCAATTTCCTATCCATTCTTTTTTTAGAAAATATGAGTATATGATTAACAAGATACACTGCCATATGAAAAATTGTTCAAAGTCCATGGAAGTGAATGAGATTTTTCTTGAATTCGTGTTCGTAACGTTGTTCAAACAAAACCGAGATGGCAAAAGATACTATTTGAACTATATCCAGAGGGAAAAGTTATGAAATTCATACACACTGCGGATTGGCAAATAGGGATGAAAGCATCTCACATCGGTACAGCGGGTGCGCGTGTACGGGAAGAGAGGTTGAAAACAATCGTCAAAATCACAGAAATCGCTCGTATCCAGAATGTGGAATTCATTTTAGTTGCTGGCGATACGTTCGAGGATAATGCAGTTGATCGAATACTGATTCAGAAAGTGGTTGATCACATGGATCAATCACCCGTACCGGTTTATGTGATTCCCGGAAACCATGATCCCCATGTTCCCGGTTCGGTCTGGGAACATCCTGCTTGGGATACAGCGAAACAGGTTCATATTTTATTCAATCCAGAACCAGTTGAGATCCCAGGTGGCAAACTTTATCCCTGCCCCACCAAAGAAAAATATTCTCTCAGCGATCCCACTGTATGGATTCAAGATGTAGATTCATCAGTTTTATGTATTGGTTTGGCGCATGGAACCGTGGAAGGAATACAAGCAGAGCCAGATGCTCCCATTCCCAGAGATGCCGCGTTTCAAAGAGGGCTTGATTATTTGGCTTTGGGTCACTGGCACTCGTACGCCAAATTCGAAGACAAAAGTGGCGCAATTCGCATGGCCTATTCAGGAACGCACGAGACAACCAAGTTTGGCGAGCGGGAAAGCGGTAACGTCTTGTTGGTTGAAATTGAGGAGCCGCATTCAAATCCTCACATTCAAGTCTTTCCTACCGGCGGGCTTCGATGGAGAGTGATTGAAAGCGACGTTCGGGAAACGCAGGATGTGTTGAATGTAAAAACTCATGTTGAAACTCTGGATGAACCGCAAAACACACTTCTTGATGTCCGGTTGTCGGGACTTCTTCAAGGCGATGCGCAAGAAGAAATCTCACGGATTCAGGAAATTCTTTCATCGCGATTTTTGTATTCCAATTTGGATATTTCCCGTTTAAGACCATCGCCGCAAGACTCTCGATGGATTGAAGTCCTTCCAGCCGGATACATACGTGAAGCTGGGCTCCAGTTGAAAAACTATGCTGATCCAGAATATATGGGCGAATATCCTGAAGGAGTCAATATTCGTTTGGCTTCCAGAGCATTATTGGAATTGTATGCCATGGCCAAGGAGGCAGGACGATGATCATACACTCTCTTTGTGTCTCCAATTGGAAGTGTTTTATCGATCCAATTGAAATTCGTTCATTTAGCGAAAAGATCAACATCATTCATGCTCCCAACACAACGGGAAAATCGACTTTGTTTGAAGCGTTGCGGCGTGGATTGCTCGATGGGCACCGGGTAACCGGTAAAGATGTTGAAGCGATTCGACCTTGGGAACGCGCGTTGGCTCCGAAAGTTATTGTAGAATTTTCCCATCACCGTACAGGTTATCGCATCACAAAGCAGTATCTGGATAATCCCAAAGCAATCTTGGAACGAAAAGAAGGTGAACAATTTGTTCGTCTGGCAGAAGGAGTGGAAGCAGATCAACTATGTCAAGAAATTTTGACAAACAATCCTCCTCAGCGTGGTCTTTCCAAGCCAGATCATTGGGGACTGGCTCAGGTGTTGTGGATTCCACAAGGAAATTCTATTGCGCTTTCATTAACCGATGATGTTGCTGGAAATATTCAATCATCTCTCGGAGCGCAGGTGACTTCTCCTGATGCCGGCCCACTGGAAAAACAGATTGAGGATGCTTATCAGGCAATCTACACACCTGGCGGAAAATTCCGAACAGGAAAGAATGTATGCCGACTAATTCAAATTGAAGAGCGGCTAAAAGAAGCTGTTGATCAATACAACGATGCAAAGATGCAAATGCAGGCGTATGAGGACAGTTCTCGGCGGGTGGAAAATTTGCGAAGCTGCAGACAATTCTCAAGGCAAAATTTGGAATCCCTTCGCCAACGATTGAAAGACACGCGCATCCAGGCGGATAAATACAAAGCATTATTTTCCGAGAAAAAGCAGCGTGAAGAAAGCGTCAAAGCACTCGAAGTCCGGCACGAGCAAATTCAAAAACACATAGAATCAATCAATGCAATCCAGAAAGAGATTGAAAGCGGCAAATCATCTCTCCAAAAATTAGAATTGGATCTTCCACCGCTGCAAAAGGAAATGGAGACATGGGAACGGAAGCTATCTGAAGCAAAAGCAAGCGTTGAGGATATTCGGAAAAACCGGGAAGCAGTGGATCAGGCGCTAAAACTGGCGGAGAGCGCACGAGGATTCTTGGATACAAAAAAACAACTGGACGAAACTGTTCGGCTAATCCAAAAAATCCATGATGCCGAGAGCACTCTTCATGAACAGAAAGAACAGCGAAGCCAATTCCTGGCTCCTGATTCAAAAACGTTGAGGAACCTTCGCAAAACCATAAAAGTCCGAGATGATGCAGACGTAAGGATCAAAGCTGCTTCCATCGCCGTTGAAGTGGTTCCGGAAAAGGATTTAAAACTGAATATTCTTTCTGATGAGGTATCTGAATCGTGTGATTTGAAGCGAGGAATCCCATCCCGTTTCTTAGGATCGCCTGAAGTCGTACTCCATCTCCCTGACGTGGCTCGTATTCGGGCAACTGGTCCGGAAAGTGATATCGATAAACACCGCCAAGAATTCGAGAAAGCGAAAACACAGATTCGGCAATTGACCGGCCCGTATGGAACAGAGGATATTGAAGAATTGGAACGTCTGGCTGAACAAGCAGAGAAGATCGATCAATCTATACGGGATACTGAAACTCAAATCGAAATCCTGTTGGACGGAAAAGAGATAGAGGAGATCGAGGAAGTACGGCTACGTATGGAATCTGTCATTAAAAAGCAACTCGAAGAGAATGGAGAATGGGCTGAACGACTTCCGGATTATACAATACTGCGGGAGATTGCGGAAAACACGAAGAATGAATTTGTGGAACAAATTGATTCCGCAGAAAAAGAAAGGGATTCCGCCCAAACCGCTTATAACGAGGTTCATCAATCCAAAGTGGAGATCGATGCTCAGATCAATGAGTTACAAAAAACCCTGAAGCGCCGGGAAGAACAATACCAGGATCTGATTCGCGATGGCAAAACTCCGGAACAGCGGGACGAAGAGCGCAAAACGATTCTGCGGAATTTAGATACTGCCAATATCAAACTGGAAGATATCGAGAAGGAACTTGGAAAGTATGTCGATGATCCTGGCGAGACATTAGAACGTTTGGAAGAACAAGTCGAACAAGCGCAGCAGGAAATGGAAAAAGCGTTTCAAAAAGAAAAACAAGAAGAAGCCAAACTTCAGCAACTGGCAACAACAGCACCATATACTAAACTGGCATCAGCAGAAGAACGAAAATTGTCACTGGAAAATGAGTATCACAATGAAAAAGAAAGAGTGGAGGCGATTCGCTTAATCTACGAAACCGTCTCCCATTTCCGTACTGAAGCCCTCTCTGCTGTAACAAGACCTGTGGAGGAAGTGGCTACTCGAATTTTACACAAAATATCCGGAAGCGGTATCGGAAAAATTCAACTCGACCAAACGTTCGGCTCAACTCAAGTCAGAACCGCTATTTATGATACACCTGTTTCAATCGAGCAACTGTCAGGAGGAGAGCAGGAGCAATGCCATTTTGCAACACGCTTGGCATTAGCCCAGGTGTTAGCCAAGGAGGAACGGCAACTGGTAGTACTTGATGACACAATGGTTTTTACTGACGCAGGCCGCTTTAACCGTGTTTTAGGAATATTGGAAGAGGTCGCTAACCGATTACAAATCGTTATCTTAACATGTCATCCTGAACGTTATATGGGAATCAAAGACATTTCTCGTTTCGACCTTGAGGAAATAGTACGCCTTCAAAATAAAACTGCAAGTTAATTACCAATTAAAACGTCAATTCATCAGATTTCATTTTTAGTTGGATAGAAAATCACACTGTCATTTTTTCTTCAATGCGCGATGTCAGTGTGTTCAACATTGAAACAAGCGAAAACCATCTTATCCAGATTTGTTACTCCTCAACCGCATCCCCAAAGTCAGTAATCACATTCGTATAATCAATGCACTGTTGCAGAGATCCGGAATGAATAATCTGCTCGCTTTTGTCAGAATAGCAAAACGCATAAACCTCATACACATCATCGGAAACCTTCGACCGTCGTAACGAGAGCCGACTGTCTCCGTTGTACCGAGCCATGAAGTCGACTTCTCCTCCGTTGTCGAAGAATGACGGCCTGACTTTCGTATTGATCACCTATCCAAAGATAACTGTTGTTTTCCTATCGATTTCAAAGATTTTAAAACCTATTATTCTTTCATATACCGCAACGGCTTTTCGACAAACACATGGCATGGCGATCCGATGAGTACAACACGGCCAGCCCGTTGTGCCGATGATCCCTTTAAAACTTGCATGGGTGTCATTTTCCGGAAAAAGCATACGATCCGTTCGCCTTCAATACAATCACCGCTCTCTCTAATCACTGTCATTGGTTTCAACCTCTTTCAGAATTTTGTCGGTCTGCATTTTTTTCACTACTTCTATAACCAGCCCAAAATCCAATCCCAAATCAGCAGCCACATCGCTTGGATACGAAACTGGATGCTTCTTGAAATATTCTTCAATCTTTTTCCGGGCTTGTCTGGATGTAATTTTTCGAGATTCTATCACCGTAATGCTTCCCAATTCTTTCCGAACCAATTGGCGGATGAAATCCGAACGGTTCAGATAGAATCCCATGTCAATCAATTCATCGATTTGCTCTGCTTCTCTTCTTGTCAACCGAGAACTCACCTGTTCGCTTTCATTCTGCTTCAACATTTCTGTCACCCATAGGAATTCATTGGTAACAAAGCTATTTATACTTTTGCGTCCAATATTTGTATCAAGATGATGAAAATGGCAAACGAAACAAGATACGATATTTGGAAAGAGATCAC
>CAYPPG010000145.1:0-5337 GCA_964412555.1 uncultured bacterium
ACTTTGGGTGGAAATCTGACTTCAACTCATGAGGAACTACGATTTTGCATCCGTGTCTTACTATAGATAACTTATTGAATTAATTGAAGATGAAGAATTGCCATTTGTGAAATGTAACAATCTCACAACAATTTGAACTATTAGAGTAAAAGTATTTGTTTTAAATCAATTTTCTTATATCAATAGTTCTAACTCTATGATGTACATATTCCCAAAAATACAATCGGCATTTCGGTCAAAGCCTCGGTCCAATAATAATGCAATATTATCAAAAAAGAGTATTCAAGATTCATTTTATGACCGACAGTTTCATTAGAAATGTGGTTCCTATACCCACCTTTTTTTCATTCTAATTCAATGATACCTTGGCTGATGGCGTATTTGGTCAAGTCGGCAATGCTGTGCAAATTTAATTTTTTCATAATTCCCTGCCGATGCGAATCGACCGTGCTTTCGCTGATGTGGAGGATATCCGAGATCTCTTTCGTCATTTTTCCCTCCGCGATGAGTTGAAGGACTTCGCGTTCCCGCATGGAAAGAGAAGTGAGAGAAGGTGCGCTACGTGCCGGTTTTTCGTGAAAATACTGGAACACTGAGTCCATCACTTTTGGGCTGAGGTAGGTTTTGCCGTTTGCCACCGTGCGGATGGCTTCGGCGAGTTCTTTCGCGGCGCTGCTTTTGGGGAGATAGCCGGAAGCGCCAGCTTCGATCATGCGTGCGATATGTTTATTGTGAATGTGGGCGGATAATGTCAACACTTGAATATTCGGTTCGCTGCTTTTGAGTTGTATCGTGGCGTCTGCGCCGTTTAAATCGGGCATGTTGATGTCCATGACGACAACATCCGGTTTGTGCTCTTTGGCCAGCGTGATCGCGTCCCGACCATTGGTTGCGCTCGCCACGATTTCAAAATCCGGCTCTTTTTCCAAAAGGGAACAGAGACCGTCGAGCATGATTTCGTGATCGTCTACCAACAAAATTTTGATGTTCATCTTATGTAGAATCCTTGGTTGAATGATTGCTGTCAATTTGTAAGGGGGCTTGAATGGTCACGATGGTTCCGAGATTCGGTTTCGATTCGATTTCGAACGTTCCGCCAAATCGTTTCAGTTGCTCTTTGATATGATAGAGACCATACCCCCCTCGCTGTTTCGAATTGACTTCAAGAGATGCAGGATCAAAGCCGATTCCATCGTCGGAAACTTGTATCTTGATTCTATCTTGTTCTCTTTGCAGAGTGATCATCGCCGATGTGGCGTTGGCGTATTTTTTGATATTCATCACCAATTCGCGAATGGCGCGAAAGAGAAAGTAGCGCATTTCTTCCGAAAGAGGTTTTGGGGTATGATCATCCTCAAAGGTAATTTCGATTCCGAATAATTCGCTGGATCGTTCCGCTAGTTCGTCAATCGCGGATTCGAGACCCATGCGGTAAAGTGATTGAGGGCATAATTCGAAGGTTAAAGATTGCGTGGATTGCAGCGTTTGTTCCAATCGTTCGTGGATGGGAGTGATTTGTTGTGAAATGGCTTCATTTTCTTCGGCATCGCCAATCATGCTGAGATCCATAATGGAAAGGGCCAGGGATTGACTGATGCTGTCATGTAAATCCGAAGCCAGCTGCCGCCGTTCGCGTTCCTCGGTCAAGAGCAGACGATTTTGCGATTCAAGCAATGCTTTGTTTGATTGCTGTAATAAATCCGTCCTTTGATCGACAAGTTTTTCTAAATTGATATCATGCTTGATGTGCAATCCCACTAAAATGCAAATGATGAGAAGAGCGATGACCATGCTTCCCAAGAATAATGGCTGCTTGTACCAAAACGGTGGAACGGTGAAATCCCACATAGCCGGCGTGGGATCGATATTCCAATTCCAATCGATGGCGCGCACTTCGATTTGGTGTTTGCCGGTTTGTAATCCGGTTTCCGAAATCAAGACATCGTGTGAAAATGGTGACCATGTGTTTCCGTCAATTCGATAGGAATATTGTAATTCTTCTTCGGGCGTGTTTTTCCATTTGTCGATACCGCTGCAACCGATCAATATCGTTCCGTCGGGGGAAATAACGTCCTGCTTGCCTTTTTCTTGAATCCAGGTTTGCGGGGGATGGGGGTCGTTGTGAGGGTGATAGAGGCTTAGCCCTTTATTGGTTGCAGCCCAAATGCGATTTTGACTGTCTTCAAAAATATCGAATACTGTGGAACTCGGTAATCCTTGCTTTTCGCTGATTTTGAACCAATTCTGTTGCCAAAAACGATAAAGACCGTCTTGCGTAGCTACCCAAACGCTTTGATCTTGGCTTTGGTGAATGGAAAAAACGGTAGCATTGAAGGTTTTCATTTTATTCCATGCATTTCCGTCATATTCGAAAACGGAGTCTTGGGTTCCCACCCAAATTTTCTCTTTATCGATTTCCGTTATGCACCATGCCTGGCCTCCTTCATAACCGCTATCGGGATTGAATGTTCGACAATTTTCCCCCTGATAGCTGAGTAACTCGTCTTTCAATCCCACCCAAAGATCGCCATTTTTGGCCTTGTAGATTATTTCAGGATTGTTGTAAACCAGTTGTTCATCGATTTGCAGAAGAGGATGAAAATCAATTCCGTCGAACTCGCCGATGCAGTTATCAAAATCGCGAAGCAGGAGATTTCCGTTGTCCAAAGGACTCATTCCATGAATCGCCTGTTCCCGGGAAAAGATTTTCATGCGTTCCGTCTTGGGATCGAATGATATCAAATTCAAATTGTAGATAGTATAAAATGTTTGTGTATAGCCATACCCGCTGAAGAATATGTGTCCATTCGGCAAGGACGCAACGGAGTGATAGGGGCAAGGGGATGGCGAATAATTGACCAGTTTTTCGGGGAGAGAATAGATTTTCCATTTTTCATCTTGAAGAGTCAATATGGAATCTTGACCGGCAAACCAAAGGTTTCCTCTGTTGTCTTCATGAATAGAATATACCGCTTTTTCCATTCCACGAATTGATGCAGGAACTTGCCATAACCGGGGAGTTTGTTTCATTAATCCATCACGGGTGGATACCCAAAAACCGCTATGTGGATCTTTGGCGATATGATTCGTGATATTCGGAAAATAGGAGCGTTCAAGTGTCCTACCTTTTCCATCCTCCTCTACAAGAATTAAAGAACTCTTGGACGCATTCCAATACCATATAGAGTCATCTTCGCAAACCACGCTTTCTCCATAATCATCAAAATGATAATATGTTTGCCAGGATTCTCCATCATAATGGAAAAGGACTGCGCGCTCTTTGATGATTGCACTCACAAACAATTTTTGTCCCTGCCGATCTTCATATTCAATAATATTTGTTATGAAACTGATATGAGGTATACCCTCTTTTGACAAATACTCTTTCCAGGGAGATTCCGGTATGATTTCTCCATTCAGGAAGAATATTTTTGCAATTTGCCCACTACCGTATATCCATATCCCGTCTTTCGCGGAAAAAATTTGTTCAAATTCCTCGAACGGAGTTTCATCAACATGTTTGATTTGAGTGGTAATGCCGCTTTCGGGATCAAATGTATAGAGAGAATCTCCGGTTACATAAAGCAAACAACGATTATGAAAAACCTGATCTAAATATTTGGACCAGGTTCTTGTCCAAAAGTGGTTTTCCGCCCCTGATTTTATTGGAGCGATCGTGAATCGATTCCAAATATCTTCGATGTTTTTTTTAAAAAGACAAACGACCTGTTTATTTTTTATATGAAGAGTCCATAATTGACCATATTCATCTTCGAACGACCTCATTTGCTTTGGAGAATTTTCCGATGGTCTCGATAAGGATCGAAGTGTATATCCATCCAAACGGTCAATCTCCGGATGCAGACGATAATGGACGAGAACATTACCGGTTGGGCTAACAGTGAGAAAACTGGGATCCGGATGACTCAATCCGTCTGAAGTTTTCCAGGTTCGCCAGTTGGGTTCCATTGGTTTTTTGATTTCGGTCAAAATTTTGTCCAGTGATTCGGTTCCCATTATCTGCAGATTGTTGATTTGGCCTGAAAATGTTGCTAAACCGTCGGAATCCGTGGCGGGCATGATGGTGTAGGATACGCATGCGGTGGAAGAGGGGACTGTCCAAACGATTTGATCGCCTTTTTTGATCCCACCGTTGTTGATTGTCAATATGTTCCAGTTTTGTGGTGGAGATTCGGTGATTGTTATTTTTTCGGTTGGATTCTGCGAACGGATAATTTCCAACGTTACGGGGATCGGTTTTCCCGCTTGATAATAAGAAGCAGTCTGGCGAAAGGCAGTTGTCGGCGCAGGGGTAAAAGAAACATTACTCGCTTTACAGTAAAATTCTTTTTCACTCCGTTTCCCCGGGCCAAACGCGATTCCATAGGACACTTGATCCGGCATATTTAACTCTATCCAACTCCCGAATTCCCACTGTTGGCCATCACAAGACCATTCGGAGAAGCAGATATTTTTAGGGGCAATGCGAGTTACACGAAGAAAAAGAGGTGAGACTACTCTATGATGGCTCAAAGCGATTCTTCTTTGCCCTTCGTGCATTCGATACCAATCATGTCGAACGTTTGATACAAACTGGGGATTAGCAAATAGGAGGGTGTTAAAAAAATAGAGAGAGTTTTTTTGGGTGCCATGACTGCGGATCATCAAACCTGCTTGAGCGTCAAAATCCATATCCTCTTGATCCGGTAATTCAATCCTCGCAGTTAAACTCCATGATCCCGTGCGTTCGCTATAAAGGAACATTCCATGATCCTGTAGATCTTTAAATCCAATTCCGTTGCTATAAATCGTGTATTCGCAATTCTCACCATCGCGAACCATCTCGACTCGACCGGGAAATTTGATTTTCCCGGATAGGGGAGGAGGGTCTAGAATCCCTAAATCGATAAGTTTGTCGAAAAGGCCGTATGCAGTCTGAGACGCTTCTGCCTGCGCTCCGGCAGTGAAATGGAATCCGATTCCGATCCCCAATAACAGATATAAGACAACCCGTTTGCGCATGTCGAATTCCACGGTTGATCGTTTTGATCATGACAATTCAATTCAAAATCTTCTATTCTACTATACGCACAAACTGGAGTGGGATACAGTCCCTAAATCCTGATAAAACATTTGATTGTGAAACCATTGGAAAGAGAAGAGAAAAATGAATTGATTATGAATAATATCCGCCGCTCATTACCGTTTCGATCGCTTTCATGACCTCCCGGTTCGCTTTGTTTTTTAAGAGATAGCCGCTAACGCCTGCTTCTTTTGCCCGCTCCCGATAATTTTTGCTGGTGTGTATGGTCAAAATGATGATTTTCACGTTCGGAT
>CAYPPG010000146.1:0-5236 GCA_964412555.1 uncultured bacterium
CAAGCCGACACCGAAAAAGAGAAAGAAGAATGTCTCAAGGATTTAATGACGATCCATGAAATATTGGAAGAATGTGGTGTATTTAAAAAGAATCCATAAAATTGGGGAATCGGTGTTTATATCTCAGCGCATATCGAAATAGCCATCCATATTCATGATGGACGTAAGATTGTATATCTCGATAATCAGTGCACTGAAAATGCCCCGCATTATCCTATGCCGCTGAGAGAATCGCAAAACAAATGAAGGTGGAAGTGTTTCCACGGCAAATACAATATGCTCCCCATAGAGGGAATGAGAATCGAAATTCAAGAATACAACCTTCATCTTCAAACCACCTTTCCCAAAAGGGAGAATCCACTCCGATTTATCATTCACTAGAAATCCGATTGAACAAATCCGGAAACTCCAACATTTGTTCTCTTTGTGTTTTTTGTCAAAACGAACAGTGTCCCTATCGGAGATCATAATTGCATTTTCTCTTCCACAAGCCTCCCTTGCGGATTTTTTCTTTCTCCGTTCTTGGTGTCCAAAAACTATAGAAAAGGTATTAATACTCCTGATCGTGAAATATTGATTGGTGATCGGTTATCCTGACATTCAAGGCAAAACGTCGGGCATTGAACAAGTATTGTGATGAACTACCCGGTGCAAAAAGGTTCCTGCGGAATTTCTTCTTGAGCAGCGAAGGCATGAGTGTGTCGGATGTTTTTCAGAACTACCTGATGGATGTCGATCTTTATGCTCCCAGTAATGAGACCATCCGGGGAAACAAGCAGAAAATGTATGAAGCATTCGCTGAAATATCCGGCTTGGGGAAAGCCAATGTGGAATCGATGAATCTGGTGTATGGGAAGGGGGAGAAGTTGTTCGAAGAAAATTCGTAAAATGGCGATAAACCCCCCTGAAAATGCCGATTTTGGACTACCTAAAAGTATTTCAACTTATTGTCTCTATACTATTGATGCGATCATCCAGTTCCTCGGAAACCGATGTCGTGGTCAAGTTCATCACTCCCCTGATCAAAAAACTCGGTTACAGCCAAAGGCGTTTGAACGAAGTCCGCTATGAATATGCCATAGCCATTGGCAGGAATAAGTACGTCTATCCCGATATCGTGATCAACATCGACCATGTTCCGGCAATTGTCATCGATGCCAAAAATCCCACTGAAAACCTGGATTCGTATGAACGGCAAATCATCTCTTACGCCCTGCTTCTCAAAACACCTTACGCCGTGATCACGAACGGCATCACGTTACGGGTGTATGATACCTATTCGGAAAAAATCATCTGGGAAAAGCCCATCGAGAAAATTCCAACGTTCCTCTCCAAAAAGAATCTTGCTAAAAAAATCCGGAAAACCATTGATTCCATCAATCCGGAGAGAGTTCAGGAAGCCAAAAAAACTTTGCTGGTGTTTGAAGGGATCAAGGAATTCGCCTCCATTCTGTACAAATGCGAAGACATTATCCGTGATATCGACGGATTGACCGGTGCCGATGCGTTCGATGAAATCAGCAAACTCCTCTTTACCAAAATGTATTACGAGAAAAAGGCGCTGAAAACCGGCAGGAATGAATTCTCTTCCAAAGAAATCAAGGAACATGGTGGAGCCACCTATGTCAAAACATACCTGTTCCCGCAAGTGGTGAAAGAAACAGAAGACATTTTCATTGGAAACGAAGAAATCGAACTCGAAGACCAGACTATCGAGAAGATCGCCGCTCTCTTGGAAAATTATACGCTAATCGAAACCGACATCGATGTGAAAGGCCGGGCGTTCGAAATTTTTTTGGGTAAAACCTTTACCGGTGGATTGGGCCAGTTTTTTACGCCGAGAACAATCGTGAAATTTGCTGTGGATTTCGCTGATCCGGAAATCAATTCCACCTTGAGCGATCAAGAATGTCCATATCTCGTGATCGATCCGGCCTGCGGCAGCGGTGGATTCCTGATCGAAGTTTTTAAGAATATTGCCAGAAAGATCAAATCATTACCTCAAAACAAGCAGCAAGCGTTGCTGGAGCGGTTGAGTAGAGAGCAGATCTATGGAACCGACATCAATGCCAGGCTGGTCAGAGTGGCGAAGATGAACATGGTTTTGCACGGGGATGGGCATGGTGGTATTTTCAAGAATAGCGGCTTGGTCAAAGTGGATAAAATCAAGGATGTCTATGAGTCCGGATTCGACTTGGTGATTACCAATCCTCCGTTCGGCAACAAAGACAAAGGCAAAATCCTCGAACAATTCGTACTGGGGAAACCGCACGGGAAACCATTGAAGGAACAATTGCGGGAAATTCTCTATGTCGAGCAGTGTATCAAGTTGTTGAAAGAAGGCGGTGAACTGGCGATCTTGCTGCCTGATGGGATATTGAACAACAGCGTTCTTGCTTATGTGCGGGAATACATCCGCAAGCACACCATTATCAAAGCGGTGATAAGCCTTCCGGACCGGGCGTTCAAAGCGTCCGGCGCAAACAGCAAAACCAGTCTTTTATTCCTGAAAAAGAAAACCAGTGTACACGAGAAACAGCCGCCGATATTCATGGGAATTGCGGAGTATGTCGGATACGAAACCAAAACAAAGGAAGCCAAGGAAATCGACGCCAACGATCTCCCCCTCATCCTTCAGACCTATCGGGATTTCAAAGCCAGTAAAAACCATGAAAATTTCAAAAACAAGAAGAGCATACTCAAAATCATCACTGACCGGCCATCGTGTTTTCTGATCGGAGAGTCGAATTTGTCGAGCCGGCTGGATGCGTCGTATTATTATTCACGCGATATCTTCGAATTGGATGTCCCATCCTGTAAAGTGAGTGATTGTGCAAGACTGTCCCGGAATATCGTAAATCCCAAAAACAATCCTGGAAAAGCGATCAAATATATCCAATTCAGCAATGTGGAAGAAAATCTCGGTAGTGTAACGAGCCATTATCAGATGTTGGGTGAGGAAGCTCCATCCAGGGCCAGGCAATACGTCAATAAGGGAGATGTGATATGCGCAAAGGTGAAAGACAGTGAGGAAAACGTAGCGATCATTCCGGATGAACTGGACGGTTCTATCGTGAGTACCGGCTTTATCGTTTTGAAACCCAAACCACCGATGACATCCGAGTCACTCTATGTGCTTCTGCGGTTGAAATCCACTTTGAATCAAGTGCGATGGAAATCGTCAGGAACCATCATGCCCGCAATCAATGACAACGAGTATCTGAGTATCAAAATCCCGAAATTGCCAGAATCCAAAATCCAAAAAATCACTCAGGAAATCAAGCAGATCGAAAAGCAGCGAAGATACATCCGGGAAAATCTGAACACGTTACCGAAGAAATATAAGATTTCAGGTTAGATGATGGTTATGGGAGTTTCGCAAAAGGCGTTCAACGAGAAGCAGAGAAGAAGGTTATCCATGAGCAAAACGGCATTCAGTTCGGTCATAAGCAGACCTGGTTTCAATAAAGAACCAGTAAAACTGGCTACGATGGACAATTCGATCAAAATTTGCCAATCATGTGGATTCAAGGCCCGGTATCCATTTCATCGCTGCCCCCAGTGCGAAACGGTTCAAGAAGAATCTTGTCCTCCTCCCTCAAAATAGAATTTGCGATTGCCAATTTTTGTGTATGGCTTATCCTTGCCTTCAGGAAAAAAGGTGGCCTGAATCCTCTTCTCTATTTCTTCTGGACCGGCGTCCTTCGGAATTTCACACAGTTCCAAGAAATCTTTCTTACTATAGTATTTCTGCCATTTCACTTCAGACGTGGGCAATTCTTCCCTTTTTTTGATCTTCAGTAAAATATCCCGGAAGAGCTGGAGCAGATAAATATGGGAGATTTCTCGTAGTGATTCGACAGTGTCTTTGGCATCGATGGGGAAATAACGCACTTCGATAATATCGCCTGAATCCAATGCTTCGGTCATGTGATGGCAGAGAACGCCATACTGTGTCTCATGATTATACAAGGCAAAATTATATCCAAAGCCACCATATTTTTCCGAGCCAGGATGGAAGTTGATTTTTGTCTTGGCTTTATCCAAAACCTCTTTGGGAATCCGCCGGTAGAAAAGGAAGGAAATAATATAGTCGAACCTTTCGTTCTCGCCGATGTAATTCGGATTGTAGACATTGGAATCAGGCATCGTGTCCTCGGTCAGTATTTTCACATCCTGAAAATAGGTCTTGGCGATCTTGTGTGCGATTGCGGTTGTTCGATTCTTCTTCGTCAAAAGCAGTATTTTTGTCATAGCAAGGTACTATCAGGAAACAGATATAAAACCGTTTGCATGCTCATAGAAATATGCATCATGAAATATTTTCCGTTATCGAATCGGAGAAGAAAAGGCAGTTGGAAACTCTGGAACTGATCCCATCGGAAAATTATGTTTCACCCGGCGTCCTGAAAGCGCTGGGTTCGGAACTCAACAACAAATATTCGGAAGGGTATCCTGGAAAAAGGTATTACGGCGGCAATGAATTTGTCGACATGCTGGAAAAGAGGGCTATCGCAAGCGCCAAACAACTCTTCGGCGCAGACCACGTGAATGTCCAGCCTTATTCAGGTACGCCTGCGAACATGGCGGTCTTTTTTGCATTGTTGGAAATCGGTGATCCATTCATGGGCATGGAACTTTCCCATGGCGGCCACCTTACCCACGGCTCGCCTGTCAGTTTTTCCGGAAAATTCTTTACACCTATCCATTATGGA
The DNA here is from genome assembly GCA_964412555.1 of uncultured bacterium. Lineage (GTDB taxonomy): Bacteria > Hinthialibacterota > Hinthialibacteria > Hinthialibacterales > Hinthialibacteraceae > CAYPPG01. Next base: position 4,716 of record CAYPPG010000146.1, read on the forward strand.
GTGGATAAAGAGACAGAGAGACTCGATTATGACGAAATAAGAAAAATCGCTCTGAAGGAAAAGCCGAAGATGGTCATATCCGGATGCACCGCATATCCGCGAACAATAGATTTCGGCAAATTCCATGAAATCGCCCAAGAGGTGAGAGCATTTTCCTTCGCCGATATATCCCATATTGCGGGCCTGGTTGCGGCAGGACAGCATCTTTCCCCCTTTCCCTATACAGATGTGGTATCGACCACGACACATAAAACGCTCAGAGGTCCAAGGGGAGCGATGATCCTCTGCAAGAGTCATCTGGCAGAAAGAATCGATAAGGCAGTATTTCCGCTTCTGCAGGGTGGACCTCATGACCATGCGATTGCAGCAAAAGCAGTTGCATTGGATGAAGCGCTTCAACCTTCTTTTCGGAAATATCAGGAGCAGGTTGTCAAGAATGCGAAAGTGCTGGCAAATCATCTTATGGATAAGGGATTCCGGCTTGTTTCAGGTGGTACGGACAATCATCTGATTCTTATTGA
>CAYPPG010000147.1:0-5091 GCA_964412555.1 uncultured bacterium
TTCCGGAGAGAAATCCTCATGCGCGCGCAGACGAAGGGCGTCTTGGATCAGCCGTTTGGTCTTCTTCGAAAACGCGACCCATTCTTCCGACGCATTTCGGGCGTTGACCTTTTGCAACTCGGTCAGCAGATGAAAGAGGCAGCATTGGTGTTCCCGCCAGCCGACCGCGTCATAGGCCGACCAAAAGTCGGTGACCAAAATGCCATCAAATGTTTCTTGGAACAACTGCTTCAATGCCGGACTGCCGCGGCTGCGGTCCACCATGTAAAAGGTGGCCTGATCCGTGGTGAAGCACCAAAGCCAATACGTTTTCCCATTCACCCGCCAGCCGGTTTCATCCGCATGCAACACCGCCGAATCCTGAATTTCCTCGGCCAACGTTTCGTACCAGATCAAAACGATCAGCCGTAGGCGATGCCATTGTTGAACCATGCTTCCTTTCGTCAATCGAAATTGTAAATGGTAATTCAGCGTTTCCAAAATTTGAGCCAGTGTCATGCCCAGCGCATAATGCCAAAACGCGGTGAGCATCAGCAAGCGGATTCCGATTGTCGAATTGGGTAAAGCCGCATCCACTTTCGGTTCGACCAATTTCTTGCAGTGCGGACAATAGTCCCGGTGGATAATGTGCTCGGTGACTTCCGGTTCGATTTCTTGCGGAATATCTTCGATGATCCGAGAGCGAACGCTTTGTTTACCGTTGCACTGCTGTAACGGGCCGCCGCAGTCCGGGCAGCGATCCAGCCGGTGTTCTTCTTGCCGGTGAATCGTTTCCGGTCGTGCCCGACTCGTGCCGGGATGACCTTTTTGTCCCCCCGCTTTCTTTTTCTTCTTGGATTTGCCGGATTTGGCGGTCTCTTTTTTGTAAGGAGGAATCATTCCCGACGGGGTTGTCGGACTTGGGGAAGATAGATCGTTTTCCTGTTGACCGCGAATTTGTTGGATCAGTTGCAGAAGAAGAAAAACCACCTCTTCTTCGCCCTTTTGCAGTACCGCTTGGACGATTTTCCGAACTTCATTTTCGGAAACCGGTGCTTTTCTCGTCAGGAGAGTTTGCACCTGCTTTTGGACCGCATCACTCGGCATAATTCCCTCAACTTCAATCCATCTTGTATACTATAATTCTAGGTATAGCTGAACTGAAGGGAGTTGTAAAGGGGGAAATTACAGATTCAGTTATTTATTTTTTGTCTGGTTCACTTCTGTAGGCTGAACTGTTACATTAATTGAAGAATCCACCTCTAGTGATAGTAGGCTGTATCGAAGCTATCAAACCGTTATAAACGGTAAAACCTACGGTCTCAATTTTTTTGATGATTTATCTATGATAAGGTTCGGAATGGAAACACGTCCGGACGAGGTATATCAAGAAAACTGCGATTGGGTTCAAGAACCGATTATTAAAAACAAAGCAGACCGAATCGTTCAACGAATCATGCGAGAACGAACGGAAGAAGTAGATCAAGCAGTCATCAAGAGTATGAACTTTCCTTCGTTAGGAAAATATTGGGATGTTGTATATCCACGCCTAGAAAAACAGAAATATCAATATAAAATGGAACAAATTCGATTGTCATTTACTCCTTCCGGAAAGTTTATCAATCTTCATTTATGTTTCATCCGCAGCCCACCTGATATTTTGCATTTTGATATTTCGCGTAAGAAAGCGCTTACCTTAGCGAAACCGTTAGTGAGTATATGTATGGAAATGCTTTTTCCAGATAGACAGGTTGATATGCAACTTAAAATCGTTGAACCAGAGATCATCGAAACTAGTGATGTTTTTGCACCTTTTACATTCGAATTACTTTCTAAAGATGTTAGGGAATCTAAATTGGTGTGGAGCATCCACTATATACCGACGAAGCCAATTGAAACACCAAGCGGATTGAAGTTTGGTTTTCGCGAATTAATGATTTATTTGGATAGTCTGTCAGGAGAAATTGTAGCCTGGGATTGGATTGGTTAGCTCGATAATAATTTTTTTGTTTGTGTGGGACGTGAACAACGATGCTTCGTTACTCTTAATGGCACATCAAATTTTAAAAAGAACCGGAAGACAATTCGAAGTGTTTCGTTCCTATGAAATCGTGGACAAAGCCATCTACATGCCGCAAATGTCGGATGACAGCGATTGGGTTTCGTTTGTTGCCAGTGATGAAGATTTGTTTAATATTCGGCGAGTTCGAAATATCATAGATGAAAGGAAACCGACAAAGAATTTAATCTTGCTGGAATGGGAGAAAGAGGACCGCTCATTCACCCGTCATCAACTGGATACAATTGAAGGAATAATCACGTTTCGCCTGTTTGATGATGGAAGTGAAATAATTTGGAACACGCAATAAACCATGACGGCATAGGAGAACGATGTTTGTTCTCCTATGCCGTTAAATTTCTTGTTATCTGCGAGACATAAGGTGTTAAAATGAATTATAAAATTTTATTCGTATTCGGAACGATTTTTCTTTGTGCTGCTGATGAGTCCCAAACTGAGGAAAAGGGAATTCATAAAAATGTTTCTAGAGTAATTCAACAAGAAGTACGCTATCCCCTACCTCTGTTGCGCGAGATAGAAGGTACATTTCATTTCCTCCCTGATGGACAGCGTGGCATTCTTGAAAAGGATGGCCATTCACAACTGTGGGATATCCGCTCTTGGTCGCCAATACGCGATTTACCTTCAAATGTAAGTCAAATTAGCAACATTATGATTAAAGAAAACAGCATAATTGCTTTGTCTTACAAAAATTCTAATACTATTCAAGTTCTAAATGTACTTACAGGAAAGATATTTAAAATATATTCATATAATAAATTTCTGAACAGTCCTAAATTCTTCTATAAATTATGATATCCCCAATTTAAGCAACCAGTTGATAATCTTGAAGTTGTTGAATTGTCATGTTTTCCGAGATTATTTTCTTCAGTTTATGATCCGGGGGTGCATTCCAGAGAAATTCAAACAGGCTGGAACGCATGGCATAAGAGACCACTAGCTCCGAAGGGGGATTTGCGGTATTCATCGTTCGCAGCCAACTGCGAAATTGAGTCCAGACTTCTTTGCCATGAACCAGTGCCAAGTATTGAAGTAATCCCTGAGCGATACAACCCAATTGGACAAATCGGTGATAAGATTCCAGTTTCCGTTTCACGTCCCTCCGATAGGAATCGGAACAACGATGCAAATATTGATTGCCTTGATTTCGCTTGATGGGCTTCATCGCTTTCATCCAAAAGTGATACGCGTAGGAACCGATCCCATGAATCGCGCTCCGAAATCCCACCTCAATCTTAAAACGGTATCCATAGATTTCGATGACTTTCAGAGGATCCAGGGAACGATCCGTACACATCAGAATCATCTTTCCTCTCGTGGGATGGATCACCCACACGAAACGAATCAACTGTCCAATCGGACGCCATAACAATTCTTCCGTGCGATACCAAATCGGGATTTCCGTTTCTCCATACACTGGGCTCTTCGCTTGGATGAATTGGTCTGGACGATCCAAATAGGTTCGAAGCCGAATTTTCTTGCCATACTTTTTCGGGCGTCCACGCCGACGGATTTTCGACGGGACCGCCGGTTGATACGCGACGGCATTGGTTCGCACCCGCGTGAGTAGTTGATGGCCTTCTTGTATTAATGGGACTATCACTTTCCGGCTTGCATAATAGGCATCTGCTACCAGAAGCGCCGAACGGGACTCACCGGACACCATTTCCAAGAACATCTCCGTGAGTTTGTTAAGAAGGCTTCGCTGGTCTCCCGGAAACCATTTCACGCCCTCATGAATCCTGGAGATCAAGGGAACCGCCGCGACATGACCTCCCGCCGTACAGACCAACAAGGACAAGGCTTGAAACGAATGTCCCAGAATATACGGGGCTTTCGCACTATTCTCGGAGGATTGGTGAAGTTTTTTCACACCGGGCATCTTCTTGCCTTCCTTGCTGACTTTGAGGCCGTCCGCCACATACACGGTATACCCGCCGACTCGCAGTACCGGGAAAATACGATGAACCATCTTGTGCCAGATTTGGGTCAAATATCTCAAATCCAAGCTCGTACTGTAATTGAAAAAATGGAGAAATCCTTTATACAATCCCGGCTCCAGGAACACGGCTCGAATAAAACTCGTGACGCCGACGTTTTCGGGACGGATCGTAAAGCCAATCAGCACCAAAATCAGAAACAAAAACGTTCGAGAACGCGAACATGCCCATTGAAATTCGCGAACACAGCTATACCAATCATTCCATAATTTCATTTGGGTCCCTCAACCCTGATAGTCTATTCTCTTCCCCTCACAAGGGTTTCAAAATACTCATAGGGTAGAGGGATTTCTTTTTCTGATCAATACCAATTTTCATACTTCTTGATCGTACTTTTTTCTTAGTTGAACTTCGCACTCTCCAGTAAATTTACTAGACCCAAAATAGGATACAATATATCTTCCGATGGAGAAAGAATAATTCTTTTAACCAATACAGCAGTCGCCACTGTGTATGAAACATTCATAGGTAATGAATTATTCATTTACAATGATAGTATATATGAAGAAAGTGTAAAACCTATATACGCGGTCGGAATATCTAATAATGGACAAAAAATTATCATTGTAAATTGGTGGCACCGCGGAAAGTTAATTGATGTTGCAAAAAATACTATATTACAAAATTTTGACAATATATATATTTATGGAGCAAAGATACGATTTAGCTCTTCCGATGAATATGCATTGATCGTTACAGGTGGAGCATTTAGTAAAACAGAAAGTATTGAAGGAGAAATTCATGTTATCGATCTTCATAAAGAGAAAATCTTACATACATTATTTCTTTGGGATGAAATGATGAGTTTTGCTGAATTTTCTCCGGATAACAAATATATTATTGCTGCGGGTTTCCGACTCTGTACGCTTTCTGTATGGGATGTAGAAACAGGTACGTTGTTAGTAACAATCAATAATGAATCCAGTTATGTATATGATATTGAATTTTCGCCAGATGGCACAAAAGTCGTAACCCTACACGAAGACGGCTTTTCCCGAATGTGGGATTTCTCCGCCTTCGCCCCTTCCGGTG
>CAYPPG010000148.1:0-2991 GCA_964412555.1 uncultured bacterium
GCATCCCTGCCCGCATCATACAACGCATGCACATGTCGGAGCGCGGGCATCCTTGCCCGCATCATACAACGCATGCACTTTCATCCGATGTAACGCCGGCATCCTGCCGGCTCTACCAAACATGCCATCGAAAACGCGCACATTTTCATCAAAATCGGTATTCACTATTAAGTGTTTCACACGCTGCAATCTAATGTTGACAGAATAGGTAAACTTTAAATGATGATCAAGTCTTTCTACAATATTTTTCTGCATGGCACATTCATTACATACAAAATGGTCTTTTTGTACCATACAAAAAAACAATCATAAAGTCAATAGATTCTAAACAGTGAAACAATTTTTTACACGCAGTACCCAGTAGTAGAGAGAATAAGATGGGAAGAATGGAACAGTTGCCCCATAAAATAGAATTTTATATCGATTGATTAGAAGTTTCTGGTCAAAGTGGAATGCAGTCCACACAACGTCAGCATTTCCTGAATTTTATTACTGTACTTCAATGTGCATTTCCTCTCGCTTTCCCCTGCGCTACGATTAAATCGGCCAATAATCCCATCACACCGATCAATACACCACCCAATGTCAAGATAATATCTCCTTCCTGTAAGGTACCACTAATCAGAAAATAATCAATCAAACCTCGTCCCGCTCCCAAAATGAACAAAATCAAACTGATCGGCATAAAAATCCGCAAAGGATTGAAATACATCACCATGCGTACAACCGTCGAACAGTACTTACTAGTGTCTTTAATGGGATGAAACTTCGATTTTCCAATTCTCTTATGGTACTTCGTGGGAATCCATGTCACTGCATGACCATTGCACAAAAAGGCCAAAGTCATGGTTGTCACACAGGAAAAACCATCCGGGATCACCCACAAATACTTCAACATGATATTCCGTTTGAATGCTTTCAAACCGGTGTTCAAATCCGGAATATGCCTGCCGGAAAGATAAATCGCCAACTGCCGAATAAACCATTTGGCAGGAACCCGGAACATCTTCATCGTTCCTTCTTCAGACGTTCGCGCTCCGTTCACCTGATCCCAATCCGGAAATAACTCCAGCATTTTGGGAATATCACTCGCCGTATAGGTACCGTCTGCGTCGAGCATGACGATGATCTCTCCCTTGGCTTCCTTGATTCCCGTTTTTCGCGAAGCGCCTGAACCACCGTTGATCTTTCGTTGGATGACACGCACTCCTTTCTCTCCGGCAATGTTCGCAGTTGCATCGGACGAACAATCATCGATAACCACAATTTCATACAGGTGTGTCGTCCTGTTCATCGCCGATCGCACCTCATCGATCACAGAACCGATGGCGTCTTCTTCGTTATAACTGGGGATTACAATGCTAACATTGAGGGGTGACTCGGATTGATAGATTTCAGGCATTTACAATTCTCGTCTCCGGTGATTGTTGTCTGTATAGGCAGAACAAACTCCATTTTGGATGAAATCGCTGTAAATTATTTTGACTCTGCCGAAAATAAGTTCAAGAAGCACAGTCATGAAATACGTTTCGGATCAATGCTTTGTAACCTTATTGGTACGATTCAAGAATAGCCAGTTGAAAGGAGTGTAAATTATCCTATTTGTTTACAAAGGCTGGTGAATTTGGATTATTGTATTGAACACATCCTGAATGCTATTTCATCTGGATGACTATTTTTTTATCGAGAGAATTGGGGTACAATATAAGAAGAATCAATAATTGGCATTAACGCTGTAAGGATCGAAAAGTGGAACCACAAATTCAAAGGCGGAATACCAAATCCGAGGTAGAACTGATCCTCGAGTTCATCGGCTATAAAACATTGATCATTCTCGGGATTCTAGGCAGTCTGTATTTTTTCTCCGGCTACCATAACTACATGCAGGGGATGCCCTTTTTCCGCTCTTTTACTCCTTATTACGCCTTACACTTACATGATGGTGGCCGGATTCTCGACAATATCGGTCGATCTCTTGGAAACTGGATGGATGCCCAACAAGAAAAAATGATGGACTCGATTTCATCAGGATTTGACGCCATCGGCGCCTATTTCACCCAAAACATCAAACCGTACCTTGACCAACACCCGGTTTTGGCATTCTCTCTTTTCTCGATTCTGGGTTTTGCTTTAACGATTTTGGCCCTGATCCTGGTTTTCTTGATCGCCAAAAAGACAATCAAATTACTGACTGTCGGATATTCGGGTTCCCTTGGAGGACGCTTTATCCAAGAAAAAAAAGAGGAAATTTGGTCTTTTGATCCACGCCGAAAACCCTCGGAAGATCAGCTGAAAAAAGTTTCCAAAAACCTGGAGCGGTTAATTCTCCGTGCTCCGGCGATGGGAGGGAACGTTCCCAAAAACGCCGATATGATGATCCGTGAACTGGCCCATATGAACAAACACTCGGATTACAATTACCGCTGGGCGGTTTATGTCATGGGGCCGATCAAAGGAACGAACTTCGACAACTCGTACGAAATTCCCCTCGCTCTCGATCAAATCAAACGAACGTGTCTCTCCATGGGGCAGGCCGCTGTCTACGAAACGCTTCCCCTCGACCTGGTATTGCTGCGAACAAAAAAAGGGACAAAATCATGGGAAGTGGACCCCTCCACCGGCGCCGTCAACCTTGGCAAATCCTATCCCGTCAAGGTCCTGGAACGGATCATGACACAACACCGTCAATATTTCATTTGGGACGGTCGTGCCAAAAAATCCGTCACCGGATATGGAACGCGCGCAACTCCCTCGATTGCCGCCGCCGAGTGAGAAATATAGGAACCACCGCTAGCAAGGATAAGCGAAGTCTCTCCTTGCCGGTAAGAATCCCGGGTAACAAGGATAAGCGAAGTCTCTCCTTGCCGGTAGGAACCCCCGGGTAACAAGGATAAGCGAAATCTATCCTTGCCGGTAGGAACCCCCGGGTAACAAGGATAAGCGAAGTCTATCCTTGCCGGTAGGAACCCCCGGGTAACAAGGATAAGCGAA
>CAYPPG010000148.1:3091-4760 GCA_964412555.1 uncultured bacterium
TCCTTGCCGGTAGGAACCCCCGGGTAACAAGGATAAGCGAAATCTATCCTTGCCGGTAGGAACCCCCGGGTAACAAGGATAAGCGAAGTCTATCCTTGCCGGTAGGAACCCCCGGGTAACAACAAGGATAAGCGAAGTCTATCCTTGTCGATAGAAGCAGTAAAAACTCTACTTCCTCTAAATACATCGAGTGCGCACATACGTCTTGCGCGTAATGCCAGGAACTCTTTCTAAACGGAGGGAAGAAAAAAAAGGAGAGAATCAATTGATTTTGAGATTCTTTTTCAAACTTTGAATACTATCGAGTAGATTTTCGATATCCTGCTTCAAGGTGTTATGAACATTGACAATTCCCATCTGGATATGAACCGCTGCTTGTACGATCGGATCGATTGATTCATTATCGACTCCTTTTTTGCGTAGAGTCTCTATGGCTTCTTCCAAATGGCGCAGTATGTTTTTATTCGTCTCATACATTTCCGTCAGCGCTGTAAACGATTTATAAAACAATAATGGAGGAATTTCCTGACGCGCCACTTGATCGGATATCGCCCGAATTTCATCTAACATATCGTCTAGTATATTGTCACGAAGAAAACGTGTCTTGCCCATTTCATAAATCCTCCATTTTCCTTAAAGCAAAAATATAGTGTACACGAATCACTCCCTATTCCGGAAGCCTTCTCAAAACCGTAACGCCGGCATCCTGCCGGTACCTTCCATCAATATAACAACCACCAACCCATAAACCAATAACGTCTTTTCCACTACAATAGAATATTACCCCAATCAAGAAATACAGTTTGAAGGACGACTTTATGCAAAATCCAACTCCGATCAAGAACATCATTTTCGATTTAGGTGGTGTATTGATTACCTTTAATCCTCGACAATTTCTTTATGAACTTTACAAAGATCATATTCTTGGCGATCGTGTGTTCACACTCATTTTTGAGAGCCAGGAATGGGTACAGCTGGATCGGGGGGAATTATCCATCGGACAAGCCGAACGTATTTTCCTGGAACGAGCGCCCGAACTCGAACCGGCTGTCAAACAGTTTTCCGCCAACTGGATGAGCATGTTTCATTCCATACCCGATACGGTCTCTCTCCTCCAAACATTACACGAAAAAGGGTACGCCCTTTACGCTCTTTCCAACTTCATTCGCGAATCGTTTCAAGTCGTGCGTCCACAATTTCCTTTTTTCAAGTATTTTTCCGGTATGGTTCTTTCCTTTGAATTGGGATTTGTAAAACCGGAAAAAGAAATATACGAGCATCTCCTGACGGCCTATAATCTCGATCCCGCTCAATCCATTTTTATCGATGATTTGCCAAAAAACATTGCCGGTGCATCCGCCCTCGGCATGCACACCATTCAGTTTCAATCCTCTTTGCAATTGCGCAATGAATTGGAAAAGTTTTCGATTCTATAAAATGTAATCAATATTCATGCAACAGATTGTGAAAAAAAATATCCAAATTTTCTTTTGATATTGTAGCCCCCTCTATGCTATTATTTCAAAAATTGTAGATAACGGATTTGTGGATAATGGGTAGCCAGGGCAAGGCGTCAGTTCTGCCCTGGCGGTGGTGCGCGATCTGGCAAGGGTAGACTACGCTTACCCTTGCTACCCCCTATGGGTAGCCAGGGCAAGGCGTCAGTTCT
>CAYPPG010000149.1:0-4737 GCA_964412555.1 uncultured bacterium
TTATTTCAAATCAGTATGCGCCGGCCGCGATTCGAACGCGGAACCTCCTGATCCGAAGTCAGGTGCTCTATCCAATTGAGCCACCGGCGCGGAATTGACAACTCCTTATCTTACAACCGTTTGCAAAATACGGAAGCCAGAAAATCAATAGCGTTTCATGTATGTCGGAACTTTTTCGGACATAACTTTCAGCGCGGTATTTCACTTTTCCTTATCATGCGACATGATATTGTCGCCGGGCAACCTGATGTCGTCGTCGGCGCTTTTTGCAACATTCATTCTTCTGTTTTCCAGGAATTCGTCAAGGTCTTCCTTTATGTAGAAAACCGGCGAATTGGACATCCCACGGCCATTAGGAACACGAGGAAGTTCTTTTTTTGGAATCTTGTCCAGTGTTCGCACAGAGATGCCGATATATTCGGCTGCTCCTGCGCGAGTAAAGCGGTTTTCCTTCTTGTACCTGTCTGGCGGGATTTCTTTCTTTCCATTTGAATTCTTTCTCATTTTTCCTTTTCCTTTCTGGAATTTTTCCTTTGATTGTTTATTTTGGAGTTGTTGCATGTTGCGTTTTTTTGTTTTGGCTCTTCATCCCATATGCAGTAGTTCGCGATAACGTCGAAATGAACTTTTTCCATCATCTGGGATGGGATCGACTTTTTCGCGCTGCTTTCGAATTGCTTTCTGATCGTGTCTAAATTGAAGACAAACACGAGAGACCTAACAGAACTGAAATCGGTGCTTCGGATTTTTTCTTCAACTGACGAAACATTTTCATTGAAGACAATCTCGAAATATGTCGGCTTTGACTCCGGATTTTCGCGGACAAGAACGTCAATGCGACGGTTCCTGGAATCAACGCATTTTTCAACAGATGCTTCGCAATAGCCCTGCTTGAAGAAATGCTCCTGGATGATGCGCTGCGCAGCGATGTGGGAAGTCGAGAGGCGTTCAAGGTTTTTTGGAAGCTTGAAGTTGAATTTTCTCTGCGCGTATTCTGCTGCATCGCCTGTACATGCTTCGGGTTGGACAGCGGCTTGAATACAAAGCAATAGACGTTTGACATGAACAGCGGATCAAGGTCAAGTGTCTGGGTCGTGACGCATGTCGAGACAGAAACAAACCTTCCTTTTTTTGCCAGGATTGAGTTGACCGGATGCTCTGACTTGTCTTCCATGATGCAGAATATGTCGTCGCCTTCTTCGTAAAAAAAGACGACAGGATGCCTGGATGCGGAAAAGTCGGTGTCCCTTTTTTCAATCAGGTAAAGGTATGGATAGACGCACTTGATCAGTTCAGTCGGGTTCCGCCTGTCTGGCAGGACAAAGACGCAGTTGTGACCGGACAGTTCTTCAACAGAATATCCGTGCACCATTTTTTCAGCAGCATCAGCGCCAATGCTGGCTTTGTAGTCTTCCAGGACAGAGACTCCCAATGAGTATTTCTCGTAATCTCCGGTGCCAACGGGCGGCCTGTTCTTTTTATATTCGTTCAGGAATTCTTCAAAAGTGAAATTTTCTCCAAGGGCATCCAAGATTGAATTGCCTTTTTCACGCAATTTGCGCAATCCGCCGGTCTTGAACCTGCTCACGCTTCCAATTACATTCGTGACATTGTCCATCCATCGGTGGCTGTCATACGGGCCATGGGTAAGCGTCCGATAAACCGCGTGTTGAATTGTGTGTGAAATTGTGGGATTTTGGTGATGGAGGTGTTTCATGACCAAGACCAGAAAAGCTAATGAAACCGAGCGCTCAAAATACTGGCGTGGTGGGGTGAAGGAATGGGAAGCGAGTGGGATGACTCAGGCTTCGTTTTGCCGAGAACGAGAGTTAAGTCCCGCAGCGTTCTCGTGGTGGCGAAGTGAATTCAAAAGGCGGGATAGAAAAGCAGAAGCGGGAGTTCAGCCCTCGGAAGCCGGCAAGAATCCCGCTCCCCCTAGGTTCCCATTTGTTCAAGTGTCGGTTCCAGAGACAATGGCCCCCTGTCCTCCTCAAGACCGAATCGAAATCATTCTACCCAGCGGTCATCAAATCCGTGTTCCTCAGGAGTTTTCCTCCGAAACGTTACAGCGGGTGATCGAAGTGTTGGGGGCAGCATGCTGAACCTTCCCCCATCAGTCCGCATCTACCTCTGCCTTTGTCCGGCGGATATGCGCCGATCCTTCGATGGTCTGGCCGCCATGAACATGGAGATCATCGGAGAGGATCCGCTGTCCGGTCATTTGTTTGTCTTTCGGAATCGGCGTGGGGATCGAGTCAAAATCTTGTACTGGGATCGATCCGGCTATTGCCTCTGGTATAAACGGTTGGAAGAAGAGACCTTTCATTTTCCGAATGCCGAGAGCCCTCACCTGGAAATCGAAGGAGCGCAATTGTCCCTGATATTAGAAGGGATCTGCGTCTCGGAGGCCCACCGGAGGAGAAGGACAAGAAATCCCGATCCTCCCATTCAATAATCCGATCGCCCTTATCAATCGTTCACAAAATCAAAAATCACTTGCAAACAACATGCCCAAAATCATTTCTCCCCCCGACGCTTACCCTTTTTCTCGCTTTTTTCGCAATTCTGTTTGTTCTAATGTTAGAACATTTTCGTGCTGAGCAATTGGCTTCACTTCTCGTAATTTATGACACCACAAATTTTAAATTGCAAGATACTTTCGTTTGGTTTCACTTAGGATTCAGCCCTTATGATCACTGATAAAGACTTGATGATTCAATACTTTCTCCATCGCTATAGCGATATCGTTCGTGACAGAGTTTTTCAGCAAATACCCCGAGGCGCCGGATTGAAGGGATTTTTGGATCAGTTTTTGATTGGCATGATTGGTTACGATGATGATTTTGATCTGAGAGAAATCATGATGAATGATTCGCGCCGCTTCGATTCCATTGATTCCCGGCATGGAAATATCCATAAAAATGATATCGGGATGGAGTTCCTTCGCGAGTTCGATGGCGGATTTTCCATTTTCGGCTTCTGCAATGACTTGCCAATGTTCATGCTCTTCGAGTAAAGACCGAAATCGGCTTCGAAATTCGGCTTGGTCATCGACCACCAAGATTCGCACATTGGGGATTTCAACCGATGGAACCATAATATGAATTCTCTTTTCCATACATATTCTAAAGCCTTATGGAATATCATTTTAATTCTTACAAAATCCTATTCTATCCCAAAATCCATGATTTTGCCATCATGAAAAACATGAGGGATCATTCGAGTGTGGTAATCCCCTGCCGGATGGCGTATTTGGTGAGGTCGGCGAGGTTGTTGATTTCCAGTTTATTCATTATGTTTCGGCGATGCGTTTCCGCCGTGCTGTTGCTTACACACAACATAGACGCAATGTCCTGAGTGGTCTTTCCTTCCGTCAATAATTGCAATACTTCCCGTTCCCGGCCAGTCAGCGTGGTGGTTGGCGCATCGATAATCGAGGATTTGTCTTGCATATACTGAACGACTGAATCCAAAACGGTCGGGCTAATATAAGAACGTTGATTGACAACGGTCCGAATCGCATTCACTAATTCATCCCCAGCGCAATTTTTCGGCAAATATCCCGAGGCCCCGGCTTCGATCATACGGGCAATCAATTTGTCTTTGGAATGGACGGATAGCGTCAAAATTTTCGTGCCGGGCGAGATCGATTTGATCTGTTTTGTCGCTTCGATGCCGGTTAAATTCGGCATGTTGATATCCATCACAACAACATGCGGTTCATGCTCTTGTGTCAATTGAACCGCTTCCCGGCCATCTCCGGCGACAGCAATGACGTTGAAATCATCTTCTTTCTCCAATAATAATTTTAACGCATCCCGCATCACAACATGATCATCCGCCAGCAAGATTCGAATTTTCATCCACATTCTCCCTTGGTTTCTGTTTCACCATCATCGAGCGGCGCAAAGATCGTGATCGCTGTACCGTGCCCAGGTTCAGACTGAATATCAAGATTTCCTTCCAACTGTTTGAGCCGTTCCTGGATGCTGAATAATCCATACCCACTCTTTTGAGCGGAATATTTTTTCAACGAAGAGGGATCAAAACCAATCCCATCATCGGAAACTCGAATGGCAACGTTTTCCTCTTCACGAGTGACCGCAACGGAAACATTTTTTGCTTGTGCATATTTGGCAATATTATACAGCAATTCACGTGCGGCTCGATAGAGAAAATAGCGGTTATCATTCGATATCAGTTTGGGTTGCTGATCATCCTGAAATTGAACCGGGATTCCATACTGTTTGCTGAAATCTTCGGTGAGTTCTTCAATGGCGTCCTCCAGGCCTAATTGATAAAGAGTCGTAGGACAAAGGTCGAAGGTTAACGTTCTCGCCGTTTGCAATGTTTGATTCAATCGGTCACAAAGCGGCTTGATTTTGTCTCTATATTCTTCCAAGGATTCATGTTGTCGCCATGAAGAAAGATCCATTATGGAGAGAGCAAGCGATTGGCTGATGCTGTCGTGCAAGTCGGAGGCTAGCCGTCTGCGCTCACGCTCTTCGGTCAAGGATAAATCCGCCGCCAAAGCCCGCAATTGTTTTTGGTATTTTTCCAAATAAATGTTCGATTCTGTCAGTTCTCTATGTGTAGCCGCAAAACGGTAGGCGACATTGACCGTCATCGAAAGGAGAAGAGGAATCAGAGCGATATGCATAAATGAATAAAAATCGATAGGTAGGTAAGAAATGTATAACAAGTCATAGAGTGCACCCCACCCATGCAGGAATAGAG
>CAYPPG010000150.1:0-4682 GCA_964412555.1 uncultured bacterium
AATTCAAACTGCCGGAGGTTTTACCCTCTACCCATACTAAATAGCGAAGAGGCTCTCTATTCTTAAGTTACATCTTTTGAACTAGTTACATTAAAATATTTTGAAGTTACACACTTATCAGAATGACTCAGAAATCCAACGAGGTAATCCCTTCCCGAATTGCATACTTCGTCAATTCCGCAATGCTGTGCAAATTCAACTTTTCCATGATTTTTTTGCGGTGGACTTCCACCGTTTTTTCACTGATACTCAAAGAATCGGCAATCACTTTCGTCGTTTTCCCTTCGGCCAAGAGTTGGAGGACTTCCCTCTCCCGGGTGGAAAGGGGGGAGGACACAATCGTGTCTTCGGATGAAGAATAATGAATGTAATCTTCAACCAGAATGCCCGTAATTTCCGGACTTAAATACAATCGCCCATGAGAAACAGCCCGGACCGCAGTAATCACCTCGGAGATGGCGCTGTTTTTCAAAATGTATCCGGCCACCCCGGCTTTGAGCGCTCCATCCACATAGGGATGATCGGAATACATCGACAAGATGATAATTTTGATTCCCGGCTTTTCCCGCAGTATCTGTTTTGCGGCATCGATACCATTAAGTTCGGGCATGTTGATATCCATCAAAATCATGTCGATATCGGATTCCAGTGCGATGCGAACCGCCTCGCGTCCGTTTTCCGCTTCGGCGGTGACTGCGATGCCATCTTCCTCGCTCAAAATATGCTGCAAGCTTTCCCGCAAAACGGCATGATCATCCGCCAAGAGAATTTTGAGTTTCATGGTTTTTCTCATTCTTCCGCAAGGGTAGTTGGATTGTGATCCGAGTTCCTTTGTTCCGCTCAGAAAAACATTCAAATCGTCCGCCGATATAGTGAATCCGTTCCCGCAAACTAAAAAGCCCAAAACTTTGTTTTTCCATCCGTTCCGATTCGAATTTCGTCGAGTCAAACCCGGCTCCGTGATCTTCAACTGTTATGGAAACAGCATTCTTTTTGTACGCGATCGCCACAAGGGCCTCTCGCGTCTGCGCGTGTTTGACAGTATTGAATAAACATTCCCGAATGGCGCGATACAAAATCCCCCGCTCGTCCTCTCCGATCTCTTGTGGTGTTCCGTCGATCATGCATCGAATTCGCATTTCATATTGTTTGTTCATTTGATCCACCAGCCATTTCACCGCCGGATCAAGTCCCAATTCATACAGCGCGGGTGGGCTGATTTCAACCGTCAACGTGCGGGCATCCTTGATGGTCTGTTTGATGATATCCCGAGTCTTGGCCAGCATGTCCCGTGTAGAATCCTCTGATTTCAAGGTGTTTTGTGCGAGTTCAACTTGCATTTGACAGGTGGCCAGCCCGTGCCCGATTCGGTCATGCAAATCCGTGGCGATTTTTCTCCGTTCCCGCTCCTCCGTCAACGAAATCTCGGAAGCCAGCGCTTGCAACTGCCGAGTGCGCTCGGAAACAAGAGATTCCAAATTGAGATGCCGGGAAATGGCATACCCCAAGGCCGTCAGCGTAATCAACGAACCTAATAATAGAATCGTTAAGAATCCCCATTGTTTGTACCACGGCAACATGACAGTAAATTCAAAAATCTCCGGTGTTGGATCGATATTTAGATTACGATCCATGCAACGAACCTGCAAACGATGCAAACCGCCAGCTAAACCGGTCACTGAATAAACCGTATTCGAAGTAAACGGTGACCATGACTCATCATCCAATTGGGTGGAAAAAAGCAATCTTATCGTCTCGGTATTTTTCCATTTATCCATTCCGGTATATGAAATCTGAACCATACCATCAGGAACAATCACTTTTTGTGAGGCATTGGTCTCAATGGGTATAGTGGTAACGGGGGGATCGCAATCAGCCTCCGGATCGAATAAGCTCAATCCTCGAGTGGTTCCGGCCCAAATCCGCTTTTGACTGTCCTCATAAACACAATAAACCGAATTGCCCGGAAGTCCGTCTTCCATCGTATATTGAATCCATGATTCGTGAGTATATTGATACACTCCTTTACTGGTTGCAATCCAAATACTCTGATCGGATGCTTTGATGATTGACCGGACTCTTCCGATTCCTGTTCTGACGGGACACCATTGTTCGCCATCAAAAGCAAAAATCCCTTTTGAGCATGCCACCCAAATGCCACTCTTCTCTACATCTACAAAACAGTCGAAGTGATCCGCTGCATATCCATCCTCGAAAGGAAGAATTTTATACTGTTCTCCATCGTATGTTGGGGATGGAGTAATAGTATCGATTTGTATATCCGTGTTTTCCGTATCATGAATCGGTGGATTCAAGTTTTTATATAAACGGATGCCGTCATATGTTCCGATCATTAAATCATGCGTATTGGTTTTAAAGATCGAAAGCAGCGGTGCGGAAAAAGGAAAATCACTGACTTTGAGAATTTTCCGGTATCGTTCTCCGTCATATTCCTCTATCCATTCTTCCTGATTTCGTATGGAACCGATCCATAAATGGCCATTGTCTTTTGGAGAAAACTGATGCACATGGAAATCCCGTTGCCATGAAAATTTCTTTCGTACCGGATCGAACCGGCAATGAGTTATGATTTGCTTCCAAGAAAACCGGCTGATCGAAAGGATTCCATCCGGCCATACATGGATTCTTGGAAGCCACATATTGGCAGCCCCACCAATCCCGGTTCCTTCCGGAAAGCGATACATTTCCACACGCTGATCCTGATAACAAGCCAGCCGGTCTTCATAGAGTATCCAGATACGTCCCTCACCGTCTTCCCGAATCGCAAATACATCTTTTTGCAGTCCCCTGAACGGGGAAGGCGTGCGCCACAATTGCTTTGGTATCTTCCTGCCGATTCCCTCATCCAAGGTTACCCATAAAGCTCCGGAAGAATCGGCCAGCATCTGGGTTGGCATGCCGGAATTCACGATCCTTGGAATCGGCTCCTCATTTCCTTCTCGATCAATTCGGCTTAAAGTGCTCCATTTCGTCAGCCATAAATCTGAGTGTTCATCTTGATGTCCGTTGGTAACTTCTTCGCTCGTTTCATGAAGGATTTGCCATCTATTATCCTGGAAATGGAAGATCGATGCAGTTTGCCAGTCTTTGTTAATCCCTATAAGCGTCAATCCATTTTGTGGATTTCGAATAAATGAATAGAAGTATTTTAGATTCTCCTGGATATCACATTTGTATTCCACATAATCCGTAGGATCCAAAATTTTCTCTGAAGGAACTTTCAACACTGATTTTCCGGAGAGAAACCATATTTCCCCATTTGGCGCCCGGTCGATATACGTTACGACATATATGTGAAATCCCGTGGGGACAACATCTTTAACACGTGCCGCAGTGTTCGTTTTTTGATCATAGTGACGGAGGTGATTCTCGTAATAAAGAACAAATTGCCGGTTGGTAAGAGGCACAAAATCCCAGCACGAGATAGGAGATTGAAGTTCTTCCGTGTGATAATCCAGCCATTCTCCATCCAGGAACTCATGAAGAGCGGCAAATTTGGGTCCTTCCCCATATTTCCAGTCCCGGGAAACACTCCACAATGTTCCATGCGGATCGGATTGAACGAGGTAATCATCATAAGGAGCCGGGATTACATTTAAACTGTAACCATCCAAGATCGATATACCTTCCGATCCATGATTCAAGATGATATTGCCGGTTGGGGCAATTTTTACATCGATGATCTCCGATGCCGGAAGACCGTCTTCCTCGGTCCAATATCGCCACGCGGATTTCGGCGCCGAATATTCATCGGTAATCGTTTGAATGATGGAACGGGAACCTAGAATGTCATGACTGTCAATTTGTCCGCTAAATAGACTCATATCATGAAATTCATGATTGGAGCAAAGCGAATAGGTGAGATAAGATGTACCCGGTGGCGCTTCATAATTCCACATGATACGGCCATTTTCCTGTACATCATTCTTAGTGGTCTTAATAACATCCCATCCTTGCGGGATACTTTCCTTGATGGTTGTTTTGCAGATTATGTTGTTTGGATTCGTGATCTCTAATTGAATTTCAACCGTTTCACCCGGCACACAATATCCTACCGAGAACTCACGTGTGGCATGAAGCGGATATGAACTCAGATCGCTTTTCGCAAGGATTTGATCGAAGAGAAATAGTACTTCCTGAGAGGAACAAGGAATGGATAAACACAATACGATTGATAAAGTCAAGATAAAACGGCAGTTTACCATGATCGTTCTCCTGAACTTTCATCTCTATGAGAACGATTATCGCAAAAAATGGAAAAATATCTACTTTACATGGTAAAAATGAATAAAAATTGAGGGACCTGAGTTCACAGAAAAGCCATTTCTCCGTGATATCCATTTCGCATCTCTCCTGATTATCCTTGTATGCCACAGAGAAATAAAAATTGCCTTCTTTTTGAATCGCACTTTATGATTATGAAAAGTTACGGTTTTTGCATCCGTATACCCAAAAGCAATTCTGTTCAACGCCTTTTTAATTAATCCAAACTCAATTTATTTTTCTTTTCAATTTAAGAATTATTATCGGATATTGTTGTTCAAAATTATACAGACAAATGATTAAGAGTCATTTGATGCACTGATTTTTCTAATTCTCCATATCTTCCGGAAACTGCTAAAAGAAAATGCCTTTGATAAAATCGTGATCGCAACCGATGC
>CAYPPG010000151.1:0-4647 GCA_964412555.1 uncultured bacterium
TGCCATAGAGAGTCGAATTGTTGTACTTCAGCATAGTATCCCGGTTCGGTGTTGTGGACCATGTCATACTCGGATCGATCACCAAATTCCCTTCCGGAGCATCCGCCACATCCGCCAAATACACCGACAACTCTGCCACCCCCGGCCCATCCTGCCGCAACTGCCAGGTATTCGCCGTCCGGAAACGAATCGCCTTATCCTCGATCCGCTCCCCCTCGGCATTCAGCATATACGTTTCTACCGGGCGCAGGCGATGCACCGTTTCTCCATTCTTTTCGAAAACCAGCGGACGATCGATGTCGAGAGACTCCGCATACGGATTCACGACCTCGCCGTTGCGTTTGACCTCGCTGGTCAGCATGACCGCATCGATGTCGAAGCGGGCGGTGAGATAGTCGTCCGGATTCAGTTCGCCTCGTTGCAGGACATTCTTCAAATCCTGCAGGAAAGGTTCCCGAAGGATGACATCCACCTTCAAAATATCGTGGATGTACCGCACTTCCAGATCGACGTCGGCGAACATATCCCTAAAAAACGTAACCAAATACAAATCCGGCGGGTATGGAGTGTTCCCATACCCGCCGTTCAAGAAGTACCTCACCTGTACCATTAATACTTCTCCGCTTCTTTCACATGTGCCATTAAGCCGCTGATGTCCCAAACGTAGATCTTATTCCAGTTCATCGTCAGAAAGCGTTTACCATCCGGGAAGAATTGGACGATTTGATCCACACTATCCGGGCCGTTTTTGCTGTTCACATTGTACGGATACGAGCGAACAGGAAACGTATTCGAATGCAATGAATAGATTTCTCTGGGCCGTACAGGCCCTACCGTATCGCTGGATGCTCTTGCGGCTCCGAATACGACGAACTCGTTGTGATTCGAAACGGCAAAGGTCTGCGGAAGAACTATCTCCGACCGATCGAATGCATGCTCCCAGACAATATTCTTTGTATCGAGATTCATGACTCGAATGGTCCCGGTTGGCTCATGAAGAGCACGAAATACTATCGATCTACGATCCGGGGATACAATCGGATCCCGCGCGTTGGGGATTGTCATCACTTTCTGCATGGATTCATAATCCCAAATCTGCAGTTCATCTTCCATATCAATCAAGATTTCATTGGCTTGAGTGAGAGAGATGATTTTATTTTTGGGAGAAGAGCTTAACCGAGGTAAACCACTGCGATATTCTTCGCCGGTTGTTGCATCCCAGACTTGGATCACCCCATTTCCATCCGAGGTGATGATTTTCGTTCCATCCGAGGAAAAAGCGACATTCGTCATCCCGCTATAGGTATATCGGATGTATTCCGGCGTGCTGCTGCGAAATTTTAAAATCGTCTCCCCGTTTTGGATATCCCACAAATGAGCGGAATAGATCGATCCTCCGGATAAAACGGATTTTCCATCCGGCGAAAAAGCGATGGATGCGGTATCACGAATTTGATCGTATTCAATTACATTTTCTCCTGTTTGCGAATCCCAGATCGTTGTTAAATTATACGATCCCGTTGCAATGTATTTCCCATCAGGAGAGATGAGAACTGTGTGAAAAGCAAAATGCTTTTCGGGATCTTCATTCAATGTTAATTCTAATACCGGTTCCATTTGACCGTATACGGAAAAAACGGAAGAACAAATGAAAACCAGCATTGGTATTATTCTCTTTGTATGAATAATTTGATTGGGAATGTTGTTTGATATAGTCATGATTATACTCCTTTTTACTTTTTTGTTAGTCTTGAGAAAACAACCGAATAAACACTGGATTTTCATCAACCGGATCGATTTCAAAAGTCGTAGAGCCGCTGGAATAATCAATATCCAACGTATCCAACGTCACTGTATCAAAATCCACGTCATCCGTTCCGTGTGTGTAATAGGTCAAGATTTGGCCGTTCACGGTTCGCGTTTGAGCGCTGACGGAATCATCCATCCAAAATTGATACGCCTGTGCGGTGAAATTGGTTTCGTAATCACCGGGAAGCGAAAATGTCACACTGACGCCATTATCATCGAAGAAATTCTGTGATTGTTCATAACGCCAAACCACTAACCAATACACATCGGTATCCGATTTGAATCCACATCTTGCATATCGATCATCAGTTGGATGAGTAAATGTTGCTATTGGTAACCATACTTGAATATCCGATGATCCCAATTTCAAATTTCCACTGGGATCCATCATCGCGCGGGTAATATGACGAATGGCTCTGTCGCTTCCGGTTGCTGAATCGAAATTATGGAATCCCATATCATCTATCATCTGGTTTGTCGTATCAACCAGACAATTGTCCAGCGAACGAGGATGATAGAAGGAATAACACGCTTCCATTCCCACACCCGGATACGGCGTCATGCAGGTGTGCATGATTCTTGCGCGAATGTAGTATACCGCTTGCGTGTAATAATCCGCCTGATCGTTGGGTGTGTAAGTGTTTTGATATCCGGATGGTGGAAACGTTGGACTGAATCCATATTCCGTCGCTGCGCAATTCGGCACAAATCCCCGAGTTTTACACATGTCGACAATTTCTTTATTGACCTTCCAACATTCATAGGTGTCATCATGTCCTTCCGGTGACCAGTGACCTGCATACGGGTGGTAACCGATCATGTCGGGGATTTTGTGAAAATGTTGTGATTGCGTCATTGTATCCAGATATCCTTTGAGAAAATCTTTTGAAGCTACAACATCATCAGTTCGGGCTAATGAGTACCAATCCCAAAAGCTGCCGCCGCTGACGATGCGGAGATGTTTCCATTCCGGATGACTTTGTGTTTGTTTTAACTTTTCCCATACGGCCAGGTAATAGGCAGCAAATTCCTGACCGCCGGTTTCCGAGGGAAAGCCGCCGGATAAAGTCCATTTGCATCGACCGGTATCGTCTTCCTCGGCTCCAATTTCAATGGCAATCACTGTACCGTTCGAAATGTAATTCGTCGGCGAGGACAATGCAACCAGAAAATCTTCGATGTAATCCGCATAATCCGTGGCGCTCGTGAATCCATCAATATTGGGATTCCATCCGGCGGGAAATACAATTATCACTTTCATATTGTTTTGGGCGGCAGAGGCAACGAATGATACTCCACCGGCAATCGTGTCGCCATCGTTACGCCACGTACAACGTTGTCCGGAGTACCGAATGACATTCAAATGATCGTCATTCATATTGTCTTGACGAGTATCCACTTCCCAGCCTTGAATGTCATCATTGTCGTTACCGGCCCAACTACCAAAGATCGGTCCTTTATACTCCACTTTCAATTTCGGCCGCGAATCAGCGGTTGCATGGTTCCGTGATCGCCAATAATACGCCCAACTGCTGTATGAATTATCTTCTGCTTCCAAGACAATCCCGTTTACTTCATCTCCATCAGCACTGTCGGCAATCCATTTTCCAATGACTCCCGGATGAATCGGAAGTGAAACCGTTTCTCCTGCCGTGGTAATATCCACGATATCCACCGCAGGACCGGCCATCCCGTTTCGGTCATCTTCTCCAGCACCCGCATCCGACCAGGTGTAGTTGTTATACAATTGCCGGTGCGACCACGTCACCCAATTTTCATTGGAATATTCTGCATGGTTCCCATTTCCTTCAACCCAATTATCGGAAGTATCCTTGATGGCGTAGGGAATGACATTAAATTCAGACGGAGTGGAATTCCCGGAATGACTATCCAAATAGAGTTCCAACGTCGCATCTATAATACAACGATAAGGCAAATAATCTTCCAGATTTTTAAATCGAAAGATTGGTCGAGTTTCCCGATAAACACCTCCACCTGAATCATAGGCAAATAAGGCAAGCGTCGTGGCCGCGCCGTAATTGAAGGTTGAACGATTTGGATTCTCATTAACGTTAATATAAAGAAACGAATCTTCACATCCGGTATAACTGAGATATCCTTCCCGAAATTCCCATGACGGATCAATCCCGATATTCCCATCCGGCAACTCCGCCAGATCCGCGAGTAATGCCGACATTTCCGCCACTCCAGCGCCATCCCGCGACAACTGCCACACCTGCGCAGATCGAATCTGTCGAATTTCATTGTTTTCCTGCAGCAAAACCGGTTCACCTTTGTCGTCCAATAATTCGATGGTAACTGGCCTGAGCGAATGATAGAGATCGCCGTCCTTATAAAATCCAATCGGTTGATTTATTTCCAACGATTCTTGATAGAGATCGCGGATTTCATTACCTTGCCGGGCTTCATTGGTGACGAGGAATTCAGGAATCTCGAACCGCGCCGTCAAATAATCATCCCCGCGCAGATTGCCGGCTTGCACATCATCACGAATCCGGCGCACCAGTTCACGATCCACGATCACATCCACCTTTAAAATATCATGAATGTAACGAACCGACACATCCACATCCGGCAGAACATCCCGCCAGCGAATCGAATCGCCCACTACGACGAAATCATCCCACTTCGCGTTCCCCAATTCGAGCGATTGAAAGACCGATCCCCTTCCAATACCTAAATCGGCGAAACGGTAAGTAAAACGATCCCCAGCATGGCTTGCCCGGAAAGTGCCATCGGTGCGGACATGAAGCGACCAAATCCCTTTCGTCACCTCATAATCCCACCCCGGCTCCTCCGAAGGCCGCAGCGTCGTAT
>CAYPPG010000152.1:0-4515 GCA_964412555.1 uncultured bacterium
GCGGGCATAATCCGATCGAAATATTAACTTCTGCACTGCAGGATTATATTCGTACCGGCCAACTTCCTTCTTTTCCGCATGATTTTACTTCAAAGGGCTGAATTGATACGCTCCATCAATTCTTGTTTGATCGTGGAAATTCTCTTTACCAGTTTCTGAATTCGTTTATTATGCACCACCACGCTCAATCCAAGAAGAGGGGATTCTATCTGAATAATCATCAAGATGACGAATGGGAAAAGGTCCAAGCCCAGGTGGAAGGGGATAATCATTGCCATCGTCCGGAATTCTTAATGTCCTTTGAAATGAAACTTGCATATCGCTTCTGGATGAACTTCGGGAAAACGGAATACAAGATTTTGGCCTTCGATAGTGATCATGAGATTTCTCCTTTTTATGGCCGCGATTTTTCACCCAATCATACAGTGTAGAACCTATTGACTTCCATTCTTTTCATTTGAAATCTCACCGCCTTACAATCACTCCATAACATCATCTTACGGATTGATTTACCAATTGCCGTCACGAACTTCACGAACAATATGTAATACGGCATGATCCGGTGCTTCTTTCAAATCCCGCAACAATTCGGCGAACATCTGAGGACGTTTCCAAATAATCTCTTGTAGGTCGCTTGACACTTTTCCTGCTAAAGCAAGCAGCACATCCGGATTTTCATTTAAATCTTTCGCCAGTTTTATAATGGTCTGTTCTCCAGGTGGTGCAACATCACCGCGCTCGACTTTGCTTAAATAGGCTGGCTCAATACCAACGCGCAAAGCGACCTGTCTAAGAGAATACTTGCGATCATACTCGCGTAGTTGTTCTCTGACGGTTCGAATATGTTCTCCGAAAATGCTCATGTGTATTGTATACTATACAGTACACATTTTGTCAAGTGGTAGGAAACATCACCGTTGGAATTACAGATAAATTTAGAAGATGATTGTGTCACTATTCTTCACACAACTCAATTCTGAATATCGCTTTACATTATTTTTTGAACTTCGCACAAAATATTAAGCGTTTTTCTTGTATTCTGGCTCGTTTTGTGCTATTTTGTACTATTGAGTGTGCATTCCATGCAGAAACGGGAGCAAGATGGTCAAAGGGGAACAATCATGGCCGGCAACAACTTGATGACGGTTGATGTGGGTGAACAAATCAAGCACCAACGGAAAGCGGTTCGTATGCAAATCAGCCAGTTGGCAGACATTGTCGGGATCAGCCGCAATACCATTACAAACTATGAAAAAGGAAAGACGGAACCGACTACGGGGGATTTGTATAAGATTGCCAATGCCTTGGGCTGCCGAATTACGGACTTTTTTACCGATGGCTTGCCGGAACCAGCGCCCCAATTTGCGTTTCGCGCCCATAAGGGCATCACGAAAAATCCATCGTTGATTGTGTCCGCCCGCAAGTATTTGCATGCGTATGCAGAGATCGAAAAAATCACGCAAACCCAATTGGATTCCAAGTACCGCCCGTTTCCCTTCGATCCCAAGGAAATGCCGCTGGAGCAATGGATACAAATGGCGGCGGATACAACTCGTGAAAGCTGCGGTATTGCGGATAGTGGACCGGAAAATATCGTGAATGTGTTAGAGAATCTGGGGATTCGATCTTTATTCTTTCAAACCGGTGCGGACGGTTTGGATGGTTTAAGCGCCCGGCAAGGGGATATGAGCCTGATCATGTTGCGGGAACGGGAGCGGATTATTGAAAGAACCATCTTCAGCGCCGCGCATGAATTGGGGCATCTGATTTTGCATCCGAATTTGTATACCGCATCTTCGGAAGACAAAGAAAGTGAACGAAATTACGAAAACGAAGCCGATTTGTTCGCCGGGAATTTTCTGGTTCCCAACGATGACTTGATACAGATATGGTCCAACGAGAAATTATACAATCTTCCGTTGGTTCATGCGCTTATCTCGCTGAAGGAAGTGTTTCGAGTAAGTTTTTGGTGCCTCTATAAGCTTGTCAGGCAGACTCAATTAACGAAAATAGAATATC
Organism: uncultured bacterium; assembly: GCA_964412555.1. GTDB lineage: Bacteria > Hinthialibacterota > Hinthialibacteria > Hinthialibacterales > Hinthialibacteraceae > CAYPPG01. The sequence goes on from CAYPPG010000152.1 coordinate 2,020, forward strand.
CAAAACTGAATACGCAAGTGAAGAAAATCTTGAAGATTCGAAGAAAAGCGAAAATGGAGGAATTGGAACCGAATCCATTGCCAGTGGAAGTATTACAAAAATCTACCCGTTTCATACGCCTTGTTCGTTCGGCATTTCTTCAGGAACAAATCGGAGTGGCGAAGGTCGCAGAATTACTCCAAATTCCGGTAGACAGAGCAAAAGAAATCACAGCGAAATGGATGGTTCCTCAAAGTGAACTGGTGGGATGAATAAATATCGATTTTTTTGAGGGATATCCCGATAAACAGAATTCGTTATTCATGATAGAATAATCATGTCATTCACGAAAAGAAATACTTGTAACGAGGTTTATGATGGCAACAGAACCAAAAAACATTCACGAAAGATTAGATGCGATTCTATCAAGTCTGCCACCCCAAAAATTGGAACAAGTAGTGGATTTTGCAGAACACTTATGTTCCCGTGAAGAGTGGGATGCAACTTTGGAACTATTGAACGACCCCGGAATGCGAAGAGACGTTGATCGAGGCCGGGAACAAGTACGTAGAGGAGAAACTCACTCTTGGCGGGAAATACAGAAAAATGTTCGAAGTTAGATTATCCTCAGACGCTAGATATGTCTATGAAAGTATGGATCGGAAAATGCAAGAGAGGATGGATCGGGGTTTCGAACAATTGGAACAAGGAATATTCCGGCATAACAATATAAGTGCATTGCACGGTCCTTATGCTGGTAGTTTACGGTACCGGCTCGGTCAGTGGCGAATCATATTTCATGTAAATTTCACTACTCGAATCGTGTCTATTGAAACCATCACTACCCGTGGAGGAGCATATCGTTAATACAAAATAAAAAGTATAATGTACATAGGATAAGGAAATCAAATCATGAACACCGTTACATTACCGGAGAGACTCTTCGGATACTTAAACCTCGAAGAACTGAATAAGGAACTCAAAGATAGCAAAATAAAGCTGGATTGGACTGAAGTGAGAGAAGCCAGCGAAGAAGAGAGCGAAGAACCTGCCATTGGTGGTCCGCCAGGAGGTGAAGATGGCAACACCGATCTTGGCGCTCCGCACATGACCAAACTCTTTCCATCCTCTTTCGGGATGACATTTAGCGTCGATGGTAAGGAAAAGAAAATCCAAGTCACGGTACGGTGGGGGCAGTATGCCCGTACTCATAGTGAAACCATCGTGAATGATAATGGCGAACCGAAATTAGTCTGGAAGCGTATCCCGATTGAGGGAGTTCCACACATTTTACCCCTCACGGAAGGCTCCATAGAATCTTTCGCTCCCGATCCTGAACATGGTGAAGTAATTGTCCGGGGTGAAGTCCGCCGGACGAAAGATACAAACTGGATCATTACTCTTTTCCTGGTTAATAAACAGGTAGAACCCAAGATGCGGCGGGATGAAGGTTGGATATTCCAACCGGAAATGCTCGTCAAAGCAAAAGATGGACGCCCGATTTTTTGCAAACGGCCTTTAATCAGTGATTCACTGCGACTCGATCCAATCACAAGACAAGAAGCCAGAACGATGGCAATGCTTTATCGGCATCAGGTTGAGTTCGCCGTAGGCCATGGTGTCAGTGTGCATGCGGAAACCGATCCGAATGATTCACAAAAAGCCATACGTATTTCAACCCGTGCTATCCCAAAATATGACGTCCCTAAGCAAATACATACCACTCCTGCAACCAATCCTGATTTGTCCGGACTGGTACTCGATATGAAGGAGTTGTCAGAAACAGAAGATGAGAATTTATACGATAAATTAAGCGGATTGACAAACGCTTACGAAAAATGGCTGCAAGAAGAAAAAGCAAAGATTGAGGATAAGACATATGGTTTGGAATTATATCGAGAGGCAGCAAATGAAGCGATCCAGAAATGTGAACGTGCTCTTAACCGCATTCGAGATGGGATCAATTTATTGAGTAAAGATAAACATGCTGCAGACGCATTTCGTTTCGCCAATCAATCCATGTGGTTGCAGCGAATTCATAGCATTTATGCTTCGGAGGTGCGTAAAGGCAATGAGATAAATATTGAAGAAGTCGATCAGGAAAACAATCGAAGTTGGTACCCATTTCAGTTGGCTTTTATCCTTCTCAATCTTCCAAGTGTAACAGATTTGCACCATCCGGACCGTAGCAATGAACAAAACGCTATCGCCGATCTATTGTGGTTTCCAACAGGCTACAACGTTGATTTGCGCTTGCGAGTCAATTCGGCGTGAGAACACCTCAAAATGGGGCAATGCCCCTTTTCGTATTGGATTGTGGGTAGGGCAAAAAACGACTCCAAATAAAATGGAACAAGCTATTGAAGCTATCAATAGCGATAGAGGATCGCATTCGACTCATGCTGCCGGTGTAGGAACTCCATACCAGATTACATACTGTCCATGGTGCGGAAACGAGATTCAACGGAACTTACGCAATAGAAAATAGAAAGGCATTGATTTGACGAGACTTGCAAG
>CAYPPG010000153.1:0-1478 GCA_964412555.1 uncultured bacterium
GATCAATGAGGAGTTTTATCGTTGTCTGATTATTTCTTCCAGTTGTTGAATGCGGGTGTTTTGTTGTTTTACGATGCACCAGAGTTCCATGAGTAGTTGGCTTTGATTCAGTCCGTTGACCTTTCCATTTTCGTCTATTGATTTCAGGCGGGGGGGGAGATCGGGATCGGTGATGTCAAGGCTTCGCTGGTTGTTGCGGTTTGGGTTCGATTTCCAATCCTTCCAGATTGCAAGTTTGGATTCATATTGTGCCTTGGCAGTGACGATAATTTCTCCGGTTGGATTCTTAATATCTTCGAAATGTTCCAATTGGGGTTTATTGAAGAGTTTCCAGTCGAATTCAATCATCTCGACGTTCGTGAGAGTGGAGAGAGTTTCTTGCAATTCGTCGTTCGAAACTGTTTTGATGTTTTCTTTCAAATCAGGGGTGGAATAGGTATCCCATGAGACGGCGATTGGATTGGTGGGTGCGGTGGATGCGACTGTGATGACGTTGTTGATTTGCGACCGAGTGGCGAAGCCGACTTTGGCGGAAGAACTGGCGGAAGCAACGATGACGTCGTTTTGGCGAGGCTGCATGAACTCTAGAAAATCGATGGATTGATTTTTCGCGATCTCCGTCGCAAAATGTCCACTGATGATATTCCCGGCGACCACTACCCGATCACTATAAATCCCAAAATAATCGTCAATTTCGATTGCTGCGCTCGTTCCCTCATTGTCATACAGCCGATTGAATAGGATCTCACAATCATCCGAACGTTCAACCTCAATCGCGGAAACCGAACCGCTGCCGCCGTTGTCGCGCACATCGTTTGCATGAACTTTGATATATGTACAGTTACTCAAATCGATTCCTTGTTCTGCATTGTCGTCCGACCAATTCCCAATCACCAAGCATTCGTTGATCGAAGTCATGCCGATGCCTTTCCCTGAATTGTTATACGTTTGATTGGAGGATACGATATTTCCTGTGCAGCCTTGCAGGTATATCCCATCATCGGAATTCAGGGAAGAAACATTTCCGGTTATCGTGCTCCAACTACCGAATCCTTGAATTCCATCGTCATCGTTGGAATAACTCACACATCCGGAAATGGTTGAATAACTCCCGGTCCATTTTATCCCAATTCTGCCGTTGTCTTTTGCCAGACAATTGGTGATTGAACTTTGTGCACCTTGTACATAATACCCTTCATAATAGTTTGACAGTGCTTGGCAATTGGTGAGAAGAATGCTTGACGCTCCGCTATTCAATCCGTATCGCGAGTTATTGACCATACAGCAATTCAAGATCGTGATATGATCGGAAATACCGCTGCAAAGAATGCCGTCATCCTCATTTTCTAGGAAGTAACAATTTGTAATTGTAGAATAATCAGCCTCCAAATAAATCCCATGGACATTGTTGTTACGTGAAATACAGTTTTTAATTCGCATATAGGCAGGTGCATTGTAATATACATAAATCCCCGTCG
>CAYPPG010000153.1:1578-4486 GCA_964412555.1 uncultured bacterium
TCCCCGTCGCCGTTCAGGTCGCCTGTGGCGCTTGCCCAGGTGGCGTGGCTCCGGTCCCAAAAATTGCTGCTTTCCGAAAACGTTCCGCTTCCGTTGTTGAGCCACAAGACGTTCGCATCTTGATTGTTGCCGGCGATGATGTCGTCACCGTCGGTATTGTCTACATTTGCGACTACGAGACTGCGAGTCAGGTCGTTCCCCGTTCCGAGATTTTCGGAAGGGGTAAAATCGCTGCCGAAATAAACGATGTTTTGATCGGTATTGCCGACGGCGATATCCGGCGAGGCATCGGCGACATTGAATTGTCCGGCGGCCAGTGAGCGGGTTTTGTCGTTGCCCGTGCCGAAATCGATGGTCATGGTGGCAGAAAAGACGCCTGCTCCGTTATTTATATAGATGATATTTTGTTCTTCATAATTGCCGGTGACGATATCGGTCGCCCCGTCGAGATCGACATCCGCCGCGAGTACCGCGCGGGTGAAGTCGCTGCCCGTGCCGAAATTGCGTCCGGTGGAAAAACCGAAACCCGCGCTCTGGACTTGGCTGTAATCGTTCAGATAAATCACGTTTTGCCCGTCGTTTCCGGTGATGATATCGAGGTCATCATCTCCGTCCACATCGCTGGGGGTAACGCTGTATGTTTTATCCGCACCCGTTCCGAAATTCTTGGTTCCGCCGACATAGTATCCTTTGCCCTCATTGAGATAGACGAGGTTTTGCCCCTCATAAACACCGATGATCAGATCAAGGTCGCCATCGTTATCGACATCGCCCAAAGCGGTGCAGTATTTCCAACCGCCGGCCGGGCCGACATACCGAGTTTCCTTGACCGAGAATTCATCGGAGAAGGAGATGGAAGTCAATAAAGTTGATGTAATTAGTAAAGAATAGGCAATCTGTGTGTAATATTTTTTTACTTTCATTATATTGATCCTATGTGATATTAGTGATTTCACTGATGTGTATATATTTTGTTTAAATTTAACAATATAACTGGACAGTTCTGAATTTTTATTATATATTTTGATCGAAATCATATCATGATTTTTGTTGGATTGTCAAGAAAAATTTGATGTGATGAAAAGGCGGTATACGTTAAGGTAAGTAAATTGAGTACTTTATGAAGTGAAAAATTTTTTAAGCAGAAATAGAAAACAACATGTGCTATTTCATCCATTTGTGGGGTTCCGAAATAAATCACCTTTTGAGGTTTCATGATTATGCGAACTTTACTTCAATGTTTAACGATTATGACATTTGTTTCGTTGCAGATATCCGCTCAGGAAATCACTCATGAAATAGAAGAAGTTCCTATTTTTAAGAAAGGATCGGCTGCCGATTGGCCGGGAATGAGCTATTTTGGTTCAGGGATCGGGAAGTTAACGAGTGATACCCCCTATTATCTACCCACAGAAGGTTATTGGCCGGTTCAAACCGAATGTGATTATTCGATATCCAACATTCCGCAAGATACGACTATCTACTTGGAAATTGAATGTTTTTGGCGGGATGGTGACGATCCTGAAAATATGGGAAGTTGGTCAACCGGTGATCCCGCAACCGGAAGCTATTCCTTTGATGATGATGGAAATGCGACGTTTGCAACGCTTGGATTTTGGACAACCGATCATGTGAAAGCAAATGGGAAATTATTCATTCAGTTTTTATGGGAAATCGATAGCATCGGCGGTCTTGTCAATGACATTACAGCGGAAACGGACATCATTGAATTGGTAAATGAGCGGGATAGAGGTAGTGGTGTAGGCAAAGAAAATCCCTATGATCAGGATATACCAAACCGTTGCGCTACCGGTGGAAGTATGCCCCAGGTTTCTTTCTCTTCTTACACTCCGAACGCTAATTTGGGATTGTTTAATTGGAGTCCGTTAAATCACAATTTGTTTACTCGATTCACCGGAATTCCATTGCCCGGAAGAGGATTATCCATTTATACAAATCCAGGACCGTATGTGACAACCTTTGATCCGGCTTATCATGATACGCGGGAAGGAAATGCCGGATTCAGTGCGGATGAACAACTCGTTGTTTTCAACCAGGATGATCAAACCGTGATCATGCATAAAGATAAAGGGGGAAATATCGGATTTTATTATGGATTCCCACCGCAAGAGGAATATCCGGACACACAAATATTCACAAATCATGATGAGGATCGAGAAATCCCTTCCAATCATTTTTCATCGATTTTCTATAAAGAAGATAATTCCTTCACGATGCGGTATTCCAATGGCTGGTCGAAAACCTTCAACGAAGATGGATGGGTGATCAAAGATACGGATTTGAATGGGAATTCCATCGAGTATATTCGAGACGCCAGCCAATTTATTGAACAGATTGTCCTGCCTACAGGCGAGGATGTATCCCGTATCATCGATGTCCATTTCGACACCTACGGCACGGAAGGCAACCGGCGGTTGACTTCGATTGTGTATCCGCATGGCGTGACCTTCGAATACAACTATACCGATGACACGATTCCCTTTGCCTTGAATGAAATCAAGGTGACTGATGCGACGGCTTCTGTGATTCGCCATGTGACTTTCAGTTACGAAAAATTTTCCGAAATCGGGGAGGATGCGGAAGGGGATTATGGGTATTGGATCAATTCTGCCACTGAATTTCGGATGACGCATGCACAAGATCGGATTACCGGGGAAACCCTGGCCCGTTTCGAGTATGGGAATCCGGCTCAGTCGGATAACCATGCCAATGAAATCAAGAAAATCGGGGATGAGGATGCCTGGCAGTTGATCAATCCGGAGCACGATACGGTCAAGGATGTAACGGCCGGTTCGACCGGCGTCGTACAAAACGCGTATGGCGGAACTGTCATTTATGAAGCCCCAGTCCCGACGCGTTATGTGCAAAGCATCTATCTGGAAGAAAT
>CAYPPG010000154.1:0-4408 GCA_964412555.1 uncultured bacterium
CCGCGGTAATTTATTGGGTTTCGGCAATGATTGGATTTCACATTTAATTCTGGCTCAACAAGGAAACGCTATGAATCCTGCAAATTTGAAGAATGCCAGCTAAAATGAACTTCTACCTGTCGAGTAAAGAGCATCCATACATTTATATTTGATTCTTGATAGGTAAGATTAATATGCAATTTCGGCGTTTTTAACCCTGCCTGCGAGCCAAAAAGACACACTTGGCCTGTTGGAATATCTATCTGTAACTATCTGTATTTATTAAATATATGCATTTGGCACGCATTCTGCTATATGATAAGAACGAGATTAAAAAGCATGAAAAAAAGCGGCTCTCAAAAAAAGACGGAAACAAGAGCCAAACAAAAAATAAGGTACATGTAACGGAGGTAAGAGCCATGTTAGGTTTCAATGTGTTTCGAGAGTTGGATGACATCCGTCGGGAATTCGATCAGGTGTTGAATCGGATGGGAGCTTCATCCGGAAAAGAGAAATGGCCGCTTTCGTTCCTTCCGGGAGTCGCAGCGCGCCAGTATCCACGGATCAATCTTTCCGAGGATCAAGATCACTTGTACGTCGAAGCCTTGGCACCGGGAATCGATCCCCAGCAATTGAACGTCTCGGTAACCGGCAATACGTTGACTCTTTCGGGTGAGAAAAAGCATGTCAACGGGAATATCAAACCGGAAGCGTATCATCGAAGTGAACGCGCCACAGGAAAATTTGTCCGTTCGATCGAACTGCCTGCGGCGGTCGACGCCAACAAAGTGGAAGCTTCGTATCAGCAAGGGATCTTGTACATCACGCTTCCGAAGGCGGAAGAAGCGAAACCACGATCTATCGAAGTGAAAGTTGCATAAATCAAAAGAGAAAGAGAAGCAAGGAGGTTGAGGATCATGGTCGAAAAAACCGTACCCAACGTTCAAGAAGAAACAGCGGCACCGGTTCAAAAAGAATTCACGCGAGCGAACGAGTATTATGTCGCGCCTCCGGTGGATATCTTTGAAGAGAAAGACAAACTGGTACTCGTCGCCGATGTTCCGGGAAGTGACAAAAACTCTGTCAAGATCGATGTCGAAAACCGTGTCTTGACATTGCAGGCGAAAACGAATTCAGACACAAATAACAATCCGGTTTACCGGGAATTTCAACTGGTGAACTTCTATCGGCAGTTTGAACTTTCGGATGAAGTGGATGTCGAAAAGATCAGCGCCGAGTTGACGAATGGTGTATTGTATCTGCATCTGCCGAAAGCCGAAAAAGCCAAACCACGGCAGATCGAAGTGAAAGTAGCAGGTTAAAGAAACCACGTGGGCAGACACATAGGTCAGACCCTACAAATCAATGATCAAAGGGCAGACACATAGGTCAGCCCCTACCATAAAAATGAGCGAAACCTATGAAAGGAGGAGTAGAACCATGATGAATTTAGTTCCGGCAAGATTCCATCGACAATTAGACAATTTATGGCGGAATTTCAACGAACCGTTCTTCTCCGAATTGACGAAAGCATTCGAAGATCAGCCGACTCGCGAACTCGCGACGTTGTCTCCACCGATCGATGTGGAGGAAACCGATCAGGCTTATATCGTTCGTGCGGAAATGCCAGGTCTGGACAAAGATGAATTCAGCGTCGATTTTCGGAACGATCACTTGATCCTGCGTGGAGAGAAAAAGCGGGAGAAAAAGGAAGAGAAGAAATACTATCGCTGGGTGGAATGTTCCTACGGCAGTTTCGAACGTGCAATTTACATCCCTGGCGATGTTGACACCGAGAAGATAGACGCCGAATATAAGAATGGTGTCTTGGAAATCCATCTTCCCAAAGCGGCAACAAGCCAAGCGAAAGAAATTCCGATCAAGTTCAATTGATTCGGAACCTGAAAGTAATCAGTGAAAGGCGGGGTAACCCGCCTTTCTTCTATTTATAATCCCCGTTTTTTTAGCGCGTTCAAAATGGAAAAATATCCTCTTTCCCATTCTTGGCACAGTTGGTCGATCGCCCCCCTTTTTGTCAGACCCGTGTCCCGAATATTTTTATATTGTTTAGCCAAATTATCGTATTCCTCTTTCGTCCAGGGTGAATATTGTTTCTTGGGGCGATCGTCTTTTCCCTTGCGTACTTTGTCGAGTAATTCACCCCATTGGACTTCTTTGACCTTTTCGATTTGATAATCACACGCTTCTTTGCTGATCTCAAAACTAACGCTACTTCGATTAAGGGCTTTGGCAACTTTGGCCGTTGAGAAACTACCAGCAAAAAAGTCGGCGATGACATCTCCTTCATTGCTGGAATATTGAATCATTTTGGTCAAGAGCGCTTTTGGCAGTTCATTTTTATTGCGCACTTGACCGTTTTTATATTCCCGGTCAATAATCCAAACATCTTCCATATCGGCGTAGAGGAGAGAGCGATTTTCTGCCGATTTTTCTGAAGGAGAGTAGCGGGAATAGGTATTGAATGTTACATTCACTCCCGGTTTGACGAGATAGAGAATGTGATAGTGGGATGTAACATATTTCATGCGAGTATAGACACCGAAATTGTATTTCCAAACGATGTGATTGACCAAATCGAGATTTGTTTTTTCGATGGCATTCAGGATATGGCGAAGGTTAGTCCAGCCGCTGACAAGATAGAGGCTTCCGCCCGGTCGAAGTACTCGTTGTGCCTCTCGAATCCATTGAACAGAGAACTTTTCATATTGTTCTTCCGGGATTTCAACATATCCCTCGATGACGAATGTTTCGTTGCGGTTGTAGTGCTGATGCAGTTGATCTCCCCGAATGCCATAGGGGGGATCGGTGATGATCAAATCGATGGAGCCACGGGGGAGATAATTTCGGGCGCTTTCAACGCAATCGTCATCACGATAAAAAGCGAAAAGATTATGCGGAGATTTTTTACTGTTCAGTTTTGTTTCTAGTTTTTCCATAGAGCAGTTCGATTATTCTGTTTATCCTTGGTGGAGACTTTTTGCCTGAGATTTAACAAATTTACTGGGCGCGCGGGCATCCCTGCCCGCATCATTCAACTTATCGGGTAACATACAATTCCATTGTTTCTATTCATTATCGTTTTCCGGAAAAAACTCATCCTCCGGATCGAACGCCGGGATCGCGACTACGATGGTTTCAAAATCCCCGTATCCCCGATGCGGAGTGCCCGCTTCGATAAGGATGGTTTGGCCGGGATTGAGAGGGATGGACTCTTCGCCGACCTCCAATGTTCCCTCCCCTTCGAGAATGTGATAAATTTCCGTGGTTTTCTTGTGATAGTGGCGCGTGGAATCTTGGATGCGGGTGATGTGAAAGCTTGCTTTTTCCGTATCTTTCGAAGTGATGATCCGTGTGCTGGAACCGCATGGACACGGTACCGGATCGACCTCGAGAAGATGGCGAACGACGTACCCTTTGGCCGATGTCTGTGTATTCATAAAAGAATCCTCGTTTCTTTTTTTTGTTGTATTGTACTGCATTTCCTGTTCAGCGAAACACCAGGATGAGAATTTTGGGAAACTGTGTATTTCTCCCTATTCTCATTGATCCTGAAAGAGATTATCATAGTATCTTTGAAATCGTGGCGACCTTGTTGCGAAAGCGATTTCATCAATCCCGGTCGGATATCACCGGAACGAGACAGAAGGTTGAAAAGAAAATGAAACTCAAGAAGTCTTTTGTGTGTCAATTCATTGTTGTTTTGTTGTTTAGTATATTCTTGAAATCCTGTGGCATGACCGGCGGAGAATTGTATGTCAGCGATATCCAGGACTTGAATGTCATCAAAGAGGAATGGAATGAGATGAAGCGGGACTTATCCGTCGACGGTAACAGCCTGATAGTGGGGGAAAAATGGTACTCCAAGGGGCTGGGTGTTCATGCCAATTCGGAAATTTCTCTCGCCGTACCGAAAGGATACACGCATTTTGTATCCGAAGTGGGAGTCGATGATGAAATTCCGGAGGAAAATCCAGGTTCGGTGGTATTCCTCTTGATAGGAGACGGAGCGATCCTCTACGAAAGCCCGATTATGAGATCGAATATGCCTCCCCGCAGAATCCATATCAACATCGAGGGCATCAGCGAACTCAAACTCATCGTTGACGAAGCGGATTACGGCACAAATTCTGATCACGCCGATTGGGGCAACGCCCGCTTTGTGAAGCGCTAGAAAAGCCGAACACCCCACTTGTCAGAGCTCCGATAGGGGTTAAAATAATAAACTCGTTGCTAAAAAAGACGGGGGAGTAGCTCAGCCGGTAGAGCAACTGACTTTTAATCAGTAGGTCCAGGGTTCGAGTCCCTGCTCCCTCAGGTTGAATTCCCTTCCAATACCAATTATAACTCCCTGAGTTTCCTGAACATACGCTCCAGACTGAAAGAGGTATATTTTAATCTTATCAAAAAT
>CAYPPG010000155.1:0-4279 GCA_964412555.1 uncultured bacterium
GGGTCACACCTAACCGACTCCAGGGGGGTCAAAGGTACCCGGCTATTGACATCTCGTACATCGCCTAATGTGATTAGATTGTTGTTCATGATTTTCATACTCCTTGTTTATTGTTTTGTGATTTACCTCACCCGATAATTTCACTGTTTTCATTCATGCTTTATTCATGTGAAACATGCTGAAGTATTATTCTCATTCCTTTCCTTCAATCCGTTCTCACCCTGAATTTTCAATCACTTAAATTCTTATAAACAGCTGATTTGATTGAACTTTTATGTCTTTCATTCATGTTGTGCATGAACGATTAGCATCGGAATTCAGAATGTTATTTTGCGATGTACACCGGTGAACAAAACCTTCTGATTCCAGGGATTTGAAAATGGGGAATGAGGTAAATGAATGACGGGACTATATACATTGCATATATATAGTGGGAAATCCGGAGAGGGTTTTCATCATCTGCTTCTTCATTGCCGAATTCATGGAAGATCAGTCTTCGATACATTTCTTATTGCAGAAACCATGTGTCACAATGGTTTTTGAATGGGCAGTATCCGCATTTCCAACTACAGTCATTGGGAATGAAGATTTTGTTCTGAGACTGTTTCCCGTTTCTGTTTGAACGGCGGTTGGATGGGAAATCATTGTTCGGAAATTCACCGTCTACATCTCCCAATTCTTCAACACAACACATTCCAATATTGCAGAAATCGCGAAAACACCTGGCTTTGGCTCTTGTGGAGGCCATGCGGATAATATGGGGCGAGATTTTCCGGTTGACATTGGATGGATTGGCGTCGCCAATATCACTGAAAATTTCATTGTTGTTGGATGTAATGACTGCCCGGCATATGGCTGTTTGATTGTTATCATCAGTAGGAAATTGAATCAATTCCACATCGATTTTTTCAAGTCCCATTTGATGCGCCAGATCAAGCAAACCGGCATACAGCACAAAATCTTTGCTTTGAATATTGGTGATGAACCGTTCATCCAATTTCGGTGTTGATTGTTTGCCGGGATGAATAGATTGTTGTTTGGATTCATCCTCGATGGAATTCATTCGATGAGTATGCATTGGAGTATTCATCGATTTCTCCTTTCTGGATTATGATTAGAATGGTAAGTCATCTTCTTGTTTATTCGCTTGGCCGTTGACTTTGATGAATTCAATGGAATTCGCGATGAGTTTGATCGCTGACCTGTTTTCTCCATTGGATTCCCAGCGGTCTTGTTCCAAATAACCGGCAGTGGCGATTCTTGCGCCTTTATGCAGATATTTTTCACATGTTTCTGCGAGTTTCTTGAAGCAAGTGACCTTGATCCAATGAGTTTTGTCTTTGCCGGACCGGAACGCCAGATTGAATGAAGCAACTGGATTCCCTTCTGTGGTATAGCGGATTTCCGGATCGGCTCCCAAATGGCCGAGTAATACACAGTGATTCAACATGGGGATATCCTCCTTGTTTTGATTTGTTGATTTTTTGATTTGATGGTTGAGATTTCGGGGAAAGTTAAAGGGAATAGTTACCGGCGAAAGATCCAAAGGAAGAATCCGATCAATGCCGTCAACATGGCAATCCCAAAGACGATCCCAAGTACATTTGTGACAATGGTTAAGAGCATGGTGGAAATGGAAGTGACGGCTCCCACTACATAGAGAATGACCGGCATGAACAACAGTACTGGAATGGCAATGAACAGAAACAGCAAGAAGTTCAGCTTTGTCCACCATCGCAAATGGCCGCGAGGACTCAGGCCGAATTCCAATTTACGGATGGAGTAGCGGATTGTTTCTGTTACCTGTTCATACCAGGGCAAATGTTGAAATTCAGGATCGATTTTGAGGGCGGGGATGGGTTCAATGGTAGGAAAGAACTTGGCAATTTTGTAGAGTTTACTACTCGGTGGGTATCGCGGGACAATCGATTGGTCATCTTTCTTGATCATTTGATTCTTCTTTTTCACATTCCTTTTTCCTCCTTTCTTCGATTTTGTCTCTGTTCAACTGAATCAATCGTTCCTCTTCTTCACTCAGAATCTCCATATTGCCGCAATTCCAAAACTGCCATTCACAGAGATTGTTTTCCTGATCCGGAAGAATGTGTGGATGATCCTGAGATTCCACATCGTAATCTTGCACACAGATGAGCATGGAATCGAGGATTTCCTGTGAACCGGCAATGAATTGAATCTGCCCGCCCTCAACGGTAATCGAAATGAGATGAGTACTGGAATCGTTTTCTCTCCTTTCTTCTTCCTTTGCATCTTTCCGAGCTTTTGCTCCGAGTGAAATACCGGCAACCAGCGCGATAATGACACCGGAAAACGCCGCGCCTTTGAGAAATTCATATTGGTTCTTAGCGGTCATACTCTCATAGCGCACCCGTTCGTTCTCCTTTTGCAGCGAAATGAATTGGTCTTCGGAATTTCCCGCATTTTGACGGCATGCGGGGTAGGCCAAGAGACAGATGATGATGGGGATGAGTAGAAATATCTTGGTTTGTTGCATATTTTTCCTCCTTTTGGGGATTTTTTGAGATATTTCTTTACAGATAGATTTCATGTCAAAATTTAATATATATAGTCAAAATAGGGTGGGTGCCCTTGAATTGTCATGATTTTGATAATAGAGTTGCGATCAGGCGGATAATCAATTTTTTTTTGTACGTCTCGTTAAAATCGCATTCAGAACTATTTGATATCGATTGATCAAATTACATTGGTTGAGAGAGAAAAAAGGAATCTTTTTATGTTACATTATTTTAAATATTTATTTATTTGAATCTATGGAGGTTCTTCCAATGAAAAAAGTTTTCGCATCCTGTGTGCTACTCATCACTATTGCATCATTTTGTTTTTCGCAAAATATCAATACACCGGAGAATTTTCCAAATCCGAATTTTCGGAAAATCGTCGAACAAACTATACATCAAAACAATAATATGAGACATACGGAGGTAATTAAGTTAAATGAAAACGGACACTATTATCAGGCGTTCTATTACTCTATTTCTTACTCTGAGGCAAAACAAGTTTCTTCTAGCCTATATAACCGAAATGGTTATTTAGTAACGATCTCATCACAAGAAGAGCTTAACTTTCTGATAAATAATTATATTTCATCTTCAACAGATACATTTTTGATTGGTGCAGAAAGAACTTATAATCTTTGGGAATGGATGAATGGTGAAATATGGAATGACCATTTCTGGTGCAATGATTATCCATTAAATAACCAAATAGACTATCTAACGATTTCAAATTGTGGAATTAAGAATGAATCTACATACTCTGGTTTTATTATTGAGTGGAGTTCAAATCCAGTCGAAATCCCTGAAATTAATTTTAATGTTGCATCAGCAGAAGAAATTGTTAAATCTGATCTCTACAAAATTGGACAAGCTATTGAACAGTTGTATCAAGATAAAGGAGTTCGTTTGGTTGATTTCTTTGATCAAGAAACGCCAGAAGGAAAATTAAGGTTGAGGGATGAATTAAACAATGTGGGTAATCCATCTGACAGGATTCGTACTGCAAAAGATGTGCTTAAACCTTTAGTCTATTTTGGTTATATGAATTCGATTCCAGATGATCCGTTTCAGCTGAAAAACACTGATCCAAGGATAGATACGTACTTATATTTACAAAATGATTTTTCATTTGATAATATTCCTGTACGTTTTCGATATCCTATGAGAGAAGGGCATTGGTCATTATTAAGCCCCGGATTAAATGGCGTATTTGGAGGGCGTGAAGAAATTAGAAATAAAAATAATGTTGAAGTTACATGCATCGATGTTTTGTCTGTTGAACCATTTTTGAGTATAACTAAAGAACGTGTTTTGAATGAATTACAAACAATTGGAAATGCTATAAATAAATTTATTGAAGATAAAGAATTATTACTTGTTGACCATTGGGATGATGATACGCAAATTGGAATGCGTCGTTTGGAGACTAACTTTCAAAATATTGGAAATGTTGGTGAAAATAACCGGCGTTCTAGACATTTGCTTGAACCTCTCGTTGAGTTTGGATATTTAGATTTACTTCCGTTAGATCCATACGCAAGAGAAGTACAAAACTTATCCTCACAAACTGATGTTTACTTTTATATGGATAATGATCCAGGAATTCCGGGTCTAGATTATTTCAGGAATGAAGATTGTTGTGCACTACGGATGTATGAAATCTTAAATGAAAATGAATTACAACAAGGAGAAGCCTCTTCGCTATTTAGTATGGGTAGAGGGTAAAACCTCCGGCAGTTTGAATT
>CAYPPG010000156.1:0-4058 GCA_964412555.1 uncultured bacterium
CGACGACATGTTCCTTGAAGAATCGCTTGACGTATTCGGTTTGGATTCCGATCGCTACGCACTCGATTCCTGCCTTTTCACATTTCTGTAGGTTTTCTTCGAGATGGTTGATTACGGTTTGTTGCATGGTTGGATTTCCGCTGTATGGTTCGCCATCGGTCAGGATCAGGATGATCTTCCTGGTTTCCATGCGTTCAACGATCCGCTTGGCGGTAAATAGGATGGCGTCATCAATGGGCGTGTACTCCAAGGCGTTCATGGCGGGGACGCGAGGTTTCATTGCCCGAAATGGTTCGTTGAACGCTTTGAAGATGGAATAGATGCACGGGAAGAACCTTGCATACAGTTTGGATATTTCCTGCAAATCCATACCGGTTTCTTTTTGCAATTTAGCGAACACTCTTTTGGAAGGCGCTGTAGTGAATCCGATCACCTCTGATGGGACGCGTAGCTGGTTGAGCGTCTCGGCAAACAGGATGGCGACCTGACGTGCCAGGTTGATGCGAGTTCCATTCATTGAGCCTGATAGGTCAATGAGGAGGGATATGGCTACTGAATCCGATTCACACTCTTTGATTTGCTTAAAGATTTTATCTGAGCCTTGGTTGAGCAGCGCATAGAGTTTTTTGCTGTTGACCTGGCCTTCCTCCTGATCGCTGATCCAGAAGCGGGTATCCCGAGCTCGCAGTGTCCGTATTAACTGCTGCCTTAGAGCTCCTACATGGGGCCTGATCGTGTTGCTTAGGTGCTGGTAGGTCTCTCCGTTATCGAGCGATCGGGGTACGACTACTTTATCCAGGGAGGGGTCGTATACCCGGTACATATTGTTTGAATTATTGGTGACTTCTTCTTGGACGTGATCCAGGATGGTAGTTTGCAGTTCGAATGGGTGTCCGGTGGATGCGTATTGCCCTGAAAAGGCCTGTTCCAAGCCTCCTTGGCCTGATTGGCTGTTTGCCGGGCTGGATTGCGCATTTGAAGGCGCATCTTCCTGGTTTTCTTCAGACCCATCCTGAGACTTGTTAGATTGATTTGGAGCATTTCTATCTTGTTTTTGGCTTTCAGATCCTTCTGATTTTGAAGGTTGCTGGTTACTTTGAGAACTTACCGAATTAGATTTACTGGAAGATGATTGTTGCCCCGATCCATGATTCATTTGTGTGCTGTTAGGCTGCTTAGTGTTGGATTCTTGGGCCTCTTTTTCGGCCCGGTGTTTGAGCCGTTTCAGGATGTTTTCTGCCATTTCACAGGCTTTATCGGTATTACGAAGGGTTTTGAACTGTTCAGCTTCATCCTGGAATTGTGCCACCATTTGGGCGGCGTCTTTGCCGTATTGGTCATATGGTAGATTCATTCCGGCAAGGAACAGGCTGCATAGGAACCTGACCGGCAATGCCATTTGATCGATTGGGTGTTTTTGGGTGATTTCATTGATGCTATGCAGAATATTCTGACGTGAGCCGGGGTATTCCTTTTGCATGGCGTAGTTCACTCGAACGTCTTCGATGACGTTGAGGGTGTCGAATCCGAAATCACCCCATTTCTGTTTAAAATCTTTCATGCGTCCTTTGAAATCGCTGAAGAGGATGTGGGCGGTTTCGTGATCGAGCTCGCCACGGATCAGCGTCCATAGCGATTCTGAGATGTTTTCCGGTAGCGCTGGCAGCCAGATGGTTCGGCCATCGGTCTTGCATTCGTTGGCTTTGCATCGGACAGAAATGTTGTATTTTCGTGACAATATCCTTCCGACGCGCTCTAAGGTTGCTTCTAGGCAGTGTTGGTTTTTCATGATGGGTTGGCTCCTTTCGCGGGATTGACATTCATGAGGTCTCCCAGGTTTCTTTGCGCAATTTCTTCGACTACGCGTCTGTCGTCGCGGGAGAGTTTGTTGAGTACGGTAAGTTCAAGAGCGGTGGTTAAATTGCCCAGGTGATCGTATTTTCTGGCGAATGCGAGCAAGCGCCGTGTAGAGAAGCTGCAATAGCATTCTTCGCGTTGGGCTGCTTCGCGGACCTGGCGGGCGCATTTCACCAATCGCCGGATTGCGGTCTTTTTCAAACTGGAGACTTTTTGGGTGAGGATTTCAGTTTCGGTGTTTTCGTCCGGGTAATCCAGGTAGATGACGGTGGCGAAACGGTCTTTGAAGGCTTCATTGAGGATTTGTGTTCCGGCATAAAGTCCGGTTTCATCCCCGTTGCCGATAGTGTTGGCGGTGGCGATGATGCGGAAATCCGGGTGGGGATCTACGACTTCTCCGTCTTTTTCGAGTAATACCAGTTTTCCGCATTCCTCCAGCACGCTTTGGAGCACAAACAGGATTTGCGGTAATGCGGCGTCGATTTCATCCAGCAGCAGCCAATCACCGTTTTTCATGGCAGTAGGCAAAATACCTTCGCTGTAGACCATTTCTTTGCCGCGGACGGTCCATCGGCCTAGAAAGTCAGAAACTGTGGTTTCTCCGTTGAGGTTGCAGCGGCGCAGCGGCGTGTTGGATTGGGCGGCGAGCTGCATGACAAGGGAGGATTTTCCCGTGCCGGTGGGGCCCACGATCATGATGTTTTCCTGGTGGTTAATGGCGTGGATAAGGTAGGCGGCTTCGGGTGGGAATTGGTAGCATAAATCTCTATTGGGTATGATGGAGCTGGTTCCGGTTCTCTTTTTGAGGGCTGCGTCATGGATGCGGAATTCTTCTATGGCTTTTACAGGCGTTCGTTTGACGTTTTTTCCGGATTGGATTTGGTTGAGTAGTTCTGGAGAGACAAGGGGAGCGCCGGGATACTGTTTGAGGTACTCTTGAGCTGTTTGGTTGTGACATTCTCCAAGGTGTCCGTATATGGCGCCTTGAATTGCTTCTCCACAGATTTGGCATGTGATGGTATTCATATCTTTTTTGTCCTTTCTTTAAAATAAAAAATCCCGGCAGTTGGCCGGGTGGTTTTCGTGATTTGGGCATAACGCCCTATTTTTAGGATTCCAATGAGCTTTGTGGGCTTATTGGATTTGGAGGCCGGGATCGGAAAAGTCGCGTTCGCATTGTTTGCAGTAGAGAAATTCGTTGACGGGATTAATACCGTCATCGATGGTATCGATTTCTTCTTCCGCCCAGATCAGACCTTGTTCGTCTTGATAGAGGTTGCGGTAGATACTGGATGGGAGTACAACGCATAGTTGGATGCGTTTTTCATCGTTGTTTCCGCAATGTGGGCATTGGATTTCTTTGATGCACATGGCGTTTTTCCTTTCTCTTTGTGGTTTATAAAGAATTGGGCCGGACAGAATTTGGGTTCGATCCGGCCTTCGACTGTTGAATAGAATGTGGCGCGTTAATTCAACAACATGTTGTTGTTTGTTGAATTCAGATATTGTTCATTGCTAGGGATCTTGGGAGAGTGATTGAGGAGGATGTTTTACTGGTTTTCCCAGACGCCGACAACGCAGGGATTGCCTTCTTCATCCGGTTCGGTTTCTTCTTGTAATTCTTTGTCGGTGAGGTTGTCGATGTCGTAGTCTTGCACTCGGATTTGGATTCCTTCTGGGATGTTTTGGATGTCTTGAATGACTCCTCCGCGTACATACACTGTGATTGTGTCTAATTCGTGGATTGTGATGCTTTTGATGGCTCTGCAGCCGATCATGGCCATTCCTTCATTTTGCAAGGCGGTAACGATTTCCTGTTCTTCTTCATCGCAGGCATAGAATTCTGCGAGTTCCTTGTAGGCTTGCTCTTCATCGTTTACACCGTTCACCTTCATGAAGAAATGATCGGAGTATTCGTGTTCTCCATCGATGATGGTGTATTGTACCTGCACGGTTCTCTGGTTTTCGTCTTTTTGTTTTGTCATGGTTTTTCGTCCTCTTTTTTTTCTATGGTGAAAAAGCCGGTTCGTTTCAGGTATTCAAAGAGTCCTTCGTTTACATCGATTTCCACCCAGATTTCAGTGCTATTGTTCCATGTGCGGAATTCTCCTGGGTGGTTCTCTTTTAATCCGTGATGCGGGATGGCTTTCTTGATCTCTTTCAATTCTTCTTCTGATACGATTCCTTTGACGATCATTTTC
>CAYPPG010000157.1:0-3851 GCA_964412555.1 uncultured bacterium
TAAGTTACATCTTTTGAACTAGTTACATTAAAATATTTTGAAGTTACACACATTTAGGATTGGAGATTCCTGAGCGTATTCAAGGTGTCAGTTTCAAGGACTTTATCGAAGGTGCAATTAAAACGGCTCCAAGGAATGAGGTGTTTGCACAATATACGCCGGATATGAAGCGTGACAATTTATCCCGATGTGTACTGACCGAGCGATACCATCTGATTCGCTATTTCGATCAAGGCCGAACAGTGGCCTATCCGGTCGATGTCGATCCGGTCGAGTTTGCCGGACATCGCGAAAGAGCGAGGACGGCCGGAACACGGCCGTTTTATCAACTGTTCGATATCCGGAACGATCCGTATGAATTGAACGATATCGGTTCGAAAGAAGAAAATGCCGAAATCGTGAACGATCTTTCTGCCCGTTTACTCGCATGGATGCGGGAAGTCAACGATTCGCTTCTCGAAGGACCGCTGCGAACACCATATTATGACCGGGCAATGAAAGATTTGCTGTCAACGAAATAATAAATCTTGTTTTGTAGTAACCCGTTCCTGTGGGTAGCAAGGGTAAGCGAAGTCTACCCTTGCCGGATAACTCTCCACCGCCAGGGCAGACCGGTCGTCTTGCCCTGGCTACCCTATGTACGCCTTTTCCTATATAATGGATGAAAAAATAAAAGAGAAAAATTGGAGAAATCCTTATGGCACAGACTGCCCACGAAGTCTTTTTAGAAACTGTTCAACAATTGCCACAGAATGAGCAACTCCGTCTCGCTGCCATGATTTTACAAGAATTGAAACAAGTGGAGCAGAGCGACAAGTGGAGTGAACAAGACCAAAAAGATTTAACCACTGTTTCTCTGCAATACGCGGCTGAACTATATCCGGAGGAAGAGGATATTGTTTAATCCGGGTGATGTAGTCGTGATTGACTTTCCTGGTGTTACAGGAATCAAACGCCGGCCTGCCTTAGTTATCTCTTCTCCGGTTTACCACTCTTCTCGTCCGGATATCGTTGTATGCCTCATTACAAGCCAAACCAGTGCAATAGGTCCAACGGATTATGAATTGAAGGATAGGGCACAGGCAGGTTTGAGAGTCCCATCCGTTGTTCGATGTTTTTTCGCAACGTTGCCACCTTCAACTCATCCAGTATGTGTTGGCCGTTTATTAGAGCATGATTGGCGAGAAGTGTGTAAACGGATACAGATTGCGTTGGCTCCCTTAGATGAAACTCCAGAATAATTCTAAAAACTGCTCAAAGAATAACTGTCGTCTTGCCAAGGCTACTCGCTTAATTTCAATAATAGTTGGGGCAGACCTGCGTGTCTGCCCCTTTGTCATTCCCAAGAATCAATAATCTACACCGTCACTTCCGTCGCTTCCGGATTCAACTTCGCCCGCTTGCCGTTGCGGTACGCTACATTCGCCAAATGCGGCCCGCAAACGGCAGTGTGGCCGATTTCGACCGGCGCGTTCGGTTCTTTGCGGGTTTTCACACATTCTATGAAATTGTCCACATGCGGCTGGCTGGGGAGATTTCCCTTATGATCGATATGCGGTTTGCCGGGGAAATCGCTGTCGTTCGGTTTATCTTTATCCAGATACACTTGGAATCCATTCCGATGAAGATGCATCGTGCCGTTAATGCCCTGGAAGGTAATATGCCACCAATCATAGTAATTGCTGGTATAATTGATTGTCCAAGTTGCAATGAAATCCTTATATCGAAGTGAAGTGGTGAAAATATCCGGCGTATCGGCGCCGATCATTTTTTCGATATATCCGAAAGCATCGGCTTGCAGAGGGGTGACCTGCCCCATATACCATTGAACCACGTCCATAATATGGGTTCCTTGATCGTTGGAAATACCGCCGGAAAACGGCCAGAAGACGCGCCAGTTGCGAATATACTTCGGCTCGAATTTTAACCCTTCGTTCGGCCACTGGAACTTTTCCCAATCCACTTCATATCCCAGCGGGGAATTGTTTTGAGGACCGGAGGAATTCCAATTCCATTGTGCTTTGACGAATGTCACTTTTCCTAATATCCCAGATTGAATGACCTTGAGTCCTTCGTGAATCAACGGAGCGCTTCGGCGCTGCATACCAATCTGAACAATCCGGTCGGTTTTGCGCACTTCCTCCACCGTCCACGCGCCTTCTTCGATCGAATGAGACATCGGCTTTTCGCAATACACGTCTTTCCCGGCCTGTGCGGCAGCAACCATTTGGCGGCAGTGTTGATGTTCAGGTGTACCGATCACGACGGCATCGATATCTTTCTGTTCCAATAAATCCCGAAAATCGCGGTAGACCGCAATCTCACCCTCATTGTTTCGCTGTGCTTCTTTGATTCCTCGTTTGATCTTCGGTTCGGACACATCGCTGATGGCAATGAATTTCGCACCGTTCCGCTGGCACATATTCATGACACTGCATCCGCGTCCTCCGGAACCGATCAGTCCCATGATCAACCTCTCGTTCGCACCAAAGACCGACGGAGAAATGATTTGTGGCGCTGCAAGAGCGATTCCTGCAGCAACGGAAGATTTCACGGCATCTCGCCGATTGACGGTTTGACTCATTGTAGAAGCCTCCATTAATGAATATTTGTATGATTCTCGGTATTGTACCATGAATAACTTTTCTGCATAATAAGGATGTTTACCTATGAAGGAAAGGTGGACAAATTCCATATTCGATTAGCAATTGATTGTAATGAAAAGTTACATAATTAGCCAAAACGAAACGTATTGATATAATAAATTGTGCTTTCTTCTGCTTAATGGCTTGATTTTTTTGTTCAAGGGGCGAAGCTTTTAATATAATCTAATTCTAATCATCTTTGTGAATCAAATGAAGTTGACACTAGACACCTCTATTGATATCACACAATCAGTGAAATTCCTTTTACTGGCTGTGCTAGGAGTATTGATCATAGTATGGGGGTATATTTTATTCCATGTTCCCTCCTCAAATTCCCGGTCAGTTATGGATATCACGCATAGTCCGACCGGTAAATGGCGCTGGGAGGAATTCATTTTTCCTTATTATCCGGATGTGGAGATCTATGTAAGACAAGAGGATCAATCGGGAGAGAAGTATTTACATGTCGAATTTGAACATACCGATAAATATACGGGATTTGGTATCTCGAAAAAACTATCCGTACCGGATTCTTCCGCCATCCAACTCATTTGGAGATGTAAAGGGGAAATCCCTTTTATACAGGTGGATATGGTGGACGGCTCCATTGTTGACGAGTCTATCATAGCAGAGGATCCTTATTTAGGCGAAGCATTTAATACATT
Organism: uncultured bacterium; assembly: GCA_964412555.1. Classification (GTDB taxonomy): domain Bacteria; phylum Hinthialibacterota; class Hinthialibacteria; order Hinthialibacterales; family Hinthialibacteraceae; genus CAYPPG01. The sequence continues at coordinate 3,311 of CAYPPG010000157.1, forward strand.
CGTCGAGTCTCCGGAAGAACAGTGGACAACGACTTTTATTCCTCTTAATCAATTCGAGCGAAGTAATTACCAAGATGAAAAAGCCCCGAAGGATGGAATATTTGATACGGATGGCATTCGCAGTGTTTCCTTTACCATTCCACCAGATGTTCAAATTCAGCTTGATTTACGGCAGGTGGCCATTGTTTGGGAGAAAAATAAAATACAACTCATGTGGGTATTGGTTTTCATGAGTTGTTTGTGCCTATTACTGTACCGGCGTTCCACACAAATCAATTTCTTCATGGATTTCAGCGATACGATCAAGAATTGGGAAACACCGACCTCGCGAATTGTTTTTACTTGTACAGCTCTTGCCTTAGTTTCTTCGATTTTGTTTGCCTGGAAAACAGTCTTGGTTTTTCCCTCTTTGCTGATTTATTTGGCGATGTGTTCTGTGATTCTTCTCGATGAATATCACATTATCCCTCTCCAAAAAAAATCGTTGTATAAGGTGTACCCCATTGTCTAGACAAATTTAACCTTTTTTTAAGGTGGATTA
>CAYPPG010000158.1:0-3845 GCA_964412555.1 uncultured bacterium
AATTCCAGTCAAGAGAAATCAAAGCGCAGAAAGCTTCACCTATTCCAACACCAACCGCACAAGCCAAAAGAAATCCAAAACCGGAAAGAAAATCCGAACCGAAGTCACAAGCCAAACCGGCTGCAAAACCTGAAAACAAAAAACCGTTGTCCGCGATGTTGTTGGACACAATCGGAAAGAAGCCGATGAGCGTGGATCAGATCATGGAATCATTGGAAAAAGCTGGATGGGAATCCAAAGCCAAAAGCCCGCGTACAGTTCTCTTCATCGAACTCGGCAAACTGGTCGATAAACGCACACTCAAGAAAGCGGGTAGAGGGATGTATGCGAAAAGGTAAGGTTTTCAAATAAACAGAATCTCTTTCACTTGGAGGCGGCCATGTATCCTGGGATTGATTCAGTCGGCCAAAACGCATCGCTAATCGGAAAAAGTATCACGTCGAAAATGTATTCTGCCATGAAAAAGCATGACAAAGATGGCAGTGGCGGAATCAGCAAGGATGAATTCAAGGGCAGTGACAAGGCGTTTTCTCTTTTGGATAAAAATCAGGACGGTCAAATCGACAGCGCTGATTTCGAAAGTATGTCAGCAACAGAAAGCGAAGACGGGAAAAACCCACTCCAAAAACTGCTTGAAGGCATTATGGGAGATTTTATAAAAAGCCAAGACCAAGATGGGGATAATCGCCTGAGTGCTGAGGAATTCGGCAGCGATGAAAAAACATTTCAGCGTATCGACCGTGACGGTGATGGATACGTGACTGCTCAAGAATTGGCTGACGATCTGCTCCAAGAAAATCCTGAACTTGCTCTGCAAACAGACATTTTTAAAAGCGTTATAGAAACCGCCCTAAAACCGCAGGAAGAGAAAAAGGAAATCCGCTCAATCGCTCGTGAAACCTTTGAGAAGACAATTGAATCTCTTGATAGCGATGAAGATAAAGCATTGTCAAAAGAAGAAATTAACGTTGATGAAAAAACGTTCAATCAGTGGGATCATAACGGCGACGGTTTGATCACTGCGGACGAGTTGACAGAAAGTTTCATGGATGAATACCAAATTTCCGACAACCTGTTTGCGTATGACAATCTCCAAATGCTTGTCGAATTCCTGAGCAACATCACCCAATCATCGCAAAAAGAAGACTCACAGGATTCTGCAAACAAACACATCGATGTGAAAGGATAAATCGGAAAACAAAAATAATACCTTCGTCGGCCAGAAAAACCACAAGAAAACCTTCAAATTTCACTCCTCAACCGCATCCCCAAAGTCAGTAATCACATTCGTATAATCAACGCACTGCTTCAAAGAACCAGAATGAATAATCCCTTCGCTTTTATCGGTGTAGCAGAATGCATAAACCTCGTAAACATCATCAGATACCTTCGACCGTCGTAACGAGAGCCGACTGTCTCCGTTGTACCGAGCCATGAAGTCGACTTCTCCACCATTGTCGAAGAATGACGGCCTGACTTTCGTATTGATCACCTTTTCGGGATTCAACTTGCATTGCTGGAATCCTCGTTGATCTAATTATGTTCTCCCATCATTTAAATGTCTTAGGTGGGCTTTATGAGTAAAACCGCGAGATCGGAATCCTGCAGTAGAAATTGTACAAGTTGCCCATAACATAATAGAGAATCAAGATGGTCAAAAAAATCTTAAAAAGCCAATAAGCTTCAATACGAAGAGATCGCAAAGGGAATAGTACGATGGGCGACCGCCTTATCGCTACCTGGTTTGGTCGCCGAGTTGTGCGCATTACAGTCCTTTAGGTAACATTGCTGGATTAGTTGCGGATTTGTGGAGTAACGAGTCCAGACAAAATATACTACTGTTGAGTGGCTCTGCACCGGAGGCATATCTGGAATTACTGAGTTACGATTGCCGCTTATTCAATATGACTCTCGAAGGAAACGAAGCATTACGGCTGAGAGAATTGCTGGTGAAGAGTGATATTCCTCATAGTGTAGAAGCGTTGATGCTCGAACCGAATGTCATCTTTGAATTGGTTCGCTCTATTCTTGATGAATCGGATGGGTATACTCGAACTATAGCGGCTACTCGCACTGCCTGCAATATCATCCATCGGGAAGTGAACGAGGGTCGAATTGCCTTGCGAGATTTAGAGCAACGTTGGTTGAAGAGACTTGTGAGGAAGCTGATTCATGACCTGCCGATGAAAAAATTCCACTCGATATTGTCACAGAGAAATAGGCACAATTGCTTCGTTTGGATTCCTATACACTGTGATCCGTGGATAGCATGCAAGTTCAAATAACGTATTTGAAAATCGCGCCAGCAGACAAATGAATTCCGATAAATAACATATTTATACCATCAAGTGCAAATAAATTACAGCAATTGCATTTATAGAAGGTTAGCAATAGTTGTGCGCAGTGAACTCTATAGCTGCGCCTCCTCCAGCAGGTGAATAATGGATGAAAATAGAAAGCAGGAAAGCAGAATCCCAAGAATCAGCATCCAACAGAGCCATGAAAGAAAAAATCATCAGCAAAAACAATACCGGGCATCCTGAAATCAAGGAATTTACCAAAAAAGCAATCAGAAAAGAACTCTGTGCACCAGGTTTGTCATCACGCAAATCAGGAGCAAGGTACTCGCCTGGAAACAGTTCATCATCTCTGCCAGCGAAAAAGTTACTTATAATATTCATCGCCTTCGCGTTCCTCGTGTCCCCGATCTACGCTGGCGATTTCTACATCGACGCAACCTCAGGCACTATCTTCTTCATCAATGCAACTCTTGCAAGAGTCGGCATAGGAACAGTCAATCCTTCAGGTGCATTGGAGATTAATTCAACCACAGTTCCTGCGCTCAAGATCAACGGCACAGCTGAGTTCGGCGATGCATTGGACATGGGCTCAAATAAGATAACAAGCTTGGGAACTCCTACAGCAGACGCAGACGCTGCGACAAAATCTTATGTTGATGCTTCTGGAGGCAGTGAGTTTAATCTTACTCAGAACGGCACCATAATCACTTCTGGTTCAGGCAATTTTACCGTACCGCCTAATGTTTATTCAATTACTGTTACTGTGATTGGTGGTGGAGGCGGTGGTGGAGCTGCTCAAGGTGAGGATGGTACTATTGGATATAGTGGTTCTGATGGTGGAGCAACTAATTTTGGTGAAATTAGGGTAAGCGGTGGGGGTAACGGCACCAAGGGAACCCAACCCAATGATCCGGGTTCCGGCGGCTCTGGCGGCACAGATACAATAAAAAGTACTTTTAATGGTACAATTTCTACAAATTTTATTATTATTAACGGCAGTTCCGGCGGTGGTGGCTCCGACCGTGGAGAAGGAAACAACGGCGCTGATTCTATTTTTTATTCAGGTGGTACTGGCGGCTCTGGCTCCGGCAACGGGGACGGGGGCGGTGGTGGTGGTGGCGGCGCCAGCTTCTATGCCCCAGGCGGTTCTGGCGGTTTCGGCGATGACGCGTCTTCTGCCGGTCCTGGCAGCAACGGTAGTTTTGGATCTGGTGGTGGAGGCGCTGGAGGCAATGTGTACAGCGGTGGGGGTGGCGGTGGCGGCTCTGGCGCTGTTATTATATCGCCCAATCTCAATGTATATCCAGGACAAACTATTTCTTATTCAGTTGGCTCTGGCGGTGCCGGTGGAGATAGCAACAAAGCAAACCACGGTGGCGACGGCGGCTCTGGTGCCATTATTATCGGTTGGTAAATAATGCAACAACATAAAAGTTCCAATCGGAAATTCCATCATTTTCCGCGTTCCTTTCTCTTCACCCCTTATCCCAAAAATGCTCCTCATAAATCAACTGAAGACTTGTCCAGAACAATTGCTCGCAATAG
>CAYPPG010000159.1:0-3829 GCA_964412555.1 uncultured bacterium
CCCTTTACGGGCGTAAGATCGGCCGCGCCCCAATCGCGCGCCGATATTGAAACTTTCCAAAACGGCGATCCATCTTTTGGCCCACCAACTGGAACCAAATGCTCCTCTCTGGGATTGTGCCTTGATCCCACCTTTTGCTTCACGAGGTATCGAGGGTTGATAAAAGAAAAACTCGTTGTAGTATCGTCGTCTCCTGGCCATAATGGTTCCTTTCAGAAGGGTATCTGATCAATCCGCAACGGCTTCTTTGCTTAATGCAAACAATTCTTTTAGTTCATCCGTGGACAGTTCCGTCAACCAACCTTCCCCGCTGCCGATTACACCTTCAGCGATCTCCTTCTTGTTTTCTATCATCTCATCGATCCGTTCTTCCAGCGTCCCGACACAAAGAAACTTGTGCACTTGAACATTCTTGGTTTGACCGATACGGAACGCACGGTCCGTCGCTTGATTCTCCACCGCCGGATTCCACCAGCGATCAAAATGAAAGACATGATTGGCATTCGTCAGATTCAATCCCGTACCTCCGGCTTTGAGTGATAAAATAAAGAGATTCGGCCCGGTTTCACTTTGGAAACGCTCGACCATTTTATCTCGTTTTTTCTTGGGGATGCCTCCATATAAGAAAAGAACCTCCTGGCCGAACTGTTCTTGCAAATAAGCTTTCAATATTTCCCCCATTTCGGAAAATTGAGAAAAAATGAGAACGCGTTCTTTGATTTCCAAAATTTCTTCCAACATCTCCGTCAAACGAGCCAATTTTCCCGACCGGCCAGGTATTGAGGAATTGTCTCCCGCAAATTGGGCGGGATGATTACAGACCTGCTTGAGTTTGGACAGAGTGGCTAAAACGAGTCCTTTGCGCTGGATTCCTTCCGAAGATTTCAATTCTTTCAGCGTATCGTTCACAACCGCCTGATACAATGACGCTTGTTCTTTGCTCAAATTACAATAAACCTTCATTTCCATCTTCTCCGGTAAATCGGAAATGATGGATCTATCTGTTTTTAGCCGCCGAAGGATAAACGGTCCAGTCAGCCGCTTTAATCGCTGCGTCGCCTCGGCGTCACGCAACGCTTGTATTGGAATGAAAAATGAACGTTTGAATTCCGCCTGTGTTCCCAAAAATCCGGGATTAAGAAATTCCATAATGGACCAAAGGTCACCGATATTATTTTCCACCGGCGTTCCCGTCAGCGCTATGCGGTAATCCGCTTGCAAAGATCGGGCGGCTTTTGATTGTTTGGTTTCCGGATTTTTGATGTTTTGGGCTTCATCGAGTACGATCCCCGACCAGGAAATGTCCTTCAATATATCATAATCCCGGTGTAGAAGCGCATAACTGGAAATCACGATTGTATGTTTATTTGCCTCCTTCGCAAAATGGGAATCTTTTTTCCGCGCCGCTCCGTGATGGATCATCACAGGCAATTCGGGCGTGAATCGAGAGGCTTCTTTCTGCCAATTGCCAACAACAGAAGTTGGGCAAATCAACAAAACCGGTTTCTTACCGTTGCTATGCCGATTCCGTTGGATAAGGGCCAACGTTTGGATTGTTTTCCCTAATCCCATGTCATCAGCCAAGCAAGCGCCCAATCCCCATTGCTGCAAGAAATTGAGCCACGAGAATCCTCGGATTTGATAAGGACGTAACGTTCCTTGAAATTCAGCAGGCGAATCGATTTCCGCAAAAGAGTTTTTCCCATTGAGTTGATCCAAGAGTTTGGCAATCCAGCCGGTTGCCGAAATCCCGTTAAAATCCAAGCCAGACGGTATATTGGCTTGCCCTAACGCCATTTGAACAACTTCCCGTACCGTTCCCTTGGTATGGGCTTTCTTTTTCCAAAATTCAATCGCTTCCTGGATTTCTTCAGCGCTGATATTCACCCATTGGCCGCGTATTTTTACCAGCGAAGATTTCATCTTTGCGAGATCGTGTAATTCCTGAAGAGTTAATGTCTGATCACCCAAAGCCACTTCCCACTGAAACTGAACGATTTCATTCAATGACAAGCCGCTGGTGCCTTGCGTTTTGGAACTTTTTACTTTTGCTTTCAGTGACAAGCGCTGTTTTGTTCCTTTTCGTGTCCACCAGGCCGGCAACAGAACACCAAAACTCATCTGTTCCAAAATAGAAGCTTTTTCTGTTAAAAACGTATACGCGCCATTCGAATCCACTTCGTAACCGCCGGGATTTGATCCTTTTAAACTTGATTCAATATTTCCACAAATTCCGGACGCCTGGCCGAGGGAAAAAAGAAGATACTCATGAGGATTAAACTTCGCTTTTTTAAACAAATTCGCAGTGGGCTTTTTGGCCTTCCAAGCCTCGTCTGCAGGAATCAGAAGACTGGGATCGCGGTTATCCTGCAAGAGATACCGCACATACCACCGATCTTCCCTTTGTTTGATTTTTCTCTTTTGGGGCACTTCATCGCCAGGTTCTTCCAAACGAAAACAAAGGCGAAACGGCGTCTCGACAGTCATTGAAATGGGGCGTTGCCAATCCCGTATCTGCGCCATGAATTTTACCAATTCAGATTTTTCACCTTCCATAATCCCGTCCGGTGAACGAAGCGCATGCAGCCATTGGTCATGGAGACTATCAAATGAGAGAGATTTTCTTTTGCGGAGAGGCCGAGCCGCCGTTTGCATTCTTTGTGACTGTCGAACAAGATAATCAACCATTTTATCCAGAAAATCAGCAAGAACGGATTCTGCGGAAATGCATGGTTCCGTTGAATCATTCAAAGAAAGGGCGCGGCATGCGTCCGGCATCGCTTTGGCTAACACCGTTTGCTTCTCTCGCTCATCCATCGTAATGACCGGTTTCCATATCGCACGAAAATTCTCTTCCACTTGAATCATATCAGGCAGGAATTTCTGTTGGGCGACCAGGCTTCCGGCATAGCGAAGCGCAATGCTCCAATACGCTAAATCTCTGCCGATCAACACGCCGGGCGCGAGTAATTCTTTGCCGAGGCAGCGGCAAAACAATTGAGAAAGACAATCGGTATTTAATGCAATCGTGGTTACTTGCCACGGTTTTATCCCGATTTTACGGCGCGCGGAAGAAGGAACATCAATGATCGAGTTCGAAGCGATAGGTTGACGTCCCTTCGCCGGAAGCCAAATTGTCATTGAGCGGGAATCCTTTTTCGTTATCTTGCAATCGCATTCCACTTCTTTCAGTGTTTGAGCAAGCATCTTGTATCCGGCATTGTATGGATACACATTCGATACTGAAGTTTTTTTCGCTGATTTCCCTCTCGCCAAATCTGCCGATTCTAACGGAGTTTCCCCCCAAAGGAGAATATCGTTTTCAAAAACACCGGCATGTAAAATGATCATCGTATTTTTACCTCAACCATCATTAGATTCCCGTTGGATTCATTGATTCAATTGAGATTATAAAGCGAAAAGATAGGCAGACGCCAGAGGCAGGAATTCTGGTTTGAATCTAATTCTAATAATTTCCGATGAGATTTCTGTTGTTCTCCCCGAAAATTCAAATCCGATTAATATCATCATCCTGTGCCTGTAAATGAGCGTAAATCATGGTCGTTTTAGGATCGCTGTGCCCAAGCCATTGTTGGATTTTATATAGGCTGACGCCTTTTCTTGCCAGTTGAGACGCAAACGTGTGACGAAGGATATGTGGAGTTACCCAATCCAAACCTGCATGGATTTTAACTGTCTTAAAACTGTTTTTATAATCATATCGTACAAGACTGATACGATCTTTTTCACATTTATGTGAAGTAAGAAGAAAACGGTTCTTCGCTGTTTGGTATGGATAAAGGAGGAGAAGCCAGTGCATACCCCCCTT
>CAYPPG010000160.1:0-3746 GCA_964412555.1 uncultured bacterium
ATAAGGCGCCACTCGTCAGTGGCATAAGCAAATCAGTTACACGACACATAAAAAAATAAACAAGGAGAAGTACCATGTTACACAAAATCAATACGTTAGCTATCGTCGCCGGTTTTCTGTTCGCATTAACCAGTATGTCTATCGATTCATTTGGGCAGAATGCGATCGTGGAGATCAAGGATTTGGTACAGGACGCGCATGAAGCTGTCTGGACGGATGGAAACGAAAATTCCATCGATTTCGGCCAAACGGCTGGGTTTTATGGCGCGGTGTTGCGTGGAAGTAAGTTGGGCGGACCGAATGGTTCGTTCTATTCGCGTACCGGAGAGTTGCTTGTGGATGAGACGATCAGTTCAGACACAATTGACATCGATTTCGCTCCGACGCTGGGACGGAACGCTTCTGTTGTAAAAGGTTTTTACACGATTCAGCTGCCAGTGAAGAAACGGATTCAATTGGAGATGGTCTATGATCTATTTCTCGATGCGGAAGGGATGAGGAATCCGGGTGAGTTGTATGTGGAAGTCTATGAGCAGAATGCATTGAATTCCGATCAGTGGCTGAAAACGGGTGAAATGCATCAGAAAGAATCGATGAAGGTTCCATTGGGATTGGAGCGAGTCAATCAAATCCGCGAGTCACGTTTCGTTACACATCATTTCGTTGCGAACTTGACTTATTGGGCGGGGCGAGAAGTGCAAGTGGCTTTGGTAGCCGCGATTCCGTCCCATGCGGTGTCGAAACAGCGCGCCCGTTGGTGCTCGGCGCGGTTAATGGGATGCAGTTTTGACTGGAAATTCGATGTCGTACCAAAAGAGTTCCGTCAAAACCAGTCTTCTGTCCGCTCTCAAAAAGTATCCAAACACAATCGTGCTTCAATAAAAGTTGTGTCCTATGTTTCTTCAAGCACAGAAGAAATCAATCTGACACATATCAGCAATCCTGAGGCTTGCCCTTCAACAGAATATATTGGAGGCCGTTGGCTCGGATACTTTCACGGATTACTAGACACAGATACAGGCTTGACAAATAAAAGAAGAAGAGGAACAACAGCCTTTGATTTGGGTGTTCATGATCAATATACTGGTCCGAATATGCATATATGGGATATTGACGAGACGAGCCTTGAGAATTCAGTCTTGAGAGGCACATCTGCCGTCAGTGCCGCAACGGCTAGTAGTGGCACACCTTTCTTTCTCATCAAACCTGTCGAGGCGACAGAAGGTGGAGATAATTCCGATTGGCGAATTGGATATACCGGAATGACGACTACCGTAGAGGAAGATGATCGAGTCCATGGATTTATCCACACAGAAGACTGGTATCAAGATGGAGTGAATTTGAATGAAGATCCAGATAATGAGGATGGAAATCGTGATTACTGTTATGTTCGGATAGGATATGCCAGGTCGTCGGTTGGGAATGGAACCGATTTTACGTGGATGTATGATTCTTCGGTTGGTTCTCCAACTCCTGCAATCGAGTGTTTCCAACCGGAATGGGCATATACTTGGGATAGAGCTTCTTATGGCGCCGCCATGCCCTCGATCATCAAGAATACGACAGGTGATTATTACTATATGTTTTACACGCGATTTCTAGATATTACTCCTGCGACAAGTTATGTTCTTGAACTAGGTTTCACCGGACAGCCCGATTATCAAAATAAAATTGTAGAAACAATTGGTGGTTTTTGGGATCAAATTTGCATGGCGCGTGCTCCAGTCAATGACGTAAAATCCAGTAATTACTCTTCTCGATCCAATCCATGGAAAAAAGGATTTAAACCGAACAACGGACAAGGCAACTGGGAATTTACAAATGTGGCAAGAGTACCGGATGGTGCTACGGAATCCGCATCTTATTCCTATCCTATCATACATGGAAATTTTCAATATCGATGTAGTCCGAAAGTTCACTATGATGCTTCTCTGGATCATTACATGATGATTTGTAAAGGTGAAGAGGGATTTTATATTTACGTGACCAGCGATAAGGATGATTTAACTTCCTGGGGGGATGGTATTTTGCTTCTTGAACAAGAAGAAGATGAATTGATTCATTATCCTTCACTCGTTGGGTATCTTGGCAGCGATAAATATGGAATCAATTATTACACTTTGTACTACTCTTATGACAAAGATACAACACTAGGTGGTCATGTCTTAGCTCGGCGCCATGTATGGTTTATTAATTAATTTAAGTTTTTTGCGGCGGCCTTTTATGGCCGCCGCCCTATTCAGGAGAAGAGATCATGAAAAATTTGATTTTTTTATTAATGCATATATTTGGCATTTATACCAGTATTGCTTGTGCCAATCGTTTGGAGTTGATATCGGTAAAATCGAACGGAGAACCGGCAGGTCTTTGTAAATCTACAAGTCTGGATATAAGTAACGATGGCCGGTATGTGGTTTTTGCCTCCTATTCAAACAATATTGTTAAAGGAGGTCATGGAGGAGCATGGGATGTTTTTCTTCGTGACCGAATGTTTCAAAAAACAAATCTTGTTTCCGGCGGTATTGACGAGAGATATGCGAATCTTAGTATCCGCTATATGGAATGTGGTTTTTATGCGCCATCTGTCAGTTCCGATGGAAATATAATTGCTTTTACTTTTTATAACGGAGCAGGAGATGTTTGGAAAGTATTTGCATTCAATAGATTCTCTAATGAAATTATTCCAATCATGGACTATCATCCTGATACAGCATTTTTAGGTAGGTATCCTGATGTCAGTGCTGATGGGCTATATGTAGCTTATACGATTGTTGGGTTTGGTACATTCATGCATGACTTGATCGAAAACAAAACAGAGCTTGTCTCACTCGATTCGGAAGGACAAGATATTCGTTCTTCAGAAAGTTGTTCGATAAGCGCAAATGGTCGATATGTTGCATTTGAGGCTAATTCAAAAATCTATGTACGGGATAGAAAATTAAAATCAACAAAAATAGTTTCGATTTCATCGAATGGAGAACCGGCGAATGCCGACAGCAAATATCCAAATATAAGCGATAATGGACGATATGTTTTATTCCAATCACAAGGAGATAACTTAGTTCCAGAAGATCCTCATACATTTGAAAAATATGATCGTTATAACGGCTGGGATGCATTTATTCATGATTGTCAAACGGGAGAAACGATAATTGTTCCGATGGGAGAGTATGAAGCGGATTGGAGAGAACGAGGTGTATATACAGCTACTCTTAATTCCAATGGAAGATATGTAACATTTAGAAATTTAATAGAACCAAATAGTTATAATTATGGTCTCTTTCAATATGATCGAGTCAATAACCAAACTCGTTTGTTATATACACCTCAACAAATAGATGAGCTTGTTGGAGGAGGAGTATCAGATACCAATGGAGATACGATTGCCTTCATGACTGGTATAAACGATGGATATTTTGTAAATTACGATGTTTATGTATTGGAACTTGGAGATGACTCAAATACAACACCAACCCCTTCGCCCATTTTGACTCCAACAACAACACCAACCCCCACCTTAACACCCACCATTACCCCCACGCCGACAAACACCCCAAAACCATTTGTAAAGATTTACGATGAACCGCATGAAGAAAGTTCAGAATTACCGGCGGGGAGTATCGATTATGATGCGGTGGATCACCGCAACTTGAGTTTGGCGTGGAATGCCGGGTTGGCGAATGTGCGGGACTGGCATGTGTATGTGCGGGAAGGATTTGGGGGGATGAAATTTTTGGGCCGTACGA
>CAYPPG010000161.1:0-3737 GCA_964412555.1 uncultured bacterium
ATCCGTATGCGGAGTCTCTCGACATCGATCGTCCGCTGGTTTTCGAAAAGGATGGAGAAACGGTGCATCGCCTGCGCCCGGTGGAGACGTATCTGCTGAATGCCGACGGGGAGCGGATCGAGGATGAGGCGATTCGTTTCCGAACGGCGAATACCTGGCAGCTGCGGCAGGATGGGCCTGGGGTAGCGGAACTGTCGGTGTATTTGTCGGATGTGGCGGATGCGCCGGAAGGGGATTTGGTGATGGATCCGAGTATGAGCTGGTCTACCATACCGAACCGGGATACTGTGCTGAAATACAATAGTTCGACTCTCTATGGCAGCAGTTCCTATGTTACGATGACGGATGACGACCATCTCATCATGGGTTTTAATGTATATGATGTTACGCCCAGTTTAATCATTACATCCGCAAAATTAGTGTTGAATATCCGTGGTAATAGCTTTTCGCAAGCGGCCAGAGCAATAATTTATCCAATTACGCAATCATGGCTTGAAAATGAAGCGAATTGGTACAATTATGCTGCTGGACAAGCATGGGGCTCGAACGGTGGTGATTTCGATTATCAAAATTATTATAGTCGTTCCTTTCTGATTCCTAATTCTCCTCTTCAGAAAATCGAGATCGATGTTACCCAGCCATTCAAAAAAATGTTTATTGATCAACCTACTTATGTTAGAGACCGTGGATTTTTGTTAAAATTTATAGACACAGTTACAGGGCTTATTCAGTTTTACATGGAAGAAGATGCAATGGTATCGAATCGGCCTGTCTTGATCTTGAATTATTCTTCGATTCAATTCGGTGTTCATCCGGGAGGGCCTGATCAATCTGCCAGTACGATTTCCGGATGGATGCAGCGAGTCAGTGATGACAAATTTAATTTGGTTCGTTTTCTTTATGAAGGGGCTAGCGGTATCACGAAAGATGATATTCTCAATTTCACCAATTATGGCTCTCAAAATGGTCATCAGGTTTTTGCCCATATTCCCATCGGGAGTGCACAATTGGAATCTGCCACTCAATCACCGACAGCATTCAAAAATTTTGTGATGGATTTATTGAATGAAGAAACGGATTATGGTGAAGATGATGGTACTTTATGCGCGGTCGAACTAGGTGGAGAAGAAGAAAATAAAAGTTTGTGGTGGGAATCCGGATTTAGTCCTCCATATGGAATTTGGCATGGTAAACAATTACATGGATGGAATTATGCAGGTTATTATATCCCAACGGCTGAAAATATTTTAGATGTTTCTCCAAATTTAGAAATTATTAGCGGAGGTGCCATTGAGGCTCATGCCAGCTTAATATATCCCGAGTTTTCCAACTATGGAAGCGCAGGTGGTTTTCTGCGTGGATATATTGCAAGAACTATCGCTGATGCTACGACAGATGGGGTTGGTAAATACGATTATCTTCCTCATACGGTTTCAATTCATAGTTATGCAGGCATTCATTCACCAGAATATTATGTATTAAACCAATATCCAAATAAAGTGATTACAGAGTGGTTTAGCCGATTGGATGAATTGTACGCCATTTGTGATGATTTTGGCTATATCCCAAATTTCGCAACAACGGAATATGGGTGGAGTGTTTATCCGGTTCCTTCCACATGGTGTCCAAATAGTATGACAAATCAAGGACAAGCGATTTATTATTTGCGTTCGTGTTTGATCAATACAACGATGCGTCCAGCAAATGGTATCGGATGGAAATGCAGTTCGCGATTTTCTCATAACAAAGGTAGAGATGAAACATGTGATTTTGGATTTAGTGAAGATGATGAAGGTGATTCCGGATTTGGTACACATCGCCCTATCAAAGACGTTGCTAAAGCGATTTTTGATCCAAATGTTGTCGATATTACGAAACGAATTATGCTCAATGATCCGGAAACTTCTATTTGGGTGCCAGTGCAAAATAATTATACAAAGACTACTAACCCACCAGTTGATCAAGGATATGCATGGTGTGGCTGGGAAACCAAACATTCAAAGTGGGGTGCCATTTGGCAATATAAACGAACAGAGACCTATCAAAGTATCAGTGCTGAGGATTTAGATTTTGAGGCTCCGATAGGGTACTCCAGCTTGGAAGTAGTCGATCAATTTCATTTCACGTTTTCGGGTATTGACGCAACATTGGAAGAGATCACTTCTGGAACGGTCACGAAAGATGATTCCGGTGATGTTGTGAAATTCACAATTCCGGATGTCACACATAACCCAATTTTGATTCGGTTTGAATAAAGAAAGGAGAAATATCATGTATTTATATAATCAAATTCAAAAAAAAGCTTGTTTTATTTATTCTTGCTTGTTTATAATTGGTATATGTTCGAATGTTAATTCTCAATCTCGCCCAATTCTAACATTAAAACACGATGACGGCTGGAACACAATAAACACAATTAAATTTTCATCGGATAGTACGAAACTATTCACGGGAACAGTGGATGGAATCATTTGGGATGCAAATACTGGTGAGAAATTGTTAACATTAACTGAAATAAAAGGATTTGTAAGTGCAGAATTCACGAAAGATAATTCTATCCTCATAACAGGATTTTCACATCCTATGATTCTTTTGTGGGATACTAAAACCGGTACGATTATCAAAAAGTTTGTACAATCGGAACCTGATGATTCTCCGATACCTTCAGGAATTACAGCAATTCGATTAACAAAAAATGAGGATTTAATTATTACAGGAGGTGATTCAGGTGATGTTATACTTTGGGATAGAAATACGGGTAACAATCAAAAGATTGCTGATACTGGAAGTCTTATACAAGACATTCAGTTTTTTCCAGATGGCCAGCGTATACTGATCGGTAATTTAATTATCTCACTTCAAGAAAAAAGAGTATTACGACAATTGGAAAGTGGAGGAATATTGTTACCTGATGGTAATCATATATATCAAGCACAATCGACTGGCAATTCTGCTTACTCTTTAACAATTCTTGATTTGAACACCAACGAATATATTCGCACCTATCCATCACTTGAATTAACTGGCATGATTTCCGATGTATCACCTGATAGTTGCTATTTGCTCATCGCGCCCTATGCACGTTCGACAGGTATAGCTCGTGATAGAAAAGCGTCGTTCGAATCCCGTTTGATTCGACTGGAAGATTTCTCCGTACAACGTACGTTTGTCAACTCAGCCGGAGACAACTCCTTAATTGATCAGATCGAGTTTTCACCTGATGAAAAGCGAGTAGCGCTTGTATCGGGTGATATGATTAAAATATACGACATCAGCGATCTCACGGCGCATGCCAAGGGGATGGATGAGTATTGATCTCTTTGGGAAAGCGTAAAAGAAGTTCATAAATCTGGCGGGTGTGGGGGGGAATCCACGCCCGCCAGGTCGTTTTATGGGTTGAATCACGAAATACATGAAAGGGGCGCGAAGGGCGCGAAAAGGAATGAAATAGATACTTTTCAACAGAACTACCCTCTGTTCCAAATGTCGGATGACAGCGATTGGGTTTCGTTTGTCGCTAGTGATGAAGATTTGTCCAATATCCGGCGAGTTCGAAATATCATGGATGAGAGGAAGCCGACAAAGAATTTAATCTTGCTGGAATGGAAGCAAGAGAACCGCTCATTCACCCAGGGCAATCGCATGAAATTAACCACCTTTTTGATTTAACAAGTGAAGAAGATAGTTATTATCCCATGCGGCTTTCATCCGTTTGGCTTGTGTTCCTAATTTAGTTG
>CAYPPG010000162.1:0-3557 GCA_964412555.1 uncultured bacterium
ATTTCATCCCCCCAAATCCTTCCCGCACATACACATGCCAATCCCGGACATTCGCCAACCCGGCATTCCACGCCAAACTCAAGTTGCGGTTATCCACCGCATCATAATCGATACTCTCCACAGGCAATTCTGCACTTTCTTCATTTGGTTCGTCGTAAATCTTTACAAATGGTGTTGGGGTGTTTGTTGGCGTGGGGGTGACTGTAGGTGCCGGTGTAAGTGTGGGAGTCACAACTGTTGTAGCATCACCTTCAATTTCAAGAACATAGGCGTCATATGAATTGTTATTATCTTCGGTAACCAAATTATGATTGCTAATCAGCGCAATTTTACTGCCATCATTGTTTATTGCGATCACAAATCCATCGATTTGAATCAATCGACGTGTTTTGTTTGTCTCTTGATCATATTGATAGAGCCATCCAGATTTACCGGTAAAAACAACATAGCGGCCAGAACCACTAATAACAGCAACTGCTCTTGTTTCATATTCGCCGTACTCAATTTGATCTGTGTCGTCACCATAAGGCACAAGTTTTGTTTCATTTGTGATCCGATCGTGAATAAAAACATCCCATCCTTCATGAGGATTATTTGTAGCAGGATTCGGATCATGCTCGACAAGATTATCCGCTTTGGTTACAAAGGTGATATATCGTCCATCAGCACTAATGCTAGGACATTTACAATGGTTATTGGCAAGTTCACCATCAGATGAAGTGGAAATAATCGTTGTTTGATTCTGAATTCTGTTTCGCAGATAAATAGTATCGATGTAACGATTTCGTATCTGTGCTTCTATTGCAATATAATTCCCATCTTCATTTACCACTCCGATATGTGACAATATTTTTTCATTATGGATTGATACCAATTCTTTTCTTTTACCTTCAAGATCATATACAAATGTCCGTGATCCGCTGTTGTAAACGACATGTTTTCCATTTGCACTGATATCAGCAAACTCTCCGTAATTTTCCAATATATTGTTTCCTGTAATATCCATCGAAATAAGATTTATTATTTGTGAGATTGTATTATAAAAAAATACATCCCAACTCAATACACCTTCTCCCGGATCAATGTCTTCTTGAACAATATCTCTTGCAAAGGATTGATAGACGATCATCGTCCCATCTCCGCTTATGGATGGACGTTGGCTTAAACCGGTTTCGATTTGACCTCCGTCCGATCGAACAGAAACGCGCTTGGTCGTTTGTGTAAGACGATCTCGTAGAAATACATCATTGCTTCCAGTAAATTCAGGATACAATCCGGATTTATTTGTGTCATTGGATACAATATTTTGACTTGAGGAGGAAAAGACTACATACCGCCCATCCGAACTGATGTCGATTTTGGGGCCCATAATATTGATCCCAACCAATCCTGCAGCATGACCATCCATATCGACTGAGATCAATTCGAGTTGGTGACCATGTGAAATGGGAAGAATCATGATCAAAAAAAAGTAAATTATTATATATTTAATTAAAAGATAATTGATCGACATTTTATTGCTCTCTAGAAAAGTAATTTTTAAAGGGGGGGGGTGATCAGAGTTGATCACCCCCAACACAATCTGTTTACTTAATCGTAATCGATAAACCAGACACCGCGGCGGGTTAAATAATGGCCTCCTTTGGTCGTATTTGGATCCCATGAATAATAGAGTTTGTAATATGAGACTCCATATTTATCATCCCCCAAATAACTAACCAACGAGGGATCATGAATTAATTCATCCTCTCCTTCTTCAAGTAAAAGTATCTCGTCACCCCAATCGAGTAAGTTCTGATTGTTAGTCACGTAAATATAAAAACCTTCCGCTCCTTTACATATAATCATGTATTCACTGAGCTCGGCAGCATAGTGTATTTTGGGTGAACTGCGATAAGATGAAGAGGGTGTCTCATGAATGACTGGATAGGAATAAGAAGCTGATTCGGTTGCTCCGTCTGGTACTCGTGCTGGTTTCCATTCCCATTTTTCTGTGGTTTGATTATAGAATCCTTTCGTCCATGGGTTTGGTTCGCTTGCATAATCACTCGCGACAACTTCTGACGTTGTTGCCCGTGCTATACAAATTTGATCGACAAATCCTCCTATCAAGTCTCTGATTTGTACATTGTAGTCACTCCAGTCATCATAGCCCATTTCTTGGGCGTAGATGTCTTTTGGAGAACCATCCAAGAAACGTGTATAGAATATGTAGTAGAAATCGCCTGTACTATTTTTGATAACCGCCGGCATTGCGGCACCAAAACTCTGTCGGTGTGGAGTATACGCCCATTCCGGTTGGAAACATTCAATAACTGGAGTGGGTGAACCAACTGAAGAATCATACATCCATGTAAAATCGGTCCCATTCCCAATCTCCGATCGTGCATATCCGATTCTCACGTACCAATATTGAGTTCCATTGGATATATTTTGATTAACTCCATCCTGATACCAATCCTCTGTATGGATAAACGCATGTACTCTATTTTCTGCTGTTACAGCGGAAGTTATTCCGGTATATCCGATTCTCCAATCAGAATTGTCTCCTCCTTCAATAGGATTAACTGGTTTAATAACAAAAAAAGGAGTTCCACTTTCTGTTTTGGCGGCACTTTCGGCTTGTATTCCACGCAGGACGCACTTTCCAAGTGTATCCATATCGATGTAATACATGTTATCTTCATTCTGTAGATCAAAAGCAATCGTTCCTCTTTTTTTCACCGTAGTCAACAACGGACTCGTAACCGGATCGAGTAAGGCATGACAATATGCAAGCCAGCGGCCACCGATGTGAACTGTCGAAATCGATGCTTCTGGATTTGTAACATCAGTGATGTCAACAATTTCTTTTGCATAGGTAACAAAAATCACTTTTTCAGGTGACTTCCCCAACTTCGATATTTTTTGGTTTGGTGATCGCGTTTTTGATTTGACTATTGGTTTGTCAACCATGAAATTGAAACTTGCTCCCACCAACCGCGCCGAGCACCAACGGGCGCGCTGTTTCGACACCGCATGGGCCGGAATCGCGGCCACCAAAGCCACTTGCACTTCTCGCCCCGCCCAATAAGACAAGTTCGCAACGAAATGATGTGTAACGAAACGTGACTCGCGGATTTGATTGACTCGCTCCAATCCCAACGGAACCTTCATCGATTCTTTCTGATGCAGTTCACCCGTTTTCAGCCACTGATTGGGATTCAACGCATTTCGCTCATAGACTTCCACATACAACTCACCCGGATTCCTCATCCCTTCCGTATCGAGAAACAGATCATAGATCATCTCCAATTGAATCCGTTTCTTCACCGGCAACTGAATCGTGTACACGCCCCTTACAACGGAAGCGTTCCGTCCCAGCGTCGGAGCGAAACCGATGTCAATTGTGTCTGAACTGATCGTTTCGTCCACAAGCAGCTCTCCGCTACGCGAATAGAACGAACCATTCGGCCCGCCCAACTTATTTCCACGCAACACCGCGCCATAAAATCCAGCCGTTTGGCCGAAATCGATGGAATTTTCGTTTCCATCCGTCCAGACAGCCTCATGCGCCT
>CAYPPG010000163.1:0-3523 GCA_964412555.1 uncultured bacterium
AGGCGGAGTTGGTTGGGAGATTGGATGAAGTAAAATTGGGGGAAGTCTCACAAATGGTTTTTATTATGGAAAAGTAATTTTTGATGCGGATAACCTGACTTACGAAGGTAAAAATTGTTTTGACAAGCGTTACAGACCACAGTAGTCATTGTGAGGTTCCCTGAAGAGAATTAATGATTTCAGCAGCAGTCTCCTGTATGGGAGATACTTCGAAACGAGATAAGGCCGATATAAACTCTGCCCGATTTATCCCGGCTATCTGTGCGGCTTTTTCTTGACTAAGCACACCGAGTTCGTACCACTTTACCGCCGCAGCCAGCCTGATATCCCGCGCCATCTCTTCCGGTGATTTATCCAACCCGATGAGAACTTCTTCATCCATATCGATTTTTAAAGTTTTTGTCATGATTGTTCAACCCATTATATACGTTATTTCTATCTTGATTGTCGGAACCCTATCATAATATTATGTCAGATTTGTTAGACAAGCCTTTCAACCAGTAACTGATTAGCTAAGTGAAAAAGATTTTATTTCCTTACCAGTCTCTGCATCACATAATCGAGCCACACATCTCCCATAATGATTCCCAAACGCCCATGAAAAGCCACCCCAAGACTGAGAAATTACTATTTGGGCTCCATCTGGAGAATATGCTGCATCTCTCGGATGCCCCAGAAAATTTAAGTCATTAATTCTTTCCCATGTTTCAACGTTATAAAGGCACATGCCAAGCAAAACGTGAGAGAAATCAGGAGTAAATACAATCGGCCTTATTGCAGCGCTGAATGAAATGATTTCTTTTCCTGTTGCCGTATCCCAAACGATAACTGTACGATTGTTATTTTGAAAAGTGGTTATAAGTTTTGTCTCATCGGGTGAGAATCCCAACTCTCCATTGCGTATCGATACAGGGATTGTATACGAAAGTTTTTTGTTGTTTACATCCCAAAGTTTTAAACTTGTTCGATCTCTGAATGAAAAGTAGTTGCCTTTCGTTGAAAATGTTTCTCCCCAATTGGAAGCAAGTTGCGAAATGTACATTGTATCAACTAGCGTTTGATTGACAAAATTTCATTCATGAATTCCTTCTGTGGAAGAAATCAAAATACGGTCTGCCGCTTCAGAAAAACATACTGCATTCACTTCATCTTGAGAGAATTTGAATTCGATATCTGGTGGAGCGACTGATTCCACCTGTTGCTGCGGGGCTGCTAGTATAGCAGCCATTTTATCGATGATCTCAGGCGTCACGATAAACTGATCCGTATAAGAAGTTGGGCATTCAGGCTGACATTCGACGCGGTCGTCAGATCGCGGACGTCTATACCATAAATAACTTAAATTAGCATCACTCGTATCGATTCCATTGCTCCACCACGGAAGAGTCTATAAGTTCAACGTCTACTATCCATAGATCGGCTTTCCCAACTCCTCCAGGCCGCACCGGTCCACCGAATGTATCACCACAGAAATAGAGCCACCGGTTATCTGCAGAAAGGCTGGGGCAGAAGTCGTTGTTTGGCGTGTTGATCGTTTCTCCGAGATTAACCGGTGTGGACCATTCATCTTCTCTTGTTTTGCGTGTTGAGAGATAAAGATCGAAGTTCGTTAATCCTCCTGACCGGCTGGAATGAAAAAAAAGGTAAAGTCCATCCGCAGAAAGGTGCACTCCGCAATCCCACGCTGGACCATTGATCGTCGGGCCCAGATTCATCGGCATCCCCCATGGGTCGTCCATCGTCGGACGCGTTGTCAGCCAAATATCGGCCGAACCGAATCCTCCGGAACGCGTTGAACGGAAGAGAAATGTCAGCCCGTCGTTGGACAAGCATGGTGCGGCTTCATTCGCAGCACTATTGATGATCGGCCCAAGGTTTTCCGCCGCTCCCCAAAGATCCGATGTACTTGTACGCGTCGAAATCCATATATCGCCTCCACCTTCTCCTCCTTGGCGATCAGAATAGAAATACAGGGATAAACCGTCCGACGAGACCGTTGGATAATAATCAGTGGAGGAACTGTTCACTGACGGGCCGAGATTGACCGGATCGGACCAAGGCGCATCCAGCCGGGGTCGCATTGTCGCCCATATGTCGAAACCGCCTGATCCGCCGGGGCGATTTGAGGTAAAGAATAACGTATATCCGTCACGTGAAATCCAAGGGGAGCCATCATGACTCGGAGAATTGACTGACGATCCGAGGTTTATTGGGGTTCCAAAGTGGAATGGTATTTCCGCCTCGGTGTCATCATTGACCTGCGCAGAAGCACTGTAAGTGAATCCCAATCCATAAAGGAGTATGGCTACTATATATAGGCATTCTTTTTTCATTTCTCTATTCCTTTGTATTAACGGCCCGGAGATTTCTCCGGGCTGCACTCAATAAATAGCCTTTGAATCTCTAATAGATTTCCCATTCATTCACTGAAGTGTCTGGATCTGGATAAAGCTGTGCATTCACTGTCATTTGATCCCAATAGGTATTGCCGACCACACCCAAGCCGTCTACGTAACGCCACAAGTGTGCGGCTCTTACTTCAAAAGGACGGCCTGTTGCAGGAATTCCGAAAAAGGGTCCATCGTTCGTTCCTGAAAAGATCACTTCTGCCAAAACCCAACCATCTCCCAAATCGATGGTACGAACAATCTCTTGTTGGTTATCGGGAAAAGCCAGCAGATACAATTCAGCCATTGCGGTCCATTTGTTACGATCTACAGCAGGCCCCATGGGTCCCATTTTCAGTTCAGCTTCCGTCGCATGCATTTTCGCAAAACCGGTTAAATCATGATCGTTCCATTTATCAATCGCTTGTCTGAGCAATTGCATGGATGTCAATTCCGATATCACTGGATCAGGTATAGTGGTTTCAGGTACCAGTTCTGGCAATTCAGGCATGTCCACCAATCCAAGCTGGACAAACACTGTTTGCATATCGATATATTCTGTCGATCTTATTATTTTGTCGTCTTCAAATTCCCAAATGTGAAAGACTGTCACTTGAAAACTCTTTTCCGTTGCTGGGATGCCCATCCATTCAATGAGATGGGTTCCGGTAACCGTTCCTTCAGTTACCATTGTGTTGCCCGATGTCACCAGCTGGTCTAAGGTGTAATGAAAATTGGGAAAACTATGGAAAAGGCTATTATAAAATCCAGCGATTTCTTCTCTTCCCTCGTAGGATTCGAGTAGAGGAACAAATTCATATACCGCATCTTCTGCAAAATTTCCAATAAACAAATCTGTGTTATGGGCATTCACGTCTGCAACTTGAGCCTCTAACACCTGTTTTTTCGATTCAACAACCAATTGAACCTCGCTGAAATGGGAGATATTATATTGCGCAAGGCTGCCCGACCAGGATCCTAGGCACACAAAAATGGGATCTTCCATTTCAATGGTTCGGCTGTCCATTTCAACACGTTCCCTGGTATTTCGATCATAGTAGTATGATGTGAACACGTTTCCTTCACGAACCACTTCCACGAGACCGTCTTGTAAATCATTGGTAAACTCCGGACTC
>CAYPPG010000164.1:0-3342 GCA_964412555.1 uncultured bacterium
CGGGTCAAACTGGGTGACTCCGGGTGGGTCAGATTAGCGCGGCGGGTGACAAAAGCAACACGCGATGCGGCTCACGTTGGAAAAGGCGCAATACGAGGTGACTCGCACCCGTCGTCAATATGAAGCCGTCGATCCGGAGAATTGGCTGGTAGCAGGGGAATTGGAAAAGCGTTGGGAATGCGCGCTTCAACATCAACAGGCTATCGAGAAGAAAATCCATACAATGACTCTAGAACATCAAAAGATTAGTCAAGAAGAGAAAAAGTGTTTACTGTCCCTGGGAGAAGACCTGCATAAAATGTGGCATCATCCCAATGCGCCGAATGAGATGAAGAAGCGTATTCTGCGAACGGTGTTGGAAGAGATCGTGGCGGATGTGTCTCGCGAAGATTCTCAGATCATTCTATTGCTTCATTGGGTAGGTGGTGTGCATACCGAACTGCGTGTAGCTAAAAATCGAACCGGGAAACATCGACATTGTACGGATAGGCAAGTGGTCGAATTGGTTCAGGAACTCACAAAGGTGTGCGATGATCAAGCCATAACTTCGATCTTGAACCGGCTCGGCTATCGGACGGGAGCGGGAAATACATGGACGGAACCTCGCGTGCGCCATCTCCGATCCTATCATGGGATTCCCGCTTTGGATTCAACAAGAGAACGGAAATGGTTGACACTGGAAGGAGCCGCAAATATGTTGAATGTAAGTTCCGGCACAGTCAGACGACTGATCCAAAAAGGCATTCTTCCTGCACGTCAGGTAATTCAACATGCGCCTTGGATCATATCCCGACAAGATTTAAGCCGTCCTGAAATCTTCCGAGCAATTAAAGCGATTCGTCAAGGGCGTAAAGTTCCGCAAACTCTATCTGAAAAAGACCAATATCCTTTATTTACAGGGGAATAGTGAGGTGGTCATTATGTCGCTAGATCGGGATTACCAAAGGCCATCACATTTTCCGTCTTTTTTAAGAAATCTCCCTTCAGCAACGTATTCACCTGTTGATTCAATTTACGTGAGAGACGGGTTCGGTCAAACGTTTCCAGTGTTTTCTCCAACGAAAGTTTGGATTCCCGCACCCACCGGGTGATGCGATTCGTTCGCCGTTCTTCACATTCCTTTTCCACCAGGTCGAACAAGTACTGCTCATAACTTATCGATTCCTGCTGGGCTTGCGTTGCATACGATTCGTACAAAGCACGAATGGTGGGCAGGTGCAAATCCTTCAGATAGACTTGCAAGTCGGTATTCAAGGTTGTTCGTGAGCCCATGTCGACACCTCCCCATCCATCAGTTGGTCGTAAACTCGCAAATCCACCGAAGCGATATCCACGGACAGGGAAGCAGAAATTTTCTCATTGCCCTGCAGCAAGGATTCGATCGCTTCCAGATCAATGCATTCGCCATTCTTCAATTGATGCCGCAAGATCTCTTCGACTCGGCTTTCTCCTTCGTGCGCCGCCCAATACAGAATGGTTAGGTAATCTTTGTCAGCGCGGGAAGGCGAACGTTCCTTCAACAGGTCATACGCCATGCGAAACTGACTGCTGGGAAACAATTCTGCTCGATAGCGGTAATTGGCGAACGCTCCCGGTTTGCGTACCAACCAGCCAATGATGCGCCGGTAATTGATCCATTGATGGCCCCGGCCTCTCAGTCGTGGCAAGGTGTCCACACAGCGTTGCGCATACCAGATTTCCACCCGCTCGGCATACACACGGGCTTCCACTTGTTCTCCGATCAGGCGGCTGGATACCATATACGTGTTGTGCAACACCTGAATGGTGCTGCCGGAATTCACCTTTACTTTAATTCGCTGGCAATCGTCCAATCGTAAAGTTGGCAACTGCCGCAACACTTTCAATTCCTCCTGCAGCCGTTCCCTGCGGCCAGCATTGAGTTGCTTGAACAACTTTCGCAGAAATGCTTCATATTCGGCCCGGTCATCGAAATTCCGATTGCCGCGCAACAACAAGGTTTGTTCCAATGCACTTTTGAACCGATAATGCCGTTGCTCCACATCCCCGTTCTCATTGGCTCGCCCCGCTTGGATAGCCCGCCCTTCCAATCCATAATGCTTGAGGAGGCTGCGGTATGCAGCCGTAAATTCTTCTTTATCTTCTTCCCCAAGTTTCTGTACGGCTGCGGTAAGCCGATCCGTCTGGTGCGCTTGAGGAACTCCACCCAGTTCCCATAACGCATTCTGCAAGCCTTCGCTTAAACTGGCGAAACTTTCGGAAAAACAGATCGTCCCCGTCTCCCAATTCGAATAGGTCAACACGAAATGGTAGATCAGATGGGGAAACGGTTGACCCGCTATCGTGATCTGTAAATTGGATACATGAGTAAAGTCCGATTGGCAACGGTCTCCTGGATAATGGACTTGCGCAAAGAACACCTCTTTCTCAGGCCCTTCCAAGGCACGCCATGTTTTGATACGGCGTTGTAACGTGCGTAATTGCCCGTCTTGAAACCGACCAGGATATTTTCGCTGTAAATAATCGAAAAGAGTTTTGGCTTCAAACCCTTCGTTCGGTTTCAGCATCTTTTTCACTTCTTCCCAAACCTCAGAGAATGGATCGGCACGGGTTCTCCATGCATGATCCGCTTTCAGTTGACTTGGCAACCGACCGGATTCCCGGTATTTTCGAGCGGTTTTCACATCCATTCCCGCTTTGGCTGCCGCTTGGGTCAGCGTCTTTTGTTCTTGACTATATTTCATAAGTAACCTCACCTGTTTATCCGTGACCATTCCATCCTCCTCTCTGGATAGAGGTCACTTTAACGTCTCTTTCCCGCTCCGGTCAAACAGGGAGTTTTTATTGTCGTCAGTAGGGAATTTTAATTGTCGCTGATCATCCTCCATTTGATGAGAAATGATTCCTTTCGATTTCCTGCAAAATTCTTTTCGCAGTGGGCGCTGGCGAGGCGGTAACGTAATATGACCGGCACGTTCCAGTTTGAGTAGGAGAGTGCGGCAGGCCATATCTTTCAGCTGGCCGTCGGGGCGATGCCAATGCCATATCTCACATAGTTCCTGGGAAAGCCGCGAGCGATTCCATGTGGGATAATCGGCTAGGAGTTGCTTGATGAATTCGATATCATCAGGCGTGATTTCTCGTCCTTGGATAATTCGTTTCTCTTCCATGCTCCCTATCATAGCAAGAGATGAGGGACGAGTTCAGCTCAGGAGATGAAAAAAAGAAAGAAAGATTCTGGTAGGAAAAAATCTCATCAATCAGTGTGTTTGTAATTGGATAAGAATTATTGATAAGATTAATTTGTCACTTATTGTCACCCGCCGCGCTAATCTGACCCACCCGGAGTCACCCAGTTTGACC
>CAYPPG010000165.1:0-3334 GCA_964412555.1 uncultured bacterium
CGGGTCAAACTGGGTGACTCCGGGTGGGTCAGATTAGCGCGGCGGGTGACATGTAGCGTTCCTGCTTTTTTTTTCTAGCCCTTGAACGGCATTGAGCAATGAGATTTTGAAAATCCTGAAGAGTTTTCATGAAGTCATATTCTCAATTTCCGCAGATGAATATCCCCAAAAAAGGAATTGTACTATCTCTAAAAGGGTGTATGAACTCCTTCCTAACAAACTCCTGAAACCAACTTTCAGGAGCATCCCATATGGATAAATATTACACACTTCAAGAAATCGTCGAAATTACCCGATTCGCCAAACAGACAATATACAACAAAATCAGCTCCGGCAAACTACAGCGCGGCGTTCATTATATAAAGCCATCTCGAAAGAAAATATTATTCACCCAACAAGCGATTGAATTTTTATTGAAAGATCCAACGAACAAACCCGATTCCATTCAAGAGAATGATACAAAAGATATTGAAAACAAAAGACCGCTGCAATCCAAAAACTGTTTAGTGACTCAACAGTTTTCAAGTTCAAAACAAAAAAGCGCTTTCAATATTTGAATCGAAAAATACCAAAAAAACACAAGTCTCTCTTCCCATTCAGCCATTTTTCAATTACTTTTTTTCAAATGGTGATATCCACGGAAGGGAGGTTTGTGCCTATGAGAGGATAAAAAATGGATATCAAAAACAGAAAACATTCAACTCGACACAATGGAAAAAAACAAAAGAATCGTAAGAAAGGTATCAACCGAGGGAAATTTGGTTCCGTGCGTAACATCCAAGGAAAAATCTATGTCGATTTCCGTTATTTAGGCGAACGGGTTCGGGAGTCCTCCGAACTCCCCTGGACACCGGAAAACGTCGACATCGTCAGAGAACAGTTGAACCGCATGCATGCATCGATCCAACTGGGAACGTTCCGATTTGGAGAAGTGTTTCCGAAGAGCAAGAACAAGTCCCTTTTTATTGAATTGGAAAGAAGAGCGTACAACCTTGGAATTGAACCTGGAGAAGTTCTTTGTAAAGAATATTTTACAACTTGGTATACACGTCTGAAAGAATCAAAATCGGTGGATGAAAGCACTTTATCATACTATAGGCCGATTATAGAAAACTACCTCATTCCTTTTTTCAGGGAATGCAGAATGGCTGAATTGGGAATAGAGAAGTTTCATCGGTTTTACATTTGGTCAAGAAATTTGAAACTGAGAAAAGAGTGCATTTCAAATAAGACACTTAACAAGATAATGTCATATCTCAAGTCAATCTGCAAAGGCGCTGCAGACGAATTTGGATGGGGCAATAATTTTAATCCATTCCGAGGATACAAAAAGCTCAAAGAAAAAGATCATTATGATGAAATTCATCCGTTCAATTTAGAAGAACAGAAAATGATCATTTCTTCCATACCAGCGCATTGGAAACCATTTTTTACTTTTTCTTTTGCTACCGGTTTAAGACAAAGTGAACAACTCGCGATAAAACCGGAAGACATCAATTGGGAAAAAAGGACGTTGAAAATCTTACGTGCAATCTCTAGAGACGAGCATCATCGAAAGAGAATTAGTACAACGAAGAACAAATCGAGCAAACGGGAATTATCGCTCAATCAGGTAATGTACAATGCATTGATGAAACAAAAGCAAATCTATGAAAAGTATCAAGGGGAATTTTTCTTCTGTACACCGGAAGGGACCTTGATCAATGGAAGCAATTTGAGAAATCGGGTTTGGGTGCCATTATTCAAAGAAATCAATATCAAGTATCGGCCGATGGAACAAATCCGTCACACGTTTGCAACACTGGCGCTCAGTCTTGGTGAGAATCCTTTATGGGTAGCTCGATTTATGGGCCATCGAGATACAACCATGATAATAAAGGTCTACAGCAAATATGTCGATTTGTTCAATGATGGGGATAGCGACTCTCCAAAAGATGGCATTTTACTTGAGAAAAAGATTTCTGGAATATTCGGGAAAGAAGAGTAAGAACAATTTGGGCAAAATTTGGGCAAAATTTGAGTAAAGGAGAAAGATTATGAAGCGTAAGTTCAATAAAATCAATAAGCTGGCGATAGGACTTGAACCTACGACCGGCTGATTACAAATAATCTATTATCATGATCTGCGAATAACAGAATTTTACTCAGAATTAACGCAACATACTGATATTACTTAACTTATCTATTCCTTTCCTTCCCACTTCCAGTATAATTCCAACTGAATTGAATCGCACAAAAATGACGGTTTCCCAGGTGTGGTGTCCACAATTTGTCCACACTGGAGGTTCTATCATGATCAAGGTGCATATCTTCAAAAGAAAAAAAACGTACTGGATGTACTACCGTCTCAATGGGAAGCGAATCAGGAGATCGCTCGATACATCCAACAAGCATGACGCTGAGCGGATGGCTTTTGCAAAACAGGAAGAGTTGTTGAATGGCCGATGTGTTCCTGTTACGAGTAAAGTCACCTTTGAAGATTTCTTCGAAAAGTACATTGCTTATGCTGAAACCTACAAACGCCCAAATACGATCCGTGATGATAAGCAATTCTGGAAACAGTTTGTAAAATGGCTTAGAGCAAAAGGCTTAAAGCTGGTTGACCAAATTACACCTCAGATTTTCGAATCCTATCGTGTTTATTTGCTGAAAAAAGGGCTTAAAAGTTCATCGATCAATGTTCATCACCGCCATATTTCTTCGATTTTGACTTATGCGCAAAAAAATGGGTATATCAAATACAATCCGATCAAAGGGATTAAACAATACAAGCAAGCGCAGAATCCTCCACGATTCCTTGATGCAGAACAAATTGACAATCTTATTTCAATAGCAAAACAAGAGTCAGAAAAATCAGGTCCGAAAGTGCTGTTCATTTTCTCGCTCGGTATATATGCAGGATTCAGGTACTCGGAAATCGCCAATGCAAAATGGGATTGGTTTGACTTTGAGAGCAGTTTGATAACTGTCAAAGAAGACGAATTCCGTAAGTTTGTTCCAAAAAGCCATCAGTGCAGAACGATTCCCATGAGCAACAAACTAAAGTCAATCCTCGAAATCTACAAAAAGGAAAAAGGATATTTACTTGAATCTGATTACTCGGAGGAAAATCGGAAGAATATGGTCAGGTTTGATTTCAAGAGGTCGTTCAATACGATAAAGAAGAAGGCCGGTCTCGAATGGATCACTCCTCATGTCTTACGTCATACTTTTGCTTCGCAATTAGCCATTGCTGGAGTTTCATTGTTCAAAATACAGAAATGGTTGGGTCATAGCAGCCCGAAAACGACCATGATTTATGCACACCTGCAGGCGCAGGATGATGACATAAATA
>CAYPPG010000166.1:0-3279 GCA_964412555.1 uncultured bacterium
ACGGGTCACACCTAACCGACTCCAGGGGGGTCAAAGGTACCCGGCTATTGACAGCTTTTCCTCTTCTTGACGAAAGAGTTCCTCCTGAGCATGGATAGTGGCTTCTACAAATGCAGGCTGAATGGTCTCCAACACTTCCCGCACGACGGCCTGTTCCACACGTAAGCCTCCGAACGAAATGCAGTTTCCCACACCATGATTGAGATGACCTCCCTGGCAGGCATAACGGGGAACACGGCCATGATTCCCGCTATAGGCCACATGCAGTTTGCGACCGCACCGTGCGCAACGAAGCAATCCCGCCAGCAAGGCTGCCCCGGATTTCGCGGCACCATGATTCATTTTCCCTCTCATTCCGCTATTTTCTTTCAATTGAGTTTCTATCCGCAGATAGTCTTCCCAGGTAATATAGCCTTCATGATGATCCGGAATGAAGACTTCCCACTCTTCTCGAGGCACTTCGTGCCCCGACGTTTTTCGCGCGCGACCGTTGGTGATCACCGTCCGGCAGCGTTTGCGCCCATAGACAAAAGCCCCGGCATAAACTGGATTTTTCAGGATCAGGAGAAGGCGGGTATAGGTGGGAACTTTCCACTCGATTTCTTTGCCTCCCGTTGTCGGTCGATTCTTGGGAAGTGCAAGGGCTTGTTCACGATACCACAATAACACTTGGCGAACACTCCCGACTTCAAAGAATTTGGTGAAAACTTGGCGAATGGCATGTTGAACTTGTCGGTCGGGATTCATTTCGATCCGGTTGTCTGGCGTTCGAATGAATCCCGCCGGCACTTCCGTAATCACTTCTCCCCGTTTTTTCTTTTGCCGTAATGCTTCCTGAGCCCGTTGACGGAGAAGACCCAGTTCGAATTCACTCATGGTTCCTTTCAATCCCAAAAGAAGACGATCATTCATGAGACGGGGATCATAAATTCCATCGTAATCAATCACCAACGTTTCCGTTAACATACACAGGTCAATGAGATGATGCCAGTCGCGATTGTTGCGTGCCAAGCGAGAAGCTTCCAATGCGAAGACTGCACCCACCTCCGCTCGGCATACGGAGGCCACTAGACGTTCAAATCCGAGACGCTCTACCTTTCCACTGCCCGATCACCTCCACACGAGAGAATCCTAATTCTTTGGCTTTCTCTGCCAAGCCATACTGGCGTCCTTGGCTTTCTCGATGATGGAGCACCTGATGGCGACTGGATTGACGAACATAGACATACGCGGTACGGTCAAGATGGGTTGGCAGAATCTTCTCGTTCATCACGTTCCTTCCTTTCTTTTGGTTCTCGGTGGATCATTTTCACCAATATTTGCATTAACAAGTTTTGACATTGCATGCGGGTCTTTTCAGGAAGTTCATTCCATATTTGGCTTTGAACCTCCCAAAGCATTTCTTGGTAGTTCGCTCGTTTTCGCATTGCGATCCCCTGTCTTCGAAGATGATCCCACCGTATCGAGGCCAAAAGGATTCGACAATGGTGAGGCATCCAATAAGGCTCGCAGGTTGCGCAACGCTTTCAAACTTACACAGGGATTCATTTGTTTGGTGATGGTTGAACACACAACCGGATCCATCATCCACGCGGGAAGAGCACAAAGAGTTTCATCCGGAAGAATCACCATATATCCATCGAGATATCGTTTCTGAATACGAACTTCTTCGTTGGCAAGAGGATGAAAAGGATAACATACACGAAGAATCGACGAAATATGAGCAGTGTGTTGGGGGTTCCCCTGGCAGCGGGAAAACTCACCTGCTGTCCGCTATCGCCCGGGAATTGATTCACCAGGAATATCGGGTGTATTTCCGCTCCTGCGATCTGCTGGTTCAGGACTTGTTGGTCGCCAAGCAAGAATTGCGTCTCTCCCGTTTTATCAATAATGTGGAGTTGTCATTAATGTGGAGTTGTCATTATTATTGTTTACCCTGCGATGATTTTCATGAAAATAACTCCACATTATTTTGCACATTATTTTCATAGAGATTCCAACCATTCAAGAATGTCAGGATCTTTCTTCCAAGAGATCAAAGAATTCACAGTTGAATCAAATGGTTGTGCTTTTTCTATTGCTCGTCGTTTCATATCAAGATCCAGAGTCACGTACTTATTGGTTGTATTCACGCTAACGTGCCCTAGCCAATTTGCGATAGAAGCAAGATCGACTCCTGATTTCAGTAGATGAACAGCCGTGCTGTGTCTCATACAATGTGGGTGAAGCCGTTTCTTATTCAGAGAAACCAGCGTTCGAGCCGCATTTCGGATGTGTTTTGACATAATGTATCGGATCCCATACCGAGTAAGAGGATCGTTGAGACGATTAACAAACACTGAGAAGGGTTTTCTCGGATCGATTTTGCGCTCTTCCATGTAATCGCGAAGCCGATGAGCTGTCTCATCCCAAATTGGACAAGTTCGTTCTTTGCGGCCTTTCCCCAAAACAGTTATGCTAAATGGTTTCGTCAGTTGGCAATCACATGCCTTTAGATCAACAATTTCTTGAACTCGAACGCCTGAATTAAACATGAGAAGAAGCAAAACAAAGTCACGACGTCCATCAAACGTACCCTGATCGATGGATCGAAGAATGGCTTGAATCTCTTCAAACTCGAGATATTCAATCGGTCGAGTTGATCCACGCTTAAATGGAATATTCAAAACACGTTGAATCTGGTCGAGACGTTCGGGATACGAAGCGCCAAGGTAACGAAAGAAGCTATGAATCGCGGCAAGGCGGATATTTCGTGTGCCAATCCCATTTCCACGCTTCTCTTCCAAATGATCAAGAAATTCAATAATTTCGGAGACATCAATATCTTCAATCGTAAGTTTTGATACGTGCGTCTTTTTGTTTTGCGAAAGGAATTGTAAAAGGATTTTTAGGCTATCGCGATAACTGAGAATTGTATTTGCGCTCATTCCTCTTAGATTCGGTAAATGATGAGTGAGAAAATTCTTCAGAGATACTCCAAGACTATTCATGGATTTTGGGGGCATGATTGATCTCCTGTTTGTTCTGCAAAATACTTGATTCCACATCATCTATATTGAGTTCTTTCCCATAATGGTGATAAAAACGTGAACTGGCTTCTGATCGGATTCCTTCAATAAATGTAAGGTAGTAATAAGTGGAATCGATGGATACATGTCCCATATATGTGGATAACAAAGGAAGTTTCGCTTGGACATTTTCCCCATTACGATACCAATTCCGCAGGACATTGACAGCAAACAGTTCACAAGTCACGCCATCCACACCCGCTCCACCTCG
>CAYPPG010000167.1:0-3112 GCA_964412555.1 uncultured bacterium
CCACATGTCGGATCAAGCCGCACGAGCTTTGGCTGAAGAACTCAATGCCACCGAAACCACTTATCCTGGCACTGATTTACGGCTAATCTACAAATTGGTATCAGATGAGAATCCGCCAGATCAGGAACTCTGACTTTACACCAGTAAATGATCATAACCAACGCTCAAGGAATTTTCGCGATACACGGGGTTCATGGAAATATATCGAAGGCGAGCTACCTGATTCCTGGAAAAGAAATCGCGAAAGGACATACCAAGGTCAGGCTCTGCGCCAACTCTACCACATCGTCACCGATCCAAAAGAAGAAAACAATGTGATCGAGACTCATCCGGCGGTGGTAGAGTAAATGCAGAAACTGCTAGATATCATTCGGCAATAAGTGGTCCCAGAGATTTACCTTCACATACATATTACCGCTTAATAATTTCGTTCCTTGAATCTGTACAATGACGTTTAAAAATTATTCCGGTATGTGTTTCAGTAAGCGATTAACCAATTTTTTCTGAGTTGAAGCGAGGTTTTCTATTGGATCGGGTGTTTTTTGTATATTATACAATTCAATATGATCGTACTGATCTCCATCTTTTTTAGCAATCAAACGATGAGTCTCAGTACGGACGGAAATTGCGTCATTCCAATAACTAATAGCTGCCTTTTGTATATCCACCTGACTGTTTTTCAGCAACGGTGTAAGATTGTTACCATCCAAAGGAAATCTCGTTTTCTTGAATCTGGGATTACAGAGATACACTAAAGTGGGATAAATATCAATGGTCTCAACCAAGGCGTTGCTGGCTCGCCCTGCGTTTTTCATCCCAGGGATACGAATCATCATTGGAGAATACACTGCCCGTTCGAATGGAGTATGCTTTCCCCACAATTGCGAGTCGCCCAGATGCCATCCGTGATCCCCCCACAAGACTACAATAGTAGAATCGCTTAATCCATTCCGTTCGAGCGCGTCGAGAACTTTACCGATTTGGCGATCCGTATAACGGACACAAGCCAAATAAGCCTTACGCGCTTGAATCTGATCTTCTTGAGCGAAAGGATAGGTTTTCTGGAAGGGCATATCGTATTTATAGAATTCACCGCTTTTATGCCAGTAAGCGGTATCGGGTTTTTCTTGATGGGGTGCAATAGGCACGTCCACATTTTGAACGGCTTCCCAATCTTGTTTGGTTGCAACAAAAGGGAAATGAGGTTTATAAAAACCCAGTCCCATAAAAAATGGGGCATCTTGTTTTTTTAACGTTTCCAATTTTTCGATAGCTACTTTGGCGTTTAAACCATCCGGCAAATCTTCATCTTTTTCTGCAATAAATTCAGACAAATCGATGTGGTTTTGACCATCTTCTCTATGTTTGCCATTCGCATATGCGAAAAAGACTCCCCAGCCGCGTCCCCATGTGCCGTAGGGTGTTGCCAATTCATCCCATGCATGCGGCACTTCATCACGACCGTCGCCTTCACCTTTATAGGCGTAGACTTTCCCATCTGCTGTATGAGAAATTTTGCCGATGTTGATTGTATGATATCCACTGCGACGGAACAATTCGGGCATCGACTGCGCTGATTCGAGCCGTTCATGCGATAGAGCCGAATCACCACGATAAAAAGCGTGATTGCCGCCGGTTACACCGGATTGAGAAGGCGAGCGTCCCGTTAATAAAGAGTAACGAGATGCGCCGCATGTCGGGACTTGAACAAAGTGGTTAGTAAAACGTACGGCCGAACGGGAAAAGCGGTCAATATTGGGTGTAAGAGCATATGGAGCGCCATAACAACCCAGTTCCGGTCGAAGATCATCTACTGCGATGAACAACACATTATACCGGTTGACAGATTTATCCTCGGCTAAAGTGTGAATCGGATTCAGGGAGGCCAAAACACTGCTACTGAGACCTTTGAGAAAGTGTCTGCGATTTAGTAAAGTTTTCATGATCGTCATATTCTTACCCGCTCCGTGTGACAATATCGCCTTTGCTATGCAATCCGTTGGAAGTAGCGTAGGGTAATCCGCGCAATTGCATATCATCAAGTTCTTCGGCTGTTGTATCCGGTCCAACACCGAGAATCGCCCACTGATTATCACGCAAGGGACGCAAACCGAGTGCTTCCGCCGTTCCGATTTGAAGCGCCCCAAAATTATTATCCGATCCTTCAAATGCAACCTCGTTATCTCCATAAAAATATTTCCCATTCAGTACAATCAATAAGCGGTCGCTTGTCGAGGTTATTTTCGCAAGGAAGGGATCATCGGGAACCGATGATAAATAAGAAACAGGACTTGTCAATGGAGCGTATATATCAACATAGGTTCGAGCGGGAGGGAAAACATCCTCAATCGATCCGACTCCGAATTTTTTGATTCGCTTCACTCCGGCCTCCAAGTTTTTGTCCCATGGATCAACCAGTAGCAGCCCCGTATCCAAACGTAAAGCTTCAACAGCCAGACCAATAGAACGCATATCCGCCTGAGAACGGGCGATTTTGGCCCGGATTTGTGCATTCATAAAATTAGGCACCGCGATAGCGGCAAGAATTCCAATAATCGCAACCACGATCAGCAATTCGATCAATGTGAATCCTGATTTTCTTGCATTTATCATAAAATATGATTCCTGTTCGATTAATCAACACCGTCAAATCCTCGTGAATTAAATAGATCGCCAGGATAAATAATCCATTTGTTGTCTTCTTGAATTGCAATGGGATTGTCAATCGGGTATTCGACAATTGCCGATGTGGGGCCAGTCGAGTAGATATTCCCAAAGGTATCTACATTTTCTCCTATGTCGACAGCGGGGAAAAACATGCTGAGATTCTGACTACGAGACGTTCCAACCATACACACGTTCAATACGGATAAGACAGTGACAAAATAAAACATCTTTGAATAACAATTCATTATCATGCTCCTATTGTATCTAATTGTATGAAAGTCCTATGTTAATCCAGGATTTCCCAACGACACAGAGAAAACCTCGGATTTCTTATTCTTTGACAATATAATCTTCATTCAAAGAAGTGGATTCTCTTTTCATGTATTTGATATGTGTGTAACTTCAAAATATTTTAATGTAACTAGTTCAAAAGATGTAACTTAAG
>CAYPPG010000168.1:0-3074 GCA_964412555.1 uncultured bacterium
CTTGCAAGTCTCGTCAAATCAATGCCTTTCTATTTTCTATTGCGTAAGTTCCGTTCAAAGTACCCGGCCGAGTGGAGATTTCGGGATCAATTGAAAATCCTGTTTACGACTTGTATGGAAATGGGAACGAACTATGGACGACTAACGATGAAGCATTTTATTTATACACAAAGAAGTCTGGTTCGTGGAGCCTTTCCGGTAAACTCCAGTGGTGTTCCCCTGGCGGGGGAGATGTGTGGGCGAAAGTTGCTATCATGATCCGCGAAAAAGGAGAAGCGCCGGATTCAAAATATTATTCCATCATGCTGTGTTCTGGTGGAAAAGAACCGTATGGTGACTTGATCGTTGTGCAGAAACGGACGTTGCAAGGTGGATATAGTGAGTCTTTTGATAAAGAAACGCCAGTGAGACATAGTAGTCTTTTCGTTCCATCTCCCGGTGATGAAATCTATTTCCGTGTCTCGAGAATAACATCAGAAAATTTGTTTTATTCTGAGTTTTCGTATGATGGAGAAAAATGGAACTTTCTACATTGGACACGAATTGATATGGATAAAACCGTGTCTTATGGAGTGGTGTTGAATAATCACGCTGACAACGAACTTCTCGCCCATGCGCGGGTAACTGATATGGTGTTGGAACCTGCTCCTCCAATTGCATTCCGGCGTTTCTTGGATCATCATTATGCATTAGTGAATCCAGTCAAGGTTCAGTTAACTCTGACCAATGCACGGGAACAATTGGAGAATGTGACGATTACGGAAAAACTTCCCAAAGGTTGGATCGCCGATGCGATCAATCCTGAAGGCATACAGAACGATGGGACGATCATTTGGAGCAGGGACATTGAACCGGGAACAGCTGTTTTGACATACGACGCCTGTCCCCAACCAGAGAGTTCAAATGAAGTGGCGATATTTCGAGGCGAGGCCAACTCACTGCAGATCGTTGGTGAAATGGAACTCCCGCCATTGCTGACCAATAGTGGATTCCCTCCTTCTGGGCAGTGGCGCTTTTGGACTACGTCGGATGGACTTTTCAATTCTTGCTGTTATCGAGTATCAGTAGGTGAAAACGGTTCGGTTTGGAGTACGCACTCGATTCAAGGAATTGCAAAGCACTATCCCAAAGATACTGTCAGCCGGTTGGATGGTTACAACGTAAAAATCGTTGAAGACGCCGCACGAAATACTCCGATCTATGAAGACCGGTTTGGACAAATCTGGTCTCTTCCGTTGGGTGGTTCTTGCTATCTTGGCTTGCAACGATACGAACCGGTTCGCGGCGAATGGATCAAATGGGAAATCGAGGAAATAAAGGCAACGAGAATACCGACAGGCGTTCCCGATCGTATCCATATTGCGCTTCTTTCTTTGACTCCTGATCGTATACTTTTCCTGCTTCCGGATCGTCTGATGGAATTCAACACAGCAATCGAACAGGTAAAATCTGTCAAGGAAGTCAATGACACAAACTTGGGCAGTTTCAGGGATATGTGTTTCGCTAGAGATGGGGGGGTATGGATTACTGGTTTAAACGGTCATGCGAAACTGAAAAGTGAACAAGGAGCAGAAGGTCCGCTCTCCGAATATACTGAATATCTTTTTAAAAGAGAATATGGATTTTATAATCTTTTATACCCCTTTGAAGATGAAAAGGGTAATCTTTGGGGTGTTATAAGCCCGCTTGGAAATCCAAGAGAATGCTTGATGCGTTTTAATGGAAACTCATGGAAAATGCTTTATTCACTCCAACATTACTCCAATGATAAAAGATTGTTACGAGTGATGGGGTATCCCAACCAAAACGAGAGTTTTTGGATTGCAGGACTCTCCTCCACTTGTCGTATTGAAGGAAACAAAGAGGAATTAGTCCCCAAAAATGTTATCATTCCCGAGATCATTTGGGATATCGCCATGGAACCCAACGATGTTTTATGGCTCGCCACCGCGCAAGGTCTCGCGCGGCATTCGCCGGTTCCTTGGAGAGCCCCCGCCGGAATCCCGCGAACCGATCAAGTTTGCCATTCGATTGTTGAAGACCAAAAAAGGTGTCTCTGGTTTGCTTGTGTGGATACACTCAATTGTTACGAATCAGGGCAATGGAAAACGTATTCCCTGCCACGCAGGCTGTTTGAATTCGATACAAATTCCCTTTGTGTATTGCCAGATGGACGTATTGCGATCCGGCCTAAAACAGATTCATTATTTGTTTTCAATCCAGAAACGGAAAGCGTCGAGTACATCCAACGTCCTGCAAGTCACCACATTGAACTAATCGCGCAACGCGGAAATGGGGAAATTTTACTCGATTCGTACGGCTCATCCATCGCTCGATTGGAATCCTACGATGGAAAACAGTTTCATACTATTTTGGAGAGAAAAACGAGATGGGAAACCGGATATTCTCGATATATGATTGAAGCGATGGATGGGACAATATGGATGGGCGGTGAAGAGGATTATGGATTGGCCCGGATTCAAAATGGACAATACCAATTACTCGGTCCGGAAGATAATTATCCAGGCGGCGATGCGTTTTGTATTCTTGAAAAGGATGATGGAAAAATCTGGATTGGCGGGAGGAATTCAATCCTCGAATATCATGACAATAAATTTACTGTTGTTCGTTCTGGATTTGGGATTGTACAGTCGATGATCCAATCTCGAAACGGTGATATTTGGGTCGCTTCTGAAAACGGTCTTCATTGGTTCCGTAACGGATCGTGGATCACTCACACGGAGGAAGATGGGCTTCCTACCCGGATGGTGTATGAAGTGTTTGAGGATAGTCAAAGTAGAATTTGGATCGGGACAAGCCAGGGCATCCGTCAGTATGACCCCAAAACTGATACGGATCCACCGGTCGCCTTGCTCGATCCCAAAAATCCAAAAGAGTTCTCTTCCGAAGGGGAAGGGCAATTTATCTTTGCCGGGATCGACAAATGGAAATTCACCGAAAGCCATCGCCTGTTGTATTCCTATAAGATCGATAATGAGAATTGGAGCCCCTATGCAAGTAGTACGATTGCATCGGTCACAGGATTAAGACCGGGGAATCATATCCTCCACTAT
>CAYPPG010000169.1:0-3067 GCA_964412555.1 uncultured bacterium
TGCTGTTACAGTATTTCCAATGAAATACAAAATGGGACTTTTTACCGGGGCGTCAGTACTGTGTCTTCAAACTCATAGTGATGCTTGGCATCTTGCTGCTGGGAAGAATAATCCGCCTCGTCTTCGTCGAAATCAGGCGTATCCGGATCGGGGAAGTCGTCGGGATCGATGTAACTGTTATTTTGGTTGTGATTGTGGTTCATTGTCGTTCTCTTCCTTCTTTTGTGATGCTCTACGGGCTTTTTCTTTTGCAACTAGCCGTAAATGTTCGTTTTCGAGAAGCAACATCGCCTCGATGGTCTTCTTAAAATTCACATCATTGCCTTTCAGTATTTTTCGTTCTGAGACGCTCACAGATTGTTGTGAATCAATATCTTGTAATTTACTTATGATGAATTTGCATTGATCCAAACAGTAATCAATCTTTGAAGATAGATCTTGAATTTTTCCATCTATCAATTGGATGTTGTGGGAATTTTCACAGATTTTCTCATAGTGATATTTTTTATCCACTTTTAGTCCGGCGACTGAATCGTTCATATTCCGCTGATAGTTGATCAGGTTGAGTCGGACATCACTAATTTCTTTCACTGTGTTATCGAGTTTTTGGGTGTTGATTTTTGGAGTCGAAAGACAACCAAATTGAATTACCATTGAGATAATGATTAATATTCGTTGAATGGAAGATTTCATTTGCTTTTCTCCTTTATTGAGTAGTTCTCTGGATTTAGAAATCCACATTGACTTCTTGTAATTGTTCAAAGAGCCTGTTTCTTGCATCGATTAATGATTTTTCCGCTGGGGTTAGATAATATTCCTCTTCTTGTTCTGTTTTTGAGAAAGAATAAGAAGAATCGGCGTTTTCACTGAGATTGCTTGGGATGGTGTTGTTTCCCTGCTGCGCAGGATTGATTTTTTTATTATTTGTATCACTTGTACGCCCATCGACTGTTGATGTAGTTCCCTTGTTTTGGCTTTCCGTGATATGATGATTCAGTTGTTCTAACTCACTTTTCGGCGGTAAGAAAGAAGCACCATACCGTTCTTCCATCTTCTTATTCAGGAATTCTTCGAAATCGAATTGTTCTTCTTGTACGTAAACTTTCTCCTCCTGTTTTTCCAAAACAGATTCTGCTTCATTTGAAGTCGTATTTTGTCCGAGGAAAAAAGAGGAAACGCAGAGAAGAATCGCAACGATAGCGAAAGCGAAATAAAGCATGAAGTGACGGGATACTCTTTTGGAAATCGCGGGGATAAATTCCTTCGGCGATATGTAGGGTATCCGTGGTATCCGCTGGCTCCCGCATGGTTTCGTCTTCTCGTCAAAGTCCGCATTTTCGGCTTCTTGCCGTGCCTTGTTAAAAAGATCGTTGATTCCGTTCATTTCTTTCATGATTGGAAAACCTCCTTGGATTGTTTGGAGCGAAACTCGATAGTAGATCGGTTAGCATTTTGGGAATGATCGTGTTGATCCGATTGATTGCTGCTGTGCTACTCAGAAGAACCAATGTGAAAAAAGTCACCAAAAAGGGCCATAGCAAATGGCAAAGATTTAAAGGGAAGAAAGTCAGTAATCCGAAGACAATAAAACGGCACACAAAAACCGCAAGAACGACAAGCATGAAGAATAGAATCCATCGGTTGTCTTCAATCGGGCTTTTCGTTCGACCGTAAACAAGTTGATATAGAAACGTGCAACATGTTACAGGAACGAATACGACAATAAGGAACAGATCGCAAATATCGCATATCACGGAATATTCAAATATCGAAAACCGAAAGAAAAGGTTCGATGCTATAATTACAAATGCAAGAACCAAACTGAATTTCAGTGAACGATAATACCGCTGGTATTTTTTCCTTTCGCGGCTCGCAAAAACAGGTAAATCGTTTTTGTCTTTTACGATGAAGTCATTTTCACGAATTTCCATGTGCCGTTTCCTTTCAATTCCGATTTAAGTAATTTCTGACAATCAAAACCATCGGCAGATGCTGAAATACAGTGCCACTCTTCCGGGTTTGTTGAAATTCGTATCAAGACGGGCGATGATTACCGGATCGATCACCGGAACTGTTGCTGCAACGATACTGACCGCTTTCATCGCACCGATAACCGACAGAGCAATGCCAGAAGCCAACAAAGTTGAAAATGGGATGATGCTTTTTATGGTTCCTTCTGCCGCTGTTGTCGATGATTGTTGAGCGATAGCTGGCGTGGAAGGCGGAAGCGAATGGGGATCCGGTTCTCCATACATGAAGTCGCATGGCTTCAATTCAGAACATTCGGTCGAGAT
Organism: uncultured bacterium; assembly: GCA_964412555.1. Lineage (GTDB taxonomy): Bacteria > Hinthialibacterota > Hinthialibacteria > Hinthialibacterales > Hinthialibacteraceae > CAYPPG01. The sequence continues at coordinate 2,295 of CAYPPG010000169.1, forward strand.
TTTCACCGCTCTCATCGCAGAAAACACATGCTTGATCTCAAAAGCCGGGTTGTGCAATGGTGTAAATCGCCAATCGCATGATTTGTCCTTAACCGTAACAACCTTGCGGTCTGTTACTTCCTGAATTTCCAAAAAACAGGATGGTTCAACTACCAATCCATCTGGTTTGCAATGTTCCTTGAATTGATTTATACCGTCGAATTCCAAGATGATATCCCCATGATTTCGAATATCCTGGACAACGAGATCGTGCAGAATGCCACGTGATAAAAACAACTCGCGGTTCGATTGGCGGAATCCTTCTTTCCGGTTATGGTCAGCGATCCAGATTCCCGATTCTTTTTGTCTTATTTTCACCATCTGGTTGACAATCAGTTCATCTCGACTTGAAAGAGGAGATGTAGATCGTTGTCTGACTTCCGAAAGTGATCGATTTTTGACTTTTGAGAAGTTGTAATTGTCGTTAGGAATCATACTCTCAAGTTCCTTTCTTTTTTGTTGGTCCGGTGTGGCTGATTCAGAGTGCAGCAACTGATGACCAGCCACACCGTTTCCCCTCAGACCCTATGGGTTTTGTGATGATGGGGGACTATTTCTTTCCGTTTCGTTTCCACTCAAGGATGAACTGATTCTTGAGTGCCTCGGCCTGCTGCTCGTCTGTGAGTTTGGAAAAGACTTCGGTACGGTTTTTCATGCCATTGGCGATACGTTCGGCGACATTTGTCAATAGCCGGGTACCTTTGACCCCCCTGGAGTCGGTTAGGTGTGACCCG
>CAYPPG010000170.1:0-3046 GCA_964412555.1 uncultured bacterium
AAGTTACATCTTTTGAACTAGTTACATTAAAATATTTTGAAGTTACACACAAATCAAATCGTCTGATCACTTGCCCCGAGTCAATATCCCATATTTTTACTGTTTTGTCGCTGCCCTGAGAGATTAAATAGTCTTGATTAGCGCCGAATAATAACGATTGTATTGTTCCATTGTGCGCGCCGCCAAATTCCGTAAGCGTTTTGATGTTGTCTCCCGAGACCGCGTCCCAAATTTTGATGAGTTTGTCATCGCCAGCGGTCGCAGCCAACGAAGCGTCAGACGACAACGACATGGAGGTCAGGTTCCCGCCGTGGACAAATTCATGGATAACATCGCCGCTATTCACATCGGCTAATCTAAAAGGATCATGACGACCATGAGAATAAGATATTTTTTCGCTCTTTTTATCAAAAAAAGTTCTAGAGACGATATCAAGATTGCTTGTGTCTGGAAGGGATACCATTAATCTTGTTCTGAACGCTTCTTCGTACGAATCGACAACAAGTCCTTGAACAAACATTCCACTGAGCGAAATGCTTTCCGCGACTACAATAATGGTCATTTGATCAGGTGATAATTGTACGTTGTAGTATCGATTTAATGGATTATTAATTGCTTTATTTTGGTATGAATTGTTTGGTATGTTCCAAATGGATAAACCAGAATTTGTGCTAATCAAAAGATTATTGTCATCCAATTCGGTCAAATCGTTCACGCTAACACTGCTGTGCATATATCTCACCAATTGATTCGAAGGAATATCATGGATGGATAAATAACTTTCATAATTACTCGAGACAGCGCTGTAAAATGTGCTGATGGCAACTATTTTGCTTCCGTCTTTGTTGAATTTGGCTCTTTTGATTGTATCCAACCGCAGTTTGGGAAATGAACGAATCGTCTCGCCGCTTTCAATATCCACCAAGTTCAATAATTTCGCCGATGGATAAAGCAATGTGTTGTTATCAATCCCAAATGCTGTGAGTCCACTCATGCTTAGATTTAATTTCTTATCGATCAGTCCAGTATTAAGGTTGTATACATTGCTCTCGTTTGTGGATGACAGCAATATCTTTTGAGAATCCGGAGAAAGAGCGATCCAGCCGCCGGAACTGAACATGCTTATTGAACTGATCGCAATATCTCCCAATATATTTTGATTTTCATAATCCACAATCCTCACGCCATGTTCATTGGAAGATGTGATATAATGAATGACTAGTTTTTTCATATCCTTTGTGAAAAGAACATCCGGCGCGCTGGGACGGTTAATCATACCGTAAAATATAGCGTAATCTTCGGGTAGAAAATCCAGCAAATCTTTTGCATCAAGAGTATTTAAATCGACGAGTAAATTTTTCACTTTGAACAGGTTGCTGTCATCATAAAAACGTATGCCCCACATTGATCGTGTGTCAAAACGTAAATCAAGAGAAACCGCGTAGATATCCTCGCCGGTTGTCAGGTTTACGACTGATACAATCCAGTTGCCCGAAATATTGGTGTCCTCCCTGCACAAGACGGCTTTGTTCAGATCCCGTGAAACTGTATAATAAAAGTTCCATTCTGCTTCGCTCTCACATAATGTGTCCAGACTATCCGTAAGAGTGTCATAAACATAGATATTATTATTACCAAAAATAATAAATTTATTTTCATTAACGGAAAAACGAATGTTTGGGCCAGAGGGACGAGGAAATCCTATGGAATTGACGCGGCTATAGCTGGCAATATCCTGGATCGAACTCAAATCGATTCGCTCCATTAACTCGCTCGTGTTATAATCCCACACAAAAAACTTCCCTTGAGTGTCGGATGTAATAATCCTTTGGCCTTCCAGGTCAATGTCAAAATCTCTCACAGAATCATGATGCGAATGATCTTGCACGGTAAAAATCGGGATTTCTGAAGAATAGGAAGAAAATCCAACAAGCAAATTATAACATATCAAATAAGAAAGAAAAGATAATACATTAGTGATATTTTTATAAACCATGATCATCCTCCAAAAGTAGGCAAATATGATATGAAACCGGCATTTCCTATTTAGACCGTGAAATTTTCCCGATTTCTTGATTTTCAACCAATTGTCTCATGATAACTTACTCTATGTCAACTTGACCTTTCAGAAAATCCATGGCTTTATGGTTCACTTAACCGATTTTATTTGATCATTCAGCGAAACAGATGCACATTTCCTAATGCTTGTCCGTATCATCCTTTTTTCCGTGCTCAATAACCGAGTCATTACACAAGAATCGCTTTGAGTCGGTGAATTCTCTGAAAAACCTTTTCAAAAAGTTCTCCTGATCTCGTAACCTCTGCCATTTGGAAGGTGAAATATTTCCATTCAAAAAAATGCGGGAGCAATTAAGTACCTCTTTTGCATCCGTGGATTCATTCCGATAACTCACTGAATTAATTGGAGATGTGAAACAGACATTTGTGAGATCTAACGATGTAAGAATTTTTCCGGCACGGAGGTATGGAGTCTTCGGAAAAATTCTTGTTGAACGAAACCGCGGAGGGAGAACGCTTATGGAGATTTATTGAGAGAGTTTGCTATTGAAAGTGAAGAAAAAAAACAGGAATTGATCTGCGAAATGGAATTCCGACCAATGAAAGTGTTGACACGTTCCATGATGAGGATTTCTATAAAGTGTTACAATTCTGAGATTCGTGCTACGATCACTGGAGAGGAAATCATGGGTACCGGTGCGGAGCAGCGAAAAAGTTTCACATTGATTGAACTGCTCATTGTTGTTGCGATCATCGGAGTGTTAGCCGCGATTGCCATCCCCAACTTCATCCAAGCGCAAGTTCGGGCCAAGCTGGCACGCGTGGCAGCTGATTACCAAGCCCTGAATGTGGCTCTTGATTCGTACAACATTGATAATAACCATTACCCGCTGTTTGGTGAGTACAAATTCCCTTCTCCGAAACGGAACCTGATTTCTTACCGTCTCATCCCACTCACGACTTGCCAATATGTTCGGTGGCATTGAGTTCTTCAGCCAAAGCTCGTGCGGCTTGATCCGACATGTGG
>CAYPPG010000171.1:0-3015 GCA_964412555.1 uncultured bacterium
GCAACGGCAAATCAATGAAATTTTCTGCTCCTATATCGTCGCCGATTCCGCAAATTCGAAAACTGTAGATCGTGTTGAATTCCGGCCCGCCAATAAACTCCTCGTTCAAACCTTCCGCACTGGCAAACCAGTCCAAATTCCGGACAGTGGGATCATTCGTACGTCCCAAAAATTTCATCCCCCCAAATCCTTCCCGCACATACACATGCCAATCCCGCACATTCGCCAACCCGGCATTCCACGCCAAAGTCAAGTTGCGGTTATCCACCGCATCATAATCAATACTCCCCGCCGGTAATTCTTCACTTTCACTATGTGGCTCGTCGTAAATCTTTACAAATGGTGTTGGGGTGTTTGTCGGCGTGGGGGTAATGGTGGGTGTCAGTGTGGGAGTGGGAGTCACAACTGGTGTAGCATCGTCTTCAATTACAAGAACATAAGCATTGTAGTCAGTATAGAATTGATGTTGAGTTGCAATTGTAAATACTATCGTGTTTCCATCGGACGTACAGGCAAGATGATTTCCATAATAATATTCACCTTTATTGTCAAAGGGAAATATTCTTTCAGTTTGTTTGTTTACTCGATCATATCTATATATACTGCGGGGTTGTGGTTCACTTATTTGAGTGAAAATTACATATCGTCCATTTGCGCTCAATGTTGATTTATACGCTCCATTTTCATTCCCCTCCACATCGTAATCCCCCAGTGGGACAATTTCGGTTTCTCCAGTCACACGATCATGAATAAAAGCATCCCACGCATTATATGTACTGTAAGGAGAAGCATCATGAGGATCCTCTGCCACGAGATTGTTCCCTTGTGAATGAAATAATACATACCGCCCATCTGCACTGATTTGCGGATCACGCGAATCTGCGTTCGCCGGTTCACCGGTTGAAGAAACAGATACAATTTGAGTCTCTACTTTTTTACGATCACGAAGAAAGATACATCGTCTTCCCAAATTGGATGAATATGCCTGATAGGCAACATAATTTCCATCGTAATTGATTGATATTGTACTTAAATCTCCCGTTCTAATTCGATCATTGTCCCATTCATATGGTAATATTTCCTGCTCATTGGAGAATAAATCATTAAGCACAACAGTATTATCGCTTATATAAGCTACAAATCGTCCATTTCCACTGACTTCTGGCCATCTCCCATATGTAATTATTTTACTATCGACAGTACCAGTTGAAATAAAACGAGTAGTTTTTGTTTTCATATTGAATGAAAAAATATCATCGAACATAGTATAGAAATCTTGATCATCATTCACGATATTTGTTCCTGTAGATTCATAAGCAATAATTTTTCCTTCCGCATCCATCGAGGGATACCAACTTAATCCTTTAATTTGACCTCCATCTGCTGTCAGAGATACTCGTTCGGTTGTTTGCAATAAGCGATCCCGAAGAAAGATGTCGTCACTTCCTTTATAATCCAGATCGAGTGGAGTACTATTCGTATCCCCTTCAATAAGATCTTGAGAAGTCGAACTGAACACGACATATCGGCCATCATTGCTTATATCCAGGCTTGTTGAAACACCTCCGGCAGCCTGGCCATCCAAGCCGACGGTGATTAACTCCAGTTTATCAGCAATCACAACAAGATTGTCTAAAAATAATAACGCAAATAATAGCATACAAGTAAAGAATTGATTCCTTTTCATGGTCGAACTCCTGTACCGGATAGTAAGGGCAATCGAAGTATCCCTTGAGTTCATTGCTCGAAATGAGGAACAAAGTTTCTATTCGAAATTCATCTGACCAACTCATGGATACACCTCCCAATCTTTCACACACGCTGCCGGCAATCGGCTCTCAAACACGTAAATATTATTTGCGGACGTTGCGATATAAAGCCGCTCGTCATCTGGCGAAAACGTCGCCGCTGTCATGATGTCCTCACCGGTGTCATACCACTGCCAAACGTGATCCCACTGTGCATCCACTAAGGCTGGTTTCCCTTCCCGTTCGGTTACGAAAAAGCGGCTGTCCGATGTGAATGCGACGTCCTTGTCGGCATACAAAAATTTAAATGTATATGTATTGATCATGTCGACGAGCAGCAATGGATCTTCCAGTCCCAAGCCGTGTGTACTTCTTAGACCTCGAATGATTAAAAAATCACTATCCGGAGAAAACTTGACTTGGAGAGATTGCGTTCCTAGATCAACAGGTTGCAATGAAGGTTGCAATTCCGGCTCCCCAACGAATATCAATTCTCCCGTTTCGGAGTTCCATAATGAAATTTTGTACCATCGAATTTGCCCTGTACCATATAGAAGTTCATAATTGGTAGCAATCTTTAAAGTTCCACCAATCCATTGACGGTTAGGTGACAAGACAGGTCTTTCTAATGTCATAGATGAATCTGGTATTTCCAAATTGATTTCTTGCTGATTTATATACACTTTATATCCGTTCAAACTTAATTCTCCAATATGTAAGTCATAACCTCTTAAAACTTCGGTTTGATATTCTATCTGATAATTTTGAATATCCATTATATTTTGTTTATACCCAAGCAAATCAAAAAAATCAGCGTAAATAGACATCCACTCCCATGAACTCAGACCAATTATTGATAATGATTGCGCATCGATAAAATGTATGAAATAAACAAACGAATGGATTCCAGAATCCGGATTGGATTCAGGTAATAGCGATTCCTGCAATTGGATTTTTTCCTTGTACGGTATATTCATAAATTTATGATTTATATTAGTTGCTGTCAACGAAAAATATAGGCACAATGCAAAATATATCATTATATATTTCTCCTTCATATTATATAAAATGGTAAAGGAGAGTTCAATCATTTCTGAATCTCATTGAACTCTCCTCAAGTCACTTTATGCCCATAATAATGTTAATCACACATTATGGAATAACAATAAGATGTACATCACAACGGTATAACTCACCTGTGTTGTTACTGGCATCACGTTTGAAATAGTAGAGTTTATTATATTCCGTTGTATAGGAATCATATCCT
>CAYPPG010000172.1:0-2960 GCA_964412555.1 uncultured bacterium
AGGAATGTAAAAAATCAGAATCCCATAAGACAGACAAGAACGTGTTGGGAACATGCCCGGTTTGTGGGGGAGAGATTGTTGAGGGGGAAAAGGGCTATGGCTGTTCAAATTGGCGCCAGGAAAATGGCGGATGCCGGTTCGTAATCTGGAAGGAAATGGCCAAGAAGAAAATCCCCAAAAAAGCCGTGAAACAGCTTCTTGCGAACGGGAAGAGCGATAAAATTGAAGGATTCAAATCAAAAGCCGGGAAACCGTTTTCTGCGCGATTGAAACTCCAAACAGAGGAATCCGGATTCTCGAAAGTAATTTTTGATTTTGACAATGTGCATTGATATTTCTGGAACAAGGGACAAGAAAAGCACTGGGAATCGCGGTGAAAAACAATAAAATGCAAAAACGGTATTTGTACTTGAGACAGCGATTGAGAATGACATAACTGGAAAGGAAAAATTTTATGGGTTTGGTATCAGCAAAGCTGCGGAGAAAGTTTTCGAGTAAAAAGAAATTAGTTTTTTGGGAGGAAATCAAAGCAATTACATCCCAATCTCAATCGCTCATGGAGACGATCAGGACTCCTGATCGATTAAAAGGATATGATCCTCTCCATGCAATTCATATTACAATCCAAAATCTGGTTTCAGTTTTTGCTGAACAAATTTCAAACTTACCTGAATTAAAACTGTATTATAAAAAAATGTCAAAAGCAGAAAACCAGTTTATTCCAAGTTTTCCACCCATGAGCCCTATTACAAATTCATATTTCACCATGTGGGCTTTTAATGACTTTCGTTTCGGCAAGGAAAAGGAAAGCATTGCAAGCATTTTGCTCGATTTATCCAATATATTGAATGTGTCCCATGATTGGATACAGATTATTGAAGTTCAATTTCAGTCACGTATGGGAATCTATGAGCATTGTGGATTTCGTGAGGATAAAATCCTATTAAAAGAGTTTATAACCGGAAAGGAATGGAGATGTATATGTCCTGCAGGATATAAAGGGAAAAAAGGTGAACTGTGGTATGTACGAATACTCGGTTCTCCTTATTCATTGCTTGATTATGGTGTTATTTTTACGACTCCTTATCTTTTGAGAGGGTATACTCAAAAACAATGGATAGAATATTTTGAAAGGAATGGAATTACAGGAAATAGTCCAGATGCGCTGCTTAAGTTCAATACATTCATGAAACATGGCAAATCGGCTTTTTACTGGCACGAATTCATCGGGAATGGTTATGATGGATATCAGAAAGAAGTGATATATTTACGTGGAATACCAGATATACCAATAACCTTACCTCATGGCGGTATGTATGAAAATTGAAAATTATTGTTATTCTGATCGAAGAAGAAGTGAAGTATTAGGATTCGTGGTACAATGAAAATCCTTGAAATAGTATTCATATTTTTTAGAATAATTGTGTGATAAATGTACATTTGCCTGATGAAGGATATGCAAAAGTTGATCCATCAATCCATCCATTGACAGTATTGGAAATCTAAAGCCCCCCATTTCAAAGCGTTCATTTTGAATAGGAAACGGCGCGGTCTTACAAAAACTGATCGATATTCGTAATTTGCCCTTCTTGATCCTGTTGTAACCGATTTTCCGAATTCTGGTGGGATGGCTGAGAATCCGATTTACTCGGACAATTTCGCTCGGGAGGATTCGCCATCATCTGCTTGAGCCTTCTTGAGGGCTTGAATGCAGCCACGTGCCGGTCTGGTAATCTGAGTTCCTCGCGTGAGATTGGATGCAATACTCGTTTTCTCTTCCTCACAACCGGGTAAAACGAGCCAAAGCCGACTACGGTAATCCGGTCCTTTTTGATCAGCTTTTCCGAAATCGTATCGAAAATTTTCGATACGACCTTGATCGAGCCGTCCAGTGTCATATCAAAACTTTCCGAGATGACTTGTGCCAGAGCGTGTTTGCTTATTCTTTTGCCTTTTACCATACAGGCTTGAGAGAGACTTACTTTTTTAAATTTTGTGGTCATTTTCACCGGAACCATGGGATTGGATCAATTTCCTTCCGGCCAAACCTTGCCTGACCGTGTGCCAAAGGTTTGCAGGAATGAATGTTTCGTGCTTGCCGTGCAGATTATTATCCATATAGAAGGAATTACACAGAATCGATCCAACCGTCGAGCGTTTGATGCCGGTCTGTTTGGATATCGAGGTTATCGAAAGGCCGGTTAAAGCAAGGCGATAAATTTCCTGAACGATTTTATACGTTTCGGGATCGATGATGATTCTTTTGTTGTCCATCTTGTATCCGAGCGGAGGACGATTCATGAAGCGTTGCTGCTCTCGGGCCTTTTGAGTTCCGCGAATGATACGTGCCTGGCGGAGTTCGGTTTCGAACTCGGCAAAGACAGCTCGTACTTTGGCGAACGCTTTCTCGGACGGCGTTTTGGTTTCACACTCATTGATGAGCAATACCTTGATCCGTTGCATAGTAAGGTGGGTGGATAGCCACCCGTATTGAAAGACATCACGGGACAGCCGGTCTGATTCAGTGGCAATGACAGCGTGGATGGATGAATCCACGGCATCGATCATCGCCATCAATCCCTGGCGTTCGATCAATCGCGTCCCGCTGGTTTGATCTTCGAAGATGTGTGTCAGAACAAAATCATTTTTCTCGCAATATTTTCGGATTTCATCACGCTGGCCGTCGAGGGAAAATCCTTTAGCCTGTTCGCCCGTCGAGACACGCACATAACCGAAGACTTTTTTGTTCATTTCCTACTCACCGTCCGAAACACGATGTCACCACGATCAATGAATACCTGGAATTTGTTCCCTCCTTCGAGACGAAGGGCTTTCGCCACTCCGCAGGGAATCGTGATCGTGAATTGGCCGTTACTCCTTTGTTCTCGTAACACCACAATGTTTTGGGAGAGCCGTTTTCCACGCTTATTCGGAAAAGTGAGAGTTGGGTTGGTTGGGGG
>CAYPPG010000173.1:0-2690 GCA_964412555.1 uncultured bacterium
AGGATATGATTCCTATACAACGGAATATAATAAACTCTACTATTTCAAACGTGATTCAACTGACAACACAGGTGAGTTGTACCGTAGTGACGCACAACTTATCATCGTGCCTTGAATGAAAATAAAGTTAATCAAAGATCAGGAGAACTCATCTTTTCCGAGTTCTCCTGATCTCACATCTTTTTATGAGGTTTTATTATGATATACAAACTATACGGATATATTCTTGTGTTGTTCCTATTAATTAATGCAGCCAAATTAGATGGAAAAACAATTGAAAGGATCGAGATCATTGATTTGGATAAATCCGCACTTTTTGAGGAAGATTCGATTTACCTAACCGGAATTTATTATCTCCAATTTACAGATCAGGAAACGATAAACATTGTATCATTGCGTCTTTTCCAGTCTTTAGGACCATATGGCAATCGACTCGATATTTTTCATAACAAACATTCGTTTTATCATCTCCCTTCAAGAGAGGTATTGGAGTCACAAGAAGCGAATTGGGAATTCAAAGTTGGTGAATTGATTTGTGATGCGACATCCGTGATGATAGAGAATGATTATTTGGAATTGGAAAATGCTTACGAAATTTCATCAGACGGTTTTTTTGGCCATCAATTAGAGCACGCCAAATTGTCTCCTGATTTAAATTATATTGGTGGTACCATGTATTATTATAGGTATGGTACCGGATTGTACGTTTCAGGCATATGGGATTCAGATAATGGATCGATGCTTTTTCTGGAAGTTCCACATCCGGAGCAACACACAAGTTATTACGTAACCCCATCGATAGAATTGAAATTTTCTCCGGACAGTAAATATTTTGTGGTGCGCGGTTTGACGGAACCGTATTTTCCACGGGGTAGATTTTCATATCCTACTGCAAAAATGATTTATTTGGAAACATTGAAATTTTTACAAGTCGACAAGGACGTAGCATTCACATCGGACAGCCGCTTTTTTGTCACGGAACGGGAAGGGAAACCAGCCTTAGTGGATGCACAGGGGGATCATGTTTGGCAGTGGTATGACATCGGTGAGGACATCATGACGGCGGTGACGTTTTCGCCGGATGACGAGCGGCTTTATATCGCAACGTCCGCGAATAATATTTACGTGTTTGAGAGCCGATTGCCGGCAGCGTGTGTGAAAGATTGGGAGGTGTATCCATGAGTTGGTCAGATGAATTTCGAATAGAAACTTTGTTCCTCATTTCGAGCAATGAACTCAAGGGATACTTCGATTGCCCTTACTATCCGGTACAGGAGTTCGACCATGAAAAGGAATCAATTCTTTACTTGTATGCTATTATTTGCGTTATTATTTTTAGACAATCTTGTTGTGATTGCTGATAAACTGGAGTTAATCACCGTCGGCTTGGATGGCCAGGCTGCCGGAGGTGTTTCAACAAGCCTGGATATAAGCAATGATGGCCGATATGTCGTGTTCAGTTCGACTTCTCAAGATCTTATTGAAGGGGATACGAATAGTACTCCACTCGATCTGGATTATAAAGGAAGTGACGACATCTTTCTTCGGGATCGCTTATTGCAAACAACCGAACGAGTATCTCTGACAGCAGATGGAGGTCAAATTAAAGGATTAAGTTGGTATCCCTCGATGGATGCGGAAGGAAAAATTATTGCTTATGAATCTACAGGAACAAATATCGTGAATGATGATCAAGATTTCTATACTATGTTCGATGATATTTTTTCATTCAATATGAAAACAAAAACTACTCGTTTTATTTCAACTGGTACTGTCGATAGTAAAATAATTACATATGGGAGATGGCCAGAAGTCAGTGGAAATGGACGATTTGTAGCTTATATAAGCGATAATACTGTTGTGCTTAATGATTTATTCTCCAATGAGCAGGAAATATTACCATATGAATGGGACAATGATCGAATTAGAACGGGAGATTTAAGTACAATATCAATCAATTACGATGGAAATTATGTTGCCTATCAGGCATATTCATCCAATTTGGGAAGACGATGTATCTTTCTTCGTGATCGTAAAAAAGTAGAGACTCAAATTGTATCTGTTTCTTCAACCGGTGAACCGGCGAACGCAGATTCGCGTGATCCGCAAATCAGTGCAGATGGGCGGTATGTATTATTTCATTCACAAGGGAACAATCTCGTGGCAGAGGATCCTCATGATGCTTCTCCTTACAGTACATATAATGCGTGGGATGCTTTTATTCATGATCGTGTGACTGGAGAAACCGAAATTGTCCCACTGGGGGATTACGATGTGGAGGGGAATGAAAATGGAGCGTATAAATCAACATTGAGCGCAAATGGACGATATGTAATTTTCATTCAAAGGATTGACCCACAACCACGGGGTATATATAGATATGATCGGGTTAGCAAACGAACAGAAAGAATATTTCCCTTCGACAATGAAGGTGAATATTATTATGGAATTGATTTTGCCTGTACGCTCGATGGAAACACGATAGCATTTACAATCGGTACAAAACATCGATTTTATACTGACTACAATGCTTATGTTCTTGAAATTGAAGACGATGCTACACCAGTTGTGACTCCCACACTTACACCGACACCTACCGTCACCCCCACGCCGACAAACACCCCAACACCCTTTGTAAAGATTTACGACGACCCGGATGAAGAAAGTGAAGAATTACCGGTGGGGAGTAT
>CAYPPG010000174.1:0-2658 GCA_964412555.1 uncultured bacterium
TGTTTTTACAAATTTCTGCATTTTTTTCCCTCTCGACTTTTTGCCGGTTCGTCAGTTAAACCTTTGATTTGTGAATTGAATAGCAATCTTGCTGAAGATGGAATTTCATTTCTGAGGGAATCCATCCTACAAAAAGCTTTTGCCGGGGAGTTATAAAGATAATCGTGCCTGAGTCAACAATGGATAAATCTATATGGGGATTATTTGATCAAATTCGTGGTGAGTTACCTACACACGAATATGGTATCACTCTGTCCATATTGATTTATCTCCGCTGGCTCGATTTTCAGGACGCGGAACAAGAATCGATTGCCGCATTTGATGATTCAGACTACACACCTGTTTTGCCTTCAAATCTACAATGGCGAAACTGGTGCAATCTCCCACCAGAAGAATTAAACGACTTATTCAAAGAACGCCTCCCTAGAGCACTCGAACAAACAGCGGTTTTAAAAAACAATCCTCTATCAGCGCATCTAAATCGGATCGCTCCTGTGGTGGAAGGTATAAGCCGGTTATCTGAACGATCACTTCTATTGATCATTCAATGGCTAGCCGCACAGCCTTTTGAAACACCAAGCGACCGACGTCAATTACTTGATGTCTTGGATAGCATTCTTGAAAAATCCTCGGATAAATATTCTGGAGAATTTCGAACTCCAAAGGGTGTTTCTCAGCTACTAATTCATCTCGCTTCTCCAAAACCGGGTGACCGTATTTACGATCCATGCTTCGGTTCAGCTGGCCTCCTGACCATGGCCTGTGACTATGTCCTAATAAACGATAAAGAGAAATACCGGCGAAGCGGTTCACACAATCTGTCAGTATACGGGATAGAGATTAACATCAACTCATATGTCATCGGTTTAACACGCTTAGCCTTATCCGATGTCGATGATCCGAGATTGGAATACGGGAACAGTTTGGAGCGCATGGCCTCTGATAGCCCACAGCGGGATGGCTATGATATTGTTGTAGCGAATCCGCCTTTTGGTATGCGAGTTGACCGTATAGGTTTAGAACATTTTCCCATTCTGACAAATGACGCTACTGGTTTATTTATCCAGCATGCTCTCTCTCAGTTAAAACCTGGTGGACGTGCAGCTATTGTCGTCCCTGAGGGCTTTCTGTTTCGCGGTGGAGCAGAACAACGATTACGGCGTATGCTATTGGAAGAGCATACGGTTGAAGCCGTGGTATCTTTACCTGAAAAAACGTTTATGCCTTTTGCCGCCATCCGTGCCAGTATTTTAGTTATCCAGCGTGGAGGTAAGACAGATCAGATTCAAATGATCGATGCGGAATCTTTCTTTTGGAAAGATGCATCAAGTGGAATACCCTCCGATCTTTGGGATAAAAGTACTGAAAAATTCTCTATCGATTCTATCCCAACCAAATCAGATAATCGTCGCTGGTTAGTAGCTGTTGATTCTCTAAAAGAAATTGAATGGGACTTCACAGTAAAACGCCGTGATCAAAGTAGTTTAGATAAGATTCTAAGTTCACTTAAAGGAGACGTTGAATTAACTACCTTGAAAGAAGTATCGCAGGTTATATCTGGGCGATCCATAAGATCTTCTGAACTCTTAGACAAACCAGCAGATGAAACGCGTATTCCTTATATACGGATAAAAGATATTCAACGAAATGAAGCCATAAAAGGATCATCGTGGTTATCCATTGAAGCATCTGAAGCGATTGATCCAAAAACAAAGTTAAGAGCTGGTGATGTGCTTCTTTCAAAATCCGGAACAATTGGAAAATCAGGCATTGTGCGTAATGGCGCAGTTGGTGCCATCGCAGCTCATGGATTATACGTTATACGCACGAATCAAGACCTTCTTGATCCCCATTTTCTTGTCGCCTATCTAAATAGTAAAGATTGTAAAACTTGGCTTAATGATCGAACTCGCGGCGCTACGGTAAAACATCTGTCAAAAAGCATTCTTGAAGAATTTCCAATACCTCTACCATCTATACAATTACAACAAAAAATATCAAAACAATTCAAGAATTACAAAGTTGATGTCTTATCATACTTGTCTCAACTAGTATCGGAGGATCAGGATGACTCCAACGCCTCATCTATCAATGAATGGATCAATCGATGCCTATCGATATTTGAAAATGAGGATACCTCACCAACGGGTAAAGTTGATTTACAACTATTGGATCTATTTTCAAAAGAATCTACACCAATCAAATTATGTTCTGAATGTGGTAATCCATATTATTTAGACTACAGTGACTCGCATATTGATCCTCCCTACAATTACGCTAAAGGGATAGAAACACATTGCCTCGCTTGCTGGCTCGACGTAGGTCCAAATTCGGAAGATTTGGAATATTACCGGGAAAAGAGTCCTTTAATAGATTGGCTATTATCCATAAATAAAGTATTGCAGAACTTCAATAATCTGAATTCTATTCCTATAGGGCCAAGTCTTCTTGGAATTCTACAGGACTCTTTGAGATTATTGGATGATGCATTATTGGAAATCAAAGGTCATTTGCCAAACGAAGAAAAAGCACGAGAACTCACAAATGCAATCATTAATTGTATTGAATCGAATTGCAATTCATTGTTTGAATTTGTCGAGTTGACTTATTGTCACCCGCCGCGCTAATCTGACCCACCCGGAGTCACCCAGTTTGACC
>CAYPPG010000175.1:0-2513 GCA_964412555.1 uncultured bacterium
AAATCGGAACCCTAATTTTTGCAGTACTTTAACCTATCCAAGTGGTAAACTTGGGATATAAATCGCAAGAATTATTCACCTCGTCTTTTTCCCCATTGCCATCCCCATATTTTCAAGGAGTTTTTTGCATGATTTCCATTCGTTGTTGTCCGAGTTTCATTTTTCTCCTCATTGTTTTGATGACCTTTTCGTTTCCCGTAGCGCCAATTGCCCAAGAACCTCCCTATGGATTGCAAGAACAAGTTCCCTTGCTAGGGGTCAATATAAGTGGGACACCGGAACCCTTACCGGCGATACAAGCGGTGCCAGTTTTCAAATTTTCACGTTTCAACCGTCCTCTTTTGCTCAAACCTTTTGGCAACAGCACAACCCATCTGGTTGTTGTAGAACAAGGAGGTACGATTTGGGTATTTGAAAACAATCCCGATGTGACCGAACGAACCAACTTTTTGGATCTTCGAAGAAAAGTGAGCCGTCGAGGAAATGAAGAGGGACTCTTGGGGCTTGCTTTCCATCCCAATTACGAACAAAACGGTTACTTTTATGTTTACTATTCTGCAAGCAATCCCAGGCGTTCTGTTTTGTCCCGCTTTCAAGTGTCCGATCAAAATACATTCGAAGCCAATCCTGATTCCGAACAGATTCTCATGGAGATTTCCCAACCCGCCGGTAATCACAATGGAGGTGTCCTTGAATTTGGACCGGACGGATATCTCTACATCGGTTTGGGAGACGGAGGAGGCGCAAACGATCAATTCGGCAACGGTCAGAATCTCAACACATTGAAAGGATCGATTCTGCGAATCGATGTGGATAACGGGGAACCTTATGCTATTCCGGATGACAATCCTTTTGCCGGCAAAGAAGGGCGAGATGAAATATGGGCGTATGGGCTTCGCAATCCATGGCGCTTTACTTTCGATAGTTTGACAGGTGATCTTTGGTGCGGCGATGTCGGCCAAAATCAGTGGGAAGAGGTAGATCTCATTCTCAAAGGGGGAAATTATGGATGGAATATCCGTGAAGGGAGTCATCCTTTCCGTGCTCAAGGAGTCGATCAAGACGTTCTAGATTCCTTGATCGATCCTATTGTGGAATACAATCATTCCTTGGGGCAATCCATAACAGGGGGATACGTCTATCGCGGTTCAAAAATCCAAAGTTTGATCGGCGCTTATCTTTACGCCGATTTCGTGACCGGCAATATTTGGGCGATGCGGTACGATGGAGAACAAGTGACAGAAAATGAACGTCTTTTCATCGGTCCCGATTTGATATCCTCTTTCGGAATCGATGCCGAGGGTGAAATCTATATCTGCTCGTTCGATGGGCAGATTTATGCCATCGAACCGAATACAGAATCACCGGAGCCTTCGAACTTCCCGACGTTATTATCCAAAACCGGACTCTTCGAATCGACTGAAGATTTAATCCCGAATCCCGGCATGATTCCTTATTCCGTCAACACTCCTCTCTGGGCGGATAATGCCAAAAAAACACGTTGGATGGCCATTCCCAATGGAAAACCGATTATTTTCAAAGAAACCGGGGCGTGGGAATTTTTGAGTGGAACCATCATTGTCAAACATTTTTCCATCAATCTTGAAGAAGGGAACGATGCGACCGATCACCGGCTGGAAACACGCTTATTGATTCAATCGAACGGAGAGTGGAGAGGGTATACCTATATGTGGAATGAAGAACAAACCGATGCGCAATTATTGGATGGAGCTGTAGAAAAAACACTGACGATAGCGAATCCCTCGACAAACACAACTCGTGAACAAAAATATTATATCCCCAGCCGCTCGGATTGCCTTAAATGTCACACTTCCGCCGCCGGATTTGTTTTGGGACTGCGCACTCCCCAAATGAACAAGGATCATCAATACGGCGACATTACAGACAATCAACTGCGTTCCTTGAATCATATTGAAATGTTTCACGAACCGTTATCCAAAACACCCGATGAGTATCTGAAATATTATTCTCTTGACAATCAATCTGCATCGTTGTATGAACGTTCCAATTCGTACATGGCCGCCAATTGCGCATTTTGCCATCAACCGAACGGTCCCGGAAATGCGGGGATCGATTTGCGGTTCCATACCCCGCTAGCGGAAAAAAATATCCACGATGTCCCGCCGTCACAAGGCGATATCGGAATCAAAAACGCTCTCCTCATTGCAAGTGGGAATCCGGCAAAATCAGTGCTCTTACAAAGAATGATCCGTGTGGACAATACGCGAATGCCTCCTTTGGCGTCATCAGTCCCCCATGTGGAAGCCTTAGAAGTGATCCGTGATTGGATTCTCTCTTTAGGAACCAATGTTCATCGCTGGTCTGAATATTGATTCACTGTAGAAACTGCAATTTATTCTGATTATTTCGTGAGAAAATCACTTGACAATGGGTAAAGAGATGCGGATAATGATAGATGCATTCACGAATGCGGGAATAGCTCAGTTGGTAGAGCATCAGCTTCCCAAGCTGAGGGTCGCGGGTTCGAACCC
>CAYPPG010000176.1:0-2372 GCA_964412555.1 uncultured bacterium
TCATACTGCGCCTTCACCCAGATTTTCGTATTCTCATCCTGAAGTTTCAGTGCAGGTGTAGCACTCGGATCGAAAAGTTTGCGCGCGATATCCTTTATGGCCCGGAATGAACCATACCCACTATCTCCGGTATCATCATTGTGAAAACCGAAATCACTCCATTCATTATACTGCACCCAAAATGCGCCTTTCCAATGTTGGAAGTAAGAACTGTACTTCCACCCGATACCTGCAGCCGGCTGCATGGTGGAATTCATCAAGCAGGAACGCAAATAATACACGGCCATGGATGTTTCACTCGGATCATCCGGCGCGTAACCGTTCAGATAGGAGCCGTATTGGTTACTGTTTTGGGTGGGGCTGAATCCATATTCGGTCACCGCAAAATTCGGCAGATACCCTTTTTCAGAGCAAATATCGTAAAGGGTATCCAAACGATCCACCCATTGTTTCATAACCTTGCCATTTCCATCCGGGCCGGAAACGGTTCCTTCCGGCGGCTTTCGTTGCGCGTAACCGTGAATCGAAATGGTTTCGGGAAGTAAATCATAATGGGATTTCCCGGATAACGTCGCCGCCTCGATGACCCGGGCGAGATAACCTCGCAAGAAGTTTCCTGCATTTCCATAGCCGGAATCGGATGTGAAATCCATGCTTTCATGAGCGAAGAAAGCGCCACCGCTCATGATTTCCAGGTTCGAAAAATCCGCTTTGACCGCGTTTCGCGCTTCCAAATAGTAATTGGCAAAACTGGCGCCCTGAATTTCATTACCATACCAAACGGAAAAACCCTCATTTGGATAATTACTGGATTCCCACCATTTTCGGTGGCCTTCTTCTTCTCCTCCCAGTTCGACGCAAATGATGGTGCCATTATCGACGTAATCATCGGTGTTTTCATCCAGATGATCCATGACATAATTTTTAAAAATCGTTTCTGTCGTGGCATACCCAATCGTATGGGCCGGGATATGAAGGAACGTATTCAGGCTTTTGTTCGCAACTTGTTGAACATATGGATAAAAATTATTGGAAGAGGTCTCGCACAAATATCTGACCAATCCAAATTTATCATCTTTGGCTCTTTGAAGCCGTGCCGCAGTGGTTGTCGTATTGGCATCCGGTGGGGAGGCATAGACGGAGTATTGTGCCGGTGCAAACTTCACCACCAACTCCGGCTGATTGGTACCATTCTCACTGCTATAAAAAATGGTCGATTCGTACCCATCACCAAGATACTTCAAGATAAATCCTTTCCCATGCACCGACGAGGAAGCATCGATGAAGTGTTTCTTGAACGGATTCGTGACATCGAATTCATTCCAGCCTGTTGTACCAACGAACTTGGAACGTCCGAACCATTTTGAGGTGTCAAAGTCCCCGCCAGCCGTTTGCCAATATTCTATTGCCGAGCGGTAATTCCAAGACGCATCATCTTCATCCCAGGAATCCTCTACCAGGTAGGGAACTATCGTGGCGTTATGCACATTTGTCGCATATAATTTGATTTTTGCTGAATCAATCGTTTTTCCTTTCAATTGGTTGGAAATGTTGAAACCGATTGCAATGCGGTCACTCGTGGAATTGTATCCGCTCATATCCAGCTGCAATGTCGAGGAAGAACCATACTTTGGTGAATCGGAATTATATCGTAATCGAGTATCACTTATTCCATCCCCCTCATCAAATGTTGTTGATGGATCAATTAAGAGATCCCCAATCGGCTTATCCGGAATATCACTCAGCAAAGCGGAAATTTCCGCTATTCCAGAATTTCCTTCCTTGAGTTGCCACAATTGCGCGGATTGCACAAAATATTCATCGCCGTACATCGGTTCACCGGTCTCATTTAGCAAGAACGATTCTGCCGGCCGTATGCGTTGGACAATTTTTTCATCTTTCACGATATCCAGAGGCTGATTCAGTGTTAGCGGCTCATCATAGAGATCGCGGATTCTATTTCCTTGCCGTGCTTCGCCTGTGATCAGAAAATGAGGGATTTCAAACCGGGCGGTAAGAAATTCTTCTGCCGGAACGGTACCCATCCGCACATTTTCCTTCACCCTTTCAAGTACGTTTTTCTGTACAATAACATCGACTTTCAAAAGATGTTGGATGTATCGCATCTGGAAATCGACACAGGGAAATACTTCCTTCCACCGGATCGTATTCCCGGCAACAGAGTATTGTTCCCAATTCGCTTCCTCATCCCCGAAACTACGGAACGAATCTCCACGGCCTATTCCAAAATCAGCCAGACGATAGGTAAATACGTTCCCTTTGTGTTCCGCCTGATAGGTCCCATCTTTCCGAACCCGAAGCGACCAAATTCCTTTCGTCACCTCATAATCCCACCCCGGCTCCTCCGAAGG
>CAYPPG010000177.1:0-2343 GCA_964412555.1 uncultured bacterium
ATTCATCGCTCAATATCGAGTCCTTTCGAGCCCGCAAATCGTGGAACTTGAAAACACCAACAAACGGAATATCTACCGCCGGATCAAAACGCTCTCCGAAAATATTCTTTTCTTTCTCGAATACGATAGAGGAACCGAACCATTGGCGGGAAATCACACTCCGCCCAATAACGTGCGTTGGAAAATCCGCAATTATCAACATTATTTTCAGGATTTCAGGTACAAGCAGTATGAGAAAATATTCGCTTGTTCATTAAACGGATTCCGGCTTCTTTTGGTGAGCAATTCCAACGAACGGCATCAAAACCTATGCCGTCTTGTCAAGGACAATCCCCCTTCGGATTTTGTCTGGGGAACTACGCTGGATGAGATTCTGCTCCATGGATTGGGAGGAAAGATATGGGTGCGTGGGGGAAATCGTGTTGATCCGCCAGAATCAATTCTGGGATCAGAATATGTTTCACAACAGAAAATACAATCGAATCAATATGGATTCTATATCTGTACAGTACAAAAATTTCTGTCATTTTACCTGTTCTCAACGTGTCAATAATTGTCATAAATACCTGTCAAAAATACCCTCGAATCTGTCAAAAAAGTGTCAAAAATAGGCCGAATTAATGACACATTTTTGACACACAAAACGGCTGGAAACGCTCAAGATAAAAGAAGATGTCACGAAATCGATTCCATCTTTGCGTTATAACAGGGGGAGATCGGAGCTCCTGCGTAAATCTTTTCCCTGCGGGCCGGCTAACGCCTAAAGATTTAGCGATGATCTCCGCCTTCCCCCTGTTATAACGGAGGTGTAAACAACATGAAACCGGAAGAATATGAAGAGTGGCTGGAAGCGGAAGCATTTCGGCATATGTTCAAATTGTGGATATGTGCATTGAACTATCCATGTTTGAGGACGTATGCCGATAAGTACTATAAGCAAAGGATTGTAATGGCTTATCACTTCGGTTCGTCAGATCATCAAGAGTTGGTCCAAGAACGGAAGGAATTGGATAAAGCCTTTTTGGTTCTGGTTCGTTTCTTCGAGAAGGTTGGATTGAAGGATCTCATTTGATTCTTTCTTTTTCCTTTTTCTGCTTTCTTGTTTCCCTCTTTGTTTCTTTCTCATGTTTTGTTTCTTTTTTCGTTTGTCTGTTTTGACTTTCTTTCTTCCCGATTACAACTCCATTATTCCGTCAGTGTTTGGTTCGATTTTCCGTTCAGTAATTTTCGTTTGTTTGTCCAGCCTATTTGATGTCAGTCTACAGGGTAATATTGATTGCCAAAAAATGCGTTGAATTTTGTATGAGATATCTATCCCAAAATAGTCAGAATAATTCGCCTTTTGCGATGTTCCGATTCTGGAGATGTTTGCACTCTCGCAAAAAACGATGTCTAACGCAAAAACTGGTGACTCTCGCCCCCAGACCCCCCGATGCAGAAAAAACGAAGGGAAGATATGTTTGTATTTCCTTGATCAATTCTGTATTGCATTCAGAGACTAATCAGACTGTCAATCGCTTATTGATTTTCAAGCCATATAAAAAAATCAAAACAGAGATTGAATATCGGTAATGAGTGGCTGCCGTAGTTCAGCAGTCAGCCCCACCAGACCGGTGTATTCGATCCAGCCGTTCGATACTCCGACGCCGGATCCGACCTGCCGGGCGAGTTCCATTTGCAAATCCCACATGCCGCGGAAATGCCAAGCGCATTGTCTCCATGGTTTGTCACCCAATGCTGCCAGATAGCGAACCGGTTCTTGCCGGTAGAGCGGATCGCCCAACAGGCTTGAGTAGGCGTGATCGCCGCACTCGCCGTCCGCCCACAGCACAAAACCGGTCATCGAACAATCGCTGGTCATCAATGCTTTATCAGCACCGAAGGATTTTACGATTGCTCTCATCTTGCGATAGAGATCGATCGCGTGTCCCGACATCGGCCCGGTGTGATCGGGATGATGATCGTAACCGATGCCGGCGAAAGTTTCATCCACGACAATCGCATCAGGCTGCAGCAGTTCCATAATCCACTGCGTTTGTTGAAGAAGGTGCTCGCGCCATTTCGGTGAGGCGATGGAGGCCCGCCAGTTTTTTCCCACTGTATCAGGCCCTTTCCAGGGGTAAGGAACCATCTCGCCGTTTTCATCCACCAATATACAATCACGGTACTCGCTGAAAAACGGTGTGGTGTCATCGAATAACACCGGATGGATATAGATTGCCGCGCGAGCTGCGGCTTCGCGCGTTGCTCGAATACGAGCTTTCATTTTTTCAAATGACATCTCGACCGGCCCTTGCTTGTCACCGCGCATAGCCATCCAGGATTTGCGGTCCGGATGAATGA
>CAYPPG010000178.1:0-2163 GCA_964412555.1 uncultured bacterium
GTTTGCTGAGTTTATTTTTGGGCGGGCCTAGATCGTCTTTCCCATATTTTGTTAAGTCTTTTTCCCAAAACATACGCGCCGTTTCGTTTTCAATAACATCCAGCACGGCGTTCTGAATATGTTTGCTATCGTCTGATTTAAAGGACATCAGATTCAGAGCGTCTAACATAGTTGCGCCGGGCAAGTGCAATAGCCCATAGAAAATATTACGCAGCAAATGTTCCAGTCGATCTCCCCAGCCGGTCACGATGCTCTTTATAGCACTGACTAAATCACCGGTTTTTCTGCTGAGATCCTCGCCAGGTTGAGTGGTTAAAGGATTCCACATGGGGACATGTTCCGGATCGCCAGGATCAAAATAGATTGTTCGATTGATCGCCGATTCGGGGATCAGGCAAAGAATGCGTTCAACAAGATCGCCATGAGGATCGAATACTGCCACTCCGTGCCCTTCTTTAATATCATTCAAAATCATGTGTTCCATCGTCGTGGTCTTCCCCATACCGGGTCTGCCAATCGAATGCACGGAACGAGACCGAATAATTGGAGGAATGCAAATCGTTATACATTCACCGGCGTTGCGGCATTCTCCAATGGGTGTACCTCTTGATATATTTTCATTAAGCGGAGGCAACGTCTCTAATTTTTCTATTGGTAGAGGTTGATCGAGAATTGTAGACGCTGGCAGGTGAACAAAGCCGGTGAGTTCCCTGGAATTCACCAGGAATCCAGGCCGGTAGGTTAATCCTAAATGGAACATTTCCTTTATTCGATGTGGTGGTAAGTATTTGATATATTCATTTTGCGCAAGCGCGTTTAATGGCCGTCCTCCATGTTGGTATAGATTGCTGATTGAATACACCGCATCAAACATCTTCTCCGCATCATCATTTACATTGATTAGAAGGATACGAAAAGCAGCTGAAAAAAAGGGTTTGTCGTTGTGTGCTTTGGATTCCGTTTCCAAGGACATTTGCCTTAAGTCTCCGGAAGGAACTTGCTGCTCGTACCGCTGGGAATATTGTGGATCACGAAGCAGTTTCAATTTGTATTCTAAGTCTTGGATGATTTCGACATTGCGATGCCAGTTATGTTGAGGGGAAACCGGTTGAAATAGGACTTGCATCAATGCAACGGCGGGAGAAGGAAGCGCTGCAAGCGTCCGTAGAAAGGATTCAAACGGTGATATGTGGAGTTCATGCGGTTGTGTTAAAAGATGGGAATAAGGCGGGGATGGGAAGAAATCACAAAATAGCGAGGTTTCCCAGGCTGCATTCGGTATTTCTAAGAGTCTCCGATCATTTGACGGTGTTACTTTTGAGTGTAGATATTGACCGTGAAAAGCAGCTTCCAGAATTGCATGATCGTTTTTGTGGCATAAAAAACAAAAATGGATTTGTTCCTGATTCCCGGTAATTTCGAAACCGGCTCGATAGGTAATGGATGCTAATTGTTTAAGGAAGAGTTCGGATCGGTCCCAATCAAATTTTTCCTGGGGAGATAACCAGATCCTATACCGTCTTAAATCATTTTGGTTGGGTGGATTCTCTGATATATATCCGAAATTAAACTCGTCTGAATTATTCCCCTGTATTTCGGCGATTGGAGTATATTCCGGTTCCAGTGAAACCGGCGTGGGGTAAATATGAGGAGTACAGCCTTTGCAGACCTCCTCTTTCAGCAAAACTTGGCTTTTCTTCTCCAGCACATGAGGATAAGCGCGAGCGATTCGAGCCGATTCAACAGACATGTCTTTCTCCTGTAAAAAACAATCGCTTCCCTATCAAGAGAAGCGGCAGGAAAAGAGACAATGTTTCAGCTCAGTGCTTTTTTATGACGATCAACGGCTTGCCAAGCGCAGATTACGGATCAATTTCGGGTGTTCTTCAAGGAACTTATGGAAGAATCCCTTGACTCGAACCGGATAACCTTCGGTTACTTCCGAAGGGAGCAAATGACCGAATTTTTTTAGGTATTCATCCGCTTCATCCAATCTTTCATCAACGGTTAGTTGATTTAAGTAATTACTGATTCTGGCTCGGATCTCATTGGTGCTGTATTCTTCGGCCATTTGTTTGGCGATGGCTTTTAACACGGAATACAATCCTCCCTCATTGCCGGTGCGCGCTTTTTGAAAAGCGGTTTTTTCTCCTTCCGGTCCAT
>CAYPPG010000179.1:0-2061 GCA_964412555.1 uncultured bacterium
ATGAATCCTGCAAATTTGAAGAAGGCCGGCTAAAATGAACTTCTAACTGTCGAGAATTCTTGAACTCCGAAAAAAAGAACACCGTGTATTGACCACGCTTCAATCGCATCCAGATAAACGAATCAGGAAATTCGCAAAGGAAATTCGCGTATACTCAATCGGAGACGAAAAAATATCACCTTTGCGCTTTTCCCCTTTTAAGTATCCATTGAGCGTCTCCCGTGATGAACATAGTGAAAACCTATTAACCTGTTTACAAGCAGCAATACCTACCTTTGCCGCGTTGCCTTCGATATTCCAGCAAGCAATCCGCAGAGCATACCGGGAAAATCAGAATCAAATACCTACTCTCAGCGAACTTAAAGATCATTCACTCCATGTCTTGAAGAAAATGAATTATTCCGGTGAAACGCACACCGATATGAGAGCGGCCATTGAAAACCGATTGGGCCGGTTGATAACTGGAACACTCGGAAAAATATTTGATACTAGGAGATGCATCCCCGATATAGAAACTCTGCTTAAATACCCGACAATAATCGAACTGGATAAATTGGAAGAATGGGAAGCCAGTTTTTTCGTTATACTTCTTTTAAACGCTATTCGTAAGTACATCGTTCATATCCGGCGCCCAGGAACCGACATTCAACATTTCATAATCCTTGAAGAAGCTCATGGATGTATTGGGAAAAGTGCTGATGCCACAGTATCGGAACTCGCCCCGGATACAATTTCTTACTCAACAAAATTGACTAAGCGCATTATTTCCGAATATAGAAATTACGGTGAAGGTGCCCTTATTGCAGATCAAAGCCCTTCAGCCATCGCACCTGAAATCTTGAATTATACGCGAACAAAGATTGCTTTTTGTTTATTGTCTGAAGAAGACCGGATGCAGATGGCAGGCGCAATGCAATTATCTCCTCAGCAGTGTGAAGATCTAAGCCGCTTGATGCCTGGGGAAGCCTTTTTTATGACGGAAGGTTTTTACTCTCCCTGTAAAATTCAAACGCCAAACATCAAGGAAATATTAGGAATTGGAGAATCTCCAAACAGTACAGAATTAAAAAAAACCATTGAAAAAACGGACTGGTATTCTTCCCATTCTCTGCAAGTGATGCATAACGATCTGTTAATGCTTGCTGAGAAAATGGATCAATTTGATCGTCTTATCATAACCTGTGCTCAAAAAATGCTTTTTTTGTGTAAGGAAAAAAAGAAAGTGGAACAGAACAAGGATGCGTGGAAACAGCGGGATCTTAAGCACCGAATCCATGAAGAGATTTCTTCTATCATTGAAACCTTAGAGGAAGGATTTCACGAGTTAGGAACAGATCATAATTCAATCATTAATAATCCACGTGTTTCTGAAGATAAGCAGGACCGGGAAACTCAAATTCTCTATCAGAAATTGTCGAATCGATACCGGCAGCAATTCATTCCGGTAATGAACAAATGGAGGAACAAACTAGAGAATCTTCTTAAGGAATATAACGCCCTTTCATAACGGGAGAAAAACTATGCGTACTGGATTCAAAGGGACAAGCCGTACAGAGATTTGTGAAAAGCAAGAGAGTAACCGAAATGAATTGAAGGAGATCGGAGAACAACTAGAACAAATAGCCGATGATGTCGAAACGGTGAGTGAAACATTAGCGAATCTTTCAGGTGAAGAAACCCTAGAGGCTTTTGACCAAATAGAACAATCAATTGAAACAGCTTCTGACGTTGCATCGAATGAATTCGACGGAGAAGTTACTGAACTGGAAAACACCCAGGAAGAAACAAAAGACATGCAGTCAGGCTTGCAGGATCGAAAAAGCGGTGTGGAATCCGACACGCAAAAAATCAAGGAATCGGAATCAAAAATACAATCCGATGCGACCAAAAAAGAAATTCAAGAAGCAGGTCAATCCGCTGAATCCGACACTGATTTTTTTGAAGAAGAAATTCAACGGGCAACGGAGATCCTTCAGGAAAGCGACGATGAAAAGAATCATCAGGAGGAACGCGTTCGTAATGCAAAGGTAAAGAAAAATGATTGACGATGATGGCAGAGAC
>CAYPPG010000180.1:0-2055 GCA_964412555.1 uncultured bacterium
ACGGGTCACACCTAACCGACTCCAGGGGGGTCAAAGGTACCCGGCTATTGACACGATTGAAGGGTTTTCTTCAAACCATATGGAAACCCATGATCGAAGAGCATCGGGATCGATACTTGCAAGGCATTGCGTTATTGGGAAATGCGAGAAAGAGGTATAATGAGTGGATAAAACATGACCGTGAATAGATGCGTCAGTATTCACCACTCCTTCGGTTTAAAATTTTTATCATTGAGAATTGTTACCGAATCCCCGCTTTGAGCGATAACGAACAATCCTTGTTTGTATGCAAATTTATCGGCGCCTTTACTGATCACGATTCCCGCTACCGCTCCAATCACTTTTGAATCCGCAAACCGTGGAACACATTCTTTGAACCGGTTCAATCGATCGATGTGCTCCTTTACATCATCTACTTTGAGGGTAGTTTTCACTTCGATCAGAACAGTATATTCCCCATCCGTGAGGAGAAGGTCGATTTCCATGACATCCTGGCCATTTTTCTCCGCCGTTTCCCCTTGCCAAATTTCTTCCACATCGATTCCACGCTCTTGAAACATTCTAACGGCTGCCGGCTTCACAAGCCCTTCAACAAATGAGCCCCACGTTCCAATCAGTTTATTGAGTTTTTTATCGGTCTCTTTGAGTTGCCTATCAGTGGCCTTGATCTCTTCTCTTGTTTCTTTGAACATTTTGTCCAATCTCTTGTCTGTTTCAGCGAACAATTTCCATATTTCCTGGAATCCCTTTTCCATATCCGATGTTGTCATTGTTCATCTCCCGCATTTGGGTTGAGCATATATTCCTATTTTACCATTCTTTTGGTTTAAAATCATGATCATTCATTATTTTTACCGTATCCTCGACTTGATGGAGAACATACAAATCCTTTTGGATTGCATATAGATCGGTATTTTTACCACTTATTGTGAAATGCGAAAAACGAGTATAATGAGGAGGATTCGCAGAGGCAAAATTGAAAGGATAGGATTGCAGATTGGAGCCATATTGTCTGAGAAAAAGGAAGAGGAAATTGTTACCATGAAAAAGGAATATACCGCGATTGTCAAACAAGATGAAGATTGGTGGATCGGATGGATCCAAAAAATACAGGGAGTCAATTGTCAGGAACATATGCGGGATGAATTATTGGAAAGTCTGAAAATCACCTTGAATGAGGCGTTGGAAATGAATCGGGAAGAGGCATTGTCTGCTGCAGAAAATGATAACTTCGAAGAGACGATTGCGATATGAAACGCAAAGAATTCTTGAAGTATTTTAAGTATAATAAAAAGATTCAGCCGAACGATATTTTGATTTATAGGTTAAGACAATGACCAAAGTTGAACTGGAATTACCCGACGAAACTTTTTCTTTGTTACAAGTGGCTCCTGAGAATTTTGCCAATGAAATGCGCTTTGCCGCCGCGACTCATTGGTATCATTGAGGGCTAATCGCAGGCAGTAAAGCAGCGCAGATCGCCGGAATGTCACGGTTGAAATTTCTCGACGAACTGGCACGGCGAAAATTGAACGTGATCAACATCGATATTGAAGAGTTGGAGCAGGAGTTGAAGGGTGACTGAACCACTTTTGATCGATGCTTCGCCTTTTATCTTCAATTATTGTAGTTTTCCTGTTCTTCGTTATGAAGAAATCTTATTTTCTTTTTCTGTTTCCTCAGGTAAGAGAAGAATAGGTTCACCTTCCATTTTTAAAAACTGAAAAGATTCGCTTGCCTCTATGATTTTCTCAATATAATGAATCTTTGTATTATTTTGTTCTGACAATTCATTTTCATTATTTTCTCCAAATGGTTCAACGCGAACTTCAATATTAAAACCTTTGTCAATACGATTAGCAATTTTTCGTAACGATATCCTTACGCTATTTATCAATTCATTTTTCCTTTTTTCATCTTTAATTTGATTATATTCTACAATTAATTCGCTTGGGTTGTAACTCGCAGTCCGCGTTAAAATATAGCAAAAAATCTTGATATTTTTTTCGAGGTTGATTATTCATGCGAACTGCCGTTTCGTATAAAATCCGGTTC
>CAYPPG010000181.1:0-1928 GCA_964412555.1 uncultured bacterium
ATATAGCGAATAATCATCCACACCGGAAGGGGCGAAGGCGGAGAAATCCCACATTTGAGAATAGTTATCATCGAATATTAGGACGAATTTTGAACCATTCGGTAAAAAATCGATGTCGTAAGCAAATTCTCTTCCATGATGCGTTTGTGTCAATATCTTTCCTGATTCCACATCCCAGATGGTCAGAGTTCCAAGAGAATCTCCAGATGAAATGATATATTTTCCACACGGTGTAAATTTCGTAACAGTGAACATCTCATCTTCTATCGATAAATTATATTTTATAGTTTTATTTCGTATATCGATCAATTTGATTTCCCCTTCAATATGTTCGGTTTTACTTATATATCCTCTTGACATAATTAAACCATATTGATCGGAAGGACTGAAGAATACTCGAGAGCCTAATGCATAGAAATCGCTAAAAGCGGCTAAAATACTTTGATTTTCAATATCTACCAATATTGCACCCTTCCAATCATTTACGATCATCATTGATTGGCCATCATTGGATATAGAAAGGGAATAACATTCACTATTGTAGGTATAAATTTCCTTACCTGTAAATGTTTCAAATACTTTTATTCCATCGTCTGTCAGCAAGACTAGCCTGTTTCCTTCGTTAGTTATATCGATGTATCTTATAGAATCACCATATTGATTGTACGTTTGGTATATTTGTCCGGTAAATATATCTGTAACTTGAACTACTTTTTCTGATTGATTTGCATGTAAAATCGTTAAAGTGATCAAACCATATTATTCCTTCAAATGTATCCAGTTGATGACGGGTGAATGAGCGGGTGCGGGTGCCAAGGGCAAGGCGGTCACGCTTGCCCTAGAAGAATCATCATCCTTCTCTTTTCGTGCCCTTCGCGCCCCTTTCGTGTCTTTCGTGATTCAATCCGATATAACGGCCTGGCGGGTATGGAGACACCCCCACACCCGCCGACTCATGTACATAAATTTGATCTTCAATACCGCTCTGCCTGTTTTACTACCGATACCAGATCACTGATATCATAAATACAGATGCGTTTTTCCTCCAACGCGGCAAATAATTTACCATCCGGGGAAAAGACGATTTTAAAAATCTCATCTCCTCCACTGACTTCTTGGTCGTCATAAGTTTTTAATTGCCGGTTCGTTTCGATATCGAGGATTTGAATGGGTTGGTTGCTACTTTTTCGCCTTGAATAGATCACATTCTTTAAATTTGGATGAATTGTAATATTAAAATAAGGCAGTAAAATATTCCGGTTTTCGACTGATTTTGTATTGCTGAATCATTTTTCCTGATTCGGAGTCCCACAACGTTGCTTCAAGTGACCAACCCGTGAGTACGTACTGATCATCCAGTGAAAATGCAACCGGTGTTATTCCTGCTTCGTGCGATGTGACGGAACGTATTCTATTTCCGGTTTTCAGATCCCAGATATCAGCCGAAGGCCGTGCACCCGTAATGAGTTTCGAGTTATCTGAAGAAAACGCCGCATCAAAGAAACGATCAAAACTTTCATCTTGAATAATGACGATCGGTCTTTCTTGCGCATAAATGTTATGTGAGCAAAGAACAATGACTGACATACAGGCGAATAATGCAATTAATTTTTGGATTTGAAGCGTATTCATGATAATCTCCTTTCTTAGTTGTCAAACCGGATAAATACAGGATTGTCGTTGACGTCAGGAACGGTGAATTCCGTCTGATTTCCATTGACCGTTACGCTTAGATCAGTAGTGGAAAGAAGACTAAATGTCTGTGTACCGTTGAATTGGTAAAGTATATGCTCATCCATCACCCAGTTATTTGTCGTAGATCATTTCAATCGTAAAGAAGTTTGAGAAAACGGTGGAGAAAAGAAAATCCCTATCCCCGCCACGTTTAATGAACTTCTAATTGACTTAATACTTCCCGGCTTGTTTCA
>CAYPPG010000182.1:0-1882 GCA_964412555.1 uncultured bacterium
ACCAATCCCGGACTTAGCAATGGCTGCTTAGTATACGGAAAAAATTTACACTCATTTGATTTCGAAAAAGATATCACGACAATATCGTTATCACCAGATTCACGAAATCTTTTGGTCGCATATGCGGACGAAATAAATATTTACAGCACGGATTTGGCCGTGACGGCCCCAACGCCTACAACGGCAGCGCCTCCTGCCCCAACATTCACGCCTATATCAACGCCTGTCGCGCCTCCATCCGAACAACTGGAGTTCCTTGATAACATAAGCGATTACTCGCGTTTTCCCAAACATTGGAGGCCGGGTTTTGGACGAGTTTTGTCCGGTTATGGATCCAAGGAGGGACAAGAGCAAGTGTTATTTGTGATGCCTCCTGAAAGAGTGAACGGGATTCTATGCAGCGTTGAATATTTCATTACTCCTGATGGAAACTCGAAATTTTGGGAAGCGGAAGATGTGGATGGAAATGTATGGCTTATTCAATTTGAATACCGACCAAACAACGATGGTCAAGTGTATGCTTTTGATTTTACCACAGATCCAAAGCTGATGATACCGAATGATATAGTTCCAGGAGCCGCGATGTTTTTATTCCGAAATACGGTGACATCCATCGCTGATGAAATAGACCTAATGTTGGAACAAAATATATTTGGTTTAGGGCCTTTTTTTGATTGTTTCAAAGTCAAAGACACGAACAATAACACCGGAGAAATATTCTATAGTTATTATTCGCCTGAATTTGGCTTGGTGCGTCAGGAATTTAGTGATGGAGGATTTGAGATATCCAAATACGTTCTGCCCGCCCCGAAAGAATTAATCCATCCCGTCTATTTCAATTTATTCCTCAACGATGATTTGCCTTCAAATGGCATATTTGAGATTCCAGGAACGTTTGCCGGATTAATGCCTGTCACATCCATTGATGTGATGAAAGAATATCCCTCGGAATGGTCGGAAATTGGCATAGAGGGCAATGTGTTAAAGTTCACCGTTGAGAAAGGCCAAGGGACATTTCTGTTGTTTGGGGATCCGATTTACGTTTCCCCCACGGAAAAACCAATATTGAGAGCATCAATAATGTCCAATAATCATTCCGCTCAATTATTTGTTGGACTCATCGATTGTGATGAAAATGGGAATATCGCCTCTGCCGTTTTGGGGATGGAGCAGTTTTTACATTCAGAAAAAATGAATCAAAATTGGCGGTTAATAACAGTAATTCATGACGCTCAATCAGAGTACGTGAAACCGTTTTTCCAAGTTGCTGAAAGCGAAAATAGCAGCGAAGTTTATCTTGATAGTATCGAAGTATTTTTAATGAACAGAGATGATATGGCATCCGGTGAATTTCTAGGAGCAAATTAAAACAGAAGAAATCCCTAAAGGAAACTTGACCAAAGTGTTTGAACCATTTTTTACAACTAAACCTGTCGGAAGCGGAACCGGCCTTGTCCTATCCCTTTCCTACGGCATTATCGAGCAGCACGGCGGAACCATCACTGTTGAATGCAAAATAGGATGAGGAACGACATTCACGGTGAAACTACCGATCAAAAAGGATGTTGCTTGAGAAATTTACTCGAGAAATAAATATCAATAATTAGGGCTCGATATTTAGCGGGAATGCCGGTTGGATTTTCCAGAATGGAAGTAATATTGTAGATTCTATTGATACAAAAATATTGTTCTGGGCTGTCTACTTTTATTGCAATAGTACAGATTGGTGTAAGATTGTTGTATTTCACATGTAGTAGTTTCACATCTCCAATTTTTTCAGCGAATTAGACCAATGGGGCTACGGATGCAAAATACATATACCAATAGATAAGTTTTTTGTATAGCCTGCCGACACAAAACAATCTATTGGATGAAGCGCAGT
>CAYPPG010000183.1:0-1815 GCA_964412555.1 uncultured bacterium
ACTATCGCGTAATGGATCGGAACTGGAATGAATCTGAATCCGTTTCATGGCCCTTTCATGTTGCGCAGATTTGGTATAAAGAACCAAAATTTTTGATTATTATTACCATCAGTACAATTCTAATTCTATGTTTGTTGGGAATGCATATCTATAATTATTTTCATTTAGAAATTGCAGTAAAAGAGCGCACCTCATCCCTCACCGCCGCCAATCAAGAACTTATCTCTCATCGAACGCAATTGCAAAAATTGACCTCCGAACTTTCTCTCACCGAGGAACGGGAGAGAAGGCGTTTGGCAACGGATTTGCATGACAGCATCAGCCAAAGCCTTTCCGTTGCCATGATGGAATTGGCCGATTTGACAGTAATCGCCAAAACAGAAGAGATACAGGAACATACCTCTGCCATCCAGGAGCAAATCAAGGAAGCGTTTCAGGCGACTCAAAATCTCACCTTTGATCTTTGTCCTCCCGAATTATATCAAGTGGGGCTGGAGTCCGCCATTCGGGAGTTGACGGTCCGTATCCAAAAACAGCATGGGATCGATATTGCATTTGACGAAAAAGGACAATCTCACTCTTTATCCGACGACACACAATATGTTCTCTTCCGATCCACACGTGAACTGCTGTTGAATGTCATAAAACACGCGCATGCGACGGCGGCACGAGTCAGTGTCAAAAAAGACGATTTGCATATTCAAATCCGGGTCATTGATGACGGGAAAGGATTTGAGCCGACAAATGAAAATGTCTTTGGAACAGAAAACGCTTCTTTTGGATTATTTAGTATTCACGAACGTGTCCGGCAGCTGGGGGGATCGTTGGCTATCCATTCAAAACCCGGCCATGGGACTCAGGTGACAATCTCTGTTCCTCTTTACGATTCTGCCGAAAACGAGGAGGAAGGGAAAGTATCATGAAGACTCGAATTTTATTGGCTGACGACCATAAAGTCCTGCGCGATGGTCTCCGCGGCATGCTGGAGAAACAGACGGATTTTGAAATCGTGGGGGAGACCGGTGACGGAAGGGAGACCGTTGAATTGGCTCAACAAAAAGATATTGATGTAATTGTGATGGATATCAACATGCCCCACATCAATGGGGTGGAGGCGACTCGTCAAATCAAAGCCATTTCTCCCAAAATAAAAATACTTACCCTTTCGGTTCATTCACGGGGGCCGGTCATAGCACAGATGATTCAGGCGGGCGCTTCGGGGTATCTGCCCAAGACATGCGCGACAAAAGAGCTGGTCGAAGCGATTCGAACTGTAGTTCAGGGACGCACGTATATCAGTCCGGAAGTGTTCGACTCGGTCACCGATTATCTTCAAATGAAACCAGCTGATTCGAAGAAACATTCTCCCTCTCTGACTTCCAGGGAGCGTGAAGTATTGACGCACATTGCCGAGGGAAAGACCACCAAAGAAATTGCTGAGTGTTTGCACCTGAGTGAACGAACCGTCGAATTCCACCGCCATAATATTATGGATAAGTTGAATATGCGTAGTATTGCTGAATTGACGAAACATGCCGTGCGGGAAGGATTGAGTTCGTTGGAGAACTAAAAGTAAATCCTCAATCCAGCCTTTTCCGGGTTATGCCACTTGCAGCAGGAGCTCTACTTTCACAGCATCGAACGGGAACTCGATGCGCCCATCAAGTGTACGGTTCAGAATGCCAGCATTGAGGAGCGCCATGATGTCGCCATGTACCGCTTTCACATCGCGCTCAATCCGGCGAAGAAAAGTAATAAGGTTTGCCTCTTCGCTATTTAGTATGGGTAGAGGGTAAAACCTCCGGCAGTTTGAAT
>CAYPPG010000184.1:0-1537 GCA_964412555.1 uncultured bacterium
AAGATGGGGCACTGACTCAATCCGTACTGATGACTGTATTTCGTACTTTGAAACGACGCGGCCATAATCCGATCAAAATATTAACTTCTGCACTGCAGGATTATATTCGGACTGGCCAACTTCCTTCTTTCCCGCCTGATCTTACTTCAAAGGACTGAATTGATACCAATTAAATTAATGAATACGGTATAGACTCATGATTGCCTATGATTTCCTTTATCAAATTCGAAATATAAAATGGAAAACATGCATCAGGAATAATTTTTTTGTTAGAGACTGTTGCATAAACAACTGAAGCAAAAAAGTAATTGAATGCAATTATAACTACAAAAAATTTTGAAATTGTAATCATTATTCTATATCCTCACTTTCACAAAAACAATTGATAATTCTATTGAGACAATTGAAACTATTTTGAAGTTCAGGAGATAATGATGAAACATTCTTTTCGGTTTGAATAGAATGAAAAGATAATGGATTCAAACCCCATTTATTCTTGTTTATTGAGATGGACTCCTATGAAAGATAAGAGTCCCATTACCGATACAACGATCATATTCTGCGACTGTTGGTCTACCGATGCCGGCTTTGTACAGTGATTCATTAACCGATTGATAGCGATATCCATTCTTTTTCCCAAGCTCTTGAAAAAATGCTTTCGCAAATCCTGCAGCAGATCCTACGTCAACTTCCGTTATCCAACCAACATAAGCCGAATTTCCTTTCCATCTTGTCAATCCAAATTTATTAGCAAAAGTTTCGGCATTGCTTCCGGAAGAATCATCTGCGGGTGCGGGTACCAAGGGCAAGGCGGTCACGCTTGCCCTTGAAGAATCATCATCCTTCCCTTTTCGTGCCCTTCACGCCTCTTTCGTGTCTTTCGTGATTCAATCCGATAAAACGATCCGGCGGGCGTGGAGTCACCACCCACACCCGCCAGTTTTTTATTGCATATTTTACCGAAATCAATACTCACCCGATCCTCTCGCAAATGCGGAAAAATCACTGACATCGTAAATGTAAATATTTTTCCCGCTCGCAAGGGCGACAAGTTTTCCGTCAGGTGAAAATTTGATTTTACTGACGGTTATATTGTTCCCTCGTTCATTCACGAAACTACGCTGCTTCGAATAATCCGAAATTCGCACCATGTTCGCGCCTCGATTCAATATCGAGGGATTTGTTTCATCCTGTTCCGGCGCTTCCAACCAATATTGGCCATTGGGGGCGAATTCCAGGTCCATACCCTGTAGAGAATAATCAGGATATTGTTGAATTTTTTCACCAGTGTCGGTATTCCATACGTTCAATCCAGAATGAAATGAATAAGCAGTTTTCCCACTTGGTAAAAGAAATGCATTTACACCTTCAAACTTAAACAACACTCGACTTTCTTGAATAGAAACAACAGATGTTTTGGCTAAAATACGATCTCCATCGGGGAAAAACTGTATATTATCAAAAGCACCATAGAGATCAGCTAGCATGACACTATTACTTGTTTTAATATCCCACATTACAACATTACCATTTCTCC